>NZ_CALEMI010000086.1 GCF_937910895.1 uncultured Dokdonia sp. | reverse complement strand
AGTGAGTGCTTATAATCTTTTAGAATGCATAATTCAGAATTTGGTAATTCTTCTGCAATAAGTTTGTTAAGTCTGGGACTGCAACCACCATCATTCTCTCCAGTAAGAACAAGACAAGGTTGATTTACAAGGTTTAACCATGGTGACATTTCTGTTTCCGCATAGATACGAAAGACCTCTAAAAAGACCTCTGGATTAGTATCGAGTACTTGTTGTAAACGTGACTCAACAGCAATAGAGTTTTGTTCGATAAAGTCATCAGTAAACCACCTATCGGTCAAAGTACTGAGGATTCGCTCAATACCCTTTTCATGCATACTCTTAAGAACTGCATTGACTTTACTTTTATCATCTTCAGTTCTAAATGCTGCGGTACTTAAAAGTGATACTGAGAGAGTCTGTTTGGGATAGTTCAAAGCATATAAAGGCCCGATCATACCGCCTAATGAATGACCAACAATAAGTACCGCTAGAATCAATCCAACAATACTCAAGAAGTAATGAATCCCTTCAAATACCAATGCTTTATTCAGCAATGCAATACCCACACCTAAACCTATAGCAATAAATACCCATTGTACTATTTTAGAAGTACTCGTTGTCTTTTCTTCTTTAATAGTCTCATCCTTTTCTACGGCGACAATAATACCATCCCAAGCTTCAAAAAAAGCATCATTAGATACGTTTTTTACTTCTTTATGATCTGTGTATATATTAACTGTATCGTTTTTTTTCTCAATAAGTCCTAAATACATCCCCTTATCTCCTTTTACATTTGCTATAAAAGTAGGAGGTAATTGATCTAAAGTATCTTGATCTGTAGGAACTTGTAATGCAAGATTAGGAACTCCAAAATGTTTAAGGACCCCTGTTAACGCATGTAAACTTGGATAGGAGGGATGACTCAATAATTGGAGTTTCAACTCCTCTTTATTAAGTTTGATTTTATTAGTAATTAATAACTTGTCAAGAATATTAAATAATTGATCCTGCATGTAGGTTTTTGTGGTATATAGTGTTAATAATGAAATACTAAGTTACATTTTATTTTATAAAAAAAAATGATTTTTTTTATTTTTAATTTAAAATAATGGGCTATTAAGTCATTATTTGTCAAATAATTAACAAAAATTTATAAAAGGCAATGATTTTATATTAATTGCTGATTGTTAAATAGTTATATCTATTATGATCTTTTTTTTAATAGTAGTTACGAGTATATATAAAGAATACTAAATCATTTTACACATTACTATTTCAAACTTAATGAGTGCCATTTTTTATTTTTTTATGGTACTTAGTTACTATATAACAACTATTTTTACTGTGAAGTTAACTTCATACATGAGTCAAAAGGAACTAAAAGTTTTAATTATAGGTGGAGGTCTTGCAGGTCTTACGAGTGCGATTCACTTAATAAAAGATGGTTTTGAAGTCACACTCATAGAAAAAAATCCCTATCCTAAACATAAAGTATGTGGTGAATATATCTCAAATGAAGTGCTCTCATATCTCGAAAAATTAGGAGTTTACCCATTTGATCACCAAGCAAAAAAAATAGACAAATTTCAATTTTCAAGTGTGTCAGGTGCTACACTAGATATCACACTTCCGCTTGGAGGTTTCGGTATGAGCCGCTATGCCTTAGATGCATTAATGGTAAACCAAGCTATAAAGCTAGGCGTTTACGTACAACAAGCCACAGTGACCGATGTACAATTTAAAGAAGATCAATTTCAAGTCACGACCAATACGCACCAAAAATATACGGCAGACTACGTTTTAGGAGCTTTCGGAAAACGAAGTAGTATGGATATTACGCTTTCGCGAAAATTCATAAAGAAAAAATCCGCTTGGTTAGGCGTTAAAGCACATTATAAGTCAGATTTTCCAGACGATCTCGTTGCACTTCATAATTTTAATGGAGGCTATTGCGGACTCTCAAAAGTAGAAACAGATCACGTGAATGCATGCTATCTTGCCGATTATGCATCCTTTAAAAAATATAAAAATATAGAAGAATATCAACAGGAAGTGCTCTACAAAAACAAAGCACTTAAGCATTTCTTTGAAAATAGCGAGATGGTGTTTGAAGCGCCTGTTACCATAAGTCAAATATCATTCGATAAGAAAGAGCCCATCGTCGATCATATATTTATGATAGGAGATAGTGCGGGATTGATTCATCCACTATGTGGTAACGGTATGGCGATGGCAATTCATAGCGCTAAGATCATTTCAAGCCTATTAGTACAACAAAAATCATATACATTGACCAGATCACAATTAGAACAACACTATACAAAAGCGTGGAATGATGCCTTTCAAAAAAGACTCAACATAGGACGGTGGATTCAAAATGCACTACAACACAAAAGACTCACCCGTATGGGAGTTTCTATCGTAAGTACCTCTCCCTATCTATTAAAAACAATTATTAAATCCACACACGGTACGGCATTAGTATGAGAGACTTAACAATAAGATCCAGTGAGCAAGAACTTATGGATGACCCTGCGATCTCTCAAACAGAGTTGCAAAAAGCACTCTTAGACATCTCTAGAGTCAACAAATTACTAGGAGGAAACCGTATTACCATAAAAGCTCTAGAACGTCTTTTTATAGAAAATCCCTTAAAAAAAGAATGGACCATTGTAGATGTAGGCTGTGGCGATGGAGAGATGTTGCGTCTCATCGCAGATTATTTTAAACCTAAAAACCTTCACTTACACTTAGTCGGTCTTGATTTAAGTCCGCAAAGTATTGCGATGGGAAGAGAGCTGTCAACTGCTTATCAAAACATAGCGTTAGAAGTAAAAGATATATTAACAATCGATCAAGAATCGTTTGAGTGTGATATCATTGTATGCACACTTACATTACATCACTTTAAAAATCCAGAAATTCTTGTATTTATGAGACAATTTGTAGCCCTTGCGCAAATTGCCGTTGTTATAAACGACTTACAAAGAAGTAAAATCGCCTATCAGTTATTTAGATTATTTAGTCGTATTTTTATCAAGAGCCATATTGCTAAAAATGATGGACTTATTTCTATAGCTAGCGCATTTAAAAAGCAAGAACTAAAAATAGTTGCACAACAATTGAAATTAAAACATTCTGAGATTACTTGGAAATGGGCATTTCGATATCTGTGGTTAATTAAAACCCTATGAATGTAAAGATTACAACGGTAGCAAAACAACTTCCAAAATACCACAGAACCACAGACGAAATTATTCCTTTTCTGGACATTTGGTTACATGATCAAGAAGATCGCTTTAAACGTAAAGTAAAAAAGATTTTTGGGAATGCAGCGGTAGACAAACGCTACAGTATTATGGCTCCAGAAGAAGTGTTTACAGCGACGAGTTTTGAAGAAAAAAATGATATCTACACACGAGAAGTTGTAAAATTAGGAGAACAAGTACTTGATAAAGCACTTACCAAAGCCAATTGGTCTCCACAATCCTTAGATTATATTATTACTGTAAGCTGTACAGGCATTATGATTCCGTCGCTAGATGCCTATTTGATCAATAGTTTGCAATTACGACAAGACATTGTACGGCTACCCGTTACAGAAATGGGATGCGCAGCAGGTGTTTCGGGGGTGATTTATGCCAATGAATTTTTAAAAGCCAACCCAGAAAAACGTGCAGCAGTGATTGCGATCGAAAGCCCCACAGCTACTTTCCAGCATACAGATTTCTCTATGGTAAATGTGGTCAGTGCCGCTATTTTTGGCGATGGTGCTGCCTGTGTTTTGCTCTCTTCAAAAGAAGAAGACAGTGGTCCAGAAATCGTAGATACGGCTATGTATCACTTTTATGATGCACAACACATGATGGGGTTTAAATTGGTAAATACAGGATTACAAATGATTTTGGATCAAGCAGTACCTGAGACTATTGCGCAACAATTTCCAGATATTATCCATCCGTTTCTAGAAAAAAATGGATTAGACATCCATGCCGTAAACCATTTGATATTTCATCCTGGCGGACGTAAAATAGTAGAAACTGTGGAAGATCTTTTTGGTAAACTCGGCAAGAATATAGATGATACCAAGGAAGTATTAAAATTATATGGAAATATGAGTAGTGCCACGGTACTCTACGTTTTAGAGCGATTTTTAGATAAAGAACTTCCTAAAAATGATATAGGAATTATGCTTAGTTTTGGGCCTGGTTTTTCTGCGCAACGCGTATTATTAAAATGGTAATTGATGATCGCTATGAAACAAGATTATATAGGTAAATGGGCAATTATTCTAGGTGGCAGTAGCGGTTTAGGACTTGCTACAGCAAAAAAACTCGCGCGTGAAGGAATGCATATTTGTATCGTGCATCGCAGTAGAAGGAGCGTCTTAGCTACTTTTGAAGAAGCCATTCAAGAAATGAAATCCCATGGCGCAAACGTCGTTGCTTTTAATACAGACGCGATGAATCCTGAAAAAAGAACTACTGTCATTACAGAATTAGTCAACACCGTAGGAGTTTCAACGTTTAAAACACTCGTTCATAGTGTGGCGAGAGGCAATCTAAAACCACTCCACGATGATGATGGACCCATTTTAAGTAATGAAGATTTTACGCTGACTATAGACGCAATGGCGATTAGTTTGTATGATTGGGTGTCCGCTTTCGCGAAAGCGAACTTATTCTCACCAGATGCCAGAGTGGTTGCTTTTACAAGTGAAGGAAGTCGAAAAGCATGGAAACAATACGGCGCCGTTGCTGCCGCAAAAGCAGCCCTAGAAAGTATCACCCGAAGCATTGCCTTAGAGTTTGCACCAATAGGCGTTAAAGCAAATTGCATCCAAGCAGGCGTGACAGATACCGAAAGTTTACGATTAATACCAGGTAGTGACGTGATGAAAGAGAAGTCCATAGAACGGAATCCATACCATCGATTAACACTACCAGAAGATGTGGCAAATGCGGTGTATTTATTGTGCAGAGATGAAGCTTCTTGGATAAATGGAGCCATTCTTCCTGTAGATGGAGGAGATCATATACGATGAATACAAAAGAGATCATATCGCTATTACCTTACACAGAGCCGTTCTTATTTGTAGATGAGATCGAAGAAGTGAGTGAACAGCGCATAAAAGGAAACTATACATTTAAAGAAGATGCGTATTTTTATAAAGGACATTTTAAAGATCATCCAGTAACACCAGGTGTGATTTTAACGGAATGTATGGCGCAGATAGGATTGGTGAGTTTAGGTATTTATTTGCTGAAAGACAAAATAGCTCTAGAAACGATGAAAGTGGCGTTTACAAGTGCTGATGTTTCGTTTTTAAAACCAGTCTATCCGAATGAAAAAGTAACCGTAATTTCAGAAGTCAAGTATTTCCGATTTCATAAATTAAAGTGTCACGTAAAACTATATAATCAAGCTCATGAGCTTGTCTGTCAAGGCGAATTAGCTGGGGTTTTCCAAGTATCATTATGAAAAAAAGAGTTGTTATCACAGGATTGGGCGTTTGTGCTCCTAACGGCGTAGGAATTCCAGCGTTTACAGAAGCACTCAAAAATGGAACTTCAGGCATCCGGTTCCAACAACAACTTGCCGATTTAAACTTTGGATGCCAAATTGCTGGCGAGCCTGAAATTCCAGACGATTTATTAGCTGAGTATTTCACACCTTTACAATTAAAAGACCTTGATGCCACAGGGATCATCTACGGGATGATTGCGGGTGTTGATGCTTGGAAAGACGCAGGGCTGACCGTCACCGATAAGGATACCGTAGATTATGAGAGCGGAATCATTTTTGGCACATCACTTCTCGGAGCAGAAAAGTTTAGGAAAGCCATTTATCTGACCGATGATAAAAAAGTAAAACGTTTAGGAAGCACTACTGTTATTCAAACGATGGCAAGTGGGATTAGTGCGTATTTAGGGGGGTATTTAGGATGTGGTAATCAGGTAACGACCAACTCTAGTGCCTGTACTACAGGAACAGAAAGTATTTTAATGGGCTATGATCGCATTGCACACGGCTATGCAAAACGAATGCTTGTAGGTGGCTGTAATGATTCAGGCCCTTATATCTGGGGAGGTTTTGATGCGATGCGGGTACTCAATAAAAAACATAACGATCATCCAGAATTAGGAAGTCGGCCGATGCAGAGCGATGCTAGTGGTTTTATACCTGGAAGTGGGGCAGGAGCCTTGGTACTTGAAAGTCTGGAAAGTGCCATCGCTAGAAAAGCAACCATTTATGCTGAGGTATTGGGAGGTGCAGTCAATAGTGGTGGACAACGACAATCAGGAAGTATGACCGCTCCTAATAGTGTTGCTGTACAACGCTGTATTAAAGATGCATTAGAAAATACGGCTGTGAATCCAGAGGAAATAGATACTATTAACGGACATCTTACCGCCACAGGGATGTGTCCGACTGAAATAAAAAATTGGAGTGAGGCTTTAGGAAGATCAGGAACAGCGTTTCCGTATATTAATTCTCTTAAAAGTATGACAGGGCATTGTCTTGCGGCGGCGGGAAGTATAGAAACTGTAGCAACTATTATAGAATTACATGAAGGCATGGTTTTTGGAAATCGTAATTGTGACGATATTCATCCTGATATTACAGCCATTGTAGCTGAAAATCGGATTCCTAATAAAACCTTGAAAACACCTATAAAGATAGCAGCAAAGGCTAGTTTTGGTTTCGGAGATGTAAATTGCTGTATGCTTTTTAAAAAATATACTACATAAAAATAAAAAAAATAAGACGACTATGAATACAGATCACTATGATGCACTAAAGAAGATTATTAAAATTTATTTACCAGAAGATGTTTCTGTAGATGATATTACACCCAAGAGTCATTTGATAAATGAATTAAATATCAACTCTGCAAATCTAGTAGATGTTGTACTTGATGTAGAAGATCATTTTGACATTACCATCGAAGATGATGAGATCGAAAAAATGGATACGGTGGCTAGTGCATTAGAGATTATAGACCAAAAAGTATCTTGATAATAGAGATTTCTAAAGTGGTTAAGTTAAACATTTTGTGATAAACTGTTATGTTTTACAATAATCGACAAAACTTTAACAACAAAATAATCCGATCATTTTTTACCTTGTATTTTTTAGACACTGACAAAAGTTTACTATTTAATTTTTTGATAATCAATTAATTAAACTATTTTTTGTTTTTAATATCATTTTTGATATTTATAAAAGTGTGCGTAAACTTTTATCGGTACGTACCGCAAAACTTGGTTATGTACGACAATTTTGTACCTTTAAGTAATTGATCGTATAATACCATCCAATATGCAAGTCTCTAAAATTATACTCCGTATTGCTTTTTTACTAGTACTACTATTTAGCTTTTCAAGTTTTAATATGGCTCCTCAAGAAGAGCCTGTTGTAGATTTTAAAACTGAAGAAGCGGCAGCCTATAAACAAATGTCATTAGAAGCTGCAAAAGAAGGTGAAGCAGCAATCGCGGTAGAAAATCTTAGAAAGTATATTTTAGCAACAGGCGACTTTTCTATATTAACAAATAGTGCTTATGAATATATTTATGATGATCCAAGACTTATCGCTTTACAGGATGATTATACCGTAAAATTTAGTTTAAGCTCATTCTTTTACCTATATGTTGGGCTTATTGGAATTTTTATAGCATTTGTACTTAATATTAGAAGACGTACAGATAGAGTTGCCAATGGGCTTATTGGATTATTTGTTTTAATGCACTCTTTTTTCTTGATCCATACAACCCTCTATATAAGTAATTATACATTTTATCAGCCGCATACACAAAATATGTCAACATTCTTGTCATTTTTATACGGCCCTGTTTTATATTTTTACTTCAAAAGAATTACAGAAAATTACACATTTAAAAAAGCAGATCTAATTCATCTCTTACCTACCCTAGGACTCATTATTGTATTTATTCCGATTTATACCTTATCTGCAGAAGAGAAATTAGAAGTGATGCTAGGGGTGGGGCAATATGAAAAACATCCTTATTTGGAATATATCACTACCATAAAGATTTTGTCACTTATTGTTTATGGATATTTTACATTTAGATTATACCGTAAAAATGCTATAAAATCTGCTAAAACGACTCCTAAAAAAGTAAAACTCCAGCGTACCATTATGATTATTCATACCGTGTATGCAGCTTCATATATCTTGTATGCTTATATTTTTATTAAGGAAGATTTTAAAGGAGCAGCCTCTAGTATTCAGTTTTTGGCTATGTCAGTATTAGTATTATATGTCGGGTATATAGCGTATGCAAACCCTCAAGTACTTGTTGGGACGGTTCAGTTTCTCAAAAAAGAAATCATCAAATACAAAAACTCTGGGCTTACCACAAGTTTCTCTAATGAGCTTAAAGAACAGTTAGTTCACTTACTTGAAGAAGAAAAGGTATACCGTCAAAATACTATAAAGCTAGAAACTATTGCTGATCGTCTAGGAACCACACGTCATAATGCATCCCAAGTAATCAACGAACATTTTGGACTTAATTTTTTTGAACTCATCAATAAATATAGAGTAGAAGAAGCTATGAAATTACTCAAGTCTAATAAGGAAAATCTCAATATCATAGATATTGCTTACGAAGTTGGGTATAACAATAAAGTAACCTTTAATAAGTCATTTAAGCGATTTAGCAACTTGACACCTTCTCAATTTATGAAACTAGAGGGAGGCATTGTATAGTCAGCGTTATTCTATAATGTAGTTGTCATATTCATACGATGCTCTTATGTATGTTGGATGTTGTTGCGCATCGGTTCTGTAGCTTTTACGCTTTCGCGAAAGCGTAAACCCACCCACATCAATCATTTCTTCATTAATCACCAAACTATAGTGATCTGCAGTTTGTACCCAATAGCCCTTCCATGCAAGTGTTTCTTTCTCATAATAAAGTCTCCACACATCTGTAGATTCTTGGAATGTAACTTTTAAAACATGACAAGAAGCCTGTTGAAACTCTGTAGTGCCCTCATAGGTTAGTGTAGCCGATGAGCTGTCTAGTGTAAACGGAAGCCCAACCACAAAGGTGGCAGCATTCAGTTTTGACTGTAGTTGTTCTGGAGTTACCTGTGTATCTAGTACGCCATTTCTAATTTGATAGATTGCACTATCTGATCGATGGATCTCATATAATGTATCTCCTTTCCTCCAGGTTACTTCACGATTAACCCCATCTGTAAAATTATATATGTGGTGCTCTGTAAGGTCTTTTTCTATTGTACCGTCCTCATTAAACAACTGAAAAGACTTTGTGTAAGACATTTTCTTTATGTCGCTCCAAGAATCTCTTCCCCCATTTCTTTGCATAACAGCTTCTAGTAAGAAAGTTCCTGTATAATCAGGTTCCTGATCTGGGAGTATGTATCCTATAATTTGAAAGACTACAAAACCTATAATTACAATTCCTATCAAATAGATAAAGAAATCAGATTTACTTTTTTTTGCCATGACATTTTTTTTTAAAGATACTATAATTGCGTTTTCTTTCCATTTTTATTCGTGAGACGCAGTTTAGTGAATTCTGAAAGAAGCATACAAAATAGTTGGTTGAATTAATCCTGCTGTTTACTGAAAATGTTTCAGTGTCAAGTGTGATTTAAGACTTGCTCCAGTTCAGGTTGAAATTTAAGATCTTGACTCTTGAATCGATTTTTAATATCCAGAATTTGTTCTGGGATTCACTGCATTTTATAAATTATATATTATGATTTATGGCTATAATATCCCTTTAAAACGTATCTTATTGGTGTGCTGAAAACAATCAACAGTTCTTTTCATAAAATTGTTGATTACTTCTCTTTTATCAGGTTTTATAAGCGCTTATGATGTCTTATATTAGCCGTTCTACCTACAATTATGACTGAAGAAACACAATATAACGAGGATAATATCCGATCGCTTGATTGGAAGGAGCATATTCGTATGCGGCCAGGGATGTATATTGGAAAACTGGGTGACGGTTCCAGTGCAGATGATGGTATCTATATTCTTGTAAAAGAGGTGCTTGACAACTGTATTGATGAATTTGTCATGGGAGCTGGTAAAACTATTGAGATTTCTATTCAAGGAGAAAAAGTGATTGTACGAGATTATGGACGTGGGATTCCTCTTGGAAAAGTAGTCGATGTGGTTTCAAAAATGAACACAGGAGGAAAATATGACTCGCGTGCGTTTAAAAAATCAGTAGGATTGAATGGGGTAGGTACCAAAGCCGTCAATGCACTTTCAAGCTATTTTAGAGTCGAGTCTACCCGTGATGGCAAATCTGCTTCGGCAGAGTTTGAACGAGGCGAATTAAGTAATCAAGATTTACTAGATGAAACATCTCGTCGTAGAGGGACAAAAGTCTCTTTTACGCCTGATGAGATGATCTTCAAAAACTATAAATACAGGAGTGAATATGTAGAACGTCTGATTAAAAATTATGTATATCTCAATCCAGGATTAACTATTATTTTTAATGGAGAAAAGTTCTTTTCAGAAAACGGATTAAAAGACTTACTGTCAGAAAGCATAGCAGAAGGAGATCGATTATATCCTATCATTCATTTGAAAGGGGAAGATATAGAGGTTGCCATGACCCATAGTAAAAGTCAATATTCAGAAGAGTATCACTCGTTTGTCAACGGACAAAATACCACGCAAGGAGGGACACATCAGGCAGCTTTTCGCGAAAGCGTAGTCAAAACCATTAGAGAATTTTTTGGAAAAAACTATGAAGCTTCAGATATCCGTAAATCCATTGTGTCTGCGATTAGTATCAAGGTGATGGAACCTGTATTTGAATCCCAAACCAAAACTAAATTGGGGAGTACAGATATGGGTGGAGAATTGCCTACGGTACGAACCTATATCAATGATTTTCTTAAAACTGCCTTAGACAATTTTTTACATAAAAATCCTGAGGTTACAGATGCTTTACAGCGAAAGATTTTACAGGCAGAACGGGAACGTAAGGATTTATCTGGCATCCGAAAGTTAGCAAGAGATAGAGCAAAAAAAGCGAGCTTGCACAATAAAAAACTGAGAGATTGTCGGATTCATTTGACGGATAGTAAGAAGGAACGAAACCTAGAATCTACCTTATTTATTACCGAGGGAGACTCGGCAAGTGGATCGATTACAAAATCAAGAGATGTAAATACACAAGCCGTTTTTAGTTTAAAAGGAAAGCCTTTAAATAGCTACGGACTCACCAAGAAAATTGTGTATGAGAATGAAGAATTTAATCTCCTACAAGCCGCATTGAATATCGAAGAATCTATCGAAGATTTACGATACAACAACATCGTAATCGCTACCGATGCCGATGTAGACGGGATGCACATCCGACTGTTATTAATCACATTTTTCTTACAGTTCTTTCCAGAGCTTATCAAAGAAGGGCATTTATATATTTTGGAAACTCCGTTGTTTAGAGTTCGTAATAAAAAAGAAACGATCTATTGCTATAGTGAGCAAGAACGTCAAGATGCGATGGCTAAGCTGGGCGTTAAGCCTGAAATTACTCGATTTAAAGGACTCGGAGAGATTTCTCCAGATGAGTTCCAATATTTTATTGGAGAAGACATCCGATTGGCTCCTGTGATGCTAGATAAAGCGTTGATGATTGAAGAATTACTCTCTTTCTACATGGGAAAAAACACACCAGATAGACAAAAATTTATAATTGATAATCTTAAAGTTGAATTGGACAGAATTGAAACATAAATGAAGAATTTGATAAATTCAGACAATATGGATGAGGAAAATTTAGGAGATTCTTTAATTAGGGTTTCTGGTATGTATAAGGACTGGTTTTTGGATTACGCCTCTTATGTAATTCTTGAACGTGCTGTTCCATCTATTGAAGATGGGTTTAAGCCAGTTCAAAGAAGGATTCTTCATTCAATGAAAGATTTAGATGATGGACGCTTTAATAAAGTTGCTAACATTGTAGGTCATACAATGCAATACCATCCTCACGGAGATGCAAGTATTGCTGATGCAATGGTTCAGATAGGGCAAAAAGATCTTTTAATTGAAACTCAAGGTAACTGGGGAAATATTTTAACAGGTGATAGATCTGCAGCTTCAAGATATATTGAGGCGAGATTATCAAAGTTTGCCCTTGAGGTGGTTTTTAGTCCAAAAATAACTAATTGGCAATCTTCTTACGATGGAAGAAGAAAAGAACCAATAAACTTACCGGTAAA
>NZ_CALEMI010000085.1 GCF_937910895.1 uncultured Dokdonia sp. | reverse complement strand
AAGAGGTATTACAATCCACATACTTATGTATATAATTTTTGTAATTACAAGTGTACTCCATTGCTTGGTAGGACTTTGTAATTTGCCGTAAGATAATTTACGTTTAATGTAACGTTTCATTTGAGTAATATCTGCAGTGATCACCCAATTGATCGTTAATAATCCATAAAGGATAAATGAGTAGTAATGTTGAAATTTGTGGTGTTTGTGCCACTCTCCATGTTTAGAAAAGCGCAACACTCTCCCTGCTTCCATATCTTCATCATGTCCATGTATATTGGTGTATGTATGATGTAATACATTGTGTTGCACTTGCCAATTGTATACATTCCCAGCTAGAATGTAAATACTTCCTCCCATGAGTTTATTCACCCATTTTTTACTTGAGAAAGAGCCGTGGTTTCCGTCATGCATCACATTCATTCCTACACCAGCCATTCCTACACCCATTACAAATGTTAAGAGTAATTGAATCCAGCCTGGCATATCTAATGTTAAGAACAAGAAGTAAGGTACTAGATACATAGAGAACATAACAATGGCTTTGCCATAGAGTTTCCAGTTTCCAGTACGTTTTATATTATTTTCTTTGAAGTATGAATTTACGCGCTTGTTTAGAGTTCTGAAGAATTTAGCAGAATCTGCGCGTGAAAATTTAATATTGGTTTCCATATAATTTTAAATAGCACCTTGATTTGTTTACGAACTTGGCAAGGTATATAATACTTGTTTTAAGGGGGTAGCTTTATGAAAAGCGGAAACTCAAAACTTTTTACACAAAAATAACGATATATTCCAGATTCGTAACTGTCTTGTGTTAAAATTAACGTGTAATTTAGGTACTTTTGCCCAATACCTTTTACCTATGGATATCATTACAAAGTACTTCCCGAATCTAACTGAAGAGCAAACGCAACAGTTTGCAACCCTTAAAGATGTATATCAAGACTGGAATCTTAAAATTAATGTGGTGAGCCGTAAGGATATAGAGGATATATATTTGCGTCATGTGCTTCATTCTTTGGGGATTGCAAAAGTGATGGAGTTTAAGCCTGGTGCTCAGGTATTGGATGTTGGTACAGGTGGAGGGTTTCCTGGGATTCCCTTGGCTATTTTATTTCCTGAAACTCAATTTCATTTGGTAGACAGTATTGGTAAAAAGATCAAAGTGGTAGATGAGGTCGTTGCTGGGCTAGGACTTACCAACGTAAAAACAACAAACGATCGTGTAGAGAATGTCTCAGGACACTATGATTTTATCGTAAGTAGGGCAGTAGCGCAAATGGAAACCTTTGTACGTTGGGTACGAAACCACATAAAAAAGAAAAGCGTACACGAACTTAAAAACGGAATCTTATATCTCAAAGGTGGAGATCTTACAGAAGAACTTGCAAAGTATACAACAGCTCAAATTTATGATCTTACTAACTATTATGGAGAAGACTTTTTTGAAACCAAAAAAGTGGTGTACCTCCCTATGAAATATAAAGGGTAGCTTTAATACCTTAACTCTTAGGTCGATTTTTAGTGTCCAGAGCTTGCTCTGGAGTTTAATACCTTTAATTTTTTATCCATCAGGCAACCTTTTTTAAAAAGGGTGCGTCTATATACATAGAAACCATCTTTAACATTGATGAAAGTCATACAATTTACAAACGAAAAACAACTCATTAAAAAGGCGATTAAGCAGGATCGAGCTGCTCAAAGACGTCTCTATGAGTTGCATTCAGGAAAAATGCTGAGCGTTTGCAGGTATTATATAAAAGATATTCATCAAGCAGAAGAAGCCATGTGTAATGGGTTTTTAAAAGTATTCACACATTTACATAGTTATAAAGGAGAAGGAAGCTTTGAAGGATGGATTCGAAGAATTATGGTAAGAGAGAGTATTTCTTATTTGCGAACTGTCAAAAAAATGTATTTCTCAGACGATGGAGATTTTGAAACAGGAGATAGTGTAAATAATATTAAAGATGAGTTGGATGTGTCTCATATACAGCAACTCATAGACGAATTGCCAGAAGGATACCGTGTTGTTTTTGTTATGTATGCTATTGAAGGGTATAAACATCAGGAAATAGCAAAGTCATTAGGGATTTCAGAAGGGACTTCAAAGTCGCAATTGTTTAAAGCACGTAAGTTATTACAATCTAAGTTAAACGCAGAAAATAAGTTGAGTTATGGCACCGATTAAGCTAGAAGATAATATGAAAGAGCGTTTAGAAGAGCGCACCATTGAGCCTACCATGGCGGCTTGGGATCGAATTTCTTCCAAACTTGACGCAGAACAAGGGGTTCAAAAAAGTAAACGCGTCCTATGGATGTCTATTGCGGCTAGTTTTGTGGGAGGCGCATTGGTAGCCTTATTTTTATTTCAAAATATGAATACAGATACAGCACCAGTACTAGTTGATACAAATGAAAATCCTGTATTTATAGATCCAACAGAAGAAATTATCACACCGAAGGAGAATGAAGTAGAGAACTTACAGCAAATAAAAGAAGCGATTGTATTAGAACAAGAAGCTATCGAAAATGAAAAATCAACTGTAAAAACAACCACGAGTTCTCAAAATACTTCTTTAGAAAAGAACGAAGTAGTTGTTCAAGGAAGTCAGCAAAATAAAAACAGTTTAGAATCGAATCTAGAAAAGAAGGCTATGACAGAAGAAGTTGTTATTGCTGAAACTGAAAGTAAAGAGATGAAGAGCCGTGTGGATGTAAAAGAAGATAAAGCTTTCGCGAAAGCAAAAACAGAAGATATAGTTGTTGCTCAAGCAGAAGATAAAAGTTCAGTAACTGATGCAGAAATTGAAGCACTTCTTAAAAATGCACAACGAGAAATTATAAGCAAACAAACATTTAATCAAAAAACGAACACTGTAGATGCAAACGCATTGCTCCTAGACGTAGAAGCAGAAGTAGCACCAACATCTTTTAGAAACAAAATCTTCGAGGCAGTTATTGAAGGATTTGAAAGAACAAAAGACGCAGTCGTAAATAGAAATAATTAAAATTAATTCATCAATTCGCTTTTGAGAAAGCCTTCATCAAGCGCACTTCCAAAAGCATAAAACACACAATTATGAGAACATTAATACGATTTGCCCTAGTGGCGAGCATGGGAATCTTTGGTCAAAATATAAATGCCCAAGACACATCAGAAACAACAGAAACACAAGCTCAAATTGAGTATAGAAAAGAAAAAGAGCAAGAGAAAAAAGAACGTATTGAATATTTAAAACAGAAAAGAGCAGAGGCTATTCAATTTGAAAAAGATCAACTTAAAGGGCGAGTAAGTTATATTAATAAACAAATTGAAAAAGACAATATGACCGCTGAAGAAGGGGAAGCAGAGAAGAAAGAATGGGCAGAATACGTTGCTAAAAATATTGATTATAAAACGACGATTATCGATGCTCAAATTGCATTAGTAGAGCGTAATGGAGTTCAGAATCAGCCAACACAAGTGTCTGTAGGTTTTGGTGGAGAAGATGCAGATGGCAAAAGAGTTTTTGGGGTTGCCATAGATAATGGCAAAGGTGTAAGACGCGTAAATCACGACAGGCGTACCCGTTCAGATTTTGTGTTTGCGTTTGGTTTGAACAATGCTCTTGCTGATGGTAGATCACTAGAGGATTCTCCGTATAAAGTCGCTGGAAGCCGTTTTGCTGAGCTTGGTGTTGCTTGGACAACAAGAGTTTTTGAAAATAGTGGCTGGTTACGTTTTAAATACGGATTATCTTTTCAATTTAACGGATTAAAGCCTGAGGATAATCAATTCTTTGTAAGGGACGGAGATCAAATAGTTCTTCAAGAATTTGATCGTGACTTGGATAAAAGTAAATTGAGATTAGGAAATCTAGTCGTTCCTGTGCATTTTGAATTTGGTCCAGCAAAAAGACGTGGAGAAGGAGATGACATTCGTTTTTCTACACACAATAAATTTAAAATTGGAGTAGGAGGATATGCAGGACTAAATCTTGGAACCATGCAAAAGTTAAAGTTTGACAGTGCAGAAGGGAATGATGTAAAATTAAAAGAACGTGGAGGATTCAACACTAATAATTTTATATATGGGTTGAGCGGTTACGTAGGATATGATAATATAGGATTGTATGTAAAGTATGATCTCAACCCTATTTTTAAAGACAATCTTGTAGAAGAGCGTAATATTTCACTAGGTTTTCGCTTTGATTTGGATTAAGCATAAAGAAGCTAGGTTGTTTTTATTGAAGTTCCGTTTTCGTGTAAGTGTTCCGCTTTCGCGAAAGCGGAATTTTCTTTACTCGCAGTTTTCTGATCTATGACCGAGGTTTTTCCTATTTTTACAGACTAACTTTTTTAAAGATTGATCTCAAAAGAAACCATAGATAAAGTTTTTGAAACTGCTCGTGTAGAGGAGGTGATCGGAGATTTTGTGGTGCTTAAAAAATCAGGAAGTAACTTTAAAGGATTAAGCCCGTTCTCTGATGAGCGTACGCCTAGTTTTATGGTCTCTCCTGTAAAGCAGATTTGGAAGGATTTTTCAAGTGGAAAAGGAGGGAACTCTGTTGCATTCTTAATGGAGCATGAGCACTTTACCTATCCTGAAGCAATTAAATACCTTGCAAAAAAATACAATATAGAGGTCGATGAGACCGAGCAAACCGATGAGCAAAAAGAGCAAGCGACCATTAGAGAAAATCTATACATCGTAAGTGAATATGCACGGGACTACTACCACAAAACATTATTAAATTCAGAGCAAGGAAAAGCCATAGGAGGTACTTATTTTAAAGAACGTGGGTTTACACCAGAAACGATTAAGAAGTTTGAGCTAGGATATAATCCAGACCAATGGGATGCTTTTACAAGTGAGGCTTTACGTAAAGGGTATAAGTTAGAATTCTTAGAAAAAACAGGGCTTACCATTGTCAAGGATGAAAAGCAATTTGACCGCTTTAAAGGACGTGTGATGTTCCCTATTCACTCAATGAGTGGTCGTGTTCTTGGATTTGGAGGACGTATTTTAACGAGTGATAAAAAAGCAGCAAAATACCTTAATTCGCCAGAGAGTGATATCTATCATAAAAGTAAGGTGCTGTATGGAATTTACTACGCAAAACAATCCATAGCTAAAGAAGATAATTGCTATCTGGTAGAAGGATACACAGACGTGATCCAGATGCACCAATCGGGGATAGAAAATGTAGTATCTTCTTCTGGAACAGCACTTACGCCAGAGCAAATACGATTAATCAATCGGCTTACTAAAAATATTACAGTCCTCTTTGACGGCGATGCCGCAGGACAAAGAGCCGCGTTACGTGGAATTGATTTAATTCTGGAACAAGGAATGAACGTTAAAGTATGTTCATTTCCAGAGGGAGAAGATCCTGATAGCTTTTCGCGAAAGCATAACAAAGAAGATATTCTGGCTTATTTTAATGCCAATTCAAAAGATTTTATTCAGTATAAAGCCAACTTGCTTGTGGAAGAAGCCGCAGGTGATCCTGTGAAGAAAGCAAGCACGGTGCGAGATATGGTGGAGAGTATTTCGAAAATACCAGACACCATTAAACGAGAAATCTATGTACAAGAGTGTTCTCGTATTATGGAGATTTCGGAAGCTGTGTTGTATAATACACTTGCTCAAATCCTTAATAAGAATAAAAAAGAAGCGGTAAAAAAAGGAAATACAAGTGGGGCTTCAGACGCTCTTTCTAAAGTACCAGATCAAAGAGAAGGTACGATTGAAAAAGTAGACCGTATTGTTGAACTTGAAAAAATATTAATTGAATCATTGATTTTACATTCAAATCAACAAGACATTTATGAGGAAATATTTATATCAGATTCTGACGATCCTGAAAACTTGTTTGAAGAAGTAAAAAGAGAATTAAAAGTTTATGAAAAGATATATCTTGATTTGCAGGAAGATGAGATTGAATTTTCTAATAGAGATTTCCAAAATATATACAACAAAATAATCTTAAACTGTAATACTAATAGCGAGCTTAAACTTGATGAGTTGTTGAAAGATTTAAATAATGATGAAAGTTCTTTAGTATCTACTATTCTTATGAAGTATGAGCAAATTCCACTCCATAGATGGGATTCTCAACAAGTTTTCGTGGTTAAATTGGAAGATCAAGTTGTTCGGAAAGTAACACAAACTATTTGGAAAATGAGATACTATCTTATTCAAAAAAGAATTAAGGGACTCATGGATAAGTGTATTAATAACTCAAATAATAGAGAAATCATAGAAGAAATACTTTTATACAGACAGCTTCTGAAATTGCTAGCAGAAAAACTAGGTATAAGCGTTATATTCTAAATATTTGTGGTGTTTTGTAGTAAACGAGCGTGCTTTATTAATTCGGCTACATTTTGAGCTTCAAGTTTTTTAAGCAAACGCATTTTATAAGTACTTACCGTTTTTTCGTTGATATTTAAGTTGGCTGCGATCTCTTTGTTTCGCTTTCCGTTTGATAAAAGATTGAGAACCTCGATCTCTCTACTAGACAACTTCATATATTTATAAGCAAGCCCTTGTGTCGTATTACCGTCACTTATAAGTCGTTTGCTTAACGATTCATTCAGGTAAATACCACCACGTTGAATTTGATTTATAGCATCAAGCACGCGTTGTATAGAAGCTGTTTTTGAGACATATCCAGCAGCACCATACTTAATAGCGCTAAGTGCGTACATTTCTTCAGGATGGCAGCTTAGTACGAGAATTTTCACATGAGGGAATTCTCTTTTTATAGCTTTTATAGCTGTAATGCTGTTGAGATTTGGGATATCTATTTCAAGTATTAGAATATCCACTTCAGTTTTTGTAAGTACTTTTAATAAATCATTTCCATCACTTATGGTGCTGATGACTTCATAATTTCCTTCGTTGTTTAAAATTGAGGTAATCCCCTTTCTAGTGATTGGGTGATGGTCCGCAATTAGAACTTTGTCCATAGAATATGTGTTTCAATATGTTACAGAACAAGTCATTTAAGGGGGAACTTGTTTAGGGTTTTCGAATTTACAAAGAAAAGAATCGGATGTAATGATTTTTAATTATAAATCGACAAAACGTTTATTTAAATAGATGAACGGGTATTTCGCATACAGGTATCGGTAACATTTTGTGTTGGTTTGCATTATTTAGTCTTTTATAAAGTGCAAAAACACGTCTTTCTTCGCCTTCAAAATCCTTGTCAATTTTTCCTTTTTCGTCTTGTTGCATAGCCCATTCTAATTGATCATACGTGGCACCTATTTGGTCTTCATCGGTACGGTCATCACCCCACAATCCGTCAGTAGGTTTTGCTTGTAAAATACGCTCAGGAACTTGAACAGCCGCCGCAAGTTTAAATACGTCAGACTTCATTAAATCTGCAATTGGGCTGAGGTCAACACCACCATCTCCATATTTTGTATAAAATCCAACACCAAAATCTTCTACTTTATTCCCAGTCCCAGCTACAAGATACTTGTGTAATCCTGCAAAATAATATAAAGTGGTCATTCTCATTCTTGCGCGTGAGTTAGCAAGACTTAAAAATAAATTCTCATTATCAGATGCATCAGGAACTGCCGTTTTGAAGGTTTCAAAAAAAGGAGTGAGGTCTACTTCTATGCTAGAGACATTGGGAAAGCGCTCTTTGAGTTGTGCAATATGCTCTCGCCCCCTTGAAACCTGACTTTGAGCTTGGTGAATAGGCATTTCTACACAAAGTGTTGGAAACCCAGTTTTAGCGCAAAGTGTAGAAGTAAGCGCACTATCTATCCCGCCACTTATCCCAACTGTAAAACCACTCATCTTAGCATTGGTAGCATATTCTTTTAACCAGTTTACAATATAATCTACTACTTTATCCTCTTGCATATCGATGTCTTTAAGTTTGTAACCCGTATTTTTGCATTTTTAAATGACAGGTTAAAAAATGAATTTTATTTTCTTACGTTTAAGAAGCCTAAAGATACAAATTCACATGAAGAAAATACTTGGTATGATGTTGATTTTAGTCGCTTTTGTAGCCTGCAAAAACGACACTCAATTAAATCCAGATATAGCGGCTATGTCTGTAGACATAAAGATAGATCGTTTTGATAGGCTGTTTGCAAATACGACTCCAGCAGAGTTGCCCGACTTGAAAAGTAAGTATCCATATTTGTTTTCAAAGCAATATAGTGATGACTTTTGGGTGGAAAAACTGTCAGATACATTACAAAAAGAGTTAGAGACAGAGGTGGATGTCGCTTTTAAAGATACCGATCAGATAGAAGAAGATTTAGAGTTGTTGTATAAACATATACAGTATTATTTTCCTAAAACTCCAGTGCCTAAAGTGATTACGATTATTACAGAAGTCAGAAATAAAGTGGTGTTGGCAGACACGTTATTGCTTATAGGATTAGATAACTATTTAGGAGAAGACCATTACTTCTACGATGGGGTTCAAAAATATAAATCAAAAAACTTTAGAAAAGAACAGATTGATGTGGATGTGGCGTCCGCTTTCGCGAAAGCGAAGGTATCCCGACCACAAATGGCTACATTTTTAGCGCAAATGATTTACGAAGGTAAGCAGTTGTATCTCATGGAAACCTTGTTAAGTCAGAAACCAATCCATGAAGTTTTTTCATACACCGCAGATGAATATGCGTTTGCAGAAGAAAATGAAGTAAGTATGTGGGAGTACTTTGTGTCAAGTAAAAGCTTGTATAGTACAGATAAAAAATTACTCTCACGATTTATAGATCCTGCTCCTTTTTCTAAGTTTCAGTTAGCTTTTGATAATGAAACTCCAGGAAGGCTAGGAAGATATATCGGATATAAGATTGTAGCCTCTTATATGAATAAAAATGAGATTTCTCTTCAAAATATGTTACTGCAAGACGCAGAAACAATTTTTAATAATGCAAAATATAAACCTTAATTATGGCAATTGAGCATAAGACACATATAAAAATAGAAGTAGCGTTAGATGAAAACAGAGTGCCAGAAAAAATGGCATGGACTGCTAGAGATGGAGGCGTCGCAAATGAACCTGCAAAATCTATGTTACTCTCTTTATGGGATCATCAAAATCAAGAAGCAGTAAGTATAGATCTATGGACCAAAGATATGCCTGTAGATGAGATGCAAGTATTTTTTCATCAAACCCTCGTAGGGATGACAAACACCTTTAGAAGAGCTACGGGTAACGATAAGATGAGTGATACCATGCAAGATTTTTGCGATTATTTTGCAGAACATCTTAATCTTAAGAAGGAGTAATTTTATATAAATGAGAAAACTCATCTTTGTGTACAATGCAAATTCTGGAGTGGTAAACACGTGGGTAGACATCGCTCATAAAATAGTCAGTCCTACTACTTATGCGTGTGATTTGTGTGGTTTAACTCATGGACGTTTTTCAGAGAAGCGAACTTGGAAGAAATTTCGTGATACACATCTTATTGATATGGAATTCCTCTACAAAGATCAATTTCTTAAAAAATATAAATCAAAGTGGTTGCCTAAATACACCTTTCCTGTTATTCTCATTTCTGATGCGCAGGGCTTACAACCTTTTATGATAGCTCAAGATTTTCAAGAAATAGTTTCGGTAGAGATGTTAATACAGAGAATCGAAAGATTTATAAAGCAATTAGATACTACTGCTTAAGATTAGCATTTATAATGTCTATATAGTTGAGGATTTCATCTTTCCCAGTGTTATTAGAAGCACTACTTACAAAGTAGTTAGGAAATTCAAACCAAACCCCATCTAGCAAGGTCTTTTTGTAAGCTTCTATATTTCGCTCAAGCGCTTTTGGTTTCAGCTTATCAGCTTTTGTAAATATGATCGAAAACGGAATCTCTCGTTCTCCAAGGTATTCCATAAATTCAGTGTCGATAGGTTGAGGTTCGTGACGTGAGTCTACGAGCACAAAAGCAGAAAGTAACTGTTCGCGATGTTCTAAATAATCAGTGATGAATTTCTGAAAGTACTTCTTGTCTTTTTTGGAAACACGTGCATATCCATACCCAGGCAAATCCACAAGGTGCCAATTTTTATTAATCAAAAAATGATTAATCAGTTGGGTTTTTCCTGGTCGCCCAGACGTTTTTGCAAGACTTTTTTTATTGGTAAGCATATTAATTAACGAAGACTTTCCAACATTAGACCTTCCTATAAAAGCATATTCAGGAATCATCGTGTTAGGGCACTTGGAAGCATCAGAGTTGCTTACTACAAATTCTGCCGATTTGACTTGCATACGAAAGGGATATTAAAAATTGCGATCTTTTAACCAGTTTAATAAGATCTCATTAAAAGCATCTGGTTGTTCCATCATAGCGGCATGACCACATTTGTCTATCCAAAATAAATCAGAGTCAGGAAGCAGTTTATTAAAATCTTCTGCAACTTCAGGTGGTGTAACACTATCTTGTTTTCCCCAAATAATACAAGTGGGTGTATGCATTTCAGGAAGATCTTGTGCCATATTATGTCTTATAGCACTTTTTGCAATAGCGAGTGTTTTTAGTAATTTATTTCGATCATTGACAGTATCATATACGCCGTCTACAATCTCTTTGGTTGCAATCTCTGGATTGTAAAAAACACCTTGCGCTTTCTTTTTAATATACTCATAATCACCACGTTTAGGATAACTTTCACCCATGGCACTTTCATATAAACCAGAACTTCCAGTAATAACAAGTGCTTTTACTTTTTTTGGATATACTTTGCTGTGGTACAGGCCTACATGACCTCCCATAGAGTTTCCTAATAAGATAACCTCTTTGTATTTTTTATGGTCTATAAATTCTTTGAGATATTTTGCAAAGCTTTTTACACCTGTTTTTATAAGCGGCATAGAATACACAGGTAGTTCAGGAATAACGACTTTATAGCCATTTCCAGAAAAGAAGTCAGTGACTTTGTCAAAGTTACTCAAGCCCCCCATCAGTCCGTGTAGGATGATAATAGGAGTGCCTTCACCTTCTTCTAAATATGTGAATTTGCCTTCGGTTTTTAGTTCGTGCTTCATAGTTGTGATTAAGCCTAAGCCAATCGCAAATATAAGTATTTCCCCCGTATTGCAATCTTTATTTTGTAAATGCTTCAAAAGTAAAAAGTTGCCTTGTTTTTTTACAAAAAAGAGCGTGTTCAGGCTGATACATTTTAGAGGTGCGCTTTCGCGAAAACATTCTTAGCCTCACTCCAAATAGTTATAAACAGTCTGTGTATAAAGCCCCTCTAGTGGTAAAACTTATCAACAAAGTGCAATAAAGTGGTAAAATGTGCAGTTTTTTCTTATATATTTGATTGATAAACCTGATTTTCTAGAAAACGAGTGCTTAATTTAATTGGAACATACGAATGTAAAATAGATGCTAAAGGCAGGCTCATGCTGCCTCAAGCATTTAAAAAGCAGTTAGCATCTGTCCTTCAGGACGGCTTCGTGCTCAAGCGTGCTGTGTTTCAAAAATGTTTAGAACTGTATCCTATGGCAGAGTGGAATGCACTTTCACAAAAAGTAAACAAACTCAACAGATTCAATAAAAAGAATGATGAGTTTATACGTCGTTTCAATGCAGGGGTAAAACTTGTGGAAATAGATAGTTCAGGGCGTATTCTTATTTCAAAAGATTTGCATGCCTTTGCGCAGACCAAGAAAGAGATTGTTGTCAACGCAGCAATCAACGTATTAGAAATATGGGATAAGGATATGTATGAAAAAGCGATTGATGAAGCTGCATTAGATTTTGCAGATTTAGCAGAAGAAGTAATGGGAGACCAAAATGATGAGCCAGATGGAGTATCATAACCCTGTATTACTTCATGAGACGGTAGACGGACTCAATATAAAACCAGATGGTGTTTACGTAGATGTAACTTTTGGTGGAGGAGGGCACGCTAAGGAGATTTTGAATCGACTTGGTGATCAAGGGAGGCTATATGCTTTTGATCAGGATCAAGACGCTCAGCAAAATGCTATAGCAGACGATAGGTTTACGCTTATTCCTGAAAATTTTAGATACATCAAACGGTTTTTACGCTTTCATAATGTAAAAAAAGTAGATGGTATTTTAGGAGATTTTGGAGTTTCTTCCCATCAGTTTGATGTTGCCGAAAGAGGATTTTCTACACGATTTGAAAGTGATCTGGATATGCGAATGAACCAGAATGATTCACTCTCTGCATACCATGTAGTAAATAAATATGAAGAGGAAGCATTACGACAAGTTTTTTGGCAATACGGAGAGTTACGCAATGCGCCCAAAATTGCACAAACCATCATAGCTGAACGTAAAGAGGCTCGTATTAAAACCAGTGAGCATTTTAAAAAGGTCTTACAGCCATTTTTGCCAAAACATAGAGAGCATAAAATCCTAGCACAAATTTACCAAGCAATCCGTATTGAGGTAAATCAAGAAATAGAAGTATTAAAGGAGTTCTTGCTACAAACAGAGAATCTATTGGAAACAGGAGGTCGATTAAGTTTGATTTCGTACCACTCGCTAGAAGATAGACTTGTAAAACGGTATATCCGAAATGGATTGTTTGAAGGAGAACCAGAAAAAGATGTGTATGGCAATTTTGAAGTGCCTTTTAAGAAAGTAGGAAAACTGATTATTCCTGATCATAAAGAGATAAAAGAAAACAATAGAGCACGAAGTGCAAAACTGCGTATAGCAGAACGAATCTAATAAGATGAAGAGCAAAATAAATAACATACTCAAAGGAAAGTTTCTGGTAGATGAAGAGGCTTTTAAAAATTGGCGTATGATTATTTTTCTTTCAGTGCTAGCGCTCATCATGATTGCGAGTTCGCATCGTGCAGATGAGAAAGTACATGAAATAGCAAGGCTCAAAGAAAAAGTGCAAGAGTTGCGAAGTGAGTCTGTAGATGCCCGCTTAAAACTCTGGAAACTAAAAATAGAAAGTAATGTGGCGCGTAAGATGGAACCACGAGGCATTCAGCCATCGACCACACCGCCTCAAAAAATAAAAGTTAAAACCAAGCAAGAGTAGTTCTCCCATGGCAACCAACGAGAAGAACATATTAAACCGATTGTATTTTGTGGCAGGATGTATGTTCATCTTCGCCCTTCTCGTGACGTACAAATTAATTGCTATTCAGTTTTTTCAAGGAGCCAAATACAGAGAGATGGCGACCACAGCTACAGAAAAAATGGTCACGATTCCAGCAACTCGTGGAAATCTATATGCAGGAGACGGAAGTTTACTAGCAACATCGGTGATTAAATATGATATACGATGGGATGCTGTTTCTCCATCAGATACAGATTTTAATGAATATGTAGTGGGTCTTAGTAATGGATTGGCAGGCCTTTTAGGGAAATCAGAGTCGTATTACCAAGAACGTCTTCGTAAAGCACGCGCCACCAAAAATAGATACCTATTTGTGGCTCGCAACCTTAGTTATGGTGATTATATAAAGATAAAGTCATTACCACTCTTTAATAAAGGGCAGTTTAAAGGGGGTATTATTATAGAAGAACATACGGAAAGAGAACATCCCTTAGATAAAATGGCAGAGCGTACCGTTGGGTATGAGCGTAAAGATGATAGCGGCTATTACACCCGTGTAGGTCTTGAAGGTGCGTATGGACACTACTTAAGGGGAAAAGAAGGACGCCGTCTCAAACAAAAAATAGCCAAAGGAGAATGGAAACCTATTGGTATAGGTAATATCGTAGAACCTCGTGATGGGTATGATGTAATTTCAACCATCGATGTAAATATTCAAGACATCGCGCATAATGCCTTATTGACAAGTCTGGAAAAATTTAAAGCAGATCACGGTTGTGTGGTGGTGATGGAAACTGCCACTGGTGAGATTAAAGCCATTTCTAACTTGGGGCGTACATCAGAAGGAAAATATTATGAACGCCTTAATTATGCCGTAGGGGAGTCGCATGAACCTGGAAGTACTTTTAAGTTGATGGCAATGGTAGCAGCCCTAGAAGACAAGGTGATTGATACCAGCCAAGTCATCGATACAGAAAATGGACGTATTAAATTTTACGACCGTACAGCCGTCGATTCCAAATGGGGAGGATATGGGAAGATCAGTGTTGCGAAGGCTTTTGAGTTAAGCAGTAATACCGCTTTCGCGAAAATGATTAATGAACCCTATGCAAAAAATCCAAAGCGATTTGTAGACCGACTCTTTAACATGGGGCTTAATGAAAAGTTGGGTCTGGAAATTAAAGGTGAGGGAGAACCGAAATTTCCATACCCAGGAGATAAGAATTGGTATGGTACCACATTACCGTGGATGGCTTTTGGATACGGAGTAGAACTTACGCCATTACAAACGCTGACCTTCTATAATGCCATTGCCAATGATGGAGAAATGGTAAAACCTCGATTCATCAAACAAGTAAAAGAATGGGATGTCACGGTAGAGACTTTTGAAAAAGAAGTGATCAATCCGCGTATTGCATCACAGTCTACCATAAATGCGGTCAAAGCCATGATGGAAAATACCGTGCGTCGTGGTACGGCAAAAAATATATATAGCCCAGACTTTTCAATGGCAGGAAAAACAGGAACGTGTCAAGTAGAATATTGGATTGAAGCAGATCGATATATCTCTTCATTTGCAGGATATTTTCCAGCAGACAAGCCTAAGTATTCTTGCATTGTGGTCATTCACAAACCAGAAAAATCAATAGGATACTACGGAAATATAGTAGCAGCTCCCGTGTTCCAGCAGATTGCACAGAAGATTTATAAAGATACTCCGATTGTAGATGAGGTAATCCTTGCAAAAGAAAATTCGAAGACTATAGAGAGTGATTATGAAGCATATTACAAAAAGGTAAATAGCAATCCTAAAACCATTCCTAATGTAAAGGGAATGAGTGGTATGGATGCCATTGCTCTATTAGAAAACGTAGGGTTGAATGTTCGCTTTCGCGGAAGCGGAAAAGTGAGTACACAATCCTTGAAACCAGGAGAAAAATTAGTCAAAAATCAAACTATTACACTAGAATTACTGTGATCTTACTTAAAGATATATTATATAAAGTACCCTTAGATACTGTTGTTGGCAACACGGGTGTCGCTATCACAAATCTTCATTTTGACTCTCGTCTTGTGGAGTTAAATGATGTGTTTATTGCTATTAAAGGCACTCAAAGTGATGGTCATGATTATATTGTAAAAGCGATAGAAAAAGGAGCGATTGCAGTGATTTGTGAAGAGATTCCTGAGCAAATCATAAACGGAGTTACCTATGTAAAAGTAACTGATAGTGCTTCTGCGCTAGCGGTAATGGCGGCTAATTATTACGAAAATCCATCCCGTAATTTAAAATTAGTAGGCGTCACGGGAACGAATGGAAAAACAACGATTGCGTCTTTGTTATATCAACTTTTTGAAAAAGCAGGATATAAAGTAGGTTTACTCTCTACGGTAAAAGTGATGATTGCTGGAGAAGAATTTAAAGCAACACACACAACACCAGATTCACTGACAATCAACAAATATCTAGCAACGATGAATACTGCTGGGGTAGAATATTGCTTTATGGAAGTGAGTTCTCACGGAATTCATCAAAAACGAACAGAAGGATTACAATTTGCAGGAGGCATATTTACCAATCTGAGTCATGATCATTTAGACTATCACAAAACATTTGCTGAATATAGAGATGTAAAGAAAAAGTTTTTTGACAAACTGCCCAAAGATGCTTTTGCACTTGTGAATATAGATGACAAGAACGGTGCTGTGATGGTTCAAAACACCAAAGCAAAAAAAGTGACATATGCCTTAAAAACCGTTGCCGATTTTAAAGCACAGATTTTAGAAAATGAGCTTTCTGGTTTATTGCTTAAAATAAAGGATCAAGAAGTTTGGGTGCGTTTAATTGGGTCTTTTAATGCCTATAATTTATTGGCAATATATGCTACTGGAGAATTACTCGGTTTAGAACCTATAGAAAACTTGCAACTACTGAGTCAGTTAGAAAGTGTGAGTGGGCGTTTTCAATATCTGATCTCTAAAGGAAATATCACGGCTATCGTAGATTATGCGCATACACCTGACGCCTTAAAAAATGTATTGGAAACCATTAACGATATCAGAACTAAAAACGAACAATTGATTACAGTCGTGGGCGCTGGAGGAGATCGAGATAAATCAAAGCGTCCTAAGATGGGACATATCGCTTCTGCACTAAGTACCAAAGCTATTTTCACAAGTGATAACCCTCGTAGTGAAGATCCTGCTAAGATTATTGAAGAAATAGAAGCAGGTGTAGAACCACTTAACTATAAAAAAACACTATCCATTGCAGATAGAAAACAGGCAATTAAAACGGCTTGTCAATTAGCAAATCCTCATGATATTATTCTCATCGCAGGAAAAGGGCATGAGACCTATCAAGAAATCAAAGGAGAACGCTTTGATTTTGATGATTATAAAATTGTAGAAGAAACCTTAAAACAATTGGAAAAATAATGCTGTACTATCTATTCAAATATCTAGATGAAGCTTATAATCTGCCAGGAGCAGGATTGTTCCAGTTTATCACGTTTAGAGCTGCTGTTGCCATATTAATGTCACTAGCCATCTCTACGATTTACGGAAAACGAATCATTCGTTTTTTACAACGTCAACAAATGGGAGAAACCATACGTGACTTAGGGTTAGAAGGACAAGCAGAAAAAGCAGGAACCCCTACGATGGGTGGTTTGATTATCATTTTTGCAACGCTATTGCCCGTATTGTTATTTGCAAAATTGGACAATATCTATATCATCTTATTAATAGTGACCACGCTTTGGATGGGCGTCATCGGTTTTATAGATGACTATAAAAAGAAGATGGAAAAAAATAAAGATGGTCTTTCTGGCAAATATAAAGTCATCGGTCAGGTAGGTCTTGGGATTATTGTAGGAACAACGATGTTTTTTCATTCTGATATTACCATTAAAGAAGAGCGTGTAGAAAAACAAGGTATTGAGCAAATTGAAATTTCAGCAGGTCAAAGCGCTGAAAAATTCACCAAAGAAGAGAAGAGCCTTAAAACAACGATTCCATTTGCAAAAAATAACGAACTCGACTATTCAAAACTAATCACTTGGATCAATCCAAACTGGGCAAAATATGCTTGGATTATTTTTATTCCTATCGTCATTTTTATCATCACTGCAGTCTCTAATGGCGCCAACTTAACCGATGGTATTGACGGACTCGCAGCAGGAACAAGTGCTATAGCCGTATTGACTTTGGGCATATTTGCATGGGTTTCGGGTAATATTATTTTTAGTGATTATCTCAATGTCATGTATATCCCTAACAGTGGGGAGATGGTAATTTTTATCACAGCTTTTGTAGGAGCACTGGTCGGCTTTTTATGGTATAACACCTACCCGGCTCAAGTGTTTATGGGAGATACAGGGAGTCTTACCATAGGAGGGATTATCGCAGTCCTTGCTATTGCAACACGTAAAGAGTGGTTAATTCCTATCCTATGTGGAGTGTTCTTTATGGAAACACTTTCTGTGATGTTGCAAGTGAGTTATTTTAAATATACAAGAAAGAAGACAGGAACAGGGAAACGTATTTTTTTAATGTCCCCATTACACCATCATTACCAGAAAAAAGGAATCCATGAAAGTAAGATTGTCACTCGGTTTTGGATCGTAGGGATTTTACTCGCGATTCTAACCATTGTTACCTTAAAAATTAGATAAATACGCTTTCGCGAAAGCATATAAAAAATGATATGAATACAAAGAAGATCGCAATATTAGGAGGAGGAGAAAGTGGCGTAGGCACAGCGATTCTGGCAAAACAAAAAGGATACGAGGTCTTAGTTTCAGACTTCGGGAAAATAAAGGAAACCTATAAAAAAGTGCTGACAGATTTTGACATTGTTTGGGAAGAAAGCGGACACTCAGAAGCTTCCATATTAGAAGCAACGGTAGTAATGAAAAGCCCTGGAATACCAGAGACAGCACCTATTGTAAAAACCATCGTAGCACATGGTATTCCTGTGATTTCTGAGATAGAATTTGCAGCGAAATATACAGATGCAATGCTCATTGGGATTACGGGGAGTAATGGAAAGACAACCACCACATCGCTACTTGGGTATATCCTTGAGCAAGCAAAAGAAAATGTGGGAGTTGCAGGAAATATAGGAGACAGTTTTGCAAAAATGGTAGCGCAGCAATCTAAAGATATCTATGTATTAGAAATCAGTAGTTTTCAGTTAGATGGCGTGGTAGATTTTGCACCGCATATAGCGATCATTACCAATATTACACCAGATCATTTAGATCGGTACCAGTATGAGTTTGATAACTATATCGCTTCTAAATTTCGAATTGCAATGAATCAAACCCCAGATGATTATCTCATCTACGACGCAGATGATCCTGTGATTACAGACTGGTTAGAAAAGCATCCAGTAAAATCAAAATTAATGCCTTTTTCAATGCATCAAAAATTTGAACAAGGCGCCTATATAGAAGACAATAAGATACATATACATACAGATAACAACCACTTTACTATGACCATCCAAAAATTAGCATTAAAAGGACAACACAATACCAAAAATGCCATGGCAGCATCTACTGTTGCTAACCTTTTAAATATCAGAAAAGCCACTATACGTGAAAGTTTAGAAGGTTTTCAAGGCGTAGAACACCGCTTAGAACAAGTCCTAAAAATTGGGAATGTGAGGTACATTAATGATAGTAAGGCAACCAATGTAAATGCTACATTTTATGCCCTTGATAGTATGACGTCACCTACGGTCTGGATTGTTGGCGGCGTGGATAAAGGAAACGATTATCGGGATTTATATCCTTTGATAAATGAAAAGGTAAAAGCAATTATTTGCTTAGGTGTAGACAACGCAAAGCTTATGAGTCATTTTGGAAATATGGTAGATATCATTGTAGAAACACAATCCATGACCGAAGCTGTTAAAATCGCTTATAAGGTGGCAGAAAAAGGAGATAATGTGTTGTTGTCACCAGCATGTGCAAGTTTTGATTTGTTTGAAAATTATGAAGATAGAGGACGTCAGTTTAAAAATGCCGTTCGTAATCTGTAGCTAGTTTTTTCGCTCCTGTCTACCGGTAGGCAGGTTGGCGAAAGCAAAAAATGATCAAACTAAGCCTGTCAAAGTGTTTTGATAACTAGAGTAAAGAATATAGAGTAAAGAAAATACCGTAACGATTAAATAAGTTATAAATAATGAGATTTCCGCGAACGCGGAAATGTAATAGAAGATATGTCTAACGCAAAAAAAATATTCGCAGGATTAAAAGGGGATAAAGCCATCTGGGCTATTGTCGCTCTACTTGCCTTGTTTTCTTTTTTGCCAGTGTATAGTGCTGCAAGTAATCTTGCTTACATACGGGGTGATGGAAATACCATACGATTCCTTATTAAACATGGGATGCATCTTGTACTTGGTTTTGCCATGCTTTATGGAGTGCATAAAATACCCTATCATTATTTTAAAGGGCTTTCAGTCATCTTTTTACCGTTAGTTATTTTATTATTAATTGTAACATTAGCTCAAGGAACAACTGTTTCTGGCGCCAATGCAGCGAGATGGATTAAGATTCCATTTATGGGTGTTGGTTTTCAAACCTCGACCCTTGCTGCTGTAGTGCTTATGGTATATGTGGCAAGGTATCTTTCTAGAATCAAAGATAAAGCGGTGACTTTTAAAGAAACGCTGGTTCCATTATGGCTTCCTGTGGGTGTTGTACTCGCATTGATTTTACCAGCCAACTTTTCGACCACCGCCATTATGTTTTTAATGATTGTTACACTAGTGTTTTTAGGTGGATATCCTTTAAAATATTTAGGAATTATCATTGCTACAGGAATTGTAGCACTCCTGTTTTTTGTGCTTATAGCAAAAGCCTTTCCAGGCGTATTCCCAAATAGAGTCGATACATGGATCAGCAGAGTGGAGAATTTTGCAAGTGATGAAGTAGACGCCGATGCCGATTATCAAATTGAGAAAGCAAAAATAGCTATTGCCTCAGGTCAGATTATTGGACTTGGACCTGGTAAAAGCGTACAGAAAAACTTCTTACCACAATCATCATCAGATTTTATATATGCAATTATTGTGGAGGAATTTGGTCTTATAGGCGCTTTGTTTTTAATGTTATTATATCTGTTGCTACTATTTAGGATCACCGTCATCGCGCACAAAGCCGAAACCATATTTGCAAAACTATTAGTGATAGGCGTGGGAATGCCTATTGTATTTCAAGCACTTATTAACATGGCAGTTGCTGTAGAATTATTTCCAGTAACTGGACAAACGCTTCCCTTAGTCAGTAGTGGAGGAACTTCAATATGGATGACGTGTCTCGCTATAGGAATTGTATTAAGCGTGAGTGCAAAACGTGATCAAGTACAGGAAGTAAACACAGAAAAAGAAGAAGAATTAAATCCATTAGATATATTAAGTGAGACCTTATAAAGTCATATTATCCGGCGGTGGGACAGGAGGACATATTTATCCTGCCATTGCAATTGCGCGCGAAATTCAAAAAAGATACCCAGATACGGAGTTTCTTTTTGTAGGTGCCAAAGATCGTATGGAAATGGAAAAGGTACCACAAGCAGGATTTGATATAGAAGGGCTTTGGATTTCTGGAATCCAGCGTTCATTGTCTCCAGAGAATCTTAAATTTCCTCTTAAACTGTTAAGTAGCTTGACGAAATCAAATCAAATTCTCAAGCGTTTCCAGCCAGATGTGGTGATTGGAACAGGAGGGTTTGCGAGTGGTCCGTTACTAAAAAAAGCAACCAGTAGAAAAATTCCAGCGTTGATTCAAGAACAGAATTCGTATGCAGGGATTACCAATAAATTATTATCAAAAAGCGTACAGAAAATCTGTGTTGCCTATGATGCCATGGATCGTTTCTTTCCAAAAGAAAAAATCATAAAAACAGGAAATCCTGTTCGTAAAGACTTATTAACGATTGCAAACAAGCGCGAAGAAGCTTTATCAACATATCAATTGTCTTCAGATAAAAAAGTGATCTTGATTATTGGAGGAAGTCTCGGTGCTAGAGCAATTAATGAATTGGTAAGTAAACAACTTGATTTTTTTGCAAAGCATCACATTCAAGTGCTCTGGCAAACAGGGAAGTTATACTACGAGCAATACAAACACTTAGCATCTGAGGACGTCAAAGTAATGGCATATATCAACCAGATGGATCTGGCGTATGCTGCGGCAGATATTATCATTTCAAGAGCAGGTGCAGGATCGGTTTCTGAACTATGTATCGTTGGGAAAGCCACGGTGTTTATTCCGTCGCCCAATGTTGCCGAAGATCATCAAACTAAAAACGCACTGGCGATTACCTCAGAAAATGCAGCCGTATTGATTCGTCAGAGCGAATTAGATCAAAAGTTTCAAACTGAATTAGAAAGTTTGATTCAAGATAAAGAGCGAAGAGACGCATTAGGTGCTACTATTAAGACACTAGCCTTACCCGATGCCACCAAGCATATTGTAGATGAAGTGGAGAAGTTGTTGCCGAATAGAGTGTGAGATAAAAAGTAGAAAATAGAGAATGAGATTAGTCTATAACATATTGTTCTTGATGGGTTTTACAGCATTAGCGGGTTGTACGCCTAGTCTTGCTGATCGATATGGTAAAGAAATCTCAACCTTGAAAACACAAGAAGAAGTTGATGCATATTGGAAAGAATTAGAAAGAATAGATCAAGAGGTTTTATTAAATGAAACCAATATAGCGACTTATGATTCAATTTCTATAAGTAATATGATTCGTGTAGCACTTCTTTTTGAAGTGCCAGGAAAAGAATCATATTTACAGAAAGGTCCTGTCCCTGTATTTACGTTAAGTCATAATTACAATAAGGATGCAAATCTTGCCTATTGGCCAGTCATTGTAAAATGTGCAGAGATGGGAGGGGTTGTAGATCAAATAGGCTATCCTTCTTATCCATTGGAAAGTATTGTAGGTGTATTGTATGATTATTCAGTTTTTGAGCAAGAAGAAAGATATCCATATTTAGTTGAGAGACTCAATAAATCAACGGGGGGATTTGTGATTTCTCAATTAGAAGTGGCGTTAAAATATGAGAAAAAGCTACGACAGCTTAGAGAGGAAAAGATCTTAGGAAGTTGGTATATAGAAACTAGTAAAGATGAAAAAAGTGATCGAACTTTTGAGTTTGTAAAGATGTCTGACGCTGCTATTTATAAGAAATCAGGCAGCCGACTTCAAAAACTTATACAATCGGTGACAAATCCAAAAATCTATAGCATAGAGAAAGAACCTTTTGGTTGGTATTATGAGTTAAGTGACAAAGGAGATGTAACGCTTTATGACCAAAACGATATGGATTTAATAAACTATACAAAAGCTAGTGAATAGCATGAGATTTCCGCCTTCGCGGAAATGAAAAGAAATATATGAACGCATTAAAAGACATACAGCATTTTTATTTCATCGGGATCGGAGGGATCGGGATGAGTGCGTTGGCATTCTATTTTCACAAAAGTGGAAAACATGTTTCGGGCTATGACAAAACGCCTAGTGATGTCACCCGTTCTCTTGAAAAGGCTGGGATTGCTGTTCATTTTGAAGATCTGGGAGATCGGGTAGATGCAAATTTTAAACCTGCAGATACGCTCGTTGTATATACGCCTGCGGTTACCAAAGATTTTGGAGAATTGGTACGCTTTCGCGAAAGCGGATATACCATTAAAAAAAGAGCCGAAGTACTTGGTATGATCGCAAATGCACATTACAGTCTGGCAGTAGCAGGTACTCATGGAAAAACAACCACCTCTAGTATCTTAGGACATTTACTTGCAGAAACGGGTGCGAAAGTGACGGCTTTTATAGGTGGAATCACCAATAATTATAATAGCAATCTGATTCAAAAAGGAAATGAGGTAATTGTGGTGGAGGCAGATGAATTTGATCGTTCGTTTTTACAACTGAAACCAAATATCGGTTGTATCACCTCGATGGATGCAGATCATTTGGATATTTACGGAGATGCAACTACGCTAGAAAATACATTTAAAGAATTTGGCAATCTTGTTCCGAAAGAAAATTTATTTATCAAAAATGGATTACCCTTAGAAGGGCTTACGGTAGGAATAGAAGATGATGCTTTATATAGCGCACAGCATATAACGGTAGAAAATGGTGTGTACCATTTTGATTTTAAACACCCTGATGGGGTGATTTCTCAAATGCAATTTAACCTGCCTGGCAGACACAATTTGTCTAATGCAATAACAGCTTTGGGTATGGCGATGCTTTATGGTTCCCCGACCAGCTTGCTTCCCAAAGCTTTATTAAGCTATTCTGGTGTGAATAGACGTTTTACATATCGTATAAAAACAGAAGATCGTGTGCTTATAGATGATTACGCACACCATCCTACAGAAATCGCTGCGGTATATCAAAGTGTTACAGAAATGTATCCGGATACACCCGTTTTAGCAGTTTTTCAGCCGCATTTGTATAGTAGAACACAAGATTTTATGGATGATTTTGCAATGCAACTTTCACAATTTGATGAAGTCTTTTTACTGGATATATATCCTGCAAGAGAAGTAGCTATTCAAGGAGTGACAAGTGAAGCGTTGTTAGAAAAAATAAAACTCGATAAAAAACGATTAATAACAAAGGATGCTTTAGCTGCAAACATAAAAAAAGCGCCCCAAAAGGTGGTGGTAATGATGGGGGCTGGAGATATAGGTGTAGAAATAGAAAAAGTAACTCAATTTTTAAAAGATGCGTATTAACTGGAATTACATACGGTTTTTTGGATTACTGTTGGTGACAGTGTTTTTATATGCCTTTGCATCACAGCGTAATAGTGTGAGATTGGTCGATAAAGTGGCTATTCAGTTTGATGATGAAAGCACTCCTTTTGTAACCAGAGAAACCGTTGATAAATTGTTAATACAAAGTAAAGGCAAGGTTACGGGTATGCCTAAAGAAAAATTAGCTTTGAATGAGATGGAGATGCGAGTTACATCGCATCCAACTATCAAAAATGCAGATGTTTATGTAACCATGGCAGGAACAGTGGGAGTCGCTATTGAGCAGCGAAAGCCTATTGCTCGTGTGAATGGTACTACGTCATTTTATATAGATCAAGATGGAGAAGAAATGCCACTCTCCAAGAATTTTTCGGCAAGAGTACCTATTGTAAATGGGATTGAAAAAAAAGACATCCCTACAGTAACACAATTAATCTTATATATAAAAAATGATGTGTTTTTGAATAAACATATTATTGGCGTTCATAAACAAAGAGGGAATCAGTATATCCTTATTCCTAGAAAATTGGATTATGAAATTTTGATAGGAGAGGTAATAAGCTTAGAACATAAGCTTACAAATTATAAAGCTTTCTACCAGAAAGCACAAAAGGACAAAACATTGGATACGTATCAACTTATTAATCTTAAGTATACTGATCAAGTGGTTTGCAAAAGAGGATAAGGAGTCATGAGTATCCACTTAATATAGTGAGAACTCAAAACGATAATACTATGGAACAGCAAAATATCGCAGTAGGACTAGATATAGGTACAACTAAGATTGTAGCTATGATAGGTCGTTACAATGAATATAATAAAGTTGAGATTCTAGGGATTGGGAAGTCTAAAAGTCTAGGCGTACATCGCGGGGTTGTCAATAATATTACCCAAACGATTCAATCTGTACAACAAGCTGTTCAAGAAGCAGAGAATGTATCAGGGATCAAAATTAAAGATGTTGTTGTAGGGATTGCAGGACAACATATACGCAGTTTGCAACACAGTGATTACATCACACGATCCAATGCAGATGCTGTGATAGATAGCACAGATATAGATGCCTTGTGTAATCAAGTACATAAATTGGTAATGCTCCCAGGAGAGGAGATTATTCACGTCTTACCACAAGAATATAAAGTAGACGGGCAAAGTGAGATTAAAGAACCTATAGGGATGTATGGTGGACGAGTAGAAGCTAATTTTCACGTAGTTGTGGGGCAAGTGGCATCCATTAGAAATATAGGGCGTTGTGTAAAGAGTGCAGGATTAAATTTAGATAGAATCACACTAGAGCCATTGGCGTCTGCAGATGCGGTATTAAGTCAGGAAGAAAAAGAAGCTGGCGTAGCACTTATTGATATAGGAGGTGGTACCACAGACCTCGCCATTTTTAAAGATGGCATTATACGCCATACGGCTGTGATCCCTTTTGGAGGAAATGTGATTACAGAAGATATCAAAGAAGGATGCTCTATTATAGAAAAGCAAGCAGAGCTTTTGAAGATAAAGTTTGGATCTGCGTGGCCAGGAGAAAATAAAGACAATGAGATTGTTTCTATTCCAGGACTTAGAGGTCGTGATCCAAAAGAGATTACATTAAAAAACTTATCTAAAATCATACATGCAAGAGTTGTAGAAATTATTGAGCAAGTATATTTAGAGATAAAAAATTATGGTCACGAGGAGCAAAAGAAAAAACTGATTGCGGGTATTGTTTTGACAGGAGGAGGTTCTCAATTAAAACACCTCAAACAATTGGTAGAATATATTACAGGGATGGATACCCGTATAGGATATCCGAATGAACACCTTGCAGGCGATAGTGATTCTGAGACCACAAGTCCTATGTTTGCAACCGCTGTAGGACTGGTGATGAATAGTCTTGAGCAAGGATTATTTAACAGTGAAGAGAAAGAAGTACTAGAAAATATTCAGGAAGATGTAGGAATAGAGGATGGAGATGCTGCTCCTAGAGAGACAACAGTGAAGACTCCATCGGCGCCAAAGAAGAGCATTTTTGATCGTTGGGCAGAAAAATTTAAAGATTTTTTGGATAATGCAGAGTAGTTAGGAACTACAGAAGAATACAGGTTACGTAAAATAATTAAAGAAATATACGCTTTCGCGAAAGCGGACGCAGAAACAGAAGTTGATGCTAAGCAAGAGTCGAAGTACGAAAGCGGACACAGAAACAGAAAAGTAATAAAAGGGGCTAAAATCAAAAATATGAGTACGACAGAATTTGATGGAATTACATTTGATCTACCTAAAAACCAAAGTAACGTGATAAAAGTTATTGGTGTAGGTGGAGGAGGTAGTAATGCAATTAATCACATGTTCCAGCAAGGAATCAAAGGGGTGGATTTTGTGATTTGCAATACAGATGCACAGGCATTAGAAAACAGTACAGTACCTATTAAAATACAATTGGGAGTAGGGCTGACAGAAGGACTAGGCGCAGGAGCAAATCCTGAAGTGGGAGAACAAGCCGCCATTGAAAGTGCGCAAGATATCAAGGAAATGCTTGGCACCAATACCAAAATGATTTTTATCACTGCTGGTATGGGTGGTGGTACTGGTACAGGAGCTGCACCTGTGATTGCAAAAATGGCAAGAGAAATGGACGTCCTGGTCGTAGGGATTGTGACTATTCCTTTCCAATTTGAAGGTAAAATGCGTAATGAACAAGCACAACAAGGTGTAGATCGTTTGCGAGCTCAGGTAGATTCTCTGATTGTTATCAATAATAACAAGTTAAGAGAGGTGTATGGAAACCTCGGGTTTAAAGCAGGATTCAGTAAAGCCGATGAAGTACTTGCTACCGCTTCTCGTGGGATAGCCGAAGTAATTACACATCACTATACACAAAATATTGACCTTCGGGATGCAAAAACCGTATTAAGTAATAGTGGAACTGCCATCATGGGAAGTTCTACAGCAAGTGGTACAAACCGTGCCTTTGAAGCAATTACAAAAGCATTGGACTCTCCGTTATTGAATGATAATAAGATTAAGGGAGCTAAGAATGTATTACTTCTTATCGTATCTGGAGGTGATGAAATTACGATTGATGAGATAGGAGAAATTAATGATCATATCCAAGCAGAAGCTGGTAATAGTGCAAATATTATCATGGGTGTTGGTGAAGATGAGTCTCTTGGTGACGCGATTTCTGTGACTATTATTGCTACAGGATTTAATGTAGAGCAACAAGATGATATTGTTAATGTAGAGTCTAAAAAAATCATTCATACACTAGAAGAAGAGCAAAAAGCACAACAGGATTTAATGCCAAAAGCTATTATTAAGGAAGCACCTCCTGTTGTTGAAAAACCGGTAGTGCCAAAAAAGATAGTTCATACATTGGATTTGAATGATTTTGAAGAAAAACCTCCGATAGCGGTTAAGAAAGAAGCAGCAGATTTTAAAATAATTCCTACTACAGATCTTATCCGAGATATTGATGTGGTATATGAAGAAGTACTTGCGATTTCTGAAGATGATTTTGAAATTATAGATACCACCGTTCGCCAAGAGGAGGCGAAAATACAAGAAGTAGCTCCTGTTAAAGAAGAGGAAACGACAGGGATGTTGTCTTTTGATCTTCCAATGTATGAAGAAGAGGAAGAGAAAGTGCCGGTCAAAAAGGAAGAAGTCACAGAGGCTCCTGTTCTTTTTGAATTGAATGAAGAGCTTGCAGAAATAGAAGTTAAAGATCCGATAGAGATTATTCCAGTTACAGAACTTTCTACAGATGGAGAGAAGCGGTATAGTCTAGAAGACTATATGGAAGTAGAGGAATCTCTTTCATCGGCAAAAGCTTCAAATGACAGTGAGAACTTACAGGTAGAAGAAGAAACCATTGTTTTTGAGAAAAAAACGATAGCGCCAGAAGAGACAACATCTGAAGACATGAAGGAAGATGAAATAGATCCTATGAACAGCCCTATTTCAAAGCTTCTGGTAGATCGCGCAGCAGAGCGTAAACGCAAGATGAAGGAATTTAATTATAAGTTTCATCATAATCAATCGCGTATTGAAGAAATAGAGAAGCAACCCGCATATAAACGTATGGGGATTGATCTTGATGAAAAAACACCTGGAAAAGAAGGGAATTTATCTCGCACCACCTTATCTACAGATGATAATGAAGACATACAGTTACGTAGTAATAATTCTTTTCTACATGATAATGTAGATTAGAAAAAGAGCCAACTTAATCCTAAAAAACCTGAAAGTTATATCATAGCTGTCAGGTTTTTTTGGATTTGTATTGTTTGGAATGAAGTTACTGGCGTTTTGTTATTTCTTTGAAATTATAAAAGAAACGATCTAGTAGTTTCAGATCTTCTGTAATAATGCTCGCTTCTCCGGGCATTTCTTGAGTGAATGTGAGTTTTTTATTATACGAAGTCATTAAATCCTTATGAACGCTGGCGTCTATCAGGTAGTTTCCTTCTTCATTAGGGACTTGAGATATTTTAAGGACATTCCCTTGTAATACGCCATATTCAATATCTGGATAGTTAAATAGTTTAATATTTATTTTCTGACCTACTCTAATTTTACCTGCGTTTTGAGGTGGGGTGGTTAATTTTGCAATATATGGGATATCCTCTGTAGGAATGATGGTAAACACTAAATCATTTTGTGTGATGTTTTGATTTGCTTTCCAATATTTCATAAGCGTTACTTTCCCTACAATATCAGCAGTTAGTGCATATTGTAGTTCCCAAGAACGGATACTTTTTTGTAGATTATTATAGGCTTGAACTACGTTTTTATACATCAACATTTCTTCTTTTTCTCTATTTATTTTTGTGCCAATGGATGTCTTTCTGCCATTACTTATAGAGGCCCTTGTTTGAGAAATGGTGTTGGTAAATGTTTGCATTTCTCTTTCGACTCTGTAATACTCTAATTGATCATTATCATATTCCTGAGAAGAAATAACGCCTTTTTCATACAGCGTTTTTTTTCGCGAAAGCTCATTTCTTTTAAGAGTGAGTTCTAGTTGTTTTAGTTTTTGCTGTTCTTGCAAGTTGAGTAACTGAGCTCTTGATTCAGAAAGTGAAGTTTCATTCGCAATGACCTCGTACGAATAGGGATGTAATTTCTTATTTAAATGATATAGGATATACTGATTTTCAAAAGTTGTATAGGCATCTTCTACATCCCCTAAAAAGAAAATAGGGAGTTCGTTGATAGGGAATAGGACGTTGTTGTTCTCAAAAGTAATGGTGTCTAGTATGGTTTTGAGTGTGTAGATATCTTTGTAATCAGCCGTGTTTTCTATGATGCCTAAGAGCTGTCCTTCTAGCACAGTATCATTATCTTTTACTAGCAATGCTTCTAATTTGCCACTGTTTTGAGCATAGATTTTTTGAGGAGGGATTTCGGTAGTAAGTATGGCTTTGGCATTGACAATATCTGGATATGATATGAACCAGCTCAATATTAATAATAGGATGATAATACATAAGAAAGTACCGCTTCCCCAACGGATCATCCAATGAGGTACTTTGGTAAGAATTGCTTGAACGTCTTCACTTCTAAGTTTAATATTGTCTATAGGATTATTCATTACTTTCCAAGTTCTAGCTGGTTTTTTACGAGATGGTAATAGTCTCCCTTTTTTTCGATTAAGGAATCGTGATTTCCTACTTCTGTAATATGCCCTTTATCTAAGACAATGATTTGATCTGCTCTTTTTACGGTACTTAATCTATGTGCTACGATAAGTACGGTTCTGTCTTTAAAAAACTCTTCAAGATTTTTAATGATCACTCGTTCATTATTAGCGTCAAGGGCACTTGTGGCTTCATCAAAGAATATAAATTCAGGATTTTTATACACAGCTCTAGCAATGAGTAAACGTTGTTTCTGACCTGTGCTTATGCCTACGCCTTCATTCCCTATTTTAGTATTATATGATAGCGGAAGGGTTTCTATAAAGTCTTTTATATTTGCAATTTCAACTGCTTTAATGAGTTTCTCTTTATCTATAAAGTCTTCTCCAACGGCAATATTATTGGCAATAGTATCATTAAAAATATAGCCTTCTTGCATCACAACACCACAACGACTTCTCCAAGTACTAGGACTTATGTTTTTTAAATCAACATTTCCTGTTTTTATCGTTCCTTCTTGTTGCTCATAAAATTTAAGAAGTAATTTAATCAATGTTGTTTTTCCGCTACCACTAGTACCTACTATGGCTGTTACTTTATTTTCAGGGATATAGATGTTTAGATTCTCTAATACATTTTTTGAAGCTCCAACATATCTAAAAGAAACATTTTTGAGATCAAAGTTGGTAGGGTAGGTAGTTGTATTAATTTGCTCTTCTGTGCCTGTTTCTTCCTCATCTTTACCGTGAATTTCAGAGAGACGGTCTAAGGCAATTTTTGCATCTTGAATTTCTCTTACAAACGAAATAAGTTGACTAATAGGAGAGTTGAGTTGTCCTACGATGTATGAAATGGCAAGCATAACTCCAATGGTGATTTCGCCATCTATAACTAACGTCGCTGATAAGACGGTAATTAAAATATTTTTAAGTTCGTTGATGAAACCAGAACCCACATTTTGGTATTGCTCCAATACTAAACCTTCGATAGATAATTTGAACAGGCGTGCTTGCATAAATTCCCACCCCCAGCGTTTCTGCTTTTCTGCGTTATGTAATTTAATCTCTTGCATGCCATTAATAAGTTCTATGACCTTACTTTGTTCCTGGCTTACCTGCGAAAATTGTTTGTAATCCAGATCGGCGCGTCTTTTGAGGAATAATGTGATCCATAAAAAATATAATATACTTCCTAAGATAAAAACAGTAAAAATCTTTACGTTGTAGTAGGCAAGTACAATACTGAATACAAAAAGATTAAGTACAGAGAATAATACGTTTAGTGATGAGGTGGTCAGGATACGTTCTATACGACTATGATCTCCTATCCGTTGTAGGATATCTCCAGTCATTCTAACATCAAAAAAGGCAATAGGGAGCTTCATAAGCTTGATGAAGAAATCTGAAATCAAAGAAATATTTATTCGTGTACTCAGATGTAATAATATCCAACTTCGTACAATTTCAATAGCTGTTCTTCCTAAAAAAAGTGCTAGTTGAGCAAAGAGGATCAAATAGATAAAGTGAATATCTGAATTTTTAATTCCTATATCTACAATACTCTGCGTTAGAAATGGAAAAATAAATTGCAATATACTAGCGCCTACAAGTCCTAGGATAAGTTGCCAGAGAAAAGATTTGTAACGTGTTAGATACCTTAAAATAAAAGAGAGTCCTATTTTTTTTTCTTTGTCTTCATATTCATTTTCAAAAAGTCTAGGTGTAAGTTCTATAAGTAACGTAATTCCTTCTTCTGCATCTTCTGGGACATTAAGCCCTAGCCAAGACTTTAAAAAGTCCTTTTTGTTATACTTTAATAAGCCATGTGCGGGATCAGATATGTAAAACGTGTTCTTTTTGATTTTATATAATACAACATAGTGATTTTTATTCCAATGAAGAATACAAGGCAACGGCGCATCTCTTAAGTCTTCTAAGGTTATTTTTACACCAAGTGTTCTGAAACCTATTTTTTCTGCCGCTTCGCTTATACCTATCAAGTGACTTCCTGCTCGGGTAGTTTCGCTTAACGTTCTTAATTTTTGGATAGGAATAACCTTGTCATAATGCTTTGCTATGATTTTTAAACAGGTGGGACCGCAATCCTTAAAATCTGCTTGCTTATAAAAAGGAAATTGCTTCACACTATTTTATGCTTTTATGAGTTGGTGTAATTCATAGTGAATGATGGCGGTTTGTTTAAGCGGATTGTCACTCCATTCTTCCCATTCATTTGTTACAGGGCTGTACCCACATTTTAAAGGTTTTGAGTAGCTATCTGATGGGTCTTCTGTGTATGCTCTGCAATCTGTGCACACATGTCTAAATTCACAGGTTTTACAAACGCTTATTTGATCTTTTGTAATATTTCCAAGTACCTTAAACTTTTCATTATCAATCACTTCTTCCAATGTATGTTGAGAACAATGCCCGTAGTGGTTTCTCATAGAAGGACAATTCTTTATAAAACCGTCTTTATCTACAGAGATCTTACGATTCAAACACGTATTATGAAATTGAGATTCCATAAACATATCTTTATTTGGGTTAAAATATTTTTTAGAAACAACACCACAACATTGTTCACCCACAAGAACCTCTTCGGTAAAATGTATGGTAGATAATCCTTTAACAACTTCGATATCATTTGCATAAGGAGCACTATGGATAATAATTGTTGCAACTTTTGTGTATTCAAATAATAAGGTGTTGAGTACTTGTGGCGTTAGTAACTCAGAATAGGTAGTATATAATTCTACAGACTCTATACATGTATCTTTTGCAGATGCAATGAGATGTGTAATTTCATCTATCGTTAATACACTATAAGCTCTAATTTGTAATGCTTGACAACGCAGTGTATCCAGTTGTTGTACAATATCATTATAATATACAGCTGTAGTGTTATATGAAGAAATATCAATAATAGCATTTGCAATGATATGTGGTGATTTCCACTGTTTTTTTAAAGGAGAAAAATGATTTTTGGTTTCTTCATCGGTAAGAAAAACATATTCATCTTGTAATAGAAAATCTAAATAAGATTCAAGAATATCTTTATTATCATCACCATACATTGTAAAAATACTGTGAAGGCTAAGATGTTGTGCGTGTTCAAGAAAGGTAACCATATCATTAGGAATAAGCTCAAAGGTTCCTCTTTGTGTGTCAGAGAGTAATGCTCGGTTTTCTCCTTTGGTAATTAAACAAGAAGCAAAAAGGCATACATATTTTGATTGGTTATTTTTATTTATTTGAAACATCTTGAAATTGATTTTGAATATTTTGAGTCTACCGGAAAATTTTCTGTATCATATTTTTTTAATGGAATCATCTTTAGATGTCCCATGTCTTCTAAGAGCGCTTTTTTTACGCTAAATTCTGATAAGAAGAATATGGCTTCAAAGAGTTCTGGTTCTTCTTTCATTTTTGCTTTAAATGCGTCTATGATTTTATCTTCTTCTTCCATAGTTATAAGTGTTTTGCGATTTCAAGATCCAGATAATAATTACAAGGAACAGATACCATATCATATTGTCCTATCGGATTAATCTCTAGGAAAATGTAATCTCCTTCTTCCGAATAAATAAGATCTAATGATGCACTTTTTAAGGTGTATTCGGCAAGTAATTTTCTCAATTTACTCTCAATCTCCATAGGAAGATCGTAAGGAACTACGCGATTCGGTTTTTTAAAATTATAATTCCTAAAATCTACTTTTGTTTGATCGTCACTTTGAGAAAAAATAGCCATAGAGTAAAATCGATCAATTAAGAAAAAAGTACGTATTTCAAACTGCTTTTTTATAAGCTTCTGGAAAACACTGATGTGAAATTTTTCAGGCAATTCTTCAACATTCTCTAGTGTGATTCGTTTGGTGGTCACATCAACAAAGCATTCTCCTTTTATATTAGGGTCTATATTATTTACCGCTTTTGTGATCACATCTCCGTGCGCCTGTATAAATGTAGAAACACCTACTCTCGTATTTGTTAAAATGGTTTCAGGCACGTCAATATCTAATACTCTACAACTTTTAAGAACTTTTACTTTATTTATGTTTGAAGAATTTAAGAAGGTGTTTAAAGCATTTCCTTCTAACTGACTTTCTATAAGTTCTACAATATCTTTCTCTGCTTCTTTGGTAAAATATTTAAGATAGAGATACAACCATCGCTCTTTTATAGAACCTAAAACCCCTCGTTGTGTAGATGCCCATGCACCTCGTCTGTACCAATAGCGCTTAATATCTTTTGTATTAAAAGATACCGTTGGAGTAGTAATAGTGATATCATCCCCATCTGTAGTGATGTTATTTATAGGAGTTGTATCATTAATACGTAGGTAGGGTTTTTCTAAATACTGCAACCATTTTATAACTTGTGTTGTAGAGTAATCCTGTTCGTTTGATTTAATTAAAATCATTGTTTGATATTTTAAAAAAGGAAGGAGTAATGCATATTACTCCTTCCTGAAATGGATATTACATTTCTACTACATAGACACCTCTTCATAAGGTACCTGATCATAATCATACCTCTTATCCGTCCATGAATCGGTCATAGGTGGATGTGGAGGACAGTTAGTTTGAGCAGATCTGTAGGTAGTGTAGGCAGATGTAGATCCATCAGCTTCACTAGTCGCTCCTACAAAATGTCCAGGATTCTTAAGCTCCTTAGACTTGAATTTGCTGTTTTCTAAACTTTCAAGTTTTTTCATAATTCTTGATTTTTAAAGTGATTGCGTACTCTCTTAAAGGCTTTTCTGCAAACGCCTGTCTGCGTATTTATATGTTGATATGACGTCTTGTACCAACACATCGGTTTAATGCATCTAACCAACTTATAGTATCTGTTTTAAATTTTCATTACCCACATTAATTAGGTGTAACCTAGGTCCGCTTTCGCGAAAGCGTACGATGAATCATTCTATAAAGAAGACAATAGATAATTTTGTCACGGAAACCTGTCCTTTATATCATCGCTTTCAGGTTTCTTTTTTATCTTCGCAATCCTAATAAGAAGAATAAAAGATGAATATGCTTTCTTGCCAATTGGTAAGAAAGTGTGAAAGCAAAAACACCATGAGTTTACAAACTGCTATAATGAAAGCCCTTAAAGAAGCGATGAAGGCAAAAGATCAAAATGCGTTAACCTCTTTGCGTGCTGTAAAATCAGCTATATTACTAGCGCAAACAGAAAGTGGTGCTAAAGAAGAATTAACAGAAGCGCAGGAACTCAAATTATTACAGAAGCTTGTAAAACAGCGCAAAGACAGCGCAAAAATCTTCACAGAACAAAATCGTACAGATCTTGCAGAACCTGAATTAGCACAAGCAGCGGTAATTGCACAATTTCTTCCACAACAAATGGATGAAGATGCTATTGCAGCTATTGTTGATCAGGTCATTGCGGAAACGGGTGCTCAAGGGATGAAAGATATGGGGAAAGTGATGGGACAAGTAAATGCAAAAGTAGCTGGAAAAGCAGATGGGAGTACGGTTGCTAAGGTTGTAAAAGAAAAATTAAGTTAGATATTAGATGATAGATTCCTGCCTTCGCGGGGATGAAATGGCCTCGTGGCGCAACTGAATAGCGCATCAGATTTCGGCTCTGAGGGTTGGGGGTTCGAATCCCTTCGAGGTCACCACTGCGGACAATTGTTGATTAGATAACAATTGTCCGCTTTTTTTATGGGTACAATTGATTGATATCTTGTGAATTAATTCTAAAATAGCATTTGTTTGAAAAGTTTGAACTCTATCGTTTTGACGATGATACTCGATTCCGTTTGGGAACAGTAATTTCTGGAATTTTTGCTTTGCCGTGTAATCACTTAACTCCCATATTTTATGCAAGTTAGAGAGTAGTTTCAAAGCGCTTTCAATATATTTTTCAAGGTTTGAACTCCATGATCCACTTTTTTTGATTTCTGCTTCTATCTCCTCTTTTTCTTGGGAGAACTTGTCTTTGAATTTTTTATACAAATCAGCTTCTATTTCTCCTATCACATATCGTTCTTGTATTTTCTCTATCTTTTCAGACACTTCCTTTAATTTACCTTTTAAAAGTGGTACTTGCTCTTTGTTGCTCTTATTAGAATATTCCAAAGTGTATTTTAATTGTATTTTTAGAGGTTTTAAAAAACGCTTGTCAATTTGATATCTGGTAAGAAGTTCTTTGAAATAGGTGTGTAATACTTCTGCATTACGATTACAAGAGCATCCAATCGTTTTACATTTGTAGTAATAAATCCCTTTGGCTTTAACAATAAAGCCTGTTAACGGACTTTTACAAGAAGCGCACGTCATAAAGGTTTTTAAAGGAAGATTTTCATTCTTGACATTGTGAGCGCTCTTTTTTCTGTTAATACCATTTACTTTTAAGAAAAGTGCTTGTGATACAATAGGTTTATGATTTCCCTTGACCACTTTTCCTTCGATAAGACTATTCGTAATTAATCCACAATAAACAGGGTTTCTAAAAATATTAGATAAAAGTTGTTTGTAGACAGTCAATCCTGAAAGTTTTAACCTTTCTACAATTTCAACATTTGTGAGTCCTTCATTGGCTTTCCAATGAAAGGCTTTCTTAATAAATGGGGCTTTATCATCTTGTACGATAATAGGAATATTTTGATCGTTTCTACTGTTTTTAAAACCTATCGGTGCTGTTCCCATCCAATAACCTGTCATTATACGATGACGCATTCCCTTTTTGGTATTTTCGCTACGAATGTCATTATCGTAACGACTATAAAGCAAATGAAAGTTTTGCATGAATGTTCCTGTAGGAGTATCGCTATCTATATTTTGAGTTAAAGAAAGTACTCTGATCCCTTTCTTTTTTAACGCTTCTACTGTCGCGATAGCAAGACCTCCTGTTCTGGAATATCTATCTAAACTATACACGATGATATTGGTGATTTTCTTTTGCTTTACATAAGTAAGCATTTCTTTATAGGCTTTTCGCTCATCTGTTTTGGCACTTTCATGTGTACCTCCAAAGTACTTACAAACTTCATAGTTATTTTTTAAGGCAAATTCCTCACAAAGTAATTTTTGACTTTCAAGACTTGTATTGTCCTTTTGCTTAAAATCAGAAACACGAGTATAGATAACCGCCTTATTATTTCTAGCTATTTTCTTAGTGTTTCGTTTTGCAAAGGAAACAAAGTCTTGTAAGTCGTTCATGATCATTTTAATGTTTGATAGATAACTAAAGCTAATTGCTTTAATGTTTCTATAATTTCTAAGGCTTGTTCATCGGTTAGATGGTCAAGACCTTCGCATTGCTTTAATTCTTCAATACTGATGACTTTTAATATCTCAGTATTTGTATTTTCTGTAGACATTGAATAAGAGAGTAAGTTGAAGAAACATGAATGTAATCTTGTTCTTCTGTCCATACTTGCAGTGAAAGTTTTTCCTTTCCTGCATTACTTCTATTCCTTATCTAAATAATAGTTTGTGATTCTTTGAATATGAATGTCAAAATCCAATAACAAAAGTATTTCTTTGATTAATGGCGCTATGTCTAAACTCAAATGATGTCTTATCAAAGAATCCTTAATAGCTTTTGAATACATTTCTTTAGAAAGAAGCCTTCCATCCCCTTGTTCTGAAACAAGTAGAAAGCTACCTTGCTTCCTAAATAATGCTTCGGCTATCTTGTTTTGAAATATGGATAATAATGTGTCTTTACTATCTTGATCCTTGCCAGTAATATCCTTATTCACTTTCGCGATAAGCAAATTATCAATACCAAAAGATCGCATTAAGACAATACAGCGAATCCATACGACTTCAAAAAAATCAAACTCATTCTTTTTTCCACTAGAAGCCAATTCACGATGTTCATTTAAAAGTCCTGTCGCTTTCCAATGATGTAATTGTCTATTGGTCACAAAAGGCAAATGAAGCGTTTTAAAGCGTTTTTCTACGCAAGCCTGTATGATTTGCTCTTTGGATAAAGATGTGTCCTCTTTCATTCTTTAAAGAATCCTATTAATTATTCAAATACGAATATAATTAAAGTAAATTACATTTAAGTAATTTACTGATAGTTTCGTTGGAATGATCCGTTACTTTTAAATTTTAAAACTTTGATGAAATAGTGATATGGAATTTTTACTCCGAAGCTAGAACCTGAATGAACATCAACAATGGTGATTAATTCATTTGATTTATGTCTGAGCTGACGAATATGATTTTTAATAGTTTTTATATCATGTCCAGTCTCCCAAGCTATTTTGCGAGCATGAATAAAAAGCATTGGCATAGTATCTGAACCAATGTCGACTTTGGAAATGTCATTACGAACATTAGGGTACTCATACCTATACTCAGTAGTTTTTTCATTTAATAAATTTTGATAGTTTTCAAAGAGACTATAGAGCGTTAAAAGTTTCCCTTTTTTTATCTCACGCTTATATTCGGTCTGTTCTCTGTTTTTTTGTTTTATAGCTAGTTTTAATTTTTGCCGATCAAAAATGTAAAGTGTTTGTTTTTTCTTTCTCTTTTTCTTCATTTTTCTTTTTTAAACAGTTTATGATTAGCACATTTTTTTAGGTTTTTTTAAAAAGAAGGATGCACTCTCTAACCTTCTTTGTTCATACTGATGGCAAAGTTTGATTAAAAGGTTGAAAAATCATTGGCGCGACTTTGGTAAAGTGACAAAACAGTTGTTTTTTGAATGTTTAAATCATTGATTATTAATAAATTGTAATATTTAAGAAGTACCAAACTCTAATAAAGTGTTATCGTTACACCCTATTTTTAAGGAGTAAATTGTTTTTTTTCTGAATAAAAAAGTTTTGCAAAATGTTCTATTTATATCAACGGAGCTCTTTTTCTGAACAAAATGGGTTTTACTTTTTTTCTGAACAACAGCGTTTTTTTTCTGAATAAAAAAGTTTTGCAAAATGATCTATTGATATCAACGGAGCTCTTTTTCTGAACAAAGTGGGTTTTGCTTTTTTTCTAAACAGCAGCGTTTTTTTCTGAATGAAAAAGTTTTGCAAAATGTTCTATTTATATCAACGGAGCTCTTTTTCTGAACAAAGTGGGTTTTGCTTTTTTTCTGAACAACAGCGTTTTTTTTCTGAATAAAAAAGTTTTGCAAAATGCTCCATTGATATCAACGGAGCTCTTTTGCTGAACAAAATGGGTTTTATGGAAGTTTTTGCTACTCTTATAAGAAATTCCAGAAGAGGAGCTAATTTTCATTAAAATACTACCTTAATTAAAATGTTCTCTCGTTTAAGATGATTGCTCTTTAATGAACACCTTAATTTTCTATAGAAATAGACATTTGGAAGTTTTTTCCACTTTTATAAGGAAATGCAGAAGCAAGCTTGATTTTCATCAAAAAACCGATCTATTATGATATTCTCCTCATTTAAGAGGATTTTTCTTTAATGAACATCCTCGTTTTCTAGAGAAATAGGCATTTGGAAGTTTTTGCCACTTTTATGTATACCATATCAAGCTTACTTATTTGACTCAATATATTAATGGTGATACTAGAGATAATTAAGCTTAAAAAAGCTTAGATGAAACAACATAATAAGATAGTTTTTACCATATTTAAATCGCCTACTATTTTAGAAATACTTTTCTTAGGTTTCTAGCGGTTAGTGTTATAAACAATTCTAAATGATATTTTTTATTGGTAAGTTATATTTAAAAATAAAAAGGGTGGAGATAATTCCACCCTTCTAATAACCAAATGGTAAAATTTAGACTTCAAGCACCATCTGTAACCATTCGGAATTATTCTATATCTAACTCAATAATGATATTATTAGTTTTATTGATATAAATTGCGAGAAACTACACAATGCTAAAAACAAAATCGTTAAAATAAAATTTGTAATTGTTTTTAATCTTGAATATTTGTCTGTTTCTCTTTTTATTAGATCAAAATCAATCATTTGAGATAATTTTCTTTTTAAATATTTCCATATTAAAAAGATGTAGACGAACATTATACCGATAATAATAAATGCTTCGTTCATCCCAATTCCAAACAAAAGACCCATTAAAAATCCTCCAGTTACGAGGGAAACTTCAAAAGTAATGATATTAAGAGTTCCTACTTCCGCAGAATAAGGGTTTCCTATAGTTTGTCCTGAAAAATTAATTTTTACGTATTCCTTAAAAAGTTTATTCATTTTTAAATTATAACTTTTATAAGCAATAATCTGAGCTTAGCTATAAAAGAAGCTATCTGTTTTATTTAGATAGCTTCTTTATTAAAAATTTAGTCATTTATCAAACTGAATCAAAAGCCTTTTCAAAATTCTTAATGAATTTGTGATAATCATTATCTCCTTTATTCTTGCAATTGAATTTAAATTTATTATTACTGTGAGTAATTATTTTAAATGAAGGAAAATTATTATTAATATATTTTATTTTAAAACTCTTGATTTCATCTAATTTACACTCAAAGAGCATCTCTTCATTTTTATCTTTACGAAAGCTTATAGAATCTTTAGAAAGAATAATATTTAAAAGGTATGAGGATTTTTTTTCTAATAAATTAAATAGAAAAAAAGCAATTAATATGGCACTTACTATATAAATAATCCAATTTACCTTCAAAAACAATAGGAATGAGGGAATTAAAAGCGATATAGGAAGTATTAGAATCAAACCTATATTTACATTTAATTTATTAACTACTTTGATTTTATAACGAGCCATAATTTAATTACCATTTAATATAACACCATTAGCTCCAACTGCATCTAATCCGTGTTCAACTATTGATTTTCCAGTACTATATGAAACAACCAAATCAGCTAAAGAATAGACTGCTAAAATACCTAAAGTAACTGGATTAGATACTGCGACTACTGCAAGAACAACATTTATTGTTGTGTCTACTGCTCGAGCAGTGGTGATTTCTTTACCAGAAATAGCATCAACAACTAACGTCCCTCCATTGTAAACTGCTCCAGCCACTCCAAGCTTTTTAGTAACTTTTCCTAGTTTATCAATATCCTTATTAAGTTTTAGAAGTTTTCTCTTGGCTGTTTTTGTGTTTTTCCCTTCTAAAAGAACTCTTTCCTTATGGAGAGCATGCTCAAAAGGAGATAATGAAGATGCTGTTGCTCCAATACCAATATTTACAAATTTATCAGTATACTCATGTCTATCAGCAAAAGGATCTAAGAATACATCAAAACCTAAAAGACCAGCTTCATAAACATCATAATCTTCTTCATCACTATCGTTTACTTCATAAGGTGCCGTAACTACTACTTCATCAAGTGAAGGAACTAATTCCCATTCTCTTTCTCCCTGAGCATTTTCTCTCGAAACATAAAATCCATTGTCTTGTTCATTAAAGTATTGATCATCATCACCATAATCCTCAGGATCAGGGCATCCATCAGGACATAGACCACTAGGGTCGGCAAACATTAGAGGGTTATTCCAAGCAAATGCATAAGGTGATTTATCAACTTGAATTGGCGAATTAGCCAAAGGATCAAAATTCATAAACCTTCCTATCGAAGGATTATAATTTCTATAAGACATCTCATATAAATCTGTATTGAATACTTGAGAATGTTCAACACCATTAAATTTATATAAATTTTCTAGTGTAATATTATTATTGTAACCTTTATGTTGTAGTCCAAATGGGTAATAATTATTCTCCTGAAGTATTTCAGTTTGATCAATAGAACCATCACCATTAACATCAGAATACGACATACGAACATTTCCAAGATGATCTTTATAGGTATATATATATTTGAATGAATTATTTTCATCAGCTACCACATATCCTTCTTGATGTGTTATTTGCTTAATACTTTCAGTACCAGAAGGTGTTTTTTCATATATAAGACCATTGATATATGACAAAGTACTATAATTTTGATCTCCAGAAGCTCTCCAACGTTTTTCAATTTTCTCACCAGTGGCAGTATATGTATATAATATTTCACCTCCATTGGCTCCATCTACATTTACTCTTGTTGGGAGATTGAGATAGTTATACTCTATATTACTAGTGATTCCTTTATTCTTATCTACAAGCATATTCCCATTAGCATCATAAGAATAATCATCTCCAACTGTATTCCCATCTATAAATCCTTCATTAGGTACAGGAACATAATCACGAGTTTCTTGTAATTGAGATTCAGTCACTGATTTTAATTGATTTCCTTCATATGTATATGTTAAGAAATCCCAATACTCAGTTTTTCCTTCTCCTTGTATTGATGGTCCTGTTCTATTTAAAGAAAGAATGTTTCCGTTTTTGTCATAAGCATTTACGCTTTCCTCAAGTTGTCTTTCAAAAAGCCAAGAGTTACTTATATCATCTTTTGTAGAGAATAAAGCTCGGGTCATACGATTTAGATCATCGTAATCAAAACTATAAGATTTAGTGTTTCTATCTTCATTTACTGTCCTCCAAGTTATTTGCGCTACATTACCATTATATTGTTTTGGTAATAACCTATCATAATCTAATTCATTATAGTTTATCTTTAAATTAAATAAATCAAATGAGCCAGCTTCCGGATCATAGACATCATTTATATCTGTGAGCCAGCCTCTAATATTATATTTAAAATCTACTTGTTGCAATGAACTGGAATTAGAAGTTCCCCCTATATCTTTTCTGGTTAAAACCCCTAACTCATCATAATTATTTTTAGTAATTACCTGTTCTTCTTGATTATCAATTTGGTGAGTAATTTCAATTAATCTATTAGTTTTATCGTAACTAAAATTATTTTTTACTTCAACTATATTAAACCCAACTTTGTAATGGACTTTCTTTGTATTCAATATTAAACCCTGAAAATCTCTGTTTAAAAAGACCTCTTCTTTTACACCTTCACGATAACTTGTAGCATATATTGGTCTTCTGAATTTATCATAGCTTATAAATTCATGAATCCATTGGTCTGAATCAAGAATCCTTATTTTTGAACCTGTAATAAGGTTACTTGTATTTGTAGTAAGCGTTTGATCAAAAGAAATAATTTCAGAAGGATGAGTATTAAACTCGTTATTTGGGTTCCAATTAAAATTATAATCGTCATAATAGTTAATAACATGCATTTCTGTAATCTCACTACTAGGAAATATGGTGTTTGAGTAATATACCTCAGTATTGTCAATGAATATTGGATTAGAAATTCTTGACTCAAAATTTTGACTATTTGAATCAACTTGTTCCTGACACCATAATCTTGATTGATTAATAGAAGCAATCCCTTTATATGCCATTTTCCCAAAAGCATCATATTTTATGAATACCCACTTATTTAAATTTCGTAAATTTTGATCTTGGATCAGTACAGGTAAATTTAATTTGTTATAAACAATATATTCCCAGCCAACTCCAGGCATTTTTCTCTCTATTAATCTAGCTTTTCTATCATAAATGTATTGATAAGTATAATTATTTAAAGTACTAGAAGGATTACTATTAAATACATCTACTCCTTCAGGAGTAACTATGTAAGAAACATTACCAAAATCATTATAAATGTAATATGTGTCGTGAGGAACATCATCATTAAAAGTACGCCTTAGTATTAAATGATTTTTTTCATCTCTATATTGTTCAATCGTATGATTCTTTCCTGAAGATGGTTGCCAATTTTCATCTTTGATTACGATTTTTGTTAAATCATTGGCTAAATAAAAACCATCTTGAACTAAATCGGGAGAGTTTATGTTGTCGCCTACATAATGTACCCTAAATTTTCTAATATTATCAGAAGCCTTATTGTTTGTGTAACTCCTTTTGGTTGTATGATCAAGATCGCTATTTGCATCTAAAATCCAATCATTACCTGATCCTGCAACTTCTAATACTCTGCTCAAAGGAGAATTTTCAAAATGAGTTTCTCTATATGGATTTAGTGTGTTTTCATATTTATCTGTACTATAAAATTCTAATTGTTCTTCTTTGGCATTAAGATATATTTCACCTCCACTAGATATTTGTGTTGAGTAAGGAAGGTATGATTTCGATTGTCTTCCAAATTCATCATATTCAAAGTGTGAGATAATATCCCCTCCCGCTTCAAGCATCGCTCTTATCTGAAGGGCTAAATCTTCATTTTCTGCACTCAACAATTCAAATTGAGGGTTCCAGAAGTATTGCTTTGTATTTACATCTGTTGCATAATAAAGATAATTTCTTAACTGTGTTTTAGAAGATTCTTTTCTCCAAATAAATTCTTGTCCATCTGCTACTTTATTTCCATTAATATCATAAACTCCACTTTGTCCAGTATCTCCACCATTATAATCATAAGGATGTACAACTCCTACTAACAAATACCAATCATCAGTAGTTGGTAATGTCCCTTGCCAGAAATAAGGGTTGTTTACTTCTTTGCCATTTAAATCATTTACAAGCTGTATTCCGTGGTATGTAAGTCCGTCTGATACGTTTCCTGTTTTTTTTACCCAAGTTGTATAACGATAAGAACGCTCTTTGTAAACAGGAATATAATCAGTATTCCATCCTCCATCTGCATCATTTGTACTATCATTAACACATTTCCATAAAAGTTCATCTTCTCCATTTGGAGCTTCTCCATAAGTTCTGAAATTTTCACTTTCTGAACCATTTTTATTAAAAAAAGCAGTTCCACCTACACCAGCAAACCAATCACTTTCCCATGAAGTAGGTTTATTTTTAATTTTCTGTATTTCGGGACTCCAGAAAAAAGCACGAGAATTTGAATTAACTGTAGGTTGATAAAAATTACGCATACGCGTGGTAGTTTGATCCGCTTTCCATTTTAATTCGTTTCCATTCACTACTTTATTACCTTCTATATCATATACTCCTGCTAAACCTGTATTAACTCCTTTATAGTTGTAAGGATGTATTACTCCTACCAACAAATACCAGGTGTCTGATTCAGGAAGATATCCATCGAAAAAATATGCTTTATCATTTGTACTTCCATCTAAGTTATTTACTTGCCAAGCTGTATGATAGATTTTTCCGTCATTTATATTACCACTATTTTTTACCCAAGTAGTATAGATATATTTAGAGGTTTTATCCACTGTGAAATCATTTGTTGCCCATCCTATTTCATGATCAGCAGAACTATCATTTCCAGCTCTCCAAAGTAATTCACTTTTTCCATTAGGAGCAGTTCCAAAGAGTCGTAAGTTTTCATTGGCATTACTAATGTTGTTAAAAAATTGTGTACCTCCTTCTCCTTCTGTCCAATCCATTTGCCAGCCTTCTACAATCGAGGATCTTGTATTGGAATTAGAAGAATTATTAAAATCATTTTCATAATTTCCTGTTATTCCAATTTGAATTTGTTGTTTGGGTCTGCCTAAAACATCATGGTAAGTTATAATTTCTAATTTTTTATCAGAAGATACATCTCCTGTTGTGGTTTCTACTTGGTATCGAGTAGTTTTTACATAATTCTCTGATTCTGTCTGACCAATAGCTAGTACTGGAAATAATAAGACTATAAATAATAGTAAGTTTTTCATTTTTAGTAAAAGTTATTGATTAGTTATTATCCCCAATTGAATTGTAATTATATTCTTCTATAATATTGCCAAACTGATCTCGTAAACGAATTAATCTATTGAAAGAATCATATTCTTGTTTAGTAGCTTCGGAATTTTCATCTACAATAGTTTCAGCTCCTATAAGAGGCTTGAAAGTGAATGAACGCATTTGAGAATTAGGAGGGAGTACCCTAATCTCATCAATATATTGAGCTCCAGGTGTTTTATTTATTACAATATTTCCTCCAGAATGAATAGACCTTTTATAATTCCAATTACCACCTTGATATTCCCAATATGATATCACTGTTCCTTGATCAAATGTTCCTAAACTAATCGTTGTTCCACTAAAAACATAATCACCTGAAAAAGCATTGTTAAAACTTACAGTATTAACTTCATTTCCACTTTCAAAACTTATATGTTTGAAGTGGCTAATTGTGTTAGACTCAGAAGAAGAATTTTCGTATAAAATTGCATTTATATAATTTCCTAAATAATCATTACTTCGCTGATAAGATTCTTTTATACCTGTGAGGTAATCTATTTTTGATTCAACTTTATCATCTTGATTATAAATATACTTTTCTTGTTGTTCTGCTATTGTGCTAAACTCAGAGTTTGAGTCATATGAAGGTAATACATAAGTGTTTGAAGTATACTTTGTTCCATTATTATTAACAGATAAGAAATACCTGTTTTTTAATTTACCATCTGGAAGATATTCATAAACTTGAGAATTATTTAAATACTCTTCATTATTTTCAGTTTTCCAGTTCGTAATATCAATAATTGGATTTGAATATTCTAACAATTGATTATATATCACTGGAATATTATTAATTTCAGATAGATATAAATATTTTTCTCTTTGGAAAATCTCAGATTGATTATTCTTATATATTGCTTCTTTTAAATATAGATTACTACCCACATCATTTAAGTAAGTATATTCAATAGAATTAGATGTGAAACTATTATCAGTTAGGTCATACGTTCTATTTATTTCTTCTTGTAAACTATAATCAATATCATATATGAAATCTTCTTCTAAACTAAAGCTAGTTCCGACTAAACATATTGTTCCAATTACAGGATGTTCTACAATTCTAGGGTCATCCTCATTTGCATAACAATTTTCATTACTGTTAAAACTCCAACTATCTAGTTCAATTACGTTTATTTGATTTTGAGTAAAAGCTTGATAAATATATTCATTGCTTCTTAAGATATTATTTTGGTTGTCAAAATTCTCAACTTTAGTTAATATACTTGTTCTGTTTTCTAGATTATAATTAGGTTGATAATATCTTACAGTTTTACCTAAAGTATTAGAGTTATTTGCATTGCTTAAAATTGTTTCTGTAACTTTTTCAAAAAAAGCACCTCTTGTCTGGTTATTTACTATTGGATCAATCGTTAAATCCGTATTGAAGAGATTATCATCAAAAATATTCCCGTAAACAACTAAGAAACCTGAATTTCCTAAAGGGTTATTATTAGAAAAAATTGATGAACCACTAGTAGGTGAATCTTGATTTTCACTAGGGTCATTTTCTACAAAATGACCTAAATATGGTTTATTTTCTTGATCAATATAAACTCCAAAACCATTTCCATTCTCATAGGCATATTCTTTGTTGGTTAGTAAAGCATTGTTTTGATCAAAAACTTTTACGCTTTTCACTAAAACACCACCAAAGTAAATAATGCCAGATCCCCCTAGAATATCTGCGTTAGTTTGGTTAGCTTGATAATCATAAACTGTTTTACCGCCAAATCGATTTGACATAGAATATAACATCCCATATTTTAGATATTCTTCACTTATTCCTCTATCTGCAGCCTCAACTGCAAAATCTTGTGAATACCTGTATCGTTTAACAGTGAAATTTCGTTCTCCATTAATATCATGTGTAGAATTAGCCCAAGCTCCATTGGAATACCCAAGTGCATCTTGCGCTAAATTTAAAGAACCTGCAACGTAATCAGGGTTGTAATATTCAAACTCTCTATATATTTCGGCTTCATTTGAAGGATTGATTTTATATATGGTTTCTAAAAAGGGCTTTCCATCTGGTCCTTGATATTGCTGGTATTCGAATCTATATCCTCCAATAAAGTTTTGATTGTGATCAAATATATATACACTCTCTAATAGATTAATATTTTGTTGGAAATATTCAGTATTGTTGGGGTCTTCACTTGATACAACACTATAAGTGGCTGGTGTGTAATTAAAAACAATACGCTCCTTTGTGCTTGAAATTTCAGAAACTTCTCTTCTGTGAACATTTGAAATTAAGATGTTTTCAGAGCTACCTGACGAATTTTCTGTGTTTGGATTTAAAAAACCTGCTTGAGAATATAAAGAGTATTCATTAAGATATGTACTAACACCATAACTTAAATTAATTGTTTCAGACGTGATCTCAGAACGAATCTCTTTTAAATTAAAATCATATAAACTAAAATAGTACTGTTCACTAGGTAATCCTCCTTGTAAGGAACCGTCAAAATAAGGTGATTCTTTTTCGATTCCTTTTCTAAAAGAATATGTTATACCTTCATTACTCTTAATAATAAAGTCTTCACAATCTGTACAACTTATATCTTCTAAAACATTGTAATTAGGTATTACTTGATATCTTTGATTTTCATCTAAAGAAATCGCTTCTAAATCAAATTCTGAAATAGGGCTATCAATGTCATCAAAATGTTTTTTAAAGGTAAATATTGAGTAATCTCCATTTGAATTATAAAAGTTATAAATATCAGGAGAATTATCATTGAAAATAGATAATGCATAACCTTGAACTACATTTGGAGTAGTTGCACCTGGACTCCAATTATCATTCATATATGTACCATCATGTCTTTCAATAACTCTTTTATCGTGAAACCAACCTGTAATAGTATCTACACCATGAATTTCTGATTCTCTTCCAGGACCTTTAAATTCATCAGGGATTCCTCTAACTTCACGTTCTATAATACCTCCTGCACTCAAATTCCAATTCATTCCTACAGAAGAAGGAGCGCTATTTACTCTAATACCTGTATTGTCATACTGTAAAAATATAGGTAGATTGATTCCTTCAAGTTCTATTTCATATAAAGGAATTCTTACTCCTGTATTATCAATAGCTCCAGTTTCATAAACTGTTTTGTCTAAAACTGGGCTGTTTTGCCCCAGAATACAAGATGAAATTAATAAGGCAACAAATAGTAAACCAAATGTTTTTTTCATAATTCAATAATTGATTAATTAATTTTTAAGAGTGTTAAAGTTTAAATTTTCAAATCCTTATGTTGTGTTGATTAACAAGTACATAAGTTGCTAAGAAGCTAACTTTGTTACAGTTTTTGTTTAAGAAAATTTTAACTAATGTAAAATCGACAAATTTAATTCTTACAAAGGTTGTTTTTTAACAAAATTAGATTCGCAGAAGAGGTAAAATTGACAGATAGAATTAATTGATTTTTAATCATAATGATTGTATTAGATAGTTAAACGTTTTCACTTTTAGACATACATATCTATATGCATATACCCAAAAAAAGGTATATAGCTTAATAGACATAGAA
>NZ_CALEMI010000084.1 GCF_937910895.1 uncultured Dokdonia sp. | reverse complement strand
GTAAATTATTTATTATGATAGGCATAGGAGCTACTGTTGCCAAAATGGTTATAACACTTCTTTTGGAAAGTCAGATTGGGTTCAGCTTGGATTCAACTTTATTTGTATTTATTATTCTCGGACTTTTCTTTTTGTTTTTAAGTGAGGCTTTTGAAAAAGCGAGTCAACTGAAAAAGGAAAACGAATTAACGATCTAAACAACACTATTATGGTTAAAATTAAAATTTTACTTGGCATTATCACATTATTAATAGTTGTTTATATTTTACATTTTTTATCGTACTTTTTTCTTGCAGACTACTTCGCAGAAATCTCAAAGTCTACAGAAAGTAAGATCGTTTTTGGAAAATATAATTTAGTTATTGGATTGATACAATCTATTGTTATCTTCTTTGGACTTATCATAAGTTTCAAATGTATGTATGAAATTATAAAAAGAGGTTTTTTTACAAAAACATCTAAAAAGCTGATGTATGTAGCTGGCATTATTTTTCTTTTTTCAGGACTAGTAGCCTTGTCACTTGATAGTATCCGCCTTTTTAATAGTGCAAATCAGGGAACACTCATTGGTATTCTTTTTATGGACTTCTTACTTGCTCTCATCGGGTTTATTATTCTCATTATATCGGAGATGTCTTGTATAGGCTTTGAGATCAAATCTGAAAACGATCTAACCATATAACCTATGTCCATCATCATCAACTTAGATGTCATACTGGCACAGCGTAAAATGAAAAGTAAAGAGCTTGCAGAGATTGTGGGCATTACGGAAGCAAATCTGTCTATTCTTAAATCTGGAAAGGCAAAAGCGGTTCGTTTTTCTACACTAGAAGCTATTTGTAAAGCATTGGACTGTCAGCCAGGAGATATCCTTGAATATACCAAAAACTAATATACTTCAATCACAACATTATTTATATATCTTATGAAAACACATCAACTTCTCAGCATCTTAAAATTTATATTTTGGGTGTTATTTATTGGATTTCTTATTAAAGCAGGAGCATTAGTATTTAATTTTGGATGGAGCGCTTGGAACCCTGAAGGGGCCAACAATATATATCTAGGGCTTGATTTATTTGAGCTTCGCGATGCGAGTATTGGTCAATTTGTAAGTGTTGGTTCCTTATTAATTACAATAGTAAGCCTGCAAGCTTATATTGCTTATCTTGTTATTAAAATAACCAATGTAGGTGACATCACACACCCTTTTACACAAGAAGTAGCACATCTTATTTCAAAAATAAGCCATACAGCACTTACCTGTGGTATTATTTCAATTATTGCAGATCAGTATTGTCAGCGATTGATAAAAAAAGGATTTGAGATTCCACTCACTTGGGGAGGAAAAGAATTTTTATTTCTTGCCGCTATTATTTTTATTATTTCAAAAGTCTTCCAAAAAGGAATTGAGATACAAACTGAAAATGATTTAACGGTCTAAAACACTTTATGCTTACCTAAAAAAGAGCTACTTCTGATAAAGAATTGCATGAAATTCTAGCGATTCAAAAACGCAATCTCAAAGCGAATACTTCTCTTCAAGACAGAGAAAAACAAGGGTATATTACCGTGCCTTATACGTTTGATATTTTAAAAAAAATGAATGATGCTTGTCCGCATATTCTCGCAATGGATGGGGATCGTGTTGCGGGGTATGCGCTCGTAATGCTTAGAAATTTTAAATATGAGATGCCTATTTTCACTCCTATGTTTGAAACCAGCGACAGACTCCTCAAAGAGAAAAACTATGTGGCGATGGAACAGATATGTATAGACAAGCCTTATCGTGGTCAAGGCATTTTTAAAGGTATGTATACCTTTTACAAAGAAGCCCTAAGAGACTCTTACGATTGTTTATTTACCGAAGTTGCGACCGCAAACACACATTCTATAGAAGCCCATAAGCGTGTTGGATTCATCATTTTAGAAACCCAAATCACCGATGGTACTTTATGGGAGATGATCAACTGGGATTGGAATCATTAAATTCTTACTTTTTTATGCTTTGATACGCTTTCGCGAAAGCGTACTCAACCTCTTTATCCTATTCTAACAAGTAATAGGCTCTGAAAGATGTCTAGTTTTTACATATTCCATTATATTTGAATTATGAACAACACGCATCTCGGATATCAGAAAACGATTGATTTTTACGGTTGTGACCCTGAAAAAATAAATTCTAGAGATTTTATTGAGCAGGTCTTACTGAAGGCAGCAGGTATGATGCAACTTACTGTCATTAATACGACGATCCATGAGTTTTCTCCCATAGGCATAAGTGGCGTTATTGTGATACAAGAAAGTCATATCGCCATCCATACGTGGCCAGAACACAATTATGTTGCTTTGGATATTTTTACGTGTCATCAATCCTACTCATTGGAGTCTGGTATTTTATGGCTCAAAGAAGCCTTTGGAGCAACACACTATGAAGAAGAAGATAGTAAAAGAGGTGCCTTAAAAAGAATTGAAGCACTTAATGCCATGAAAAATGAAAATTAAACAGAAGGTATATAATTTACTAGACGAAGATCAAAACAATAGTAAAGCAGATGTTTTTGTACACTATTTCATTTCTGCGCTTATTATCATTAATGTAATTGCTTTATTTTTAGAATCCTATGAAAATATCAATAAAGATTACAAAACCCTATTCTGGTATATAGAGATTATTTCTATCATCGTATTTTCTATCGAATATCTCTTACGAATCTGGACAGCCGATCTAGAATACAAAGATGTAAAACCCTATAAAGCAAGATTAAAATATATAGGATCTTTTATGGGAATCATTGACCTTGCTTCGGTACTTCCTTTTTACTTACCTTATCTTATAAAGATAGACTTGCGTGTGATTCGTGTGCTTAGACTCTTCCGTCTTTTGCGTCTCTTAAAACTCAATAGACATTCTAATTCTTTACGATTAATTACGTTGGTGTTCAGAAGAACAAAGAGTGATATTTTAATTACCGTGTTTATTGTTTCGTTACTTCTTATCCTTTCTGCTACATTAATGTATAATATAGAAAATGAAGCGCAACCAGAAGCTTTCTCAGATATAGGCGAAGCTTTATGGTGGGCGGTTGCGACACTGACTACCGTAGGATATGGAGATATTTATCCTGTGACGGGAATAGGAAAGGTTTTAAGTGGTGTGATCGCATTATTAGGAATTGGGATTGTCGCATTACCCACTGGAATTATTAGTTCAGCGTATATTGAGGAAATACAACACAGTAGAAAGAAAATAAAAAAAACTCCTTGTGAGCAATGTCCGCATTGTGGAAAGGATTTAAAGAAATAATATGTTTGGAAATAAAGAAGAGATAGCACTTAATGCCCTTAGAGTAGGCACCACTTTTAAATATAAAAGCACTCCTTGGGAGGTGATAGAACTATCTGATTATGATTGGGGTGTTGACGGAAAAAGTATCGAATACAAAATACGTTCAAAAAACAACAACGAAGCTTTCTTGGAAGTAGAACGTTATCAGGGCGCCTACGAAATCTATTTTAGCGAAAGCGTACTTATCCCAGACGAAACTTTAAAAGATGGTATTGCGACTAAATTTATCATCTATGACGGAAAAGAATATGAACAGGAAGAACATTATAGAGGGAGTTGTAAAAATCAAACGTTGGGTACTAGTTGGGAAAAAACAGAAGTTTTTATGTTTTATGCAAGTGATGATACCCTACTTACAATAGAAAAAGAAAAAGATGGAACACTCGCTGTCTATTATGGTGTGGAGCTCAAAGAAAAAGCACTAAAAAACATAAAACAAAACTAGTGAAGTCCTTGTAAAGTTTTAAGCCTTTATTAAAACTCAAAAAATAGTACTTTAGCAAATCCTATAACATATAATCATTCGTCCTTATGAAGTCTACTTTTTATTATGCCTTGGTTGTTCTCTTTTCAGCACTTAGTATTTCTTGTGGAGATACGATGGAAAGTGTCAAGGTAACTACAGAGCCATCAGACAAAATTATAAGAGAATTAAGAGGGACCGACTTCTCTATCGTTCTGGATGATATGAACATTTCTGAAAAAGATAATAAACGCCTTTTTGAACATAAGTATCATGTCCTTAAAGTAATTGATGATTCTCTTGTTGTAGACTCTCTCTCTTGGAAACCTGTCAATGAATCTTTCTTTAAAAAACATGAGGAAGATTTAGGCATGGAGATCGTATCTAATCATGGAGGGAAACTTTCTAGAAATGCACAACCTGTAGGGTTTGGATGGGCGATTGGAAATCCAAAATATGGAGAATGGGAAGAGGTATCAAAAACGCAAGACAGTACCAATACAGCAAATAATACCAATTCCAGATCTGAAAGAAGATGGCGCTCAAATGGTCCTAGTTTATTATTTTGGTATTGGATGTTAAGAAGACCTACCTACCAAAGAGATTATGCTGGTTATAGAACAGCCAGTGCTAGCGGAAGATCTTATTATGGAACACAACCTAACGGAACTAATAGATACGGTACTAGTAGTGCATATCAAAAAACCAAGCGCCCTTCCTTTTTTAGTAGAAGAAGATCTAGTAATTCTTGGAAATCATACACTACGTCTTCTAAAAAAAGTAGTCGTAGTAGCTCTCGTTACAAAAGCTCTTCCTCTACGCGTTCTCGATCAGGAGGGATCGGAAAATAAAAACTCATAACCTTGTAGTGAAGTCTTAAACTGAGTAAAAGGGATCGGCTAAAAGGTTAAGGTATTAAGTCTCAAAAAAAATCCCGCTTATAACCGGGATGAGTTCAGCTTACCATTTTGAGTGCGTTTTACAAACTACTAAAAATTGAGTTTCACTAAATAAAGTATTAAACCATAGATCCCGCTGAAAAAGCGAGATTAGCTCAACTAACTATTTTGTATGCGTCTTTCAGACTTTACAAAAAAGCGTTTCACTAATAAAGAAATTTTATATTGAACATATCAAATAAAAAGAAATCGCTTGTATTGAAAATAGCCCTATTTGCAACAGGTTTTAGTGGTATTGTTGCAGAATATGTCTTATCTACATTAGCGAGTTATTTTATAGGAAATGCCATCTTACAGTTTACGTTAATCGTTTCTATTATGTTATTTTCTATGGGACTAGGAAGTAGGATAAGCAAGTCTTTTAGCTCTAATATTGTTTTTTATTTTGTCATTGCAGAGTTACTTCTTTCATTATTAGTCTCTTTTTCTGCCATCGCTTCTTATATCATTTATGGGTATACCAATAACTCTTGGATTATTATCTATCTATTGTCTATCGCGATAGGATTACTCATAGGTTTGGAAATTCCGTTTGCAACCCGTATTAATAACTCTTATGAAGAGTTACGACTTAATATTTCTAACATCTTAGAAAAAGATTATTACGGCAGTCTTTTGGGAGGGTTATTTTTTGCCTTTATCGGACTCCCCTATTTAGGATTAACCTATACCCCGTTTGTATTAGGGCTGGTCAATCTTGTGGTTTCCTTCTGGTTATTTTATGTTCTTAAATCGCATATCTCGCAAAAACTTCAGCGTGTTTTATGGATCTCATACCTAAGCGTATTTCTAGTTGTTTTAGGTGGATTAATCTTTGCAAAGCCTTTGGTTTTATTTGGAGAACAGGCAAAGTATAAAGACAAAATTGTATTCAGTGAACAAACCAAATATCAAAAAATAGTCATTACCAAATGGAGTGATTGGTTTTCTTTATACATTAACGGAAATCAGCAACTATCTACCTTTGATGAGTATCTCTATCACGAACCTATGGTGCATACGGCACTTGGATTGACTGCTTCTAAAAAAAATATCCTTATCCTTGGTGGAGGCGATGGATGTATCGCTAGAGAACTATTACAATATGATGCTATTGAGTCGATTACCCTTGTAGATTTAGATAAAAAGATGATTGATCTCGGGAAATCAAATCCCATTTTCACATCCATAAATAAAAATGCACTTTCAAATCCTAAAGTCACCACCATTACTGCCGATGCGTATACGTTCTTAGAGCAAGCAAACGACACGTACGATGTGATTCTTGTGGATTTACCAGATCCAAATAATGTAGATCTTAATAAATTATACACCAAAGAATTTTATACGATTTGTTATAATCATCTTGCAGAAGGTGGTACGTTTATCACACAATCTGGAAGTCCGTATTATGCAACCAAAGCCTTTTATTGCATCGACAAGACCCTTAAAACCGCTGGATTTCACACATTACCTATCCACAATCAAGTGCTAACCTTAGGAGAATGGGGTTGGATTCTGGCAAAAAAAACACCCATATATAAAGAAGATTTAAAAACCATTGATTTAGAAAATCTTCAACTTAAGTGGCTCAACAAAGAAACCTTATCAAGCATTGCTTCTTTTGGAAAACCGCTTGCAGATACAACAGGTGTCAAAATCAATACGATTTTTGAGCCTACATTGTATCTTTATTACAAACAAGGAAATTGGGATTTATATTAAATCCTAATGATGTATTGTAATTTGGTTAAGTACGCTTTCGCGAAAGCGTACCCAGCCTGAAAACATACTGTTCTTTACAAATTTAAAATACGAATTATGAAATATCTTACCCTACTACTCATCGCTTTTCTGTCCCTTACGGCAAGTGCTCAAAAAGGAAAAATCGCTACATCCTATACCATTTCCTTTGAAAATGCAGTACATCACGAAGCACAGGTAAATGCTGTTTTTTCAAATGTAAAAGATAAAGAAGCAACTTTTAGAATGAGTAGAGCGTCTCCCGGAAGGTATGCGATTCACGAATTTGCAAAAAACATATATAATGTAAAGGTAACAGATGGAAAAGGAATTGTACTCAATACCACACGTCCAAATCCCTATTCTTGGAACGTAGAAGGTCACGACGGAACCATTCATGTGTCGTATACTCTTTTTGCTAATAGAGGGGATGGCACCTACACACAGATAGATGAGACACATGCGCATCTCAATATGCCTGCAACTTTTATGTATATGCCAAGTCTAGCGGACAAGGGAATGCAAGTCACTTTTAAACCTCGTAAAGGTCTTGACTGGAAAGTAGCCACACAATTAGAGAAAAAAAGTAACTATGTCTATTATGCAGCAGATTTACAGTATTTTATGGATAGCCCTACAGAGATTAGTAATCATAGCATACGCTCTTTTAAAGTAGATAAACAAACTATTAATTTTGTACTTCATCATAACGGTACCGAAGCCGAGCTAGATACCTATTTTGAAGATGTAAAAAAAGTGGTGCTACAACAAAAAGAAGTTTTTGGGAAACTTCCTTCTTATGATTATGGTGCGTATTTCTTTTTAGCCTGTTATATCCCGAATGCCTCTGGCGATGGCATGGAGCATAGAAACTCAACAATTCTGACTAGTACGCGAAGTCTTGCTGATGGTGGCTTGAAGCGAAATATAGGAACCGTATCTCATGAGTTTTTCCACGGATGGAATGTGGAACGCATCCGTCCTCAAAGTTTAGAACCTTTTGATTTTGAAAAAGCCAATATGAGCGGAGCATTATGGTTTGCCGAAGGCTTTACCAGTTACTATACGAGTCTTATCATGCGCAGAGCAGGACTTCTATCCAAAGAAGACTACATACAAGGACTCACTAGCACTTTTAATTATGTTTGGAACTCCCCAGCTCGTAAGTTTTTCAATCCTATAGAGATGAGTTACCAAGCGCCTTTTGTAGATGCCGCCACAGCCGTAGATCCTGTAAACAGAAATAATACGTTTATATCGTATTATTCCTATGGTAGTGCGCTTGGGTTGGCTTTAGATTTATCTCTCAGAGAAAAAGACTTAAATCTTGACGATTATATGAAGCTTGTTTGGAAGGAGCATGGCAAAAAAGAAAAACCCTACACGATAGAAGATTTACATGCACTATTAAAGGAGTATGCTGGAGATGCATTTGGTGATCATTTCTTTCAGAAATATATCTATAAAAGTGAGATGCCAGAGATGCAACGTCTTTTTGAAAGCGTAGGTGTATCTCTATCTCAAGACACAACGATTCCCTCTTTTGGTGTTACTGTTTCAAACGGAGCCATCACTCAGAATACAACGATTGGAACGGCTGCTTATAACGCTGGATTGGAAAATGGGGACAAAATTATTACCGTTAATAACATCCCTGTAACACAGGAAAACACTTTCAGTGATATCTTATCAGCATTGAGTCCTAGCGATGTCTTAAACATTACCTATGAGCGTTACGGAACTACGAAAGAAACAACAGCTACACTACAAGAAGATCCTTCGTTTACGATTGAATTAGATAACGATGTTTCTGACAAAACAATATTGAAAAGACGTGATTTATGGTTAGATCCTAAGTAAGGCTAGTATAAATTAGTTTCTATTATTGATAAGCTTTTCAAATTTTGAAAGATATACAGATTCATATTTGTATAATGCGCCTATGTGTTTAGAGTCGACCGTCCAAAATTCAGTATTTTCTTTATTTGACGCTTTGTATATCTTCTCTCCCAATTCGTAAGGGACTGTTTCATCTTTGGTACTGTGAATAATAATCGTAGGTTTTGTTATCTTTTTAATAACCTCTTCTACTGGGAAGTCATTATTCATAATAAATGGAACGATCCAACTAAAACGCTCTAGGTGTAGAATGTGAGCAAATTCTTTTCCAATATCAGGAAAAGAAGAAAAAGTTCCCTCAAGGACAAGTCCCCTAATGATGTCCTGATTTGCTGCTGCTACCGATGTAGCATAGGGACCTCCCATGGACTGGCCCCACAAAATAATAGGCGTATTCTTGATTTGAGGATTCTGTACTAGTTGATCAAAAACATATAATGCATCTTCCAGCAATACTTTTGAATTGTTACCTACACCTGTAGATTGTCCCAGACTTCTACGTTCGTAATTAAATATTTGAAAACCTTTTTCTAAAAAAGGGGTATACGATTGTTCAGATGTGGGGATGTGCATTCCACCGCCTGGAAAATGAATAATTGTGCCTATTGGAATTATAGAATCTGGTTTAAAAAGCACGGCGTGTAACGTTACATCACCTTCTACTTCATAAAAGAATTCTTCATGATTGAGACCGGTTGTATATACATCATACGTAACATCATTCATTTCATACATGACCTCATCGGTTAGGCGGGTACATCTTATATACGTAATTGCCAATATACATACCAAGAGTAAAAAGAGTAAAAACCGTTTTGAGAATTTTAAAAATCGCTTCATAGCTATTGTATTTGAAAGCAAATAAATAGACTCTTTATTCGTATTCAAAAAAAATGACGCGACAGCTGTATATTTGTGGTAAACGTATACTTTATGGGGTTAAAACATATATTATTGTCGTAAAAATATATCCCTTTTTATATCTTCAAAGTATGTTTTGGAAACTGTGATGAGGCCGTCTAAAAACAATTTAGGCGGTCTTTTATATTTTGAAGATTTTGGTTCTTTCAGTTTTTAACTCAGTTA
>NZ_CALEMI010000083.1 GCF_937910895.1 uncultured Dokdonia sp. | reverse complement strand
TGTTCCTTGAAAGCGGATACATCGTTTTTATTAGTGAAACGCTGTTTTGTAAAGTCTGAAAGACGTATTCAAAATAGCTAGTTGAACTAATCCCGCTTTTCGGCGGGATCTATGGTTTAATATCTCGACCCTTGGGTCGATTTTCAGGATCCAGGGCTTGCCCTGGGGTTTAATACCTTTTATTCTTTAGTTACATAAGACAAAAAATAGAAATCCATGTATTTTTATTAATAGCTATCTGTAGTTATTTTTTTATAAATGTGGTCGTCAATGTTCCTGAATCAGTGCTTATTTTTAACAAGTATATCCCAGTATTTAAAGAAGATATATTTACTTCATTATTTTGAAAATCTACTTGAATTTCTCTTCCTAGCATATCATATACTTTCATATCACGTATTTCCGAAGGATTTGATAATTGAACCGTAATGATATTTTTACTTGGGTTAGGATACACAAGGACTTCATTTTGCTCAAAGCTATCCGTATTTAATAGTTCTCTACTTCTAAAGGCTAGGGTAAAGCGATCTGCTTGAATACCTTTGCTAGTGACTAGTGTGTAATCTTCGTCAGTTAAATTAGTCTCCGTATTAAGTAGGTGATCTACTAAGAAAACAGGTGTATTTTCTATGGACTCTCCTTCTAATCGATCAATACTAATTGTGTAGTTTTCTTCTCTGTCTATTATCGTAGACATTCCTAATGGAATCTCCATTTGGTCGTTAAATATTTCTCTTCCTTGAATCGCTAGGTATGCTCCTTGTAGATTAGAAAATAAAGAAATAGATGTGGCTAGTCGCTTACTGTCATATCCTTTGTCATAGTCGGCAGTAGCATTGGGTGTAAAACCTATAGCAGCTTGTACACTTCTTTCAAATGAGGAAGACCTAAGGCTTAGCCATATTTTGTCAACATTAGAAGTAGAATTAACTGTTCTAAAATCATCATTATTTCCAGTGACTCGCAGGCTATTTGTAAATACAACAGGCGTGTTACTTGCCATTTCTGCCTGATCTGCTTTGATTCCAAATCCTTGTCCAGATGCCATGTATTGTCCAGGAGCAGTGCCTCCGTTTACCGCAGCAGTACCCATCATTGCGTTACGTATAGAAATATCGTTCATAGAGAAATTACTTGTTCCTGGGCCAGGGAGTTCAGCTACTGGGTTTGTAATATGTTCCCAATAATATACTTCATTTACAGCATCATTAGCTGTTATAAATGCAGTTACATCTATTGCAGATGCATATGGATTTCCTAGAATATTATAATTATTTATGGTAGCAGGACCATTATAATTAATGGGTATTGAGACCGTTCCAGAATTTAGTGTTCCTTTCATATATTCAAGATCATACGTGTCTGGCGATACAGAAGCGTCAGGCTGAGGAAAAACAAGTAACCCTATTCCTGCTGTTGGTAACGCTGTACTTCCTGTATATGGTAATAAGAAATCATTATTATCATCTAAGAAGATTTCTGCATCTGTAAATTCAGGAAATTCTGTTAAATCAATAGCAAAAGGCACAAAATTACTTGGAATGATACCAAAAACAGCTCTAGACATTCCATACACTCCATCTCTCGTTTCTGAGCTCATAGGGCTACTCATCGCTACAAAATTACGAGCAGCGATTGTAGGGGTTGTTTTTTGTATGATAATAGTACCATTATTTGTTGTTATGGCATCTTCTCCCACTTGAACAAAGCTTCCTTCGTGCTCAACAATTATAGAATTATCAGTATCTACAACCACATTGCCTTGAACCGATACAAAGGTTCCTGTAGGAACTGTAAGTGTACTTGTACCAGAAACAGTAAGTGTACAAACATCTAAATTTCCATGAGTCATTGTGTTATATGTCCCATTTAGTACCGCAGTATCTGTATTTCCAGGTGCGCCAGATGGGGACCATTCACTACCATTCCAGGTTTTTGTAATTCCCGTACAACTATTTTCAATAGATACACCCCACATACCACGGCCAAAAGTTCCAATGTAGAGTATGTTATCTGTATAATTTATTTCCAAATCATCTACCCTAACATTAGGCAATCCTGATCCAATTTTTGCCCAAGTAGCGCCCACTGTATTTTCTATAAAGTAAGGGCCTAATTCTGTCCCTAAATAAAGGGTTTCTGTTGTTTTGTGTACAATAACTTTTTTCATAATAATATTAGGAAGTCCCGTACTTATATTTGTCCAAGTTGAACCATTATCTGTAGACCTATACACTTTATTCCCCGCATTATACCCACTTACAGTTGCATAAACCGTATTAGAATTGGGTACAGCAGCAAAGCTATTAAAGATTTGTCCTGACGGAGGTGTTATTGTAGTCCAAGTAGCACCATCATTAACAGTACGCTTAGCAGTTGTCACTGGCTCCTGTAAAGTCCCAGAATTTCCAATTGTGAAGATTCTTATTGATGAAGCATTTTCAGTAACATCTATAAATTTAGTTTGAATGAGTCCTGTATTAAATGGTGTCCAGTTAATACCTCTATCTGTGGATTTTGTTATAGTACCATAGCAGGCATAAATCGTGGGAGCATCTGTAGGGTGTACTGATATAGGAGAAACAAATGCAGCTGTACCGTCACTTTTGGCAGTCAATATCTCATCAGATTGATCATGACCATCAGCAAAGCCTAAATTTGCATAATTTAGACCACCGTTGGTTCCACCAAGATATCGCTGGTTTGAGTCAGAAATATCAATACCAGCAGAAGTGCCATCACCAGCAATTGCAGAAAGCCAATTTCTTGCATTAGTACCTCCTATTTGTAAGATTTTTGAAAAACCGTCATTATCTTGGTTTGCCATCATAAAGTTATCCCCATTTGCCTCTTGGGTCACTGCTATATTATAAGGTTGTGTAATTACCAACGTATTTGAAAGGTCTGCCCAGGGTGTAGCTGGATGTATTTCTGTTGTACTAAAAGGTCCTTTATGGACACCTCCATCGTGTCCATTTAATACCGTCTCACCGTCTGCTAAAAAAGATACGTGATGATGGTCTGCATGTACATAAAAGCTATCAAATAACCCCGAAGTTTCATCTTCATAAGCATCCATAAAAATAGTAAAAGTAGCACCTCCATCTGTAGATTTATAACCATTTACACCTGCCACTATTATATTATTTTCATTTGTAGGTGAAACAGTAATACATTGGTTATAACCTCCTTGTGTATTAAACCCTGTTATAGGTGTTGAACTTATTAAATCTGCTGCAGTATTATCAAAAGCATATCTGTACTTTCTGAATGTTGCTTGTTCGGTGATTGTACTGCCGTCTCTTTGATCTTCAAGAATACCATAGAAAAAATCTGGGTCATTTGCAGAGCTCGTAATTTTCAATTTTTGTTGACCACTTCCTAGACCTTGTATCGTATCATGCATATTAAAAGTTGCACCGCCGTCTGTAGAAAAATATAATGCACCAAAAGCATCAGAAACGACAACCTTCATAGCATCATTAGGATCAAAAACTATCGTTTGAAAATTTTCTGTGAATGGGTCAAAAGGATACATAACAGACATGTCAGTCCAAGTAGCACCAGCATCTGTAGTTCTTTTTACCTCTGTATTAGTGAGGGCAAAAATAGTCGTTGAACTACCTGGAGCAAAAGCAATATCCTTGATATACTCATTTACATCTAAAGAAAAGGTTAGACCTGTAGGATTCCAAGAATCACCACCATCTGTAGATTTAAAAAGACCAATAGATGAAATGTGTTGTGCATTTTCGTCTCCAGTAGCCATATAAATAATATTAGTATTGGATGGATCAACTAATATGTCTGTTACTCCTAATCCTGCAAGAAAATCAGATTTTGGTGTCCAAAGCGCTCCATTATTTGTAGTCTTCCAGATACCACCTGCTGCAGAACCTGCATACATAATATTGGTATTCGTAGGGTCTTCTGCAATTACATTAACCCTCCCTTTTCCAGGATACCCCACATAACCATTTGGTACCGGCCTATCTACTGGCCCTACTTGGGTCCAAGTGTTTGTAGCCGACCTGTTTTGAAACTGAGTTTCCATCAATATATTAATATACGTTTCTTTAGATACACGTTCATTTGAAGCTTTAGGAAAAGAACCATCTGCATTTATTTTATCTTGCCATACATAAGCCCAGCGTTCAAATTGTTTCATTGCTTTGTTATTTGCCTTAATGGTAAGATCCATTGCAGCAAACTCAGCTCTTTTTTGAGCTACAATTTCATAAAAGTTAGCACTTTCATCTGTAACTTTAGATTTGTAATTTCCGTTTTTGGTAGATTGTGCTACACCTAAAGCTGAAAAACACAAAATGCAAACAAGAGCTAAATGTTTAAATTGGAGGTAAATTAATTTCATAATAAAGTGTTAAAATTATTTTATATGGCAAAAGTATTTTATTTTTAAAAGTTGATGGAATGGAAGGACGTTAAATTTCAATTTAAAACACTACGCAAATACTACGCGAACACGACCTAGCCTTTTATTTGCTATTATTTTACAGTTTTAATATTGATTTTTACTGCTTTGTATCTATTTAAAGTTTAAATAATTTTTTTAATGAAATATATCTGTACGTGTTTATTATTGTTTCAAATAGTTATAGCGTTCACTCAAACCCAACATGATTACAAGAGATTTATTGATTCTGCGGATATTGCTTTGAGCGAGGATGCTCAGAAAGCATTACTGTTTCTAGATAGTATTCCTACTCCTTTAAATGAACAAATACGCGGGAGTATTGGGCAGTATTATTTTTTGCAGGGTATTGCTTATGATCGCACACGACAAGATTCAAAATTATTTCAATCTTATATATTGTCTGTAAGATATGCTGAAGAAGAAAAAGATTTTGATACAGCTGCTGACGCAAGTTTAGAACTGTTTTCAAATATGTTTTTTCTAAAAAAAGATACTTCTGCATATACCTATTTAGAAAAAGCTAAAAATTTCTATACACTTTCAAATAACACTATAGGCTTATTAGAAGTTGAGCTAATGCATGCTTATGTCGCTTTCACTGAAAAGCGTTATGAAAAGAGTAATCAACTTATTTTAGAAAATTTAGACCTGTATCGGAATATTAAGGATGATGCTTATTATTATTTGCTTGCTAACTATATGCTTTCATCTAACTATATACATTTGAATGATCTTACAAATGCTCATACGTACTTAAAGCAATTTCACAACTTAAAATCTAACTCTACAATTGATTCATATAACTATAATACGTATGCAGTAAGTCTTACTATTTGTATGTCAAAATTACACTTAGACAAAAAGCAAATAGATTCAACGCTATATTATCTTTCTGTTGCTAGTAAATCTCGCAATTTTATGGACGTTCCATCTACTAGAAAATATTTTTCATTCTCTACTGAAGCTTATAAACAGGTAAGAGACTATGATAAAAGTAAAACATACTTAGATTCCCTTCAGCAGCTTCAAGAGGAAGTATTAGATAATACGGTAAGTGCAAGTTTAGAACTGAATACTGTATTATTAAATTCTGAAGAAACACTCAGAGATGAGATACAGAAAAAACGTGAAAGTCAAAATTGGATACTTGTACTGGTTTTAGTTTTAGTGATACTCATAGCCCTGTTTATTTTTAGATATCAAAAGTTCAAATCACGATTGAAGAATTTCTCTCTTAAGAAAGAAAATTTTTTTCAACTTGAAACAAAACATGAGAAACTCAAAGTTAGGAGACAAGAACTAGAGCATTACATAACAGATATTAGGGATAAGGTGAGGCAGATAGCTTCTATAGAGGATTATGATGCACAAAAAAATAAAATTAGAGACTTGTCTAGAACAATTAATGCAGAAGCCTCAAATCTGACTAATAGTGAAGAGAATCATATTACTATTTTAAAACAGCTAAATCTATCTTTTTTCGAGAAAATTAAAAAAGACCACCCAAGTCTTACAGACACAGAATTCCTAATATGCTATTACCTTAAATTAGAATTTAAAAATAAAGATATTGCATTTTTTCTTAATAGATCACTTCGGAGTATTGAGAGCCAGCGATATAGGATAAGTAAAAAAATGAATCTAGAAAACAGTAAAGTTTTAATTGATTATTTAAACACTCATTATTAGTATTCATTAGTGCGTTTTTAGACTCGCTTTTTTCTTTATTTTTAATTTGTTTTGTAAAGAGCCTTGTAAATTAAAAAGTAAGACGTCATCACGTGTCGCTATTTTTTCTTTATACATACGAGTTGCATTTATAAAATAAGTTCCAGGACATTTTAGATGAATTCTCTCTATACAAGCATACGAGGCATCAAATTCCAAAAAAAACAAATCCCAAATCCCAAAAAAGGCGGTGCATTTTAAATGGTAATAGGTATCATACACACACTATAAATTTAGAATTATATATAGGTTTGGTTTATGAAAGCCAAGATAAATAGAAAAACAACTTATTAGTGTACTGTTAGGTTGAGGTATCTTTCGTACTTCGACAAGTGTCACACTGATCTTGCCGAAGTGCTCAGCATAAACTTCTGCGTCATGATGTTCCTTGAAAGCATATACTACCAAAATACCAACACCAACTTCCATTCCTACACTTAGTGCTTCCGCAACACTCCATCCAAAGCACGTATCACCATATCCACATTTTCTTTGGTAAAACAAAGCGCAGGTTTTGTTTTTAGCACATTATTGTAAGGACCATCGGTGCTTATGAGAATATGTTGATTTCGTAATTCATTTTTAATACGATCGGCTAAAGCTGTATTCGGTTTTAAGGTGTTGTCATGCACAATTTCAATCCCTAAAAAGAGACCAGAACCTCTCACATCGCCAATACAACTGTATGTTTTCTTCAGTTTTTGAAGACAGGATTTATAATAATCACCTATTATTTTTGCATTCTCTTGTAGATTTTCTTCTTCTATCACATCGAGTACTGCAGTCGCAATCGCACAAGAAACGGGATTCCCGCCAAAGGAACTAAAAAACTCAACCCCTTTGTCAAAAGAGGCAGCTATTTCTTGGGTACAAATGACAGCTCCCATCGGGTGTCCATTGGCAATCGGTTTTCCCATTATCACAATATCTGGAATCACTTGATGTGCTTCATATCCCCAATAGTGATCTCCTAAACGTCCAAAACCCGTTTGAACCTCGTCACTGATACAAACACCTCCTTGTGCTCTAATGGCTTTGTAAACAACGTCTAAATAGCCTTCTGCTAAAGGAATCTGACCAGCGCATCCTACCACAGGCTCTGTGATAAATGCTGCAACAGGATCCGTGGTGTTTTGTATTTGTGCCACCGCTTCTTGCCCGTATATCTGTCCTGCATTTTTATGTTCAGCGGTATATTTTCCTTTATAGGTGTCGGGAATTGGAGTTTTAATGATGTACTCTTTTTGTCCTTGTCCTTTTGGGTTATTGAATTTATAATCACTGATGTCAATAGAGGTTTGTGTATTGCCGTGATAGCCTGATTCCATCACCATAATTTTTTCAAATCCAGTATGTGCTTTTGCCAGCCGAATAGCTAAATCACTAGCGGCACTTCCTGAGTTGATAAAGAAGACTTTGCTTAATGATTCGGGAAATTTTGCGACTAACCGTGCTGCATATTCGGGTAATTGGTCATAAAGATATCGTGTATTTGTATTTAGTTTTGCCATTTGCCGTTGTCCAGCCTCTACAACTTGAGGATGCGAATGTCCTACGTGCGGGATATTATTGTAGGCATCTAAAAACGTATTCCCATACGCATCATACATATATTGAAAAGCAGACCGAACCATATATATAGGTCGATGATAGCTTGTGGATACGATAGCACTGATATGTTGGTTTCTTTGGTGCACAGCTTCATTTATAGATATCGGTTTTTCTATGGCGAAGCCAACAGCTTTTCTAAATGTATTCTCCGCATAAATTGGATTAATTTTTAGTAAACGGTACAGCATTTTCCAAGCGTTTACTTCACTTACGGAAGCATACGTATTTGTAGAATCTGCTTTTTTTGCATGGGCAGAGTTGCAAACACTGATGCATAGTCGTGCAGCAATGAGGTAATATAAAACGCTAACTTCTTTTTCTTCTAGCGGAAGTATACGATGATAACTTTCTAAAATAATACATGCCCAAGGAATTGGATCTTCTTTATCATAACAGGCATAAGTGATGGCTACGGCTAATTCGTTGATAAGATATGAATAAGCGATATCACCAAAATCAATGATACCAGAAACCTGATCATCTTTTACGAGTAGATTCCACTCATTGGCATCATTATGAATTACTTGCTTTCTTAACGTTTGTGAGATAGGTTGTACGATCTCTTTGTATTGTTGAAAAAAGTAACGGACAAGATTCCGATCCTTAGCATTTGCAATATCATCGATATAGCTAGCATTCAATTCTAACGATGCAATATCCCATTCCCATGTTCTAGACTTAATGGTATAATTGGTAAATTTTTGAAGGGAAAGGTCTAGTTTGGCAAGAAAAGTTCCTAAGGATTTATAGCTTGTTTTTGACGGTGTAACATCACCCCAAAACGTACCTTCAAGAAAGGATAACATCCTACAGATTTTATTTTTTCCGTCAATGGTAAGTACTTTTATATAAGACGTATCTTTAAATGGGATCGGGGTTGGAAAAGTCTCTCCATTAACACGGAGAAGATGTAAAAGCGTTTTATTTTCTGCTTCAATCAAATCATAGATATCCTCTTTTTCAGGATATGTTTTGAAAATATACTTCTTCCCACTAGTTTTTATGAGGTAATTAGAATTGTCATAGCCATTTAGCTTCCCTATTTCTAATGCTTCTAGTCCAAATTCTATATGTAGCTTTTCTTTCATATCAGATGATTACCTCTTTTTTACTTGTTGGTTTGCATGAAATCTGGTTAAAACTAATGAAATTTCGTGTAAACTATTTTTTGGCTAGAAATATATTTTATGGCCATCAAAAATAGAATTCCTAGTAATACTATTCTTTAGTATTGTAAAGCTCTTTTATACGCTTTTGTACTCCGACTAGGTTCAGTATACACTTATTCCTCACTATGCTTTCGCGAAAGCGCACAACACCCCAAAACAGTCTTTAAATATCAGGGAGGATCTTTTTCTGTACACTGACTTTTATCATCTTTTTTAGGTGATAATTGATCTACTTTTAGGTAACAAATTAAACGTAACGATTATGAAAAAAAGAACACCTGTTTCAAGTATTATGACCAAAAACGTGGTAACACTGAATACAAAAGATACCCTCGAAATAGCTGAAAAGCTTTTTAAAGAAAATAACATACGGCATATTCCTGTGGTAAGTGGATCTCATATTATAGGGATGTTGAGTTATACCGATTTATTACGTATCAGCTTTGCCGATGCAGTGTTTGATGATGAACAAGAAGTAGATACTACGGTATATAATATGTTTTCTATAGAACAAGTAATGGCTAAAAATTTAGTAAGTGTCAACTCAGATACCACTATAAAAGAAGTAGCAGAGATACTTTCTAAAAAGGAATTTCACGCTTTACCTGTCGTTGATGAAGGAGAATTGATGGGTATTGTGACTACTACAGACCTGATCAATTATCATCTAGAACAATATTAAAATAAATGCTTACATCGACACTATAGATTGATGTAAGCATTTTTTATGCTCTTTTTTGAATGTTTACTTTCGTGAAATATTCAATGAGAGGTCTATGAATACGGAATAGTTTCTAAAACATGACAAATCGCCTCTAGACGTGCGGGTGATTTCTTATCCGCATCTATAATTACCCAAGGTGCGATTTGCGAATTTGTTTCTGCAAACATTCGTTGTTTATAGGTGGTGTATTGATCCCATAACTCTTGTGCTTTTTCGTCTACAGCCGTCATTTTCCATTGTTTTTTAGGATCTTTTTTTATTTGCTTAAAACGCTTTGCTTGTTCTTCTTTTGTAATAGAAAAATAGAATTTAATTAAGTATGTATCCGATTGTATCAGCATTTTTTCAAATTCGTTGACCTGCGACATAAAGATTTCATATTCATGCGTAGAACAAAATCCGTTTACGGGTTCTACTACAGCACGATTATACCAACTTCAATCAAAAAAAACAATCTCCCCCGGTTTGGGAAGCTGATTGATATATCGTTGAAAAAACCATTGTTTTCGCTCATCTTCTGTTGGGATGTTAAGTGCCACAATACGAAATTGACGCGGATTAATATATTCTGTAATTCTCCTGATTGCTCCTCCTTTTCCAGCGGCATCGCGTCCTTCAAATAGGATCACTATTTTTTTCTCTTTTTCAATGACCCAGTTTTGAAGCTTAATCAATTCCTCTTGCTTTTTACGAAGTGTGGTGATGTATTTTAATTCGGCCAATGTTTTTGGAATGTCTACCTTTTTATTTTTCAAAAGTGTTTCTAACCCTATTTTGGAATTGAGAAGGGTGATATCTTCTTTGGATAGTGTTGTAGTACTCATAGCTTTTTTTTAGATATCAATTTGAATAGCGCTGCGGTGGTATCGCATGATGACATTGGGATCGGGTAAGATGGAGGTTTTAGAAGTTCCCTTGCCCTTATAATCAAACAATGACAATACATAGCGCATGCTTTCTAATCGCGCTTGTTTTTTATTATTGGTTTTGACAATGATCCAAGGACTAAAATTAGTATGCGTTTTACTAAACATTTGCTCTTTGTAATGCGTGTATTGATCCCATAATTGTTGTCCTTGCATATCTACAGGACTAAACTTCCAACGTTTCAGCGGATTTTTCAATCTAGAATCAAAACGTTTTTTCTGTTCAGATTTTGAAATAGAAAACCAAAACTTTATAATCTTTAGGTTGTCTTCATAAAGCAAATGTTCAAATTCTGGTACTTGTACAATAAACTTCTCATACTGTTCTTTACTACAAAAATCCATAACGGGTTCCACTACAGCACGGTTGTACCAACTACGATCAAAAAAGACAATTTCTCCAGGATTCGGTAATGCTTTTATATATCGTCTAAAATACCATTGTCCTTTTTCAACCTCTGTTGGTTTTGTAAGTGCTACTACACGTGAGGCACGCGGATTGAGATGTTCTTTAAAACGTTTTATAGTTCCCCCTTTACCAGCAGCATCTCTACCTTCAAAAATGATGGCTACTCGAATTTTCTTCTCAGCAATATGTTTTTGAAGATTTACAAATTCCGCCTGCAACTCTAAAAGCTCGGCTTCATATCTGATTTTTTTTAAAGCTTTTGATATAAGAATCTTCTTTTTTTTAGCAATAGCAATAAGATCTTTTCTCGTTTTTGCTTGCGTAAGGTCTTCTGCGGTAAATTTCATGTACGATTATTAAGCATAATATGTACCCAAATGTAGTGCGTTCTTGTATGTTAAAAGATGATATTCATCAGTCTTTAGGAATACTCTTAAAATGATAGAATACGTATTTGATACTATCTGGTTACTTCTATATTTTGGATAGATCTGTACGCTTTCAACGAACATCTTGAGGTAGAAGTCTATACTGAGCCTGATTGAAGTACAAAAGCGTATATCAGAAATATCATTCTAAAACATATCAGATAATCCATTTTTGCATCTACCATTGTAGTTATATTTTTTATTTACTAGTAACAACTCAAAACCTAAATTATAAACTACTAAAAACCTTTAAGAACTATTGAAAAGAAATACTTTCTCAACATGGACAATATCATAAAAATTCTTTCAATCTGCTACACTCCTGCGACGACAGCAAATAACATACATTCAAATAGGTAGCTATCAAAGACAGTTAATAATATCCTATTGGAGTGGATTCGGTCTGTAACTAATAAAGACGGTCTAAGTTAAAAAGTAATCAAATAAAAACAGACTCGTCTTTTTTTACTAACTTTAAAGCAGCGTCTAACCTAGATAAAAAGCATTACGTTATGGCAACATATAATCTCAAAGTAAACGGTAAAAAACATCAAGTAGATGTCGAAGAGAGTACCCCATTGTTATGGGTATTACGCGACCATCTCGGGCTGGTAGGAACAAAATTTGGATGTGGAATCGCTCAGTGTGGCGCCTGTACCGTTCATATTGATGGGGATGCGGCTAGGTCTTGTATTACTCCCGTTTCTGTAGCTGCCGATTATGCCATAACGACCATTGAAGGTATTTCAGAAAATGGAGACCATCCAGTTCAGGAAGCTTGGCTGGAGCATGATGTCCCACAATGTGGATACTGTCAGGCAGGACAAATTATGAGCGCTACGGCCTTACTAAAGAAAAATTCTTCGCCTTCTGATTCAGATATAGATGATGCGATGAGCGGTAATATTTGTCGTTGTGGTACTTATACTCGTATCAAAAAAGCAATCAAAACAGCATCTAACCAAAACCTTAGCTAAGGAGTTTCACCTAAAAACAGTACAGATGAGCACAACAAAGAAAACATTAGGAAGACGTTCTTTTATCAAGAATGTATCCCTTGCCGGAGGAGGATTGGTTATAGGTTTTAATTATTTAGTCTCTTGTAAGGAAACTCCTGAAGCCAAGGCGCTGGGTATGGAAATGCCTAAGGAGTGGTTCGAACTCAACGGATTTTTAAAAATAGGCGATAATGGTGTAGTAACTATTATGTCCCCTAATCCAGAAATAGGTCAAAATGTCAAAACCTCGATGCCTATGCTCGTCGCCGAAGAGTTAGATGTAGATTGGGCAAATGTAATCGTAGAGCAGGCGCCTTTAAATACAGATATATTTACCCGTCAACTTGCAGGAGGGAGCCAGTCTATACGTGCAGGTTGGGAACCTTTACGTACCGCAGGAGCAACAGCAAGAGAAATGCTCAAGCAAGCTGCTGCCAATACTTGGCAAGTACCTGTAAGTGAAATAGAAACCAAAGAAGGATTCATCATTCATACGGCTAGTGATAAAAAAGTAGGTTTTGGAGAGATGGCATCTATCGCTGCAAAATTGGAAGTTCCAGAAAATGTAACCTTAAAAGAAAAGTCTAATTTTTCGATCATTGGGACTTCAAGGAAGAATGTAGATGGTAAAAAAATCGTAACAGGACAACCGTTATTTGGTTTGGACACCCAGCGTGAAGGAATGAAGATTGCGATGATAGTGCAACCTCCAGCCTTTGGAATGCAGCTCACATCTATTAATGATGCTGAAATAAAGCAAATGCCAGGCATTACAGACGTTTTAATTATTGATTCCTATACAGAAGACCAAAAACTGAGCTACTTTGATCAAGCCGCTTTTACAAAATTAGCGGTGGTTGTCGGAGATACTACTTGGCAAGTAATGCAAGCTAAAAAAGCTTTAAAAGCCGAATGGGAATTGGCACCAGAAATTTCTAGAGAGATGAATATTTTTGGTCGTACCTCAACAGTAAACCGTCCAGCGGGATTAGAAAATACCAGTGAGCATATTAAAATGATGCAAGAAATAGGTGTTGATAAAGCTACGCTTGCGCGAAAGGATGGAAATCCTGAAAAAGCGTTCAAAAATGCTGATAGAGTGATCGAACGCAGTTATTCGTGTCCGTTTCTCGCTCACAATACAATGGAACCAATGAATTTCTTCGCAAATGTGACAGAAAATCGTGCAGAACTTGAGGGACCTGTCCAAACTCCAGAAATCATGGAAAAGAGTGTTTCAGAACGTCTGGGCATTCCGTTAGAGAATATTGATATTATGATGACCAGGATGGGCGGTGGTTTTGGTCGTAGATTATATGGTCACTTCTTAGTAGAAGCGGCGGTGATTTCTAAAGAAATTAACGCGCCTGTAAAATTAGTCTACACACGTGAAGACGATATGACAAATGGAGTCTATCGTCCCGCATATCATGCCACTTATAAAGCAGCTCTTGATGCCAATAATAATCTGATAGGTTTTCATGTCATTGCAGGAGGAATCCCTGAAAGTCCGCTAGCAGCAAATCGCTTCCCAGCTGGAGCGATCGATAACTACCTTGCTGAAACATGGGAAGTTCCTTCAAACATTACAACAGGGGCTTTCAGAGCGCCACGCTCTAACTTTATTGCAGGTGCAGAGCAAAGTTTTCTAGATGAACTTGCCGAAGAAATGGGCAAAGATCCTATCGATTTAAGATTGGAACTTCTTGAAAAAGCTAAAAATAATCCCGTTGGAGAAAATAATGATTACGATGCGTCTCGTTATATAGGAGTTCTCGAATTGGTAAGAAAAACATCCAATTGGGATACGAGTACCTCAAAAAACCGTGGTGTTTCTGCCTATTTCTGTCATAATTCTTATGTCGCACAAGTCCTTGATCTTGAGATGAAAGGCAACCAGCCTAAAGTTAAGGATGTCTATTGCGCTGTAGATTGTGGTATTGTGGTAAATCCAGATGCGGCAACTAACCTCGTAGAAGGTGGTATCGTAGATGGCATAGGGCATGCGATGTACAGTGCCATTACGTTTAAGGAAGGAAAACCTGAACAAAAGAATTTTGATACCTATAGATTAATTCGTCATAATGAGGCGCCAGAAAAAATTGTAGTCGATTTCGTGCAAAGTGACACAGATCCAACAGGACTGGGCGAACCTCCTTTTCCACCTATCATGGGTGCCGTGGCAAATGCCTTGTACAAAGCGACAGGAAAGCGACACTATCATCAGCCATTTATGGCGAGCCAAGAACTTAAAGGATAATTATAAACGAGTTTACATCATAATCTTCCTCGAAGCTTGTCTTTGAGGAAGATTTTTTTAAGATAATACATGACCCACGAATTCAAAACACTTATTAACACAGCCTTGCATTGGCAACAAAAAGGCATAAAAATAGTCTTGGCAACGGTCGTGGCTCTGGAGGGCTCGTCTTACAGAAAGCCTGGAGTTCGTATGCTTATCAGTGACCGTGGAGAATGGCAGGGAGCTGTGAGTGGTGGTTGTGTAGAAAAAGAAGTGGCGCGTCAAGCGCAGTCTATTTTTAAGAGCCAGCAACCAAAAATAATGTCTTATGATGGCAGATTCCGCTTAGGATGCGAGGGTATTATTTATATTTTACTAGAACCTTTTTATGTGGATTCCGCTTTCGCGAAAGCGTTCTCAACCACATTACAAACTCGGGAAACTTTTCACTGTCAAAGTTATTACAGCTTTGATGCCCTTGAGCAATCCAAAAGTTTTCAAATGGGTACCATCATCGAAATGAAGGATCAAAAATTTCCTATGTTTCCTAATGCTCAAATAGACACATCCCTAGAAAGCTTTTTGCAAACGTTTTCTCCCATTTTTCAACTTTATATTTTTGGAGCAGAACACGATGCCGTCGAACTGTCAAAAATGACTAGTAATGTGGGATGGGACGTACACATCATCGCTCCGCCTGATGAGCAAAAAAGCATAGATTATTTTACAGGCGCAAGTAGTTTAAGCACTCCCACGTTTGATAACTTGGATACCTCCAGAATTGATGAAAATACCGCTGTGGTCCTAATGACACATAGTTTTAATAAAGATGTGCAATACCTGATCGCTTTGCGCGAAACGAATCCAGCATATTTCGGACTATTGGGACCTACTCATCGCAGGGAACGACTGTTTGCTGAGTTTTTAGAGCGTTTTCCAGATACCGAACCTGAGTTTATAGAGAAGGTGCACGGGCCAGCTGGAATAAATATTGGCGCTCAAAGTGCTTCAGAAATCGCCATCTCTATCATTGCTGAAATTCTGACAGTGATCCGAAATCAAAAGCCTATTTCCTTACGTGAAAAAGCAGGAACCATTCATGGATAATATGATGATATTGCTACTCGCTGCGGGTGCATCTCGCCGAATGGGTAAAACCAAACAACTCTTACCGTGGAATGAAACCTCTCTTATTGAGCATCAATTAAAAACGCTACTTACAACAGGGCTGAAAGTACATGTAGTTTTAGGTGCTTTCGCGAAAGAGATTCAACCGCAAATAGAAGATTTGCCAATTACCATAAGTATGAATCCTAATTGGGAAAAAGGAATGGGTAATTCACTTGCTTTTGGAGTGCAGCAGATTATAGAAAAGAATAAACATATAGATGGCATATTGATTGCCTTGGTCGATCAACCATTACTTACCACAGCACATTTTAAAAAGCTGATCAATACTTTTACACCTGGTCAAAATCAAATTATTTGCTCAAAGTCTGATGAGGGATGGTCAGGACCTCCCATCATCTTTGACTCCTTTTATGTTAACGAATTGATGCAACAAGACGGTGATGATGGTGCCAAAAATCTAACTAAAAAGTATACGGATGTCGTTACTTTTGTTCATCTCGGAGTCTTTATGGAAGATGCAGATACACCAGAAGCTTTAAGGGAATTAAGAAAATACTAACCTCCAATTCGAATCATACTTCTGTTGTCAGAGTGCTCTTTTGGATCATTAAACTGTTCGGGAGTGCTCAATCCGCCGCGCATGGCATGCTTGCCTAAAACGGCCTTTTGAATAATCGGTTTGATATCTTTTCCTTCCCGAAAGGGGGTAAGTAAATCACTTTCAGTTGTTGAAAAAAGACAATTTTTAAGTTGACCATTAGCGGTTAAACGTATTCTATTGCAGCTATCACAAAACGGATTGGTTACGGTACTAATAATGCCGAATTCGCCTGTGTATCCTGCAATCTTATAATTCTTAGCGGTGTCATTTGGCGCATCTGGGAGTCTTAAAATTTCCGCTTTCGCGAAAGCGGTATCCAATCGATGTAAAATGTCTTTTAAAGATACGGTCTTTTCACGGTTCCAATTGTTGCCATCAAATGGCATAAACTCAATAAACCGAACGTTGACAGGGTGGTTTTTGGTAAATTCAATAAAGTCGTTGATCTCGTTGTCGTTAATTCCCTTCATTAAGACCACATTAATTTTGATTTTAAAACCAGCATCGATCAGTTTGAAAATATTGGCATACACCTTTTCAAAATAATCCCGGAAGGTAATTTTCTTGAATTTGATAGCATCCAAAGTGTCCAGACTTAAATTGATGGTTGAAACGTGATGAGATTTCAAAATAGCTATATGCCGATCGATGTTTACACCGTTACTTGTAATAGACAAGGAAACGGGAAGCGTAGAAAGATGCGTTAGTATTTCTGGAAAATCTTTACGTATTAAAGGCTCACCACCGGTCAATCGAATTTTATTGACACCTGCATCAACAAAGAGTTTTGCTATTTCAAACAGTTCTTCTCCAGTCATTAAATGTGGTTTGGGTGTAAGTGGTACACCATCCATGGGCATACAGTAAGAACAACGCAGATTGCAACGCTCCGTAAGTGAGATACGCAGGTAATTATGTGTTCTTCCAAAAGTATCAGCGAGTATGTTTTGTGTTTGTTTCATGAATGATTGGCTCCTTTAATGATATCAAAAAGATGTAGCACCGCAGGGAAAATCGCCTGGATGGATTCTCGAGCACCAGCCGTTGAGCCTGGAACAGCAAGAACCAAAGTGTCTCCCATCATTCCGGCAACACTTCGCGATAACATGGCGTAGGCAGTACGATTTTGACCATAGCGACGTATGGTTTCTTCAATGCCAGGTATGGTCTTATCTAAAAGTGGTGTTAAGGCTTCAGGGGTTTGATCTCTCGGTGAAAGTCCCGTGCCACCAGTGTAAATAACCATTGAGGTACCCTCAGAGACTTGTGCTTTGAGATGCCTTTGAATGGTTTCTATTTCATCAGGTATAATGAAATATTCTTTTATCTCAACTTGGTGTTTTTCCAGTTCTTCTATGATTGCTTTTCCAGCTCGGTCTTCTTTCTGACCTTTAGAAATCGAATCTGAGCAGACGATGACTGCTGCCGTGAGATGGGTGTTCTTCAATTTATAATCTGATTTTCCGCCTTTTTTTGAAAGTAGTTTGATGTTATTTATTTCAATGCCTTTGTCAATAGGCTTCAGCATATCATACAGATTGAGTGCTACGACACTTGCACCATGCATCGCTTCAACTTCGACGCCTGTTTTATAAATGGTTTTGATGGTGCAAGAAATAATAATATTCAATCCATTTATTTCATAAGTAATTCCCGTAAACTCAATTGGCAACGGATGACAATCGGGGAGGATGTCGGGCGTTTTTTTGACTGCCAAAAGTCCTGCCGCCCGACTCATTTCAAAGACATTCCCTTTGGGAACTGTATGGTTTTCAATAGCTTTAATCGTTTCCTGCAAACTAACGGTAACCGTTGCTTGTGCTGTTGCGATACGGAGGGTATTACTTTTATGTGTGATATCGATCATATCTATTTATTTACTTTCCATTGATGTGTTTCGTCTTCAAAAATCTCCTTGCCAAAAATCGGTACTTTTGCCTTGATTTCATTCACTAGAAATGGGAGTGATTCAAAAACGCCATCACGGTGTCCGGAAGATACGAAGACAAAGAAACAGAGTTCTCCTACACCGACTTTTCCGATACTATGATACACATGCATACAGTGTACGGGATATTTTTCAAACACCGCTTCACGGATCTCATGGGCGACAGCATTTGCCATTTCCTGTTGTGCTGAAAACTCAATAGCGGTTACTTTTTTACCTTCAATTTCATCAGCGCGTACTTGCCCTAAAAAAATATTATGAGCGCCTATTCCTATTTTGGATTGATGATTGGCGATTGATGTTGCAATTTTTTCTGGAGGGATGGGACCTTCGATGAATATGTTTTTGATTTTTTGCTCTTTCATAATTGTTGATGTATCCAAGATTGTAATTGAGCCGCTCCTTCTTTGAGAGCAACACAATTTGTGATTTGTTGTGCTTCCAAAAGTACTATCGCTTTTTTAGCTCGAATTCCAGATTGACAGAATATAATTTTTTTATCCATTTTTGGGATGGTATCCACATTTCGCGAAAGCGTAGATAGCGGTATTTTTTTTAATTGAGAGAATTCTAAATATGGTAGTTCATCTTCCTCGCGAACGTCAATCCACACTAGATCTTCTTGGAAATGGATATCAGACAGAGAGATTGTTTCAATAAAAGTACAATCCTGAGTACTGACCAACTCGAGTTTTTTGGATCGAATGGATTGTATGATTTGTTTGTTTTTTGTGATCTCTATCGTTCGCGTATCGTTTGTTAATACATTTATATATAGTAATTTACCGCTTAATACATCTCCTATTTTCAATATGATTTTGAGTGCTTCGGTTGCTTGTAGTATTCCGATCTGTCCAGGAAGTACACCTAAAATTCCGATGTCATTGCAGTTAGGTACTTCGCCAGCTGTCGGAGGTTGAGGAAAAAGGCAACGATAGGAGGGACCGTTGTTGTAATTGAAAACCGAAACCTGACCTTCAAATTTGTATAACGAACCATAAATCATAGGTTTTTGGAGCTTCGTACAGGCGTCGTTAATAAGATAGCGAGTAGTAAAATTATCGGTACCATCCACCACAATATCATAGTCTGAAAGAAGATCTAGACAATTATTTAATTCCAGCGGAATCGGGTAAGCCTTAATTTCTACATGGCTATTTAAAGCTGCTAGTCGGCTTTTTGCGGTAAGGGCTTTGTTTTTTCCGATGTCGTTTTCGGTGTACAAAATCTGTCGTTGGAGATTGGATAGTGATACGGTATCAAAATCTACAATACCTACGGTTCCCACGCCTGCGGCAACGAGGTATTGTAATACGGGACAACCAAGACCACCAGCGCCCACCACAAGCACTTTGGCTGCAGTGAGTTTTTCCTGTCCTTCTTTGCCTACTTCGGCGAGGGTGATATGTCTTGCGTATCGCTCGTTCATCATCCGCCTGAAAATGGTGGGAAAACGTCTACTTCGGCCGCGGTGATCGGATCATTCCCAGTGATTATTTTATTGTTTTGTGCGAGCTGGTATACGCTTTCGCGAAAGCGTACATCTACTCCTTCAAGTTCTTTTCTTAAAGCTTCTGCCGTTCTAGATTTTACCGAAAGAATTTCTTTCTTTTTTTCAAAAAGATCTGTGAAGCGACCGTGATATTTGAATGTAATTTCCATGCTAAAAAAGTAATAATTTGACTGAAGCACTGATGAGGACGATGCCCAGGCAATATTCTAAAATGCGATTATTCCATTTGCGGCTCCCTAAATAACTTCCAGCTAGCCCCCCTGAAATGGCGATTACTACCATAACGCCTGAGATGGGGAGTAATGTAATACCACTACTGAACTGACCAAGCAGTCCAGAAAATGAGTTGACCCATATAAACAATGCCGAAACTGCCGCTGCTTCCTTCATATTTCCCCAATGCAAGAGTAAAATAATAGGTGTTAAAATAATCCCTCCACCGATACCGATAAGCCCTGAAAAAAATCCTACAGCGAGTCCGAGAATCAAGGCTTGTGTACATTTTATATCTTTTATGGCACTGTCTTTACGTGTTCTTTTCCAAAATATTCGACCAATGGCAAAAATCAGCAGCACGCCTAGAATCTTTTTATAAACCAATGGCTCAACCTGCATCGAGCCTCCTATAAAAGCAGTGGGAATAGAGCCGATAGCAAATGGAATGAATAGTTTTTTTCTGAAATGTCCCGCTTTGTAATAATGATAAAAGGCGATGCCTGCCACAAATAGATTAAGTAGTAGTGCAGTTTGTTTCATGGTTGTATTCGGAAAGTTAAAAAGTGCCATCAACGCAAGATACCCACTAGCTCCGCCGTGTCCAACGCTGGCATATAAGAAGGACAGCACGGGTAGTATGAAAAGGAAGATCATCAATGTGGAGGTTTCTATTTCCATAAGTCGGGATTTGCTTTTAATTGTTGTTGTAAAAGCTGTTCACTTTGTACCATTAAATCCTTAAAAAAACCAAGTAATTTTTTACCGTAGGGTGTGACTACAGCACCACCGCCACCCACACCGCCTTTTTGGAGGTGAACGACTTCGTGCTTGGCGAGTTCGTTGATTTGATTAATCAATCGCCATGTTTTCCGGTAAGAAATGCCCGTCTCCCTGGAAGCACCCGATAATGAGCCTGTCTTTTCAATAGCGGTGAGTAGTTGGACATGCCCTTTGCCCATCCACTTGGCGCCGTCTATTTCGATCCAGATTCGATTTCTAATTTGAACTTCCATAAGGCAGGATTAGAGTTTCTACGAGTTCATTCTCGGCAACTTTTTGTGTGTCTTCTGAGATATATAGCAAAGCATTCGCTTTCGCGAAACTAATAACTGTCGCCGAATTCTGCTGATCCAACATCTCTACTTTATTATTTTTAATGCGTGCTTTAAGAAAAAGGGCACGACCAAATGTATTTTCAAAAGTTTTAGAGATAGGCAATTGTACGCGTAACAAGCCAGGATTTTCTGAACCTCTCCATCGGTCAAGTAAGAGTGTGACATAGACATAAAAGCAAGTGAGCGTGGAGGCAGGGTTTCCAGGAAGGGCAAAGACGAACGTGTTTTCTTTTTTACCAAAGAATAAAGGCTTTCCAGGCTTTTGTAAGACTTTATAAAATAATTCTTCTACTTCAAGATTCTTCAATGCTTTGCCTACAAAATCATAATCACCAACGGAAATACCTCCCGAGATCAATACCATATCTGAATGGGACAAAACAGTATTTAAAACAGTTTCTGTTTCTTCCAAGGTATCTTTGGCATACACTATAGATACGTCATCAATTCCTTGCTGATAGAGTGCTGCTTTGAGGACGGCGCTGTTGCTTTCGTAGATTTGCCCTTCTTCTAGTGGTTTGCCCGTGGAGACCAATTCATTGCCAGTGATGACAATCGCAACTTTAGGGGGCTGGAATACCTGTAATTTTTCAATCCCCAGACTTTTTAGCAAACCTATGGAGGCAGGAGTGATGTAATGACCCTTGGTCAATGCTATTTTTCCTTTTTCAATTTGACTGCCGATGGGTCGTATATTTTGTCCATTTGTGGGCGTATCTTGGATCGTCAGTTGCGTGCCTAAAACCATAGACTTTTCTTGAATCACTACGGCATCTGCATGTTGCGGAACAGGTGCTCCTGTAAAAATACGCACTGCTTCGCCAGGTTGCATTCTAAGATTTGCTGAATCCCCTGCTTTTATTTCTCCAATGAGGTTGTAAAGTGTGTTTTCTTTTTCGCGAAAGCGTACAGCATAACCATCCATACTCGATTGTTTAAACGAGGGAAGGGAAATAGGGGAGTTTATGTCTTGCGCTAGGATTTGACCCAAGGCATCCTCTACTTGGAGTGATTGCTCTTTAACGGAGGGGAGCGGTTGCTTCCAGACATATTGTAAGGCTTGATTTACGGTGATCATAATAAAAGCGTTATGCACACGTGAATATAGCGAATATTTATGTTTTATTGGGATAAGGGGTATCGCTTTGGTTTATTTAGCTTCATTTTATCGAAAAAAGCTCAGTATGAGTATTGCTATATAATTATAGTATTCGTTTAGATTTAAAATCTTGACATAGATTTTAGAAAGTTATATTGATACTTTATAAAGATGAGATACCCAAAGTCAATTTTTCCGATTATGTTAGTGAAAAATTAAATTATGACTACACCTATATCTAACTTATTTTCAGAAGTTAAAGGGATTACTATATAACATTTCATCATAAAACATAAAATAGAAAGAGCCCAAGAACTTATTTTATATGACGGACTAAATCTAACTGAAATATCTTATAAATTAATTTATGGCAGTGTTGCACATTTGTCCAACCAATTCAAAAAAATAATTTACATTTTGTCACAGCTTATGGACAAAAAGAAGAAAAATCAAATCGAACTCACATTAATTCCAAATATGATTTTCATATGAAATCTTCAATTTTAATTAAATCATTACTTAAAAAATTTAAACTCTCGATTCTCGTAGTCACCGAGCGCGGCGAGGTAGTCCTAATATATAGAGATTTAGTCAAGCTTGCTTGAATTTGTAAGAGTACATTTTATATTTTCAAAGTTCCGCTTTTGGTGATCAAAAACAATCCCTTCGCGGTCATTTAAAGCTATTACAAATAGCAAAAAACCATGTAGGCTTTAAAACTTATATGGTTTTCAAATTTTAGGAATATATATAAGAGTTGAATTAATTCATTGAATTAGAGGAGTTGATTTGAATTTCGTCTCTACAAGTACCTACACCACTTTTGTAATGTAACCAAGATTTAAAATTCAAAGGAGTACTCATTACCGCGAAATTGATTAAAGTAAATTTGCTTTATGGAACATAATAAAGGTAACTTTGAGGAATAAAATTTCTTTTCTCTTTTTAATTTTTTAGGACATTATTCAATCCATTATGATAATCGTGTAAAATTTATAGCCAAAAGGAAGGGTCTAAAGAGTAGGTTAGGGTGCTTAATATTTTATAAACATTAATATTTATATATGAGTTTTTTTCTAAAAAAATAAAAATATCGCTTTTCATCGATGTTTTGTTGTTTTTCATCGATTTTATTCGTAGTTTTCGATCCGTTAAAAAAAATAAAGACTGATTTAAAAATTTTACCTATGACTATCAAACTGATTCTGCGTCCTACAATCTTATTTTTATTGCTGTTTGGGTTTGTCCAAGAAGCTTTTTCCCAAGCTAAAGAACAGGAAATTATTAGCAAAAATGTGAGGATCGATAAATACCATGATCGTGAAGAATTACTTGCGATGAACAAAGGGCAACTTCTTGATTTGTACATACAACGTATTGATGTGATCATTAAGATTTTACCAAATATTGCCTTCACAACAAAACCTGGAGTGACTATGAGCGATTTGGGTATTCCTGATACAAAAGAGCATAGAAAGGCTTTACTGGAAAATATTGAGGCAACCTCTTCTTATTTTGAAGACACCGTGGCATTTCAAAAATTAGTACTGCCGTATTCTGATAAATCGAGTTTATTGTCGGCTATTTTATTTTATGAGCAGACTTTGAAATCTTTACATACCTACAATGACTTCAACTAATAATCAGGAGTGATACCTTGTGTATCTTTTCAGGTTATTTAATTTCATAAACTATGGATGAGAATAACCTGAAAAGATACATAAAAGAGCACTGTGAGGTATAAAGAGGCATATAAAATTACAAATATGTGTAGATTGCCGATGTTATTTGGTATTTCAGCTTACATATTGTAGATTAGTTTTTTAATAGAGTTTAAAAAAGATTGAGTTTGAATAAAAAAGATGGTTGTGAAAAAAAATAATGTACTCATATTATTAATTATTTCTCTTTTCTGTACGACGGGTTCTACTTTTGCGCAACAAGAGAAGGGAATTGTTGGTCAAAATAACTGGTTGAGTTATTGGACTAAATTTCAAGCGAAGCCAGAAACGAAGCCAAAGCCTACTCAAATTCTAAGCGGGGAGATAAAAGGTGATACCGTAACCTTACGAAAAAAAGAGATTTATCTCTTGCTCGGAGATGTATTTGTTACCGATAGCACACGATTAGTTATTGAACCAGGAACACTTATTCTAGCAGATCATAAATCAAAAGCTTCTCTTATAATTACTTCAGGTTCCACTATTGACGCAAAAGGGAATCAGACAGATCCTATAGTATTTACATCATCCAAGGATGCTCCTTTAGCCGGAGATTGGGGAGGTATTTTCATACTAGGTGATGCTCCTAGTAATAAAATCAGTGAAAAGAACCTTCTTAAAAAAGGTCTTACTTCTTATACTCCAGATAATTTAATCTACGGAGGTACGAATCCCGAAAGCAATTCTGGAGTGATGGAATACGTGAGAATAGAATATGCTGGCAAACGAACAAAAGATTTTGGATTCTTTGATGCCTTGAGCCTCTATGCTGTGGGTAATCAAACGGAGATTTCTAATGTCATGATGAGTTACAGTAAAGGAAACTCCTTATATGTAGTCGGCGGTGAGATAGATTTGGAGCAGCTTGTGTCATTTAAGGCTAGACATTCAGATTATATGTTTGATTCAGGGACACAAGTTAATATTTCAAACTCTTTAGCCGTAAGATCGCCCTATGACTCTGCATCCAAAGGTGCTGCAAGTATACACGTTACAACGAATAGTAATGAAGACGAATCAAATTTTGCAAAAGTGAAAACGTCTGTTATGGCAAGTAATCTTACCCTTCTTAATTTTAGCAATAATTTAAAAAGCGCTATTGAGGTGGGATTAGTACACGAGGCTATCTATGTAGATGCAAACACTTTGTTGACAATGAATAAGAGCGTAATATCTGGATTTAATCCAGCAGTTATTTTTAACCGTGAAATTTCTCTAAATGACAAAAATTTACAACAAATTAGATTTACTAATATGTACTTTAATAGTTGTGAAGGAAACATTTTTATTGAATTTTCTCAGAACAATGAAGATCTTGAGAACTGGTATGGAAACAGTAGTTTTCAAAATGTATATTCAAAAGGAGAAGATGTTGAAACCTTCATAAGTCACAAAAACTTAAGAGATCCAGACTTTCGCTTACGTATTAATAAAATCATAGCATCAAGTAGTTCTAACTAAATAAAACAATATTATTTTCAATAAGTCATAAAGTCATAGGTTAATAAGCCTATTTGAACATTCGTCACAACTAACCATAATTCCCCCAAATCATGGCTTACATTACCCGAATCATTTTTCAGGGCATATTCCTAATATGTTTTGCCGTCAGTACTTCGCTTACCGCTACGGCTCAACTAGTTATTGGTCAGCCAGGATTAGAGTTTAGTAAAGCATGTGCTAATGAGTCATTTAATACGTTTGAGACGAACTTTGTTTTTAATCCTCCTTCTTCCTTAAACGATTCCAACCAGTTTATTGTGGAACTTTCTGATTCTAGTGGTGAATTTGTAGAGGCGGTTGAGGTATTTGTTTCAAATCCTAACCAGATTACCACCTCTCCAGCAACTATTTCCTTTTCCTTACCTACGGACGCGGCAGGAGAAAATTATAAGATTAGAATAAAGAGTACGTCCCCAGCTGCGACAAGTGCCCCTTCATCGGCTTTTCCTGCCTATTTTAAACTACACGACACTCCATTTACGATTAATGGACTTATAGATACTGGGACTTTTTGTCCAGGAATAGCTTACTTGCTTACGATCGATAATCCAGGTTTTGATGGCGCTATATCACCTCTCACTTTTGAAAACCTAAACTATAACTGGTATAAGGTTATAGACGATACAAATTCTATTTTAATCGCTCAAGGCGAAACATTGCAGGTATCTGAGGAAGGGACTTACTTTGCTGAGACAGATTATGGTAGCTGTACTTCAGAATCATTTTCTAATAGAGTTACTATTTCCCAAGCGTCTAGTGAAGAGCCAGCTAATGCAACGATCACTTCAAGTCTCGGAAATTCATTTTGTTCCAATGGTGAAGGAACAATACTTACAACGGTGACAGGTGGAAATTACCAATGGTTTAAAGATGATGAACCTATAGAAGGAGCAAATCAAAATACACTACAGACGAATGATTCTGGTAATTATGCAGTTATTGTGACAGCTGGAGATTGTGTTGCTGTAGGAAGTATCCTACTTGAAAGTCTTGCTGATCCTATAACCATCGATGTACCTGCAGTAAACTTTATTGAGATGGGAGAGTCTCTTACGGTTACTGTAGAAACTACGCTAGATGATGTTCAGTACGAATGGTATTTTAATGATGAAATCATTGAAAATGCTACAGAAAGTCAATTAATTGCTTCTCAGGCTGGTAACTATAAAGTTATTGTAACGGCGACTGGTGTGTGTGATTTTAGTATAGAACTATTTTTTGAAATCAAAATAGAAGTTAATACAGATACTATCCCTAATGTCATAAGTCCCAATGGTGATGGTCTCAATGATACTTGGATGATACCAGCAGAATATTTAAGTGGTACCGATACAGAGATAGTCATTTTTAATAGCAACGGTACTGCCGCTCTTAGTACTAGTGACTATTTAAATAATTGGCCAGACAATACTCAGGAGTTAAGCAATGCAAATCAAGTGTACTATTACATGATTACTCCTCCAAATAAAGAAGTGATAACCGGTTCCATAACAGTTGTGAGATAAAGTGAAAAAAATCGTAGCACATATAATTTTGATTATCTGTTGTACTGCTCTTTCTCAAGCTCAGGAAAGCACAGGTGCTATTGCATTGGATTTGCCGGCACGGAATTCATTAATGTTTAATAAATATATCCTTAGCCCCGCCTTAAGCTATGCAAGAGAAGATTATAGGCATATTACAATTAATAATAAACGCGAATTTTTTCAAATAGAAGATGCTCCAGAAACATATTTAGCAAGTTTTTCTGGTCGATTCTCTGAAAAAATTGGTGGAGGAGTAGGTCTGTTTCAAAGAAACTTCGGAGTATTCACTACTTTTGGAGGTATCGTAAATTTTGCATACAACGCCCAACTTGCACCAGAAAGCAATCTAACGTTTGGTCTCAATCTTTTGGTGTATAATAGTAGTATTAATATGGATAGAATAGTAACAACAGTTACAGATCCCTTGATTAATAACTTGCCTTCTAGCCTAATAACAACAATAAGTCCTGGAATAAACTATGGTGGTGGTTTTATAGATGTTGGATTAACTATAAATAATTTAGTAAGCTACGATGTGAGTACTTCACAAATATTAAAAGAGCAGACACAAAGAGGAATTCAGGGACACTTAATGTATTCAGGGTATATCGATTCTTATGGCTTTTTTGATAATAGTAAATTTTCTGTATTAGGACGTGCCGAATTTCAAGAAGAGACTTCAATTTATTCGGGTTTAGTTATGCTTAGAGTACCTAAAGGATTTTGGATACAAGGCGGTTACAACACACTTTACGGAGGCTCTGCTGGTGCTGGTTTTAATATTACTTCAAAAATTGCATTAGAATATAATTATGAAAAATCTCTAGGTAATTTCCTTGACTTAGGATCTTCACACGAGTTAACACTAGCATTCATACTTCCAACACAGGATGCTTCTAGTTTTAAACAAGAAAGAATTACAGGACTTTTAAACTTTGAAAAGAAAAGAAAAAGTTCTTATAGTAGACGTAGTCGCTTAGCGCGAAACAAAATAAAAGAGTCAGCAAAACCTGTAGAGAGTACTTTACCATCTAACGATGTCGAATCAGAAGTTGCCGAAAGTACTTCTGGGCAACAAATTAAAGAGCAAAAACAAGCTATTGTAGAAGAAAAAGCAAGTGTAGAAGCCGAAAATAAAGCAAGAATCGATGCAGAAACAGCAGCCAAGAAAGCAGACGAAGAACAAGCGCGACTTGCCGCAGCAGAACAAGCACGTTTGGAAGCCGAAGAGCAAGCAAGGTTAGAGGCTAAAGCAATTGCTAGGGAGGCAGCCGAAGAACAAGCGCGACTTGCCGCAACAGAACAAGCACGTTTAGAAGCCGAAGAGCAAGCAAGAATAGAGGCAGAAGCAATTGCTAGGGAAGCAGCCGAAGAACAAGCGCGACTTGCCGCAGCAGAACAAGCACGTTTGGAAGCCGAAGAGCAAGCAAGAATAGAGGCAGAAGCAATTGCTAGGGAAGCAGCAGCAGAGCAAGCACGACTTGCTGCATTAGAACAAGCACGTTTGGAAGCCGAAGAACAAGCAAGAATAGAGGCAGAAGCAATTGCTAAGGAAGCAGCAGCAGAGCAAGCACGACTTGCTGCATTAGAACAAGCACGTTTGGAAGCCGAAGAGCAAGCAAGAATAGAGGCAAAAGCAATTGCTAGGGAAGCAGCAGCAGAGCAAGCACGACTTGCTGCATTAGAACAAGCACGTTTAGAAGCCGAAGAACAAGCAAGAATAGAGGCAGAAGCAATTGCTAGGGAAGCAGCAGCAGAGCAAGCACGACTTGCCGCATTAGAACAAGCAGGTTTAGAAGCCGAAGAACAAGCAAGAATAGAGGCAGAAGCAATTGCTAAGGAAGCAGCCGAAGAGCAAGCGCGACTTGCAGCAACAGAAATAGAAAAAGGAGATATCGAAGAAAAAATGGATATTCCTACTCCTAATGATGAATTAGGGCGCTCACTTCAAATATTAACAACTCAAACAGAAGCATTACAAAGCTCTCAAAGTACCCTTTTGGAAAGTCTTACAATAGCCATTAATAGTAAGGATAGTGACCTTAAGGCTCTTAAGAACGAAAATGATCTTAGCGAACAAGGAATATTTGTAGAACCAAGACCTTTTAAGAGTGTTTCTCAGGAAAATGCGAAGATAGAATCACTAAAGCTAGAACTAGATGAAACTCTTAAAAAACAAAATAAAAAGATTGAAGAACTAGAAGATCTATACATCCAAAGAACTAAAAAAGTACGAGGTAATGATGAAATTAATCAATATTTCAGAGATGCGATTACATCTCTAAAAAAGCAACGTGAGGAGACGAAAAATGCGAAGGTATCGGCAATATCTCTTCTTGAAAGTATTAAGATAGCTACTCAATTTGAGCGATCAAGAAGAATTAAACGAGCTGCTTTTAATGATGAAGACGATAGGTATGAAGAAGATCAGGCAGCGCTTAATATTTTAAAGCAAAATACACCATTAAGTAGTGTACCACTTAAAGTTGAAGATTTTGACTTTGGAGAAGAAAGAAGTAATAGCATTCAAATTTTAAAAAATGTTAAGAATACTGACAATGCATATTACATAGTATTGGCAGTTCATGGCGATACTCTAAAAAGAGATGATTTTGTAAAGAAAGTTATTGCCTCTGGTTATTCGGATGTAAATTTCTTTTATGATATAAATACAAGTAATTATTATATATACTCAGATAAAACTAGTTCCCTCCAAGCAGCAAATAAGAAATTAGAGAATATGAATAATACCCCATATACATCAAGAATGTCGATTATTAAAATAGAGAATTAAAAATGTAGAACCTGAATATAATTTTTTTTAGTTAGGATTCCCCCCAAATCAAACTGATTATGAATATTGCAAATTTTTGTAGAGTATTACTACTAATAATGCTGAGCAGCATTAGTTTTCAAGCTTTCGCTCAAAATCTAGTCCCTTTTACGCCTAGATTTGACGACGATTTAAAAGGAGATATACTAACCATTGGCAACACTGTCTTAGGTCCTAGTAATGATCCGCTGAATACAGATATAGGTAACAACAGTAATGTTAATATGCTCAATATTGATATTGATAGCGATAGTTCTACATTCAATTCCTCAAGCGCAGAACTTGTTATCCCAAATCCTAATTGTTACGTAATCCGAGAAGCGACACTCTATTGGGGAGCTGTAGAGCCAGAAGATAATACTAGCGATGATACCGTTAGACAAGTAAAATTTAAAGGACCCTCAGGTGGCTATATAGACATCACTGGAGATATCATTTATAGAGATGAAAGCACAGATCTCAATTCGGCTTATCCGTATGCTTGTGTCGCAGATGTAACAGACATTGTACAATCCTACCCTTCAAATCTAGGGTATTATACAGTGGCAAATATTGCAACTAAAACAGGCGTAGGTAATAATGCTACGCCACGTAATAGAAATGGCTACACTGCTGGATGGTCTTTATTTATAGTTTATGAAGATCCTACCTTACCGAGTAAATCTATTACTAGTTTTGATGGTTTTAGTGCAATTTTTAGAGATCAAGCAGCTGTAGATATTAATATTGATGGGTTTCGCACGTTACCCTTTCCTCAACCTGTAAGAGCTAATTTAGCTTTTGCAACCTTAGAAGGTGATTTGTCACTTGGTGGTGATAGAATGAGTCTTAATGGAACTGATCTTTCAACTATAGACAGACCAGCTGGAAATTTCTTCAGAAGTCTTGTAACACAGCTTGATGCACAACCTGTTGATAACAGAATTCCAAACAGTTCTAACACTTTGGGTTTTGATACAGGGGTCATTAGTGTACCTAACCCAGGCAATAATGTGATTGCAAATGGAGATACTTCTGCTATTATGAGTCTCACCACTACTAGTGATTTCTTTTTGCAATATTTTTTCGCTTTTGCTGTAGAGATAATTGAACCAAAAATAGTTCTCACCAAATTAGTAGAAGATGAATTTGGAAATGACATTAGCGACCAAGTGGTCAATTTAGGGCAAGAACTTAATTATGTAATTTCCTTTGAAAATGTTGGGAATGATGATGGTAGAGAATTTACTATTAGAGATGTCTTACCCATAAATATAGTATTCGATTATCCTGCGGGCTTGGATTTACCAGCAGGTGTAAACCCAGTAAGTTACAACCCTACAACACGTGAACTCATACTTTCTGTTGAAGATTATTTAATTGAAGAAAATGATCCTGTTGTCGAGTTTAGAATTCAAGTTAACGTTGTTGATACTTGTAGCCATTTAGTCGAAGCGTGTTCAAATCTTATTCAAAACCAAGCTTTTGGAAGTTATATAGGAACTATTAATCCTGATTTTGTCATTACAGATGATCCTAGCGTAAGCTCAAATACGGGGTGTTTATTAGTTCCACAAGCTACTAATTTTTTAGCAGATATCGATGATTGTGAGTTTGAGGAAAATGCCATTTTATGTGGAGAAAGTACAGTCTTAACTGCAGCAGATGGATATGCCACATATTCTTGGTCAACCGACCCATCAGGTATACCAGTCATTGCAACTACCCAATCACTAACTGTTACAGAAAGTGGGACCTATTATGTTTTCAATACAGCACCTGCGCCTTGTAGATCAATTATACAAATATTCAATGTAGTAACGTATGGTGAAGATCAAACTAATCCGATCCTTCCGCAAGCAGACGAAATCGTTACTTGTCCTGATGATGGCAAGCTTTTGCCTAACATTTTTTTATGTGGGTTAAATGATTTTAGAGAACTAACAGCAGATATAACAGACTCAAATTCGATTATCTGGGAGCAACTTGATGAAACAAGCTGTCCTCCCGTAAGCGACATTGATTGTGCAAACGAAGATGGAGGATGTGTTTGGAATCAAGTAGCCACAGGTTCAGATTTTACGGTAAATACTGCTGGACAATTTAGACTGACAGTTAATTATGATGGAGGATGTTTTAACCAATTCTTTTTTAATGTATACCAAAATATACTTGACCCAACTGTCGTAGTCACAGATATTTTGTGTGATAGCCTAGGAACTATAACTGTAAATAATGTTCCTAGTAATTATGAGTTTAGTTTGGACGGTATTAATTATCAAGATAGTAATGTATTTAATGTGAGTACCGCAGGAGTTTATACTGTGTATATAAGACAAATAAATGTGCCTGTAGATGCTTGTGTTTTTACCGTGCTCGATGTGCTTGTGCGTGAGAGAGATTTTACTTTTGACGCGGGGATCATTCAACCTTTATGTCATGGAGATTTGGGAAGTATTCAAGTAGTAGCTATTGATGCAGAACCACAGTATACTTTCTCTATCTTCGAAGGGGGTGTTTTAGTGAATACTGTTGGTCCTATAATCGAGAATAATTATAATTTTGAAAACTTAGGTCCAGGTATTTACACTGCTACTGTAGAAACAGAGGACGGCTGTATAGATACTCAAGAAGTTACGATTATTGAACCGCCCCTACTCACGTTAACAGCGGACCTCATTGCTCCTTTTATAGATTGTTTGATTCAGGCCGTAGACAGTAACGGAAACCCAATATTTGATGAGGACGACAACCCAGTATATGAAGAGGCTCAAGGGGAGATAAATATGAATGCAAATGGTGGAACGCCTCCCTATGTATATTTTATAAATAGTACGACTGTTTTTCAAAGTGATCCCGTTTATTTAATAAACAGTGCAGGAACTTATAATATTACAGTTGTAGATGCAAATAATTGTGAGGCGACTACCACCTTGGAAGTTGAAGAAATTCTACCTCCAGATTTTACTGTATCTTCTACTAATATTCTATGTTCTGACTCTGGCAATAGTGGAGTTATTGAGTTTATGGTAACCAATACAAATGGAAGTAGTTTGGAATATAGTATTGATAATGGTATAAGTTATTCTAACTCTTCAGTATTTGTAAATCTTGCACCTGGAACTTATGAAACGCTTATTCGTTATACTTTTGGTCCTTCATCGTGTACCACAGACCCTCAATCTGTAATTATAGAAATTCCAGATCCTATTATAGGTAATGTATCTATTACAGAAAACTTTACTTGTACAACTGGTGCTGCTGAGATCACAGTAACCGATGTAAGTGGCGGAACACCAACATATACATATAGTATTGACGGTGTTAATTTTCAATCGGGAACTGTTTTTTCTGGATTGACAGAAGGATCATATACCATCGTCATTCAAGATGCCAATGGATGTACATTTACCACTGAGGCGGTAGTTGTATTACCATTGGATCCTCCAACAAATTTGGATTTTACAAATACGCCGATCACTTGTCCATCAAATACAAGTGATGTAACGATCACTGCAACGGGTGGTGTGAGTCCGTTGGAATTTAGAATCATTGCGCCCGTATCGGCAGTTACAGCATATCAATCGTCTAATATATTTACTGGACTATCACCAGATATCTATACTTTTGAAGTTAGAGATGCTAATGAATGTATCTACAGTGAGCAACATGTTATTGATGCTTTATCTGTAATAAGTGTAAGTGCTCAAACTCAAAATGACGTGACTTGTGTGGGTGGTTCTGATGGAGCGATTTTAGTAACCGTTTCAGGAACTACAAATTTTGAGTATAGCGTTAATGGTGCTCCTTCAATAGTTGGAACCTCTCCTATATTACTTACAGGACTTGCTGCAGGATCCTACACTATTGTCATTCAGGACTTACTAACAAATTGTCAAGCGACCAGTAACATTGAGACTATTGATGAGCCAGTAACACCTCTGCAACTTACTGCAGATGAAAATCCAATAACTTGTAATGATGGTGGAAGTGTGCTACTAGCTGCTTCTGGAGGTTGGGGAGGATACACATTCACGCTTACACAACCAGATAGCTCCATAGTAGGACCCCAATCTAATAATACGTTTACCAGCTTAAGTCTCGCAGGACTTTACACGGTAACTGTAGAAGATATTAACGGTTGTCAAGAATCGACAACTTTTAATCTAACCATCCCAGAAGATGTTGAAGCTGAGATAAGTAATGTTTCAGATTTATGTTATGATGGTACCGACGCTGCAACTATAGAAGTGACAGTGAATTCTGGAGTAGCACCTTTTGAATACAGTATGAATGGTGCACCTTTCCAATCAAGCAATGTGTTTAACAATTTAATCCCTGGTAGTTATACCATAGTAGTACGTGATGCTTATGGATGTACCGTCACTTTGCCAGCTTCAATTATAGCACCAGAGATTACTGTTTCTGCAGTATTAAGTGATAACTTGGATTGTACAGTATCTACAGATGCTGAAATAACAGTAACAGTAGGCGGAGGTACGCCACCTTTTAGCTATGAAGTTGCTGTGGATGGGAATCCTTATAGCAACCAAGGGTCGACTCCTTCTCCATTTACCTACAATACAGCAGCAGCTGGAAGTTATCAGTTTCGAATTACTGATGATGAGGGATGTACCGCAGAATCAAATGTTGTGGTTGTTAATCCTCTTTCTCCTCCCGAAATAGACCTTGTTGTGGTAGCGCAAGCAATACGATGTAATGGTGATGAAAATGGAACTATTGATGTAACTATTGATATGACCGCAGGAACACCTCCTTTTCTTATTAATGTTTTCAACACAACTTCAAGTACGGATTACGGTACCCAGACTTCGGGACTTCCTGCAGGAGATTACACCATTACATTAACAGATGGGAATGAGTGTACGGATATAGAGACAATTACTATAAGTGAACCAGATCCTATTATCGTAGACATTGAACCTTTTGATATCACATGTGAAGCAGGAGGAATTTCACTCGGTGAAATTCGCGTAAATAGCATTATAGGAGGTACAGGACTGTATGACATCTATGTTACAGGTGCAAGCGGTTATATGGATCAAGCACTAGATGTAACAGGAACCACTGCTATCAGTTTTGATGTTATTGAGTTTGGTCTTTATCAAGTAAATGTTATTGATGAAAACGGTTGTTCTTTATTGACTCAAGATATACTTATTGCATCGCCACCTAACGATTTAGATATTATAGTTAATTCTACGGTAGATTGTACAGCTGGCGGAACTACTGAGGTTTCTGTGAGTACCGTTTTAGGTAGTTCAGGACCATTTTTCTTTGCTATATATACAGATCCTGTTCCAGTATATCCTAATCCTGTTGGAGATTGGTTTCCAGAATCGTCTCCAGGAAGCGTAATATTTACAGGTCTAACCCCAGGACTTACGTATACATTTATGGTCTATGATGCCGCGACCATGTGTACGTATTTTGAAACAGCAGATATTCCTATACCAACAGATTCAACGCTATCAGTTTCTGCACCAGATATTGATAATATTACCTGTACAGGAAATGGTGACGGTGATGTATCCTTTACTGTAACCAGCATTTATGGTACCGATGTAGCTATTGATTATGAGATTTTTAATTCTCTAAATCAAATTACCACTGGAGTCTCAGGTATGGATACAGTTTCTGCTAATTCTTCAATAACCGTTTCTGATTTAGGTCCTTTAGGAGTAGGAAACTATTATGTATTGGTAAGTGAAACCTCTGGATCTAACTCAGGTTGTGGTGTCATTACGGCATCGTTTAATATCAACGAGTCACAAATACCTCTCGACTTATCTGTAAATATTGATCAAGATGCAAATTGTAATCTAGCCTCTGGTATTATTACTGCAATAGGTCAAGATGGAACTTCACCGTACCAATATCAAATTACTACAACTGCTACTGCTCCTTTGGCAACAGATCCATCCTGGGCTGATCAGAGTGTTTTTAATGTTGATGCAGGAACCTATTATGTACACGTACAAGATGCCTATGGGTGTATCGTGACGAGTCCAGCTCAAATAGTTGATATGGATCCTTCTCCAGTGGTAAACGCAGTTGTAGCAAATTCTTGTAACACACCAGAAGGTGATTTTGAAATTGATGTAACACTAACCACGGCTGGAGCTCCACCTTATAGTTTTAGTATTGATGGTGGCGCTTTTCAAGTACAAACAATTCCTTTTACGCTTTCAGGACTAAGTTCTGGAACGCATACGGTAGAAGTTCAAGATGCAAACGGATGTGGTAATTCCATATCGTTGGATATTTTAGCTCCACTTGCCCCGAGTGTACAAGTGATAGCATTGTCATCTTGTGATGACGATGATGGTGAAATCGAAGTGAATGCTAGTGGTGGCTCTGGAAATTATACGTATACAATTGCTCCAAATCCTGCTTCAGTGACACTCACTGGCAACATATTTTCTGGAGTCCCATCTGGAACGTACATCATCACAGTAGGAGATGCAGATCCATTAAGTACCTGTACAGCGACAATAGAAATAACTCTCGATGCGCCTACTCCTGTAACTTTTGAAACTGACGTAACTGATGTAAGTTGTTTTGCTGGAAACGATGGTAGTATTACAGTGACTTTATTAGCTGGAAATGACAATCCAATCTATACATACGAGATTATTGCGCCTATTATTGTACCTGCTCAAAATTCAAATATTTTCCTTGATCTTCCAGCAGACACTTATACTGTACAAGTGAACTCTGGAAGAGGTTGTTTTGAAATGGCAGACATCACTATAGATCAACCCTCTCTTTTAGAAGCTTCTGCTATAGCTACCGAATTTATGTGTGCACCAGATAATTCTGTAAATTCTTCAATGGTAACTATTACAGGGTCTGGAGGTACCGCTCCATATTCATATAGTATAGATGGAACTAATTACTCCACTACAAATACATTTACAATTTTAGATACGGGTAGTGTTCAAACAATTGATGTATTTGTTACCGATGCTAATGGTTGTACAGGATCAAATACGGTAACTATTAATCCTTTACCTACAATTACAGCCGCAGCAATAGCAACAATCAATCCGATCGATTGTAATGGCACTGGTGAGGTAACAATAGATGTAACTGGAGGTTCTGGAAACTTTAACTACCAGTTGCTTCCTGATGGAACACCTCAAACATCAAATACTTTTGCTCTAGCTAATCCAGGAACCTATTTCTTTCAGGTAAATGACTTGGATACGAATTGTTATTTCTTAACAGACCCATTTGTGATAGATCCTTTTGATACTATTGAGGCAACAATAAGCACTATTCAGGACATTGATTGTTTTGAAAATACTATTGGTCAGATGGAACTTACGGTAAGTGGCTATACAGGCGATTATGAGTATCAAGTATTAGATAGTACAGGTACACCGGTCGGCCCAATACAAACCTCTAATACGAGCAATAATCCGCAACTCATTACTGGATTAGAGGCAGGCAATTATACAATAAGTGTCACAGCTACTGAAAGTCCATTTTGTGTTGCAACTTCAAATACTGAAAATATAGCAACCCCTATCGAGGCCTTATCCTTGAGTGCTTCAGAAAGCTTCAATGTAACTTGTACGAATGATCAAGGAATTATAACAGCAATTGGTTCTGGAGGAACACCACCTTATGAGTATGAACTTGATGGAGCGAGCACTGTACCTTTTTCAAGTAATGGAACATTTGAAAACTTAAGCGCTGGTTCTTATGATGTAACTGTACGTGATGCAAATGGATGTCTACATAGTGAAACTATATTATTAGAAGTTCCTGACCTTATAGATGCAACTTTTGTTCCAAGTACTACTCAAGTTACTTGTTTTGGAGATCAGTCAGCCTCTATTACTATTACTAACGTTACTGGAGGTCAAGGAGCTGATTACAATTACACACTTAATCGAATTTTTCCTAACCCAAGTACATTTGGTCCTCAAACTTCCAATACGTTCACAAATTTAGGTGCAGGTCTGTATTCCGTTACGATTCAAGATCCTTATAGTTGTGAACTTATTTCTGATGATATTACCATTACCGAACCAGATCAAATTCAAGCAAGTCTTGTTTTAAATACAGCTCAGACATGCGCTACTGAAGCAACACTTACATTAACAGCATCTGGTGGTATAGCGCCTTACACTTATAGTGAAACTAGTGATTTCAGTAATCCTTTAGGAACCTTTACAAGCAGCGTTAGCTTTACTGTACCTGTAGGTTCGTATCAATACTACATAAGAGATGCAAATGGTTGTATCGATGGTGTTTTTAATGAGATAACAATAGATCCTTTACTACCCTTAGAAGTTAATTTTGATTCTTTGAATCCAGCTATAAATTGTGTTGGTGATAGCACTGGTAGTATAATTGCAACAGCTCAAGGAGGAGTAGGGGATTATATATATACGTTACAGGATAGTACAGGTGCTACCATTCCAATAAGTCAAAATCCACCTGGCACTTTTGAAGGACTTTCAGCTGGTATTTATATAGTACTTGTAGAAAGTGGAGATTGCGAAGCGATTTCTGAAACTATAGAAATTACTGAGCCTGAAAACGGACTGGATGCTACATTAGATATTACCGAAATAACCTGTAGAGGTGCAAATGATGGGATACTAGAAATCTCCACAACTGGAGGAACTGGAATGATTCAATATGCCATTTCGCCTAATTTAGATCAATTTTTTGACATTAATGTCTTTGAAAATTTAGAACCTGGAGATTATGTTGTAATTGTTCAAGATGAATTAGGGTGTTTCTTAACCCTAGAATTTACATTGATCGATCCAGAAGCAGTTATACTTGGCATCGTCGCAGATTCTATATTTCCAGAACAGTGTTCAGGAGAACAAGACGGTTCATTTAGTGTAGACATTTCAGGAGGATCACTTCCGTATTCTGTAAGTCTTGACAATGAAAATGGTCCTTACACTACAGGAGAAGCTTTGCAAACTGTATTTACATTTACTAATCTCTCGGGAGGGGATCACATAGTTTATATTCGAGATAATCAGGGATGTGAATCTGTTTGGAATATATCGTTTCCAGAATCTGTAACCCTTAATCCATTAGTTGACGTTGAATATTTATGTATTGATAATCTTCCAAGTAATGTCGTTACCGTAACGGTAGATGACAGTATAACAGATCTAACACTTTTGGAATACTCGCTAAATGGAGGTCCTTATCAAAGCAGTAATGTGTTTACAGATATTCCTTTTAGCGTGGCAAATTATATTTTGGTTAGACATGCTAATGGATGTATCCAGAGCACAGATTTCTTTGATATTGATCTGATCAATCCTTTATCACTTTTTGTTGTAGAGGGGAATTATAATGAAATCATAGCGACTGCAACAGGAGGTTTTGGTAATTATGAGTATACATTTAATGATATATCCACAGGTAGTGAGAACGTATTTATTATTTCTGAAACAGGTACGTATCGGGTGACGGTAACTGATCAAGCTGGATGTATTGCTGAAGCAGAAATTTTTATTGAATTTGTTGATGTATGTATCCCAAATTATTTTACCCCGAATAATGATGGAGTAGCAGATACCTGGGCCCCAGGATGCGTAGACAACTATCCGAACCTTAAAACTAAAATATTTGATCGTTATGGACGTGTGGTTGCATTTATACGCCCTGGCTACACTTGGAATGGAGAATATGATGGCAAAGAACTGCCTTCTGGTGATTACTGGTATGTAGTAACCCTGGGTCTTTCAGAGAATGATCGACAATTTGTTGGTCACTTTACGCTGTATAGATAATACCGAAGCAACTTAAAAACTTAACCTATGAAAACATTAATAAAATACATCCTTTATGTGCTATTTCTGTGTAGTACTACGCAAGGTTTTACTCAGGAACTTAATTTACCTGTTTTTAGTCAATACCTAGCAGATAGTAATTTTGTAGTAGCACCTACCTTTGCGGGTATAGGTGATAATTTTCGTATACGTCTCAATGCACTCACACAATGGGTAGGTATTGCTAATGCGCCAGATAACCAAGCTCTTTATGCAGATTTGCGTTTTGCGGATCGATCTGGTTTAGGCGTGTCATTATACAACGATAGAAATGGAAATACGCGTCAACAAGGATTTAAAATATCATACGCACACCATCTCACGCTTGATTATAAGACACAACAGTATCTTTCTTTTGGCTTATCAGTAAATACAAATAGTTTTAGTATTGACATACAAAATTTTTCACCTACCATAGATATGCCTTTTATAGATCCATTTGTTACAGATAATCGTGCTGTAACAAATCTAAACTTTGATGTAGGAGCGTTGTATCGTTTTAGAGAGATTTTTCTTAGTGTAAATGCCAATAACATTCTCCCAAAGGATATTGACAAGTTTTCTGGTTTTGAACCTAATTTGTTATTCAACTTACAAGTTTATTCAGGCTATACCTATAAAACTAATAATTACTCACAGTGGGAGCCGTCTATATTTTATCAACGATATATGAGTGACGGGAGATCGAGCACAGATATTAATCTAAAGTACCGTAAGTATAATAGAAGAAATGATTATTACTGGGCGGGAGCTACCTATCGTTTCCTTAATGATCAAGTTGGAAATCCATTAGGGATAGGTCCAATGGTAGGTGTAAAAAGGTCAATTTTCTTCGTGTCGTATGCCTATCAAATTACACTTAATGACTTCATAACGTTAAATTCTGGAACACATTCTATTACAATAGGTTTTGACTTTCTTCAAGGCAGAGGTAGTTGTCCTTGTACAGCGACTAATGAAGGGGCTAGAACTTGGGCATATTAGAATAATACAGATCATTTCATAGCGAAGTTAACTAACTTATAACTTGGTAATTATTTTATATCATTTTAAGTTTTCCGTATGGAGAACCTTACGGCATATTAGGTATTCTTTCGCTTAAAGCGAAAAACTACAAGGAGTTTCCTCCGTCGCTCCTCCATGCCTAAAGTTCACGCTTTGTCGTTTCCAAGGCTTCAAAATTTTTTAACGGAAATTGCCACCGCCTCATCTCGCCCAGAACTTACATTCTGTCGTATACTAGAGAAAAAGAAGAAAAGGTATGTCGAACTCACGTTAATTTTAGTATAAGATATCTTTCTAAAATAAAGGTGTCGATACAAAGGGTTATATATTCTTCAAAAGTGTATCCGTTATTTTCTAGATAACACCTTCGTATTTTATATTCAAAATAGAATCTTCAAATTAGTTGATCTAATTCCTTTGAATAAAACTCAAGAGTTTTGCCCTTAGGACATATTTTAGAACACTTATTCTGTTGTAGTAGAATAGTTGTCTAACGAGTTAGTTTGGAGCTGCTGTGGCGTCCTAAAACACTATATGAGTTTAAGAGGATACTTTTAATGGATTGCTCTACGTTCGATTTTCAAATCTTTACCTAAATATGATCACTAATAATGATAGCATTAAGTCAATAAAATTTAGCAAAAATAATGAGGCCGTCTAAAAACAATTTAGGCGGTCTTTTATATTTTGAAGATTTTGGTTCTTTCAGTTTTTAACTCAGTTATT
>NZ_CALEMI010000082.1 GCF_937910895.1 uncultured Dokdonia sp. | reverse complement strand
CGACCTTGACGCAGATTTGTTTCCTAATCTATCTTTTACAGATCGGCTAGGATTTGCAAACCAAGTATTGATTTCCAGAAAATTTAATGATTGGTTGTCCTTACAAGTAATTCCCACCTATTTTCATGACAATACAGTCATCGAAGATAACCAAGACAATGCACAATTTGCTTTAGGGATAGGAGGACGTTTTAAGTTGACGAAGCGACTTGCTTTTATAGGTGATTATGGAATCCATTTAAATAGAGTGGATAACTCCGTATTTAATAATTCACTGGCATTAGGATTAGAAATAGAGACTGGCGGACATGTATTTCAATTACATGTATCTAATTCAAGAGCCATTTTTGCCAATGGATTTTTGGGGCAAGCGAGAGGAGATTTTGGCGACGGAACTATATTTTTAGGCTTTAATATCTCAAGAGCTTTTGGTCTAGGATCTAAAAAATAAACGTTTAGATAACACTTTAAAAATGCTGTTTGACTTCTTGTTAAACAGCATTTTTTGGATTTAATAAAATTAATTTTTATTAAAATGCGGAGAGCTCTCTAAGGAAATATCGGTAATGAAATATTTAGTATCTCCCCAAAAGAAAAAACTGCCAAAACGTTCTTCATACGTGAGTTTCACATATTTTCCTTGATAATCTTTTAATTTTTGGATGACTTCTTTTTCTCCATCCATCACTGAGAAAGGAAAGATTTGAGCACCACTTATTCCTTGACTAATCTCACCTTCCCACGTTTTTACAAGCACACCTTTATTACTAAACTTAATCAACTCACCAGATCGTGTCCCTTCACTATAGGGTACATAATATAAAAAACTATAATATGCGGTAGCCAGTAGTGCAATGGCTAGTAAAAAGATAATCAGTACTTTTTTCATTGGTTTCGTATGAAGTAAATAAATCTAGGAATTATAAATAACCCAATTAATAGTCCTACAATAATAGAGAGACTTCCCATATTTAGGTAAATATCATATTCGTGAGGAGTTGTTAAATCTCCATAAAGTGCATGATAAATAGCCGTGCTCCCTAAACCTAAAGGTACTAAAGTAGCTGCTAGATAACTAATAGCAGTAATCCAATTTGATATTTTTATTAATGTTTTAATATTGAAGGTAGTTTTTACTCTTCAGAAGCGCGTTCTATCAATTTGTCGTTGAGGTGCTTTTTCTGTTTGATCCCCAGTTTTTTAAGGTTCTCCACTTTCTTGATAAGATTGCCTTGTCCGGTTAGTTTTTTCATGGTCGTATCATAACTTCCTTGTACGGTGCGCAACTGATTCCCTACCTTGATAAGATCTTCGGTTAAACTGACAAACTGATCATAAAGACGCCCTGCTTGTACAGCAATTTCAAGCGCATTTTGTTGCTGCTTTTCATTGTTCCACATCGTGTCTATGGTACGTAAGGTGGCGAGCAGAGTAGACGGTGTGACAATTACAATATTTTTCTCAAATGCCTGATTGTATAATTGATTATCGGTATTTACCGCAATCGCAAATGCAGGTTCTATCGGGATAAAGAGCAATACAAAATCTGGACTTTCTACCTGATAGATATCTTGATAATTCTTATCACTAAGTTGCGAGATATGACGTCTTAAAGAAGTGACGTGCTCTTTAAGAGCTTGTTCTTTTAGCAGCTCATCATCTTCATTCACAAAACGTTCGTAGGCACTTAGGGATACTTTACTATCTATAATCATCCGTTTGTTTCCAGGGAGTTGTATGACTACATCGGGAAGCACACGACTTCCATCTTCTACCGTAAAACTTTGTTGCACAAAATATTCTCTGTCTTTTTCAAGTCCTGACTTTTCAAGGACACGTTCTAGCACCAATTCGCCCCAGTTTCCTTGTGTTTTGTTATCACCTTTTAAAGCTTTGGTCAGATTGTTTGCTTCTTGCGTCATCTTTTCGTTAAGCGCTGTGAGCCCTTTTATTTGCTCACGTAAAGAAGAGGTTCTGTCAATAGCTTCTTTGTTGGTTTCTTCTACGCGACGTTCAAATTTTTCAATCTTTTCTTTAAAAGGTTTTAAAATCTCATCTAGATTCTGTTTGTTCCGATCGGTGATTTTATTGGAATTTTCATGTATGATTTTATCGGCTACGAGTTGGAATTCTTTAGTAAATTTCTCGTTGAGTTTTTCTAATTCTTCGCCTTTTTCTTCTAGTCGTTTCTCTAGATTTTGAAACTCCACGTTACGTGCTGTCAATTCGTTTTGAAAAAAGTCTTTTTCCTTTCGCAAGACATTCGCATTCTCTTGTGCTTGTTGGCGGACAGCGTCTAACTGGTCTGCGGCTTCTTTTCTTAGGGTGTGTATGTTTAATTCCGCTTTCGCGAAAGCGTCCTTAGCCTCCCTTAACTGATCTCCTTCAAATTTTAAACGTTCTTGTAAGCCATTAAACTCACCTTTCTTTTTAAGATTTGATATAAACATACCCAATATCACACCAATGATAATGCACGTAATAGCGATAAGAAAATAGATGAGTGTCGAATTCATAGGGTAAAGATAAAAAATACAACGCCATTTATGGTTGAAGCTTTGTTGTATTTGTTACTATATTTTTAACAAAAAGTTTGTAGCAATTCTTATGGGAATTAAACGCGAATGGAGTATCTTAATATCATATAAATATTCTATGAAAAAACAACTATTCTTAATCTTATTTTGCATCCCTTTTTTGGCTTTTGCTCAAAATATCAAACGTGAAAACATCAACGGAAAAATTATTGTCGAAGGCAATGATATTGAAGGAATCACCATTTATAACTCCACATCAAATAAGGGGACAATTACCAATGCAAAGGGGGAATTTATAATTGCTGTCGCTTTATATGATCTTATAGAAGTGAAAGCGTTGGAATATCAGAACATTGATATTAGAGTCAATAAAGATATTTTAGAATCAAAAAAAGTTCGTATTTTTTTGATTGAAGAAATCAATCAATTGGATGAAGTTTTTGTAAGAACTAGAGAACTTACAGGCGATATCACGACAGATGCAAAAAGCGTGAAATTATTCACTCCAAAAAAAGACGTTGTTTATTTTGGGATGGTCAATCAGGATCCCAATGACTTTGTAGAAGATAATCCAGCTCGGATTATAAATACGGCGATTCGATCTGAAGCGGATGCAATGGTATATAGTCTGAATGTCATTAACGTTGTTGATCAATTATTACTACCGCTTTTTAGATCTGAAGTAAAAGATAAAAAAGCAGCTGGCATTCCAGAAGTCCCCGTAAAATCTATCAAATACTATTTGGGTTCTAGCTTTTTGGTAGAGAATTTTAAGATCCCAGAGCATCGTGTAGAAGAATTTATCAGATATGTCGAGGATGATACGTTTGATTTTGAATTGCTAAACTACGGGCATGAGATAGAATTCCTTGAACTCCTCAACAAGAAAAGCAAAATGTTTCTGAATAGTAAAAGTAAAACCGATTAAGCGTCTGTTTTTTAATTTCTAAACCTATTTTGAAAACCAGCTTGAATATGTTTTCGCGAAAGCGAAATAGAAAAGAATAAGAGAAGTAGTTGCATTCTAATATGTAAAATAAACAAACTGTTATTTTCTATCTCTAGTCACGCCAATTATGACTCCAAAATTACCATCGAGCTGCTCCCAGTATCGGGATGGAAGGTAGGTGCGAGAGACAAAGCCATCTAGATACAAGGCATTTTTACATCCCTTTTCTTTAAAGAAACAGGCAAGATCATAAAAATTGATTTGCTCTTTAGACATTGCAAAAAGGGGATTCCCGTTTGGAAGGATTCCCACGGCATTTCTGATATGCACATTGGGCGAGCCTTCATTAAATTTAGGATGGATCTTCCCATCTATAAGTAGCATAGGTCCCGATTGTGTAGCATATTGAATGTCTGGGCTAGCTTTAAAATCAGGTGTTGTGCAGATGGTCGCTTTGTTGTTTTTAGTAATGTAAAAAATACCGTTTGGGTGAAGAAAGAAATTGGTATGATCTCCTTTTTGAGTATTAATAGGCGCTTTCGTACTTCCTTTTTCAATATATAACCCTTGTGGAGAACGGTCTTTTTGATACATCCCACCATTCATTGCAAAGACGAGTTCTTTACCTTCTTTTTCAATACTTGTTTTCAAATTTTGCAGGCTTTCATAATTTTTGCCTTGTGCATTCTTCCAATAAAAATCTAACTGTTGGGTGTTGAGATTGACTTCGTAGCTTAGGATATTGGTATCCTTTTGAGCGGATTGAAAGGGAATAGGAGAGAAGCTGATAAATACGACCAGCAAACATAAGGAAAGAATGATTTTATAAAATCTCATATTCTAAATGTACATAATTCTTAAAAAGAAGCAAGCTACTTATGTATAAATACGTCAAAAGACCTTTTCTGTAGAGGTTACTAACAGATTCCTTTTTAGATCCATAAAGGCATATTTATAGATCATCGTCACTGCTGCTAGCATATTGAGACTCCAAAGCGTGAATCCAACGAATACTAAGTTTTTTGCAGCGGTGTTAAATACGGTAAACTCACTCAACTCAGAAATAAGTGCTCCTAGCATATAGAGGTTGATTAATAAAAAAAGGCTTCCTAAAACAATGCCTACGATCTTGTTTTTAAAGATCATAAGGAGAATAAGCATCCCTAGAATTCCTATAAAAATAGGGTTGAAAGAGAATGGAGGTGTATAACCACCAAGGATTGTTAAAATAAGTAGATAGTACTCAGGAAATTGTAAAAATAGTTGTTTCTTATTTTTCATTTGGTTGTTTCTTGATGGTCAGGATTTAGAGTGCAGCAAGTATTTTTAGTAACTTTCGTTTAATTCCTTTTTCCAAAGTTCGATGATTCTCTTTCTGTCTGCATGGATGAGCGTTCCATGATGTCTCATAGAGTTAACGCCTACCACATAAAATTTATTATTTCTTTTGATCAGTATTGGCGAACCACTATTACCTCTTAACGTCTCTAGCCGATGTTCAAAATAACGTTGATGAACTTTAATCACCTTAGAAGAATCTAAGGTCATCAAATATTTTTCGCTGTAGGTATCTTGAGCGGGATAGCCAACGCAATACACATATTCTCCTTCCTTAATTTCCATTCCGTCCTCCACTAGCGGTAAATAAGGGATTGATTCTAATTTTTCATTTGTATCTATAATTTCATCCGGAATATAAATAAGGGCGATATCATAAGCATTATGTGACTTTCCTTTGTAATATGAATACTGTTTTGGGTATCTGATGTTTCTTTTATACTTAATCTTCAATTGGATAGAATCTAAATGCTTTACATCGCCAATTCTCGATGGGAAAATGGTCATTCTTCTAACAGAGTGAAAAGGCAGTTTCGTTACATTATGAGCAGATGTCAGTAGGTAATTTTTTGAAATAAAGAAGGAAGTAGAATTTTTTGGAGTCCCTGTTTTAGGAAATCTTCTAACGTCTTGATAGCAAACCCCATCAAATTTATTCTTTTGTATAGTTTCGATTGGTATCGCATCAGGAAATTCAGTTGTTTGAGCATACGAATGAGCTGTAGTGAAAATGAGTACAGATAAAGTCAATGTCAAGAATTTCATGATCTTTGTTTTGGTGGCTACTAAGGTGCTTATATAAGATTAGTTGCGTGTTTTCAACATCTAATGTAGGAAATAGAAATTGAATAGGGAATTTGAGAGGGTTTTTGCGAGTTAAGAAATTTTGCTCCTGCCTGCTGGCAGACTAGTTCGCAAAAGAAGCCTCATCAGCAGTCAGGAGCGTATCATGTTCCCTACGAATAGATCTTCTGAATCTAAACGTACTCAGTTCTATACCTTATTAAATAGAAAAAATAAGCTAATAATGTAAGCGATTTAAATACTCTGATGAATAGACTTTTTTATGACACAACCGTATCTAAAGTTATAGTATATTCAAGTTTGGGTTCAGAAGAGATAACATACTGTGTGTCAACAGTGACAGTGCTTTGGTTGTTGTTTGGAATTTCTCTTATAAAAATAGGAACTGTCAAACCACTCTCATTAATGTCAATTTTTAGGTCTTTATATACTTGGATATACGTGTTAATGAGTAGGTGACTATATCCTTTTAAGGTCTCTTCTTTAATGACTGTTTTCTTTTTTGCAAATGATCCTTTTTTGATCAATTGTTTTTTGGATGGATTAGAGGCAAACATGGACTCTTTGCTTACCTCAAATAGCTTCTCAACATCCGTATAATGTTCTTTCAGAAATCGTCCATCTAGAGAATCTGTTTTTTTAAGCCCTAAGTGCAGTTCTATTTTTTCAGGTATAAATACCGTATCATAAGGCACCTGGCTCATTAAATTTATAAAAATAGGCACCTGCTGCTCTTTCATCAAACCAGACTGCATGGTTTCACTTATAATAATATCTGGTGTATTTTCAGGAGCTATTTGATAGGTAGTTGCATTATCTTTTACCAAAGTAATATCATATTCTTCTAAGTCTAATTTAGAAATGATATTTTGTAATACGCTATACGTAAATGGATTTATTTCTAATAAAGTGTATGTAATATCCTCTTTGGGATACCTTAAAATAAGCGGAAGAATCAGTGTTGCAAAAGGGCCTGTGCCCGCATACATAATATGGATAGGCGCCTTCTTTTTTGTATCCTTTATAGCGCGATCTATTCCTTTAATAAATTGTCGAGTTCTCAAAGCATCCTCAAGACATAGCGCCGCCCAAAATGTGCCAAGAGCATTTCCATTCTCATTTTTAATATCATTTCGCCCTTTTTCTATATCCATATTTTGACCAGAAATCTCGTGTAACAAAGATTTATAGTCAGTAGACGCATTTGATAGTTTTAAATAATCAATAGGTTCTTCGAAGTATGCTGACGTTACGCGAACTAGTTCTTTTTTTAGATCAATTGTAGATAGATGGCTCATTGATTTTGGCTATAATTTGTCGTCTATTTTAAGCACATAATGTAGTAAATACATACTGAATAAAAAATGCAAAAAGCTTTTTTGAGTAGGAGAATTTCGCTTTCGCGAAAGCTGTCTCATCAGTAGATAGATGTGTATTTAGCTTCGCTAATCCTAAAATCTCTACGTTCCGAGCGCCTAGTTTGTTTTTCTTAAAACGATAAATCTGTTGGTGAGTTCAAGGATCTCGAGTCCTTTTTCTTTGGCAATATAAGCGATGGTTTCGGCTCTGTAGATGAAGATATGCGTAGGATCCTTTCGATAATGCCATGTCTTAAAATCAATGGAATCCGTATACAACAAGGTCATAACGAGCAATAATCCATTCGGTTTTAATAAACCCACAAGCCGATCAATTTCTACTTTAGGATGATGGAAATGCTCAAACACCTCACAACTCACAATATAATCGTAGGTTGACATAAGAACCCTTTCGTCAGGTGCAAAAAAGGGATCATATTGGACAATGTCATAGTGTTTCTTTTGCAGCATACTTGAAATCACAGGACCCGTACCACTTCCAAAATCTAAGCCTTTATGAGTAGGCAAGAAGGTATCAAGCACATACTGCGTGATGGGCATGGTAAAGTTTTGATACCGAACATCTTCTACGTCATTGTTATGACATTCATAATGTGCTTTTTCTTCATCAGCAGTTATATAGTGGTTTTTATCTTGTACAATCGCTTTGCAGGTCTCGCAATCATAAAAGTGTGAATCTTTTTGGATAGATAATAGTGAACTGCAAAGGGGGCACGTCATATTGGGTTTGGCATTTGGTATATATCCGAGGAGTGTAGTAGTACGATTCTTAAAGATACATTACTTTCTGAATATACAAAATACAACAAGCGTGCGTATTTCTGATGAAAATAAATAGGATACATAGTTAGGCGTATTCCTGAGAACTTCAAAAAAGATTACACTTCATAATATACTTCATTAAAAGGAACTCTGAATCTTGGCCCATAGATTCCCTTGTCATCTCTTATTCCACATCCAATCACCATATTGATTTCAGCACCTGCAGGAAGCTTTAAGAGTCTCTTTACTCTTAGTGTATCACTACCTTCCATCGGACAGGTATCATACCCAATAGCAGCCATACTTATCATAAAGTTTTCAGCAGCTAATCCAGCACTTTTATGAGCCACAATCCGCATATCACTTAACCGGGTTTGTCTGTAGATAGGTTTAAACAATCCAACAATTTGAAAGATAACATATTTGATGACACCTAAAATCCCCAAGAAATCTGTGTAAATCGTAGGAATCAATTTGCTATAATAATTCATAGCCATTTTTTTACGTTTCAAATCACGTTCGCTAAGATCTTCTTTATCATACACCTTATCCAAAAAAGCTATATTGGCTTTTGCTCGTTTTCGCCACAAATCTTTACGAGCCACGACAACAACTAGTTGTTGTGCTGTTTTTGCTGCGTTCTGGTTAAAACAAGCCTCAGCCATGTTGTCTAAAGTCTCTTTATTGGTAATATGATAAAATTCCCAAAGTTGAAGATTACTACTCGTTGGCGCTAAGGAAGCATTCACTAAGCATTGTTTGACTTTTTCAGAATCGATGGGGACATCTTTATATACTCTCGTTGATCGTCTGTAAGCAATAGCCTCTGAAACTGTTTTTTCCATGTTTTCTCAAGTGAAAATTAAATAGTAACGTTTATTTTCAATCCAATACCAAAATAGTTGCTTAACGTTTTTGTGTGAAAATTAGATGAACGTATAGGATCGTACTTTAACCATTTCTATGGAGGCATCAAGATACAAATATAAGTACGCTTTCGCGAAAGCATAACGAACCCGCTTAAAATTATCAAACATCAGTTGATCATTGTTATGGTTTGTTTGTGTTAATGTGTAGAAAATAGAATAGTCTATGTGTTCTTTTTAGGAGGAATCACTCAAAAAAACTATCCGTTAGAAATTGGTAAAACACGAAGGAATTTTTTATTTTAATGCAGAACTACCATTTTTAATGTAGTTGACTTACCATTAGATACATATCTTACGAGATATATCCCGTTGGAAAATTCCTCTGTATTTAGCATTGTTTTTTCAGTAATACTAGTGATGTTCTCAATCCTTTTCCCTGCGAGATCATAGATATTTAGTTTAGCATCTTTGGTAATGGAGAAATGTTCGATATTGAAAATTGCTTCGTCCGAAACAGGATTTGAAGCTAGATGAAATAATGGGGTATCCGTTATGAAATCTTCGAGACTAAGTATTTCAGATACTCTAAGCGTGATATTCTGCGAATTACAGATAACATCAAATATATAATCTAAGTTATTATAACTTGCTGTTGTAGTGCTTTCAGGAGCACAATCTGTGATTTCTGAGTCAGATGAGAATACTACAAATTCATCTCCAATTTGTGGTTCAAACGTTAGATTGACTTCAAATCCACCTGTAAAGTATGCCTCCTGTGAGTTTTCTATGAAGTCGTGATCTACTCCAAGAATATATCCATTAATATCGATTAATAATGTAGCAGTTTCTGTTTGATTATAATTTGTGGTGTTTAATTGCTGAATTCCTGGTCCTGGATCAACATACCCATCGTTAAATTGTGGACTAGTAAATATGGAAGGAAACCGAAATGTTCCAGAACCTTGTAACGTTCCATACTCTACAAATTCTGGATATTCTGGATCTTGAAAAAAATAATTAGAAAAAATGGAGGCGTCATCCATGAGTATGGTACCTTCATTCAATAGTAGTAATTCGTTGTTTGTAAATACTAATCCATTAAAGTGATGATCAATAGTCGAGTTCAACACCGTTAAAATTCCAGAATTGCTAAATTCCTCATTAGCTGTTCCTGTCCCTATAAAAGAGGCGCCATCTAGGTAAAATTCATCACTAGCACTTCTAAACTTGGCACCATTTTCAAGGAAAATAGTAAAAGGATTTCCAGTTCCCATGGTGGCAGCGCCAGTTCCAGGCTGTACCCACACGTTTATATCATCAAGCGTGATGTCATGGTTTCCTGTAATAAGAAGATTTGCTTCTTGTATTCTAAATGTTCCACCTCCTGTGAAGGTAACATCATCCCAAGTTACGGTGCCGTTTACACTATAAAATAAAGTACCGATGACCGTAGGATGTGCCACATCCTTATTTTTAATTTCTAAATACCCATGGTTGTACCCATCAATAGATCCGCCACTAGGCCCAAAATTGTTAGCTCCACTAAAAATTAAACTTGCATTTTCTTCTACCTGAATGGT
>NZ_CALEMI010000081.1 GCF_937910895.1 uncultured Dokdonia sp. | reverse complement strand
GTGAATCCCCAAAAGCCGGAGCCTCCGTAGCTGAAGAAGGGTAAGGGTATTCCTATCGTAGGTAGCAACCCAGTAACCATTCCTACATTTACCGTAAAATGGATAAAAATAATACCAGCGACACTGTAGCCATAAATACGGCTAAAATCGTTTTTCTGTTTTTCAGAAAGTTGTATAATTCGTAGGATGAGAAGCACAAAAAGCATGACGACAAGCGCGCTGCCCATAAACCCCCATTCTTCCCCTACAGCGCTAAAAATATAATCGGTGTCTTGTTCAGGAACAAATTTACCTGTAGTTTGAGTTCCTTGTAAAAAGCCTTGTCCCGTCCATCCTCCATTACCAATGGCAATCTCACTTTGACGTGTGTTATATCCTATACTTTGCGTATCTGCTTCTTTTCCTAAAACAATATTAAATCGATCTCTATGACGTTGCTGAAATACGTTTTCAAAGATATAATTCACAGAAAATGAAAATAATGTACATGCTAAAACTATACCCGTATACATTAATTTGGAAGGGCGTTTCTTTCTGTTTTTAAGAAAAAGTAAAACGGCAATAGTGCCAACTCCAAGCGCAATATATAAAGGTCCGAATAGAAGTGTGAGTACAAATAAAGTAACTACTGAGGCTCCCAAAATAAGATATACAGCAGCAATACCTTCTCTATATAAAGGAAAAAAGAATGCCGCGTATACAAGAGCACTCCCTGGATCTGGTTGAGGTATGATTACAAGCGCAGGAATCGCAATAATCAGAAAAGCCCTTAATTGATCTCGTAACGTTTTTATGTTGGTCTGTATATCACTGAGGTACTTAGCCAGTGCAAGTGCTGTGGCTACTTTTGCAAACTCACTAGGTTGCAATGTGAAAGATCCAAATGCAAACCAACTAGTCGCACCATTTATGTTTTTTCCTAAAGGAAATAAAAGGAGGAGTGATACAATGGCGATCACATAAATTAAACTAGAAAATCGTTCAAAAAACTTACTATCTAGAAATAGGATAAATGTGATAATGATAAAGCCTAAGCCAATCCAAATAAGTTGTTTGAAATGAAGATTGTCTAGGTTGAAAAAATTTTCTACTTCGGGATTATACGATGCCGAATATATACTTAACCATCCTATGCTAATTAAGGCTAGATATAGTAAAATAAGAACCCAATCAAAACTACCTACACTGCGTGATCCAGTACTCATAATTCTTGATTTTCTTCTGCCAAGAATTTAGCACTTATTTTTTTTCCATCATTAATAGGGAAAGGTCTGCCGAGTAGTGGTTTTTCATATTCTTCTTCAAGACTATGGGTAAGAACCCAGTTTTCTAGATCCTTGCGAGTAACCTCACCTTTGATATATTTTTCGATCATAATAGAAGCGATACGACCTCCAAATCGAGCACCCCAATATCCATTTTCTACAAAGACAGCAATCGCTATTTTAGGATTGTCTTTGGGAGCAAAAGCTATAAATACAGAGTGATCCGTTAATTGTACTGTACGTCCACCAATCTTCATACTATTTTCTGCAGTTCCTGTTTTTCCACAGATTTCTATTCCTGGCACCTTAAGAAAGTTTGCGGTTCCATAATTATATACATCATTGAGTCCTTGTACAACAGGTCCAAAATGACGAGGATCAATGGTAGTAACTTGCTTCTCTTTGTATTTTGAAGGAATGGTATCAACACCTGTGATGTTCTTAATAATATGGGGCTTGTAAAACCAACCTCTATTGGCAATAGCGGTGGTGAAATTAACCATTTGCATAGGGGTCATCAAAACCTCTCCTTGTCCTATCGCGTTAGATATAGTGGCTGTAGTTCCCCAACGGTATGTGGGGTAATTATATATTTTATTATAACGATCTGCACTTGGAATTAATCCCTTTTTACCAGTTGGAAGATCATATCCCATAAAATCACCAAGTCCAAAACTAGCTAAGTGTTCTTTCCAGCGATCAATACCTTCTTGCGGTGTTTCATACTTATCTATAGTGTTACGATAAACGGTGGCAAAATAGCTATTGCAGGAATATGCAATCCCACTTATAAGTTGTACAGGGCTTTTATGGTGATGGCAGCCTAGTGGTTTTTTTCCTCCATACCGATAGCCTCCATTACAATACACTTTGTTTTCAGTAGTCACAACGCCTTCTTGTAATGCGATAAGTGACGTCAATGCTTTAAATGGAGATCCTGGCGCGTATTCCCCTAGAAGAACTCTGTCAAACAAAGGTTTTGCAATGCTATCTGCATCTAGCTGTGTATAGTTTTTAGAGCGTTCTCTTCCTACGAGTAATGCAGGGTCATAATTAGGTGCTGCGATAAGTGCTAGAATTTCACCTGTAGCTGGTTCTATCGCAACGATACCTCCTCGTTTATTGACCATAAGCTCTTCTCCATATTTTTGAAGCTCGGCATCTATGGTTAGCTGAATGTTACGACCAGCGACAGGTAGTGTATCTAGTGAACCTTCTTTATATGGAGCAATCACTCTATTGAATCTATCTTTTTGAAATCTCTTTACTCCTTTTACACCCCGTAATACGTCTTCGTATTGTTGTTCGACACCTTGTCGCCCTATCAAATCTCCAGATTGATAATAAGGATCTCTTTCAATCATGCTTTGGTTTACTTCTTGGATATATCCTAAAAAGTTAGCACCAAAATCTATTTGATAGTCTCTTAATGAACGTTTTTGGATATAAAATCCTTCGTACTTATGCATTTGCTCACCAAGGTATGCGTAGTCTTCGGTAGACATTGTAGGGATAATAACAGATGGCAGCCTTGGAGAGTATACCCTAGCTCTATTGAGTTCTTTGACTAATTCTTCTTTTTCAATACCTAATAATTTACAGAGCCCTAAGGTGTCAAAAGATTTTATATCTCTAGGGATTGCCATAAGGTCATACGAGGGTTGATTGGAGACCAATAACTTATTATTACGATCATAAATATGCCCGCGTTGTGGATAATCATATACCACTTTTATAGCATTGTTTTCTGATTTAACAACAGCAGAAGTGTCATAAATCTGCAAATAGAAAAGTCTTACCGTAAATAATAGGCCAGTGCTAAGTACAATAGAAAGAAGTAATAATTTTCTCATCCTTTACGATTACTAAAAAGAATATTAAATAGGAGACAAAGAATACTAGTGAATATTCCTGTAAACAACGTTTTTTTAAGGATATAAAGTATATTAGAAATGTTAAATACCTCTAAAGAAAAAAGCACCAAGTGATGCACAAAAACAAGACTTGAAATATATACTAAACGTTCGTAAAATGTCACATTTGGAAGTTTGATTGCGTTGTATTCATAACTTACTCCAAAAGTTAAGCGCAATGCTACAGGTCTAAAATAAGCAATGGTAAGACAAGCGGCTGCATGCATACCTCCACTGTTGCTAAACATATCTAGGGTTAATCCTGTTAAAAAAGCAATACATAGATAAAGAGAGCGGTTAGCATTAAATGGAAATACCAATATAAATAACATATAAGGATAAGGAGTGATGTATCCCATAAAATCAATGTTATTAAATACAAGAACTTGTGCTAAAAGCAAGATAATAAAACGGACACTATTGATGAGGAAGTTATTCTTCATTAGGATCCCTGTTTTCTAACGCCTTGATTTCTTCACTATCTTTATTTTCTATGACATATACATGACCTAAACTCGTCATATCATTAAAAAGACGTACAGATAGTTCATAGAAGTTTTTACTATTGTCTAATGTAAAATTTTCTATAGTTCCTATAGGAATTCCTTTCGGGAAAATAGCCGATTTACCACTTGTTTCTATAGTATCTCCAATTTTTACAGGAGCTTGTTCCTGCATATCAATCACGGTCATAACATTAGGATGTTCCCCATGCCATTCTAAAGTACCTTGATGGTTTGAAGAGCGCAATGTGACATTGGTTTTAAAATTGGAATTTAGCATGGATAAAACCGTACTGTATTTTGTAGATGTTTTTTCGATAAATCCTACAATTCCTTTACTGGTAATGACCCCCATTTCTGGGAAAATACTATCTCTTCGACCCACTTTTAATGTAATAATATTATCTGTTTTAGAATACGAATTTTTAATCACTTTAGCAGGAATATATCTATATTGTCCTTCTATGGAGTTATAAAGTGTTAAGGAATCAAATGATGGTATAGCTGAAAGAAGCTTGGATTGATTTTCGCGCAAGCGTGCATTTTCTTCTAACAATTGTTGATTGTAGGTCTTCAAATGAAAATAATCCTGAACACCACTTAAGGATTCATACACCCCCCCAGAGAGAAAATTTGCCGAATTGATAAATTTACTCTTATGATACGAATGCGATTGAATCGTAAAAACAAGGGAGATAAAAAATAAAAAGGCAAACAGTAGGAAGTTTTTGTTCCTAATCAAAAAATTGATGATCTGCTGCATGGGTCAACGACTTGTTATTTGATGAGTACGCTCTTGTATTTAGGAATGTTCTTGAGGCAGATACCTGTCCCTCTTACAACCGCTCTTAAGGGATCTTCTGCAATGTAAACTGGAAGATCTGTTTTTTGAGACAAACGTTTGTCGAGACCTCTTAGCATAGATCCACCTCCAGCTAAATAGATTCCAGTATTATAAATATCGGCAGCGAGTTCTGGAGGTGTTTGTGACAAGGTCTCCATCACCGCATCTTCAATACGTAAAATTGACTTATCTAGTGCTTTAGCAATTTCTCTATAAGAGATCTGTACTTGTTTTGGTTTCCCTGTAAGTAAATCACGTCCTTGAACACTCATTTCGTCTGGTGGCACTTCCAAATCTTCTGTAGCAGCACCTATTTGTATTTTTATTCTTTCTGCGCTGCGTTCTCCCACATAAAGGTTGTGTTGTGTACGCATATAATACACAATATCATTTGTAAATACATCTCCCGCAATCTTAACTGATTTATCACATACAATACCGCCCAAAGCAATGACAGCAATCTCAGTGGTTCCTCCTCCAATATCCACGATCATATTTCCTTTAGGTTGCATGATATCAACTCCGATACCGATAGCAGCTGCCATAGGTTCGTGAATTAAGTACACCTCTTTCCCATTTACACGCTCTGCACTTTCCTTTACCGCACGCATCTCCACTTCTGTAATTCCTGAAGGGATACAGATGACCATTCGCAAGGCAGGTGGAAATAATTTTTTCTTAAGCGCAGGAATTTCTTTGATAAACATACTGATCATTTGCTCACTCGCATCAAAATCTGCAATTACCCCATCCTTAAGTGGTCTAATCGTTTTTATGTTTTCATGCGTTTTTCCTTGCATTTGGGCTGCTTCCTTGCCTACGGCAATGATCTTATTTGTAGTACGATCACGGGCAACAATAGATGGGCTGTCCACCACAACCTTACCGTTATGGATAATCAATGTGTTTGCAGTACCAAGGTCAATGGCAATGTCTTCTGTAAGGAAATCAAAAAATCCCATAGGGCGAGATAGGGTGTTAAATTTTAAATTGGTTTGTCGTATTTTCTAAATGTACAAATAATATAATGTTTTTTACGCTTTCGCGAAAGCGTATACCGTCTTAAAAAATTAATGTTTAAAATGGCGTATTCCAGTCATTACCATTGATAGCTTATGCTCGTTGCAATAATCTATCGTAAGTTGATCTTTTATAGATCCTCCAGGTTGAATAACCGCTGTAATTCCTGCATTGTCTGCAATCTCTACACAATCTGGAAATGGGAAGAAAGCATCACTCGCCATCACCGCTCCTGTAAGATCAAAATTGAACGAAGTTGCTTTTTCAATCGCTTGACGTAAGGCATCTACTCTTGAGGTTTGACCTGTACCACTTGCACAAAGTTGTTTGTTTTTACAAAGTACAATGGTATTCGACTTTGTATGCTTACATATTTTTGAAGCAAATAGTAAGTCTTCTAACTCATTATCTGTAGGTTTAGTATGTGTAGCGTGTGTTAAATTTTCTTTTGAATCTGTTTGCGAGTCTCTATCTTGAACAAGTGTTCCGTTAAGGCAGGTGCGCACCATCGTTTCTGGTAAAGAAGCTTCTTTTTGAATGAGTATAATTCTGTTTTTCTTTCCTTTTAAAACGGCTAAAGCATCATTGTCATAAGAAGGGGCAATCACGACTTCACAAAATAGCTTATGTATTTCTTCAGCAGTGGTTTTATCTATCGTGTTGTTTGCAATCAATACGCCTCCAAAAGCACTTGTAGGATCTCCAGCAAGTGCATCTACATAGGCAGTGTGCATCGTGTCACGTTGTGCAAAACCACACGCATTGTTGTGTTTTAAAATAGCAAACGTAGGGGCTTCCCCTGTAAACTCATTCATTAAGTTAACCGCTGCATCTACATCTAGTAAGTTGTTGTAAGAAAGTTCTTTCCCGTGTAGTTTGTCAAACATCGCATCAAAGTCTCCAAAGAAGAATCCGCGTTGATGTGGGTTTTCTCCATAGCGAAGTACTTTTCCTTTATGCTCGCTTATTTTTAAAGCAGGAATCTCATGGTCTGCATTAAAGTAATTAAAGATCGCGGTATCATAATGAGAAGAAACGCCAAAGGACTTAGCTGCAAATCGCTTACGATCTGCCAATGTTGTAGTTCCACCATTGTCGGTTACCATTTGTAAAACCTCAGCATAATCATCTACAGAAGAAACACACAAGGTGTCTTTAAAGTTTTTGGCAGCCGCACGAATCAGCGAAATTCCTCCGATGTCAATTTTTTCTATAATATCCTGTTCTGAAGCTCCAGAAGCTACTGTTTTTTCAAAAGGGTATAAATCTACAATAACAATGTCTAGTTGTGGGATTTCATATTCTTTCATCTCAGCAACATCACCTTCGTGATCTTGTCTGTTCAAAATACCACCAAACACTTTTGGATGTAATGTTTTTACACGTCCACCTAAAATAGATGGGTACGAAGTAATATCCTCAACGGGTACGACAGGGATTCCGAGATCGTTAATAAATTTTTGGGTTCCACCTGTAGAATATAAGGTAACTCCCAAGTCATGAAGTTTTTGAACTAGAGGAGCAAGACCTTCTTTACTAAAAACAGAAACTAACGCGGAACTCGCTTTTTTTACGTCGCTCATTATAGAAATTTTATATGATTTTGGATATGTGGCAAAAATAGCGATTTAACAGTTTATAGAAAGCGGTTTGATTGTATAAATTTGACACTTTTGTAACATATTTTGAGGTTAGACGTCTTATCTTTAAATTTTCCAAAATATATCGATGTTTATTTACTTACGTGTACTTAAAGAAAGCTTTCGTTTTGCAGTAAATGCATTGCGTAATAATAAACTCCGGACTTTCCTTTCTCTCATGGGAGTCACTGTTGGTATTTTTTCAATCATCGGTGTACTTTCTGCCGTAGATTCCTTGGAAAAACAAATCAAAGGAAGTCTGTCCAATCTTGATCAGAGTATTATGATTATATGTCATATATCTTTTGGCCCTACAGAAGTACCTAGATGGAAACGTGAACGGTTCCCCTTAGTAGATTATGCCGATTATCAGTATCTACAACGTAATCTACCTGGTCTTAAAGCAATAAATTATACCATTTCAGTACCCCAGCAAAAAGTAAAGTATGAAGATGAAGTTGTTGAGAGTGTACAAATAGACAATGCCACAGATGGATTGTATGAAATAGAATCTTTAAGCTTTGAAGAGGGACGTTTTTTTAGCGAACAGGAATCTGTTACCGGATCTAAAGTCGCTGTTATTGGCTCTGTTTTAAGAGATCAGCTTTTTGGTGAAGGAGCCAAAAATGTGATAGGAAAACAAGTAAAAACATTAAGTAATCGCTTTACAGTTATAGGAGTTTTAGAAAAACAAGGACTAGGTGCTTTTGGAGATTCAAAAGATGAGGTAATGGTCATTCCGGTTAATTTTGTGCGTAGAATTTATGGTGATAATAATAGATCAACATTTCCTACAATTACAATCCTTCCAGAAGAAGGAGAGGATTATGATGGATTTTATGCTGCTGCTGAGCAAAAGCTACGACAAGCAAGAGGGATCAAAGCTTCAGAAGACAGTAATTTCTTTATCAATAAATTGAGTGGTTTTGCAGATGTGATCGATGGACTCATCAGTGTTTTAAAACTCATTGGATGGGGTATAGGAGCTTTTGCTTTACTAGTAGGTGGCTTTGGAATTGCAAATATTATGTTTGTGAGTGTTAAAGAACGTACCAATCTTATTGGGATACAAAAAGCACTAGGAGCAAAACGTCGTTTTATATTATTTCAGTTTCTTTTTGAATCTATTTTACTCTCTATATTTGGAGGTCTTATCGGGATGTTTTTAGTTTGGGTCATTACATTTGGCTTGAATTACTCAGGAGTTGCTGGGGATTTTGAATTTGTACTTTCGCTATCTAACGTGTTCTTAGGACTTTCAGTAACGTTCTTTATAGGAATTGTCGCAGGGATCATTCCTGCCATAAGTGCCTCTCGATTGGATCCTGTAGAAGCGATACGAACTGGAATGTAGTAGGGGTCTCTATTTTTGAAACTAGGATGTTTTTTAGTTGTAATTTTTAAAATTTAGGGTAAATAATAGTTGAGACTTGTTCATTAACCCATTCTAAAAAACGTTCGTCTTCTACTGTAAAAGGATCTGGTGTGTTAGAATCAATATCTATTTGCCCTATATTTTTACCATCCTTAAAAAGGGGAACTACAATCTCACTCTTTACGGTAATACTACAAGCAATGTAGTTGTCTTGTGCAGCGACATCTGGAACCACAAAATTTTCATTAGACACCGCCACCTGACCACAGATTCCTTTTCCAAAAGGAATTACCGTATGATCTGTAGGCTCGCCTACGTAGGTTTCTAAATGTAATGTTTGTGTGTCGTGATTTGCAAAGTAAAAGCCAACCCAATTATAATAAGGGATAGCGTTGCGTAAAGCGTCACAGATTTCAGTCAATCTGTCTTTTGTAGATAGTGTTGTTTTTGATACAATCACACTAACTTCTTTTTTTAAATCTTCAAAAGCCATTTTTAATGTATTTTTGAGGCATAAACTTCAATAAATTGTTTAAACTAATAAACAAATATAAGTCGGTACTTCGTTTTATCCTTACGTTTGTAGGAAGTTATTTTGTACTTGTTTTACTTTATAATGTATATCTCACATACGGAGCTAGCAACACCTATTATCCAGATATTATTACGCACACCGTAGCACAACAGAGTGAATCGATAATTAATGCACTAGGATATGATATGAAAATTGTGCCTAGTAAAGTAGAGCCTGCTATGAATCTTACGATGAATAACAAAGTGTTGGCTCGAGTCGTAGAGGGATGTAATGCCGTAAGTGTGATGTTACTTTTTATCTCTTTTATGCTAGCCTTTTTTGATGGATGGAAACGTACCTTGCTATTTGTTTTTGGAGGAGTCGTTCTCATTTATGCGATGAATATAACTCGTATTGCACTTCTTACAATAGGGATCTATGAATATCCAGCATATACTGAATTGCTTCACGGAACTGTCTTTCCAGCAGTGATTTATGGTACTGTATTCTTGTTGTGGCTAGGATGGATTCGATCGTATAAAAAACAGCCTAAAGAGCCTAAAGAGCCTAAAGAATGAAAGTAGTCTTACGTGTCTTCGTTGTTTTTTTATGCTTGTTGGGATTTGCTTTTATACGCTTTCGCGAAAGCGAACTCTTCTACGATCCATTAATACAATTTTTTAAAAGCAACTACCAAAGAATGATGTTACCCGATATGGAGATGTGGAAATTTTATATCTCTCTGTTCTTTCGGTATCTTATAAATATGTTGCTATCCCTTATGATACTATGGATGGCTTTTAAAGAACGAGGGATTGTTAAATTTGCATTGCTGTTTTACGGAATTATATTTGCACTATTGGCAGTAATCCTCAGTATTTTACTGAACACCCAAGGTGTAGGGGAGTATTTACCTGTTTTTTATGTAAGACGATTTTTAATACAACCTATTTTGTTATTCATGTTATTACCTGCTTTTTATTACTACCGAAAGGTGAGTAATTCTTGATCAGATTGTATCTTTGTTTGCAAATTATAATCCTATGAAAAAGTATATATATCTTCTTGCAATGATCGCCTTTTTTTCGTGTAAAAATAAGGAGGCAGAAGTAAAAACGGCTCCTTCACAAGTAGCAGATATGCCTGTGGTTGAAACTACAGATTTGAACGAAACTAGTTCGGCAGTTGAGGTGACATTTGAAGATGCAGGATTTACAGAAATCTATAATGCATATCTAGATCTTAAAGCTACGTTGGTCAATACAGATGCTACAAAAGCACAAGAAGCCGCAACTATAATGCTTGCTAAAGTCGGCGAAAAGTATAAAGCCGCGGACTTAGTAGAAGCGCTAGAGAAAGTGAGTAATACAGATGCTATAAAAGAGCAACGTATGGCTTTTGAGAACGTGTCTATGATCGTAGAAACTCTGATTTCTGAAAACAAAATTACGTCTGGTGCTGTGTACAAGCAGTATTGCCCTATGGCATTTAATGGGAAAGGCGCTTATTGGTTGTCAAATTCTAATGAGGTACGTAATCCTTATTTTGGTGATCAAATGCTCAAATGTGGTGTCGTAGAAGAAGAAATTAAATAGACTCTTTCTTCTGAATCATGACTACGAAAAAAAGAAAACTTAGTATCACTCAAATACTCACAATTGCTTTTATAGTACTTTGTTTAGTTTGGGAGCGTAATGTTCAAATATACTTAGGAGAACATGGTTTGGAAAATAACTTTCAAACACGTAAAGATTTATTAGTAAGCATCCCTATACTGATTATATTAATTGTTATTTCTATCCGACAATGGAAGAAAACTAAGCGTGCCTAATTATAAATTACTTAGACTATTCTCCTACGACCGTATAATTTACGAGTCCCATAAACATTTCGTCACTACTTTGATATCCAAACGTAACTTCTTGAGACGGATCTGGATTCAATGGGTTTTGAAAAGAATTATTAAAAACCCCTGTTGCTTTTATAATGGTGCCTTTTGGTAAAAAGATGGGTTCTGTGTAATTATACACAAGTTGCCAATTAAAATCAAAATCAGGTACAGAAATTAAATCTATAACGTCTCCATTAGGCGTAGTGGCCGTAATTTTCATTTGCTTACCGCGAAAATGCATGTGCGGGAAAATACTGTGTACATAAACGTCCTCTGTAATTTTATCTTGGGCAACAGCTGGGGTTGCTTTTTCATAAGGTTGAATCTCAAAGTCATCAGAAAATACGCCTAATGAATAATATTGTTTACTTGGTTTCTCTTTGTGATAATACAGATGAATTTTTGTCACATCTTCTTCTTCTCTTCCAGTAGTCGTGTAGTGCGTTTGTAATATTAACTCAACATCCTTGTCTATATAAATTCCAGAATTATTAGGAAAGATCGTAGACTTTGAAGTGCCACTTGCCACAACCGCAATGAGGTTGTCTATCCATTGTCTTTCTGGACGATCAACAACAAGTTGAGGTTTTGAAGAACTAGCGAGCGTTGCATGATGTACTACTTTTGCATTACCAGGTACAATGGTGACACCAGCAAGCCATTTGCCTTCAGGAAGATCAAACTTAATCCTTTGATGACGATAGTCTATAATACCCGTTGGTGGGATAATTTCTTTTTTGAGTACAATCGTGGTATCAGGAATCATGGTTGTTTCTGGGATGAGTGCCTCTTTTGGTATGAGCCTTTTTAAAGGATCATCTCCTTCTCCATAGGGCATGCCGTCTTTAATCCAACGTACTAATGTACGTCTGTCTTTTTCTGCTATGGCAAAAGAATTGTCAAAAGACCCTACAGCAGGATCTGCTTTCCATGGTGGCATACGCTTACTTAACATCACTTGTTCTATCATTGCAGACCAACCCACAATCTTATTATAATCCGTCATGGACCAAGGTGCAACACCTCCATCTATATGACATCGTACACAATGATTGGTTAGAATAGGAGCAATGTCCTGTGTAAATGTTAGCGTATCTTTTTCTAAGGTACGTTGCCTTGTGACTCGGCAACCTCTGGTCATCTCTTGTTTATCAACAGGTCTTTGGTTTGCTATGATGGCATCCAGCGCATCTCTTAAATACGTCTCCGTAGGTGTTGATTTTTGAGTTTCGTAATCCAGTCTATTATTCAACGGTCCTCTGTAGATGATCTCTCTGGATGTTGGATCAAGAATAATAGCTTCTGCTGTAATGGTAATGTCTAAAGCATCGGCAACAAGTTGCACATCATCATAAAGTACAGGAACTTCAAACTCAAAATTAGTAGCTTCTTTTGCAATAGCAATACGATTGTCTTGGATATTGCTGTTGATCATAAAAAAAGTAACTCCTTCTGATTGATAATCATCTATAATCTCGTGAAAATCTGACAAGGCATTCCGTACTATAGGGCAACCATTTCCTTGAACGAATAATACAATGGCTTTACTGTCATTATATGTTGACAGTCTATGAAAACCTCCTTGGGCATCATAAAGCGCATAATCGTTTACTCTTCCATCTGGAATCGCTACAGGAATCTCTTTGCAAGCAGTGAGACACCATAAAGCTATGATTAGATATAAAAATTTCTGTTTCATAATAGGATGCAAAAATAAATAAAATCACACGGAATATGTCTTAATGCAAGTAATATACGCTAGTTTGTTTTAGGATATAGTTTTGTAAAAATAACACCTGCGATGATGGACAATAAAAATGAAGGTGCCAGCACATCTAATTTTTCAAAGTAAATGCCTATTCCATCTATCGGCTGGATAACAAATTCAAAAAATGGGACGCATAAAAATCCCGTAATCATAGAAGCAAGCGCTCCTTTTTCTGAATAGGGTTTCCAGAATAATGATAAGATAATAACAGGACAAAAGGTAGCAGCGATACCAGACCAGCCAAAAATAACAAACCAGAAAATAGTCCGGTCAGGGGATCTTACGGCGACTATCATAGCAATAATTAAAGCTACTATGGCTAATGCTAATGTGATGAGCCTAGAGATTTTAGTAAGCCTCTTCTGTTCTACTTCTGGGTTGATAATCTTCTGATAGAAATCCCTAGACAATGCACTAGATGCAACAACAATAAGCGAGTCTATAGTAGACATAATAGCCGATAATACAATAGCAATATAAATAGCGACAATAACGAGTGGTAATAGGTCTTCTATCATCATGATTAAGACACCCTCACCAGCGATTCCTAATACGGCTTCTGGATCTTGTCCTATAGAGGTGTATAAATAACGACCTAATAGACCAATGGTAACGGCAGCAAAATCAGTGAGTAACGTAAATAGGATCGCTACCCATTTTCCTTTATCTATTTCGGCTTCACTTTTTACAGACATAAACCGAACATAAATCTGTGGAGACCCCAGAAATCCTAATCCAATCATAGCAAATCCTAAGATGGTAAAAACGGCGAGCATTGGGTTTGAGGTGTCTCCCCAAATACTCGTAAGGTTTGGATCCATTTGAGTAAGTCCCTCTACGATACTACCACCATCATCTATAGATAACCAAGCGATAAATGGAAGGCAGACTAGTCCAAAAAACATTAGGACTCCCTGAAAAAAATCTGACCAAACCGCTGCCAGAAATCCGCCTATATATACATAAGCCATCACGATAATAAATCCTAAAATAGCGCCTGTGAAGTAATTAATTCCCAAAAGAGATTCAAAAGCTTTTCCTGTGGCATCTATCTGCGAACTCACATAAATAACAACAAACAAAGAAAGCGCCGTTGCGGCTACTTTACGTATTGTTTTTCTTCCTGTATTAAAATGACTTTCTAGATAATCTGGAATAGTGATAGAATCATATTTGTCTGTAGCACGTTTAAAACGTTTAGCCATAAAAAACCAAGAAACACCAACGCCTAAAACCTCTCCCAAAACAACCCAATATGCTGAGTAGCCTGCAATAGCTCCCATACCTGTAAGTCCTAAAAGAAGCCATCCAGATTCACCCGTAGCTCTTGCTGAAAACGCAACAGCCCAGTATCCTAATTTTTTTCCTCCTACATAAAAATCACTAACTCCTTTGACGCTTCTAGAAGCGACAATACCTATAATCATCAGTACAGAAAAATACAATCCTAGAACAATCAGTTTGGTAAGCATATCGTGTGTTTTGAATTTGTAATGTACGGTTTTTTGAATAAGTTAGATGAAGTGGTTTTATACGCTTTCGCGAAAGCGTATAGATAATAACTCAAAATAAACAATCAGAATAATTAAGAGATTTCCGTCTTCATGGAAATATGATTTAAAAAGAAAAGGCCTTTGTTTCGCAACAAAGACCTTTCTAAATAATCTATTATAGATTTCTTATCTATGGCGATTCACCATTACATCATCCCTGGCATTCCACCGCCGCCCATAGGAGGCATAGAAGGTGCATCTTCTTTAATATCTGTAAGAGCACATTCTGTAGTAAGAATCATTCCAGCAACAGAAGCAGCGTTTTCAAGAGCTACACGAGTTACTTTTTTAGGATCGATAATTCCAGCTTTGATCATATCTGTATACTCACCATTTTTTGCATTGTAACCAAAGTCTTTTTTCCCTTCCATTACTTTTGCAATCACAACAGAACCTTCTCCACCAGCGTTTGAAACGATGGTACGTAAAGGGGATTCTATAGCACGATTTACAATCTGTACGCCAGTAGCCTCATCATCATTTTCAGTTTTTATTTTTTCAAGAGCAGATTTTGCACGTACAAGTGCAACGCCTCCACCAGCAACAATACCTTCTTCTACAGCTGCACGGGTCGCATGAAGTGCATCATCAACACGGTCTTTTTTCTCCTTCATTTCAACTTCTGAAGCAGCACCAACGTACAATACAGCAACACCTCCAGCTAGTTTAGCAAGACGCTCTTGTAATTTTTCTTTGTCATAATCACTTGTTGTAGTCTCTATTTGAGATTTGATTTCTCCTACACGAGCTTTGATCATTTTCTTGTCTCCGGCTCCGTTTACAACAGTAGTAGTGTCTTTATCTATCGTCACAGTCTCAGCAGTACCAAGCATATCTATGGTTGCGTTTTCTAAGGTAAATCCGCGTTCTTCAGAGATCACGGTTCCTCCTGTTAAAACAGCAATATCTTCTAGCATTGCTTTACGACGATCTCCAAAACCTGGTGCTTTTACAGCAGCGATTTTAAGAGCGCCACGAAGTTTGTTTACAACCAGCGTAGCGAGTGCTTCTCCATCTACATCTTCGGCAATAATAAGAAGTGGTTTACCTGTTTGTGCTACAGGTTCTAACACAGGAAGTAAATCCTTCATTGAAGAGATTTTTTTATCAAAAAGTAAGATATATGGGCTTTCTAATTCCGCATTCATTTTCTCACTATTCGTTACAAAGTATGGAGATAAATATCCACGGTCAAACTGCATTCCTTCTACAACATCTACATAAGTTTCTGTTCCTTTGGCTTCTTCTACAGTGATCACGCCTTCTTTGCCTACTTTTCCAAAAGCTTCTGCAATCAATTCTCCAATAATATTATCGTTATTTGCAGAAATAGCAGCTACTTGTTTGATTTTTTCTGAAGAGTTACCCACTTTTGTGGCTTGCTTTTCAAGGTTTTGGACAATTGCTTCTACAGCCTTGTCAATACCGCGTTTTAAATCCATTGGATTTGCACCTGCAGCTACGTTTTTAAGTCCTTCTTTTACGATAGCTTGTGCAAGTACGGTGGCAGTAGTTGTTCCGTCACCTGCAAGATCATTTGTTTTTGAAGCTACTTCTTTTACCATCTGAGCTCCCATATTTTCAACAGGGTCTTTTAGCTCTATTTCTTTAGCTACTGTTACTCCATCTTTGGTGATATTTGGTGATCCAAATTTTTTGTCAATAACTACGTTTCTTCCCTTAGGTCCAAGGGTTACTTTTACTGCATTTGCCAGTGCGTCTACTCCATTTTTGAGTTTGTCCCGTGCAACGGTGTCAAATAAAATTTGCTTTGCCATTTTGTTCTAACTTAAATTTTAAAATGATTAAATGATAGCGAGAATATCCGATTCTCTCATAATTAATAAATCTTTACCTTCTACGTT
>NZ_CALEMI010000080.1 GCF_937910895.1 uncultured Dokdonia sp. | reverse complement strand
AACTATTTTAAAAACAAAAACTCCTGTGATGCTATTTTAGAAGCATTAGTCTCTACGGAAAAAACGGTTAAAAGTGTATATACAAAAGAAGTATATGCAAACGGACAGCGAGGTATTTTATTAGACAAGCTTTCTTTGTCTGGTGTCAGATTTAAAGAACCAGAAAATATTACGAGAGATGTTTTAATTTTAATTCCTGGTATTATGGGGTCTACATTAAGTTCAGGTGGCAAAGACCAATGGATTCAGATGAAAGCTCTCAATAAAGGTGCTATTGTAGATAAGCTTGCAATCAGTTCCCGTAGTGTAAAAGCATCTGGGGTTGTAGAAAAATTCTATAAGCAATTTGCAGATCATTTTTCTTCAAAATATGATGTAGTTTCTTATGAATTTGATTGGCGAAAATCAGTCTCTGAAGCTGCTGTTGGATTAGAAGCGCTTACCAAAAGAATCCTTAAAGCAAACGTAAACGTACATATTGTGGCGCACTCCATGGGAGGTCTCTTAGCAAGACAGTTTATGATGGATTTTCCAGACACATGGGATGCTTTTATAAAACCTAAGAAAAATAAGTTTGTGATGTTAGGAACACCATGGTTAGGATCCTACCTTATTATGGAAGTTCTTACAGGTCATAGTAGAAGAGTAAAACAACTCGCTATGATTGATTTTAGGAATGATAAAGAAGATTTATTAGAAATTTTTTGGAAATTCCCTGGCGTATTTGAATTACTTCCTGTAGAAGAAATTACAAATAGAAGATTTTGGACTGCTACATTCTGGAATACTTTAAAAGAAAAAACAAACTTAAAAATCATCCCTAATCCTGCTAGTAATCAGCAGTCATTATCGAATTTTAACGCCTATAGAAATCGAGTTATTGATTTTTTAAAGGAGTTAGAGACAGAAGAAAAGAAAGATTTCTTTAAAAAGATTTATTATGTATGCGGAAAAGCAGACAAAACTGTGTTTGACTATTCCTATAAAAGCCGCTTTTTATCCAAATATGAAAAATTGGTGTACAAAGCTACTTCCCAAGGCGATGGCAGTGTGACTTGGAAAACAGGAATTCCAAAGCAATTATTAAAAAGTAATAATCTTTATTATACCAATACAGGACATGGAGAACTCGCTAATGAGCCTTCTATTTTTGAGGGTGTGATGGAACTTCTGGAAAGAGGAAAAACCAATAAACTCAATACGCAACCACCATTAAGTAGAGGAGGAGGAGAAGTCATCACAGACATCCATGAGTATGTAGAGCCACTGGTAGATTCTGAAGCTGTCGTGCAAGCTATTTTTGGGACAGAAAAGGAGAAAAGTGTAAAATTAGATACATTCCAAGTAACCGTTATCAATGGAGATTTAAAAGAAGCTTCGTATCCAGTAATGGTAGGGCACTTCTTTATGGATCTGATTTTAAGTGCAGAAAAAGCATTGGATGGATACCTTAATTATCGTTTATCTCAACGTATGGATATAGGGTATTATCCTGGCAGAATAGGAGAGAGCGAAGTCTTTTTTAATTTAGAAACACAACCTAAAGGGGCGATTATCTGTGGTTTAGGAGATACGGAATCTTTAACACAATTCTTACTGTCTAAAACCGTAAAACTTGCATCATTAAAATATGCTATGTTTATGCGAGATAATTACACCTTGCCACAAGCTAAAAAGCATGCTACGGGAATTTCTTTCATATTGATGGGCATAGGCTATGGCAAACTTCCTGTAGAAGAATCTATAAAAGGGATTCTTTTAGGTGTAGCTAAAGCCAATGAATACTTGAAAAATGAAGGTGCAAAACAAGGTTTAAAACCTATTAAAAATATTGAAATCATAAATTATTATGAATCTATTTCAAGTCAGGCATATTTCATCTTAAGTAATATTAGGCATGATGATAATCGGATTCCATTCACCCTTAGTAAAGGAATTATTCGCCGAACAGGAGCTAAGAAAAGACAATCATTTGCATCCAATAATTATATGTCGTGGTACAACCTACATATTACACAGGTAAGTACTATTGAAAACAATATCGTCAAAAACAAAGGATTCAAATACTACACTTCCAATGGTTTAGCTAGAGTAGAAGAAGAGTTTATCGCTATTGAATTTAAAGACATTAAACATTTATTATACGCACAAGCACATATTTCAAATTGGGATAAACGTTTGTCCAATTCATTGTTTGCTATGTTGATTCCTAATGATTTTAAAAATGTATTTAGAAATCAAGGAAATTTAATTATAAAAGTAGATAAAAAATCGGCAGAAATTCCTTGGGAGTTATTACACGATTCAAATGCAGGGGATATGCCTATAGCTGTAAGTTCAACATTTATACGGCAATTGGTCACTACTAATATTGAGCGTTTTGATCAAGTGCCCCTTCATAATAAGAATGTTCTTATTATTGGAGATCCTAAATATAACGATGATTCATTACCACAACTTGCCGCAGCCAAAGCTGAGGCAGAATGGGTTGTCAATGCTTTTGATAGTAATAGGTATAAAACATTCCCCCTGATTAATGAATCATCATTAGCCATCACAAATGAGCTCTATAATCAACAATATAAAATAATGCACTTTGCAGGGCATGGGCTTTATGACGTCGAAAACAATAAGGTAGGAATTGCTATAGGAGATGGTATTTTTATAGATCCACAAAAATTAAGACAAATAGGATATGTGCCTGAATTTGTATTCATAAACTGTTGTTATTCTGGTGCTATGAGCGATACAGAAGATAAATATAGTAGAAACAGATACCGACTAGCAGCCAATGTAGGAACACAACTTATTGAAATGGGTGTAAAAGCCATCATTATTTCTGGTTGGGCGGTAGATGACGCTGCCGCGAAAGATTTTTCAGAAACCTTTTATAAAAATATGTTTCTAGGGTATAATTTCGGAACATCGGTACAAAAAGCGCGTATGTCTTGCTTCCAGAATCATGGCACTACAAATACATGGGGTGCATATCAATGTTATGGAAATCAATTTTATGCATTTAGTAATAGAAAATACAGGAAACAAGATACGCTAGATTATGTCATGGATTCACAAGTCCATACTGATTTAGATAACTTATTAAATGAAATAAGAGATCGTAAGAATAACAAAGAAGAAACGCTTCGGAAGTTAAATCTTTACTTAGAGAAAGCAGATAAATCAAATCTTTTAGACGCCGTTATATTAGAAAAAGAAGCATTGATTTACAACGAATTAGATGAGTATGAACTTGCATATCAAAAATTTAAAACGCTCTTCAAATATGGAAAAGGAACTTTTTCTATACAAGCCTTAGAACAATATTGCATTATCAAGACAAGGATGTTTGAAAAGCCCACGCTTGAAGTTGATTTAAATGAGATTAAGTTATTATGTCTTGTGGGAGAAAATCCTAGTCGATTGAATATTATCGCAAACGCATATAAGTTTGCATCTATGCAATTTAAGGCGAGTACTAAAGTTGGTAAGACAGAGGTTATAAGCTATCTCTCTAAGGCTTTTGATAATTATGCAAGAAGTTTTAGTATCTCAACCGATCCTTACGATGCACAATGCTTAGATGCTACTACCAATATGATTTTTATTGGTCATATTTTGGAAGAACTAGGAGATAAAACACTTCTTGGTCATTTAAAAACCTGTGAAGCTTTCGAAGGAGTCAAAGACATACGGACACATTTGTTGACCATTTATAAAAATATCAATACCAAAGAAACCTCAAATGTAGATTTAGATGTTAGAATTGGTATTGCAGAAGCGGAGTATGCCTTACTATTATTCAAAAATAATTTTATAGCAGATGCAAAAATAGATTTGGTTACTAAATTCAAAG
>NZ_CALEMI010000079.1 GCF_937910895.1 uncultured Dokdonia sp. | reverse complement strand
TGATCCTCAAGTTTGTGTTTTTTAATCTCTTCTAAAAGTTTAGATTTTTGTTCCCAAACTTGAACACCTGCAATCACATGATGTCCTTTCTTAGCTAAACCTATAGCTGTTCCTTTTCCTAAACCAGAGCCAGCTCCAGTAATCATAATTTTTTTCATAGTGTAGTGATTTATTAGTGTAAAATTTGTGTAATTATTTGTTTTCCTTATCGCTGTCTAACTTGAACATTTTAAATTAATTATAGGATTAAAGTAGAAATCCACTTCTATATTATTTTATGTAAATGTCATCGCATAAAAAGGCAACATGATTTTTTCGTTGAAAAAAAGCAAATGGTATGTCATTCACTTTTTTTTAAGGGTTTACAGTGTATTATAATGTTCTTGATGGAGTACGGTATAAAATATTATCACATACTGCCAAAGTAGTTTCATAATCTGCATTTTTAGGTTTTACAGAAATAATTATTTTTCCTTCTTTTAGGTATTTTGCATATTCTGTAGATGCGATTATCATTTTACTTACACAAAGAACGTGATGATCAGCTAAGATTCAGTTACATAATTTTTACTAAAACTTTCAAAATTCTTTGAAATAACGAGATAAGTCTATTAAAATGAGAAGAATACTATCCGAAAAAATACTATGTGTGATTAATTCCTTTTTATTGGAATTATTCCTTATTACCCTATCTTTGCACAATGGATCTCTCTAATGCAAAGTATACGATCATAGATGTTGAAACCACAGGAGGCGTTCGCTATGGACGTATGACAGAAATTTGTATAATTACTATTAGTAATATGCAAGTTGTCGATGTCTACTCATCGTTAATCAATCCAGAAGAATACATCCCTAGAAACATCACAGCACTCACAGGCATCACTGATGAGATGGTTGCCGATGCGCCTAAATTTTATGAAATTGCAGATCTTATAGAAGAAAAAACAAAAGATGCCATCTTTGTCGCTCATAATGTCAATTTTGATTTTGGATTCTTAAAAAAGGAATTTGGAATTATAGGAGCTACATTTCAAAGAAAAAAATTATGCACGGTACGATTATCAAGAAAACTCATTCCAAATTTATATTCTTATAGTTTAGGTAACTTATGTAGATCTATTGGCATATCATTAAAAGGCGCGCATAGAGCAGAAGCAGATACAAGAGCAACAACAGAACTTTTTTTAAGGTTGGTCAACATTGACAAAGATTCCGATTTTTCAACCCTTAAAACATTTCTCAATAAATCATCCAGACAAGCAACCTTACCTCCCCATATTCCAACCGAAGATTTTGAGAAATTACCAAATTCGGCAGGCATTTATATATTCAGAGAAAAGTCAGGGAAAGAGATTTACGTGGGTAAAGCAATCGATATTAAAAAAAGGGTATTGTCGCATATCTATTCTAAAACTCAAAAGTCCATACAGCTTTGTACAGAAACCTATCATTTGGATTACGAAGAGACGGGAAACGAACTCACCGCTTTGTTATTAGAAGCAGAGTACATTAGACGGTTTTATCCAAAATACAATCGCGCTCAAAAAAGACCCACCAACACGTATCAGATTATTTCCTATGAGAATCAGCTGGGCGTTATTCAAATGGCGCTAGGAACGACAAAAAAAACCACCAACTCTGTACTGACGCTGTATAATAAACAAATAGGATTAGAAACGCTAGAACAACTATGTGAAGACCATGATCTCTGTCCAAAATACTGTTCTCTACAAACGACTCATAAAGGCTGTTCTCATTATAAAATTAAAAATTGCCAAGGAATCTGTTCAGGTAAAGAAAACGTAGCTGCATATAATACAAGAGTTCGCCTTGCCTTAGATGCCTTAGCATCGGTACAAGAAACCTATATCATTAAAGAAAAAGGGAGAACTTCATCAGAAACCTGTCTCATTCTTGTGGAAAATGGGGAGTATAAAGGCTATGGATTTATAGATCAAGAAGTATCCATTGCTGACTTTGATCAATTCGCAACACATATTAAACCTTTTAAAAACACCTATCATACTTCAAAGATCATTAGTGGGTATATGCGTAAAAACAATAAGGATACTATTATTAGACCCGCTGTGTGTGTTGTTGAGTAAATTTGTTGTAAGCCTCTGGTTACTTGTAGAGGTGTCTTATACGCTTTCGCGAAAGCGTACTTAGAAATTTATATTTTATCTAGTTGTTTTTATATAAGAGAGTTTATATCTCACTAGAAAAGAAAAATCTGCACTATTTTTACGAGTCTCTTTTACGGAGAATGAGGGGTTATTTTGAGTAATTCCAGAAGGGAGTCCTTTGTAAGCAGACCCATAACAATGTTAGGAGTTTAATATATTAGATGAATACTTTTTAATCTTGACAATAATAGTTGATGGAGTAGCATTTTAATTTTTTAAATATTTAGGAAGAAAAGATTTTTTAAAAAGGAAAAGGGTCTTATATTTGCACCCGCATTCAAGGAAATACCTTGATGAGGCACTCAGGAGAATTGGCAGAGTGGTCGAATGCGGCAGTCTTGAAAACTGTTGAGGGTCACACCTCCGGGGGTTCGAATCCCTCATTCTCCGCATAGAGCAAAGCTCGATTTCTGAATAGAAATCGGGCTTTTTGTTTTTTAAACGTCACGAGCAAGGTCGTGTAATATCAAATATAATTTAAAGGGAGCTCTAAAAAATTTGAATAATTTAGTGACCAGGTGAAATAGAAAATAAAAACATCGATTTAACTACGGTTTTATTTTCTACTGATATATGGATGCGATAGAAACAAATGAATAGGTTTGTTTTAATTTATAATTGGTATAATATGTAAAACCACCTCAAAAACTGTTACAATTCAATTAAATTTGATCTAATCATGCAAGCAAAAAACCCTTCAAATCTTAGATTCAAAGAGTTTTTAATTTGATATCCTTAGATATCTGGTAATAGCAAGATAATTTAACTAAGCAATCTAACTTTCTCTGCTATTAAAGAAAATTAAGACATTTTATCAAGGTGTAATAAACTCCCTTATATCTACATTTTCAATTTACAAATCTGATTTAGTTTTTGACCACCATAAATTTGTGAGTGATTAGCCTATTTTTCGCTTTAAGCTGAAGAAAGTAAACACCATTTTGTAAATTTTCAATAGTAAGTTCTTGGTCTATTAATCCTTTATCAGTATAATTTTCAGTTATAGATTGTATTATCCTTCCTTGCATATCGTAAATAGTATAATTTACAATGCTTTTATCATCAAGATAAAAATTGACTTTCATTTTGTCTGAGGCAGGATTTGGGCTGAGAATAAATTGGTCTGATAATGCTGGTGTTGTAGTTTCTAAATATAAAGCTGAGGTTTCAGTATCGGCAGATCTTTCAGAACTAGATGAGCTGTAAACCTTCATTTCTGCAATGTTACCAAAACCATTGTTAGGAGATAAGTACCTTATATATCTAGCAACAATCCCACTAACACTGCCTCCTGTTATATAGTAATCTCTGAAATTTAGATTTGCATTAGAGGGAACAGTATAAATGGTGCGGGCATTACTAAAGTTTGCGTTATCACTCACTTGAAACCTACCACCTCGCATTCTGTTTCCAAAGTTTCTTCGAGGTCTGTAGCGTATACAGGTTATATTTTGAAGGCTTCCAAGATCTAGACCTACCCATTGGTTATTTCCTGTAGGTGCATCAAAATAGGTATTGTTATTACTGTCAAACGCTTTGTCTCTCGTAGATGATCCATCCCAAGATCCCAGAGAACCTAGCACGGTGCCATAGATAGAATTTACACTGACAGTGCAAGAACTTGCACTATAAAAATTTTGTATAGGAAAATCATAATTATTATTTATTGTAAAAAAAGAAGTGCCAAATTTATCTGCGGCTAGTCCATATAGCATGGAAGAGTAGTCTATCCCTTGAATTTGATCTGAGTCCCAGTTAACCTCATCAAGACTGTATCTCCATAAAAGTTGGTTTCCATTACTCAAATTATAAATACCTTTTGAGCCGGCTAGCATTTGCTGTAAATCACTTTTTGCACTCTGCCTTATAGGGATGTAACCTGCAACAATATGTGGTGATACTACACGTGCAGGGTGATTATTAATATGATCTGCATTATACCCATATAGGGTATAATTGGTACCATTATAGGTTGCTGGGGAATTACCAGCTCCCAGTCCCCATTCATATCCGTTCAAATTAGGGTAATTCCCAGATATTTTCTCGTAATATAACTTATCTGCAGCCGCCATATTTGCCATATAACTTTTGTAAAGTGTGCTGTTATGAGCCCAAGAAGTTAGATAATAAGGAAATTGAACAGTAAAATCAGATTGAAATGCGTTGATATCGTCATAATCAGATAAGAGCTGATACCCCCAATAATTAGCATTTGCAAAATTATTCAACTGTTGCCAGACGTTCCAAGCACTAGTTCCAACTCCGCCAGCATTCCCCTCTGCTTCCATTGCTAGATAAGCCACAATCATATATTCATTAAACGGTAGGGCTGAGGTGCCTTGACCATTTCCGTTTCCATCAAGCTCTCTCCATATAGAACCTGTAGAAGGGTTGTTTATGGCGGCTGCCCAATCTACAGATAAGAATAACTCATCTGCATAAGAAGAAATCTCGGGATCGTTAAAATACTTTTTAGCAAAAAGAGCTCCCGCAGCAAGAAGGGCAGTATCTATGGTACTATACTCAGAATTCCACGCTTGATTACCAGTATCAATATCTATAAAGTGTCTATAAAATCCCTTACTATTCCGGTCTGGATTGAATCCTGCATTATACCCCAGAATTGTTCTTAAGGTTTGTCTTGCTAGATCTCGTGCGTATGTAATGTATCCAGCTTGATCTGCAACACATAAAGAAATGAGTCCTACCCCTGTATTTGCTACAGAGCAAGGGTGATAATCTGCACCGTTTATTATTTTAGAATCACGATAAACGCCGTTATACTGTCTCTGAGCGTCATAAAGATTATAGGTGTTTAATAAAAGTTGATCTGTAGAGATTTGTGCAGCTACTTCTGTAAAAAAGCTCTGTAAAATCAATATTATAGTTAAATTAAGAAGAAGTGATTTTTTCATAATGGTATCTTTTTAGTTCATATATGGGTATTTAGTCATTTTTTTTACCGCCTGCGGTATTTATACTTTTGGCAGTTAGCTCATTAAGTTTTATATGTGATAATTTTAATTCATTGAGATTTGGACGTACTTTGTAGACTAAGCAAGAAATCATACTTGTTGCTTAGCATTTATAACTAAATTTCAGGTACGCTTTCGCGAAAGCGCACTAGGTCATCAAAAAGAGTGTATTATCTATTGTGGCATAAACCTAAGATTATCTATGTAATAAATGTCTTGAGGTGTTCCATCTACTTCGGTCGCATTGAAAAATAATACAAGTGCTGTATTTCCGTTACCTTCAGCTCCGCTAAAGTCAAAGGTGTATTCAACCCATTCATTAAGAACAGTGATATCTGAAAAAACTTCTACTGGAGTTCCTCCTTCTAGTTTTGCAAGAATAGGCCCTGTCTCGGTAGCTAGAACTTTAATTTTAAATTGATTATTTACCGAAAGATCTATAGGTCCTCCAAAGTTGACTAATGTATTATCAAATGGGTCTGTACCATTGTCGGTGTACTGACCTACATTAGAACTTCTGTTATCACAACTTACATTAGGATTTTGAACAACTGGTGCATCTGTATTTGCTGGATTTGCACCTAAAAAATAGTTCTGCTGACAATCAAAATCACTAATAATGCTTAAATCTTGTGTTGTGTTTGCGCAATTTTCGACGATAACTCCACAAGCATTTGTGCTTTCTGTAAATCGTAAATCATCTATAAAATAAATATCTGTAGCTGTTCCATTTGTTTGTTCAAAATTAAAAAACAAAACTAATCTTGTATTACCATTGTTTATTGCTGGACTAAAATCGAACTTATAGTTTTTCCATTCTCCAACAACATCTATTGTTGCTCTAGATTCGTAAACAGTTCCTCCTTCTAGTTTTGCTAAAATTGGAGCTGTCATACTTGAATGAATTTTAATGTTAAATTCAGATTTTACAGATAAGTCGATTGCTTGATTAAAATCTATCAATAAATTATCAAAAGGCTCTGTTCCATTGTCTGTGTATTGCCCAACAAGTTCTCCCATATTTACTGTATTGGGATTTGGGTTTTCCACTTTTATAACTGCTGGATTTGCAGGATCTAAATTCAAATCATAATTTTCCTGACATTCAAAATCGTTAATGATACTTAAATCTTCAGCAACTCCATCACAAGGATCTACAAATTCTTCAAAACGTAAATCATCTATATAATAAAGATCTTCTGCAGTTCCATTTGTAGCTCCTGCATTAAAGAAAAGTAACATTTGCGTATTTCCGTTTGCAACAGCATCTTTAAAATTGAATGTATATTCTACCCATCTGTTTAAAACAGTAATTGGTTTTGAAA
>NZ_CALEMI010000078.1 GCF_937910895.1 uncultured Dokdonia sp. | reverse complement strand
CAAATGAAACAATAGGAAAACAAATGGATTAATAGCATATTTTTCTTAACAAATATATTCTTAGGAGATAAAGACATTATGATTTTACTTTCAATGTTGTTCTTTGATTTTGTTACTTTGGACTAATTCCCAATAGAACGCTACATTAAACTACGGTCTTATGTGTTGGTTATACTCAAAAGATGTAAGAAATAAAATATCTACATAAGTTATAAATAATAAATATATCATACAAGATAATATGATAAATTTAAGAGATTTTAAGTTTTAGAACAGCTACCTAAGTACCACTTGTGTGAAAAATTATTATACGATTAAGAATTCTAAATTTAAAAATCAAGAAAGATGCTTTTCTTCAGCAATTGATAAAAGTATTTTTAGATTCTTTACATTGATTTTTTTTCGGCTTACCGAGATAGCACCACAACGTTTTAGTTCTTGGATGTGTCTACTCACAACTGATCTGGTAGTACCTATAAGACTTGCAATCTCTTCGTTTGGGAGGTTATTAATTAATTGTAATTCATTAGTCTCGTCATTTATATTTTTGAGTAATAATACAGCCAAACGTACTAAAGTACTATGTAAGGTTACATCTGTAGCAACGTTCATAAGTTGTTGCATACGCTCTCCTAAATAATATAAAATAGACTTGTGTATTGAGGGATATTTATTAATCCATAATCGCATGTGTACCATCGGAATTTTTAATACTTCCAATGGCTCTAGAGCTTCCCAATACACATCGTGTGGTTTAGAATCTAGTAAAGATAATACATCAAAAACATCGCCATTGGACAACACAAAAACTGTATGTTCTCTGCCAGTATCAGGATTGGATTTAAACACTTTAAGCTTACCAGACACTATAAAGTAAAAAGTAGATTCAACTTCAAGACTGCTTTTAAATTTTCTGACCTTCCAATTCTCTGTAGTCATCTGACTTAAAAGTTGTTCCAGAGATTCAATATGAGAATCCTTAAAAAAAGAAGATTGCGTGAGTTCTGTTAAATATTTTTTGTAATGAAGATCTGTAGGTGCCATCAAATTGAATAAATTTAAAGGTACTAAAATTTAAAGTAATTAAAGGTGACATATCGATTATACTAAGTAATATATACTATAAACTTTATACTATTATTTTCATTAGAATCAAACATTTTATATTAAGTGATACTAGCAATTATTTTAATTAAATATTTTTGAATTTATTTAATAATAAAAAATGCTAAACATACTTTTAGTACCTTTCCAATGACCTAACAATAGCATCCTCTACTCAAATAATGAAAAAGAAATTACAAATAAGAGATTTAAAAGTATCTGACGTGGTCATAGACATGGCTAAAACGTTAGGTGTGGATTATGATGAAGAGCACTGTGAAACCTGTCTTGAATTACCCGAACATCTAGGATCTGGCTATGTAAAAGCATACGAATTTGATTTTGGTTTTGGGATTATAGAAACTGACTATACATTAAAAAAAGATTTTCATTTTGACCTTAAGAAAGGAGCGTTGTATCCTTTAAAGATTTTATTTAATAGAGGTGGGAGTTTTTACCACTGTTTTGAAGAAGATGGCAAAGAGACCGAAATAAAAACTTCTGAAAGCCTTATTGTGGCTGGCACCGCTAGTAACAATCATGTTTTCAAATTTAAAGCAGGCGTACCTACGTGTATCTTTAGCCTAGAGATCAACCGAAAGCTTTTTGAAGAAAAGATAGAGTCATTCCTCCCAAACATGGATGAAGAATTAATCACCTTATTTAGGGATGTAAACGGGATCAATAATTTCTTTCATAAAAGTAGATTTAATGATACTATTTCAAAATTTCTAGAAGAATTTACAGAATGTGACTTAGATGGCTTTATGAAACAAGTCTATCAAGAAGGCAAGTCTTATGAGATTTTCACACATATTCTAAAGCAATATCTTGATGATCAAAAAAATCTCGACAAACGAGTGATCATGAGAAAATCTACCGTTGAGAGTATAGAAAAAGCACGGGCAATTATAAAAGATCAAATTGCGATACCTATTAATGTTTCTAGTCTTGCAAAAAAAGTAGGTGTAAATCAAAACACCTTACAAAACGGTTTTAGAAATTTATATGATGTTTCTGTAAATGAATATATCCGAAACCACAGAATTGATACTGCAAAACAACTTCTCACTGATACAGATTTAAATATCACAGAAGTAACCTATAAAGTAGGGATAAATAGCAGAAGCTATTTTTCTAAACTGTTCAAAAATAAATTTGGTGTCAGTCCTAATGAATACCTTAAAAAGGTACGTTCTAAATCTACTGGGTAATTTCAATTTCTAAATCAGTTGAATCGTGAGGGTTTATTTTGCTTTCGCGAAAGCGGACTTCGCAACCCAACATTCTTTCATTTCCAACACCCCAAATATAAGTATACCAGCACATTATATACTTAAAAATATACTCCTAATTTTTCTCTATTATTACTATTTGCCTAATTTTGCTTTCGCGAAAGCGTACCAATAGTGTTATTTTATGTTTCATATTTGTTAATTAGAGTTCAACAAATCTCATTTCTTTGCACCCTATAAGCACAATAACGCTAAGGAAGAAATTAATGCGGGAGATTGAAATACAAGATATAGACGGTATTGCTATCATTGAGCAACTCAATAAGCATATTCAAGGGAAGATTACCGAAGAGTGGGGAGAATATGTGCTAGAGTTTGACAATGAAGTAGGGAAAGGAATGATACGAAGCATCGCCTTTGATTGGGGAGTGACCCTTGTAGATTATGATGTCAACTTTATAGAGGATACCAAAATTGTTTTTCATATAAAGGATGCTAGTCCTGTTGAGTTTATTTTTGTTTCCGAAGGACAATTAGGATACAGCAATGATATTGAAGAGCGTGAAGTAACTTTTGAGCGCTATCAAAATATTATTATAGCGGCTAAAAAGAATACAAAAGAACGCTATGTATTTCCTAAGAAAATAGCGGTAAAAGTAAACTTCATTTATGTAATGCGTAAGGAATATAATCGCAAGAAAAATCACAACATTCCTTCGCTAGACAACTCTTTATCAATAACTTTTAACGACAAAGAGTCAGTAGCTTCTTATGAGCATTATGGTAATTTTAGTCTTAAAATCGCCGATCAAATCAAGCAGTTACAAGAAAATTATAATCATGGCATCATACGTACATTATCTATAGAAGGTCAACTCAACTTGATTATGGCGATGCAAATGGCAGAGCATAATAATCACGAACAGGGTATTGCATTACCAGAGTCACTTTCTAAAGAAGAACTTAAAAAAATACACAGCCTTGCTAATTACATCGTAGATAATGTTGCAGAACCCTTGACGGTAGCTATACTTGGAGAAGAGTCTGGTTTGAGTAATCGGAAGCTACAACTAGGTTTTAGGGTCTTATATTCTAAAAGTGTGAACGAATATGTACGACAGATCAAGTTAGAACTGGCACGTGATTATTTAAAAACGTCAAGTCTATCTATTTCTGAAATAGTATATAATATTGGATTTAAAAGTAGAAGCTATTTTTCAAAAATATTTTTTGAACACTACGGCGTATTACCTACCGATTATAGAAAAAGACTTAAGAGAAACTAAATAATCCTTGGGCATAGACCCACGAGGTATTAAACTGAACATCGTTTTTAATTTCTGTAGTAAGATTTAAAAGATTATACTTTTGGGATATTTTTATAATCCATCGGCTCTAAGATGGTATCATAGGTAATATTATTTTTGAAGAATTCTCTTGCTACTGGATGTGCTTTAAGATGATGGTCTTGTTTTGATACTAATTGGTTCTGAATCTGTTCTGTTGACGTTGTATTATTTAACCAGTTGCTCCTATCTTTTTGTTCAATAATAAGTGGCATTGTATTTTCTATATTTTGTATCTCTCTTATAACAGCGTCACTTTCTTTCATAATTAACGCAACTGTTAAAAATCCATCATCTAGCTGGGTATATACGCCGCCAAGACTAATAGGCAATCCTTCATCATGGTATACATAATAAGGATATAAAACACCGTTTTTTAAGTGGTATATAAAAAATCCAGACACCAGAACAAGACATCGCTGGTTATCTAAACAGGTATCAAAAAAAGGTGTGCTATTAAGTTCTTCGACCGTACAGTTCAAAGTATCGTATACACTTTGAAAATAAGACCACTCATCTTGATAAGTACTAGGTAATAGCCCCCAAATAGCGAAAGAAATTTTACTAGGATTCTCTTGGGTAATAATGGACAAAGAGCATTCTACACCTCCATCAATAACGGATTGTTTTCTGTAAAGACTTCCATAGCGAAACGTTGCTTGGAAAGTACACTCTAAAGTATTCTTATCTATTGTATTTGAAATCTTCTTGCACATACCATCAACATTTATAGTTGCAATATCCAACAAAACAACGAGTACTAATAGCGTAAACACATCTAATGATAACCCAATAGTAAAAAAGAAAATAAGCCATTGTTCAATCTTTGCGGGGTATGAGTTACATCTAATCTTAATACCGTTAAACAAAACAAAATGCTTCCTTTATTTTTACAGTATAAATAACACGTTACAAGATCATTCTTAAAGATCTAAATAGTAACACACAACACTAGGAAGATGAACGATGTAAAAAATTATGTAGGATATTCAGCAATTGAAAAGATTTCAAGTAACTTAAAGGGAACGTGTGAACGTGTTGGAGAAATAGATATATTAACAATTGATGAAAGTATTGGACAAGGTACTGTACGTTGTGTACAATTACAACCAGGTATTCAAATCATTAGTTTACAGGTATCTTTACTAGAAGACACTCGCGTTTGTATTGATGATTTACTTACAGAGTCTTTGCAGTTCTATTATTGTCACGAAGGGAATATAGCGCATCATTTTAAAGAGAAAACGCTTACACACTCATTAGACCAATATCAAACGGCTATAGTACGTAGTATTATAGGATACGATGGTGAAGTCTTGATCCCTAAAGATGTTGAAACAGATATTCATATCACGCTTGTCAATAAAAATGTTTTATTTGATACCTTTCAAAAGGTCGAAAATTATTTTGGCACAAGTCTTTTGGATTTGTTAGATAGTATTGATTATGCTCATCAATACATACACTTGGGACATCTTAATTTAAAAATTGCAGCGCAGTTGCGTTTAATTTCCTATGATACTACTGAAAATAAAATATCACAACAATTAGTCAACAAAGGACGCTATTACATTATTTTAGCTAAACAGATTGCCCAATTTCATAGTGAAAAATCTACTGTAAAAAACACAAGTGGTCTGCTTAAAAAAGAACTTCAGCAAATCACATCTCTTAGTGAGGCCATAAAAGAAAATCCAGAAGTACAATACAGTCTTAAAAAATTATGTTTGGCATCTGGATTATCTCCCGCTAAACTTCAAGAAGGTTTTAAGTTTATGTTTGATCGTACGGTATCTGATTTTATAAAAACAACCCGTCTTGAAAAAGCCGCTTCTCTAATTGTCACAACAGATCTATCTATTTCTGAAATTGTCTACAATATAGGGTTGACAAGTAGAAGCTATTTCTGTAAGATTTTCAAAAGTAAATACCATTACAGCCCAAAAGAGTATAGAAAGAAAAGTGTGTAATTCCCTCTTAATACCTATGAATTAGAAAAATAAAAAGTCGTTTAGTTAGCTGCTAAACGACTTTTTTACACCCACTGTACATAGATCACTCACTGACTACACACAGATTCTTAATCATAATTATTCTATAGATTTTATAGGCAAAAACCCTTTATCTATCTTATCTTTTTGATATTCTAAAAGTAAATGAACATTGCAAAAATCTTCTATTTTTAAATACTCCACAACTTTTTGTGTTGTGCCTATATCATCATATTCTCTTGCTTTTATTTTTTCTAAAAAAATAGCCTACATGATATAATATTCATGTAGACCATTTTCTGGAATCAAGTGTTAATTGATCGTCTAAATCAAAAGAAACAAGTATTTGTCATTAATACGTAAATAGTTCTTTTCAATTTGTTTTTAACAAAAAAAGACTGTTTGCTTACAAGAGTAATAACTAATCAACCAAATAACGGCAAACAGCCTTTGCAATAACTTTTGTAAAAATACATCTAGTAACTATCCTATCTTAACTCAAATGCACGAACGTTTAATGTTTTTAATTAATTGAATTTAAGCGATACATATTTAACGTGAGTTCGACGTAAAAAATTAGTAAGTTTTTTAGTATAATTACGTTAAAATCAACCTTTTTTTTCGTTTTATTTACTCGTCTAAAGAAAACCGAACCAAAAGAAAAGACGCTTTTTATGCGCGTGATTTCTATTTTAGATTTTGAAACTTACGAATCTTCGATTTCTTAGGTATTTTTTCGCTTGAAGCGAAAAAACACAAGAAGTTTCTGCCATCGCTTCTCCTCGCACAGAACTTACATTCTGTCGTATACTAGAGAAAAAGAAGAAAAGCTTATATCGAACTCACGTTATTTAATGTATTGTGTTATTACTTTAATTGAATGAGAACATATCAAACATGACTATTGGTTATTTTGACATATATAATTCGGAAATTTATCCTTCAAATATGTATTATATATTTCATTACTTATATTTGAATACATATCTTTTAAAACGATCTATACTTAATATACTACTATGAACGTATCACAACAATTACTCTCCATATTACAACAAGAAGGTGTCAAAAATATATTTGGTGTTGCTGGAGATGCCTTAAATCCTTTGATTGATGCTATAGGAAAACAAGATCTTATACAATGGATTAATGTACATCATGAAGGTAATGGCTCCTATGCAGCCTTTGCACAAGGAGAACTAAGTGACAACTTTGGGGTATGTGCAAGTACGGTAGGTCCAGGAGCATTACATCTTATTAATGGATTATATAATGCAAAAAAAGAAAGATCTCCTGTCATCGCTATTACGGGTCAGATAGGATTAGAACACTTAGGTACTAATAGTCATCAAGAAGTAGATCTGGAAAAAATTTATGAAGATGTATGTGCCTATCAAGCCATTATCAGATCTCCAGAAGAAGCACCTAGGGTGATCTTGAGGGCGATTCGGATAGCTATCAATCAGAAGTGTGTTTGTAGAATTGAATTACCAGCAGATATCGCAGCTATGAAAGCTGAAAACCAAGATTATGTACATAAAGTATTTAGATCGCGGAGTACTATAGTTCCTATAAATGAAGATATATTACAAGCAGCACAACTCATAAATACATCAGAAAAAGTAGCAATCCTAGGTGGTGCAGGTTGTAGAGAAGCTAGAGATCTTGTTCTGGAATTTTCAGAAAAATTAAAAGCACCTATTACACATACCCTCCGATCCTCAGATATTTTTGATCATCAAGAAGCAAATGTAGTGGGTCTTACGGGACTTATAGGAAATCCTTCTGGCTATAAGGCAGTTATGGAGTGTGATCTGTTAATTATGTTAGGAACCGATTTTCCTTATACAGATTTCTTGCCTGAAAATACAAAGACAATTCAGATAGACATTCGTTCAGAAAATATAGGAAATCGTACCCCAGTCACCTTAGGATTACATGGTGATCTCTTTACTACCGTTCAAAAACTCATCAATGTATGTGATGCTAAAACAGATGATGCTTTTTTAGTCTCCTTAAGAGAGCGTTTTTCAAAATATAAAGATAAGATGCATGATCAGGCAGATCCTTCAAGGGATATGGAGCCACTGCATCCTCAGATATTTTCAAAAATGGTCAGTGATCACGCTTCGCTAGATGCGATTTTTACTATCGATACAGGAACATCTGCCATTTGGGCAAGCAATTATATGAGCTTTCATAGCGATCGTCGTATCATAGGATCTTTTAATCATGGCTCTATGGCGGTAGGACTTCCCGCCGCCATAGGCGCGCAATTACTGCATCCAGAAAGAGAAGTTTGGACACTTATGGGCGATGGCGCTTTTAATATGTGTTTGCAGGATTTTTCGACAGCGGTTCACAACCAACTCCCTATCAAAATTATTATTTTTAATAACAGTCAGTTAGGATTTGTAAAAATCGAAATGGAAGAAGCAGGACTTGCTCCTAATTTTGATGCACTGAGAGTTCAAAATTTTGATTTTGCAGCTTATGCACGTTTGTGTGGTGGTGAAGGTATACGGGTAGAAAAAGCAGCAGATATCGAACATGCGGTACGCATGGCAAAAGCATCAAAAAAACCATTCATCATTGATGCCATTGTTACCGATGCCGAATTATCACTACCTCCTAAAATAGGCTTTGAAGAAGCCAAAGGATTTGGAATATCCAAAATGAAAGAAGTTTTGAGAGCATTCTCAGGTGAAAAAGAACAATGGGAAAATATCAAAAAAGAGATCGAAGCTTATTTTGATTAACGTTTTGGTGATGGTACGCTTTCGCGAAAGCGTATAAAAGTCAAATATAATGCATGATATCGCACTTTTAACCTAATTACGTTAAACATCATTTTATATCAGTTAATGTTCTATCTTTAATAGGGTGACCTTTGTAGAAATCAAATAATTTTTGGTATGCTATTAAAAACAAGACATATTATATTGGTAGATGACGATGAAGACGAATGTCTGTTATTTGAAGATGCGCTTCTTGAACTTGGGTATCAAGCTCAATTTTTATATTTCAGAAATGGACAAGAAACTATAGATTATCTAGAATCGACTCCTGATATTACTTCCTACCTTATCTTTTTGGATCTTAATATGCCCGCAATGTCTGGTAAAGACTGCTTGAGAGTGTTGAGAAAACATACGAAGCTTAAAGATATCCCTGTGGCTATTTATTCTACAACATCAGATCAAGGAGACATAGAAGAAACACACACTCTAGGCGCAAACGTATATATTAAAAAACCTGTCCATTTTACAGGAATTAAGCATACGCTTAACACAATGCTTACAATTAATTGGGATATGTATCTTGGAAATTACGTACTACCTTCAATATAATATGGGTTATTAAGTAATAGGAAAATATCAGAATCACAATAATATCTGATAATTTCTTTATCATAAAAAAAGAGGCTTCCTGATCAGGAAGCCTCTTTTATTTGCTATATAGTAGCTATTATTTTGTATAGATTACCTTAGCATTTTTCATGTCTGCTTTAAAAGCAGATAAATCTTTTACATATTTGAAGCGATCGTTAAATACTCTATTTGGCTTTTCTCCAACGATAATATATTTTACATTTAAATCTGGAGCATTTAATATCACTTGGTCAGATACTCTCATCTTTTTGTCTCCAATAGATACAGTACCTTCTTTCAATTCTGAAATGACATATAGGTCATTGTTAGTTGCTAGAATTTCTTTAATCATAATAGTATGCTCATTACCTACTACCTCAGCTTCTACGACAAGATTAAGCTCTTCTTTTTCTCCTGAATTTGGCATGTCAACATCTAGATAAGGAACTTCCATTTCTTCTTCTTCCATAACGATAACGACTTTTGGTACGCTTACCATTTTGGTACGCATCCCTACGTTTACATCTGCCCAATCTACATCATACGTTGGCATTTGTCCAGCTTCTGTATCTACGTCGACACTTATTTCTGGCAATTCTGCTTCTTTTTTCTGATTAATGTCACAACTTGTAACTAATAATGTAATAACTGCTAATCCTAGTATTTTTTTCATAATATATGGTTTTGTTGTTAAGGCTATTTTTATTCGTATAATTTATATGACATACATGCACTATAAATAGCCTTATTATTATAGTACATAAAGTCTTTCGTAGATACTTCTTATTAAAAAAAAGTATTTATATTCTTTGCAATATTAGAATACTCCGAGGTAAAATCCGGTTGCGATCACTGCTATTGCTAACGCAATCAAAACTCCAATAATAAATTTTGCAGTATTTGTTGTGAGCTTATTTTTTTGAAGAATGTAATCATCTCTATCTTCTTCTTCTTCTTTTACAAATTTCATGATGTCTTTTTTAAATTAATCTTTTACTTTTTTATATGCTTTCGCGAAAGCGAACATAATCTGTCTATATAATAAAAGCAGCCATTAATGTTGTTGCATCTCGCTTTTACGCTTTTCCAATTGCTTATTAAGTTCTCTTATGCATTCTGATATAGAACTTTCAAAACTTGTTGTATCTGAAGATGAAAATAATCTCGGTCCTGGAGCACTCAGACGAATACTACATTGATGTCCCGTATTACCAGTTTTATTTTCTTTCTTAAAAAATACGTCCCCTCTAATAACAAAAGGGTATTTTTTTGAGAGATTATTTAATGAATCTTCTACGTGTTGTTCTAGGCGTTCGCTTGCGGTTATATTTTGATATTCAAATACTATATTCATATATGTTTTTTTTGGGTTATTATTATTTTTATGCTTGTAGTTCTTCGAGTAAACGTTCGGCTACCTTTTCTGAAGATGCTGGATTTTGACCTGTAATTAATAATCCATCTTGGACAATATACGGCTGCCAATCATCTGTCTTTGAATAAATACCGCCGTTTTCTTTCAGCATATCCTCAACTAAAAAAGGAACCACATCTGTAAGTGATACAGCTTCCTCTTCGGTGTTGGAAAATCCAGTAACTTTTTTTCCTTGTACTAACGGCGTTCCATTTTCTTTTTTGGTATGTTTAAAAATGGCAGGTGCATGGCATACGGCGCTTACGAGCTTTTTGTTCTCGTAAAATGATTCTATAAGTTGTATAGAATCCTTATCTGTAGCGAGATCCCAAAGCGGACCGTGACCTCCTGGGTAAAAAACAGCATCATATCCATTATGATCTATTTCTGATAATGGAATCGTTTCTGCTAAGTGATCTTGTGTTTCTTTATCTTCTTTAAAACGTACTACAGAAGGCGTCTGCTGATCTGGAGCATCACTTTTTGGATCAATAGGAGGTAATCCTCCTTTTGGCGAAGCAAGAGTTATTTTACATCCTGCATCTTTTAACGTGTAATATGGACTAGCAAATTCTTCTATCCAAAATCCTGTCTTTTGATCCGTGTCTCCTAACTCTTCATGACTCGTTAGTACAAATAATATATGTTTCATTCTGTGTTTTAGCTTTGAAGTGAGTAGTAATTAATAGTATATCAATTAGTACATTACAAAGATGCCGCTATCTACTAGAAAATGTATTATAGAATTATTACACATTGTTATAAAATTTCAAGTCAGCCTCTAAGTATAGGTATTTCAGGAGTGGTTAAATATCTATACGACACAAGGAATAAACACTGGAAAACACACAAAGTATAAACAATGTAATATATGTCATAATAGATGATACGTGATTATTTTACATTTAAGACGTATTAATCTACAAAACGTAATGTTCATACAATTCAACTATGTCTCTTTTGGTGTGGGGATAACTAAGGCATTTTAATTCCTTATAAAGATGAAATATATTTTCAGCATACTACTCTTACTACACGGTCTTATACACTTTATCGGATTTGTAAAAGCCTTCTCCATAGCAGAAGTACAACAGCTTAGCTTACGCAAAGCATTCCTAAAAATAAAAGATCAATGATATAAGTAGAAGTGCTTTATCATTGAAAATAGATAACATACCAATATAAAGTATACGAAGTATGATTATTATCATTTTGCACCTGAAGCATTTGGGATACTTTTGGTCAAAAGATAGCCCATGAAACCGCTCCTTATCTTGATCCTGCTTATGTTAGTAGTCTCCTGCCAGAGCGATACAGAAAAGACATATCCTCAATACAGATCTTTACACACTGCGGTCTATGCTTCGGCGACAGTACAACCAGATAGCTTGTATGAAGTATATGCCAATGTACAAGGCATCTTACAACACAATCTTGTGACCGAAGGTGATCTCCTCACACCAGGTACCTCCATCGCACAACTCATTAATAATAAACCACAGCTTCAAGCAGAAAATGCGAGATTGTTATATACGCTTTCGCGAAAGCAATATGAAGGCAACACTACCCTACTTACGTCGATAAAACAAGAGATCAACGCCGCAGAATTAAATGTAAAAAACGACTCTGTAAATTATACAAGACAAGAACGGCTTTGGAATCAAAACATAGGCAGTAAAGCCCAATATGAAGCAAAAAAACTCGCGTATCAAAACTCGCAAACCATCTTACAAAACCTTAAAATAAAACTCAATCGTACCAAAGATGAACTTCAAACTCAACTAAACACCTCACAAAACAGCTATAAAACCGCCATATCAACCACCGAAGATTTTACGGTAAAAAGTACCATTCACGGTAAAGTATATGCTTTATATAAAAACTCAGGCGAGAGTATCTCTCCACAAACTCCTATTGCACTTGTAGGGAGTTCCAAGAGTTTTAATATAGAAATGCTTGTCGATGAGGTGGATATTGTGGGGGTAAGATTACAGCAAGAAATTGTACTCACCCTAGATGCCTATCCAGATACGTTGTTTACGGCAAAAGTGCATAAAATATACCCTAGTAAAAATGCTCGGAATCAGACGTTTCTTGTAGAAGGACATTTTACACAACCCCCTCAAACGCTCTATCCTGGGCTCTCTGGAGAGGCAAATATTATTATACAGCAAAAAGATAGTGTACTCGTGATTCCTAAAAAATATCTTATGAATGGCAATCAAGTACAAACTAAAAAAGGACGTGTCACTATTAAGAGCGGTCTAGAGAATATGGAGTACGTAGAAGTCATTTCTGGTCTAGATACCACTACAGAAATAATCCTCCCAAAAGAATGATTAACTGGCAAGTCATATTAAGTATTGCTAAAACCCATCTGGTCTCAAAAAGAAAACAAACCATCACGGCTGGTCTTGGCGTTACTTTTGGAATCGGCGCTTATATTACCTTGGTGTGTTTTATGACAGGTTTAAACGGAATGCTGGACAGTTTAATTCTAGATCAAACACCGCACATTCATATATTTAATGAGATAGAACCTTCTCAAGTGCAACCGCTAGAACAAAAATTTAAAGAGGCGCTTACCCAAGTACATTCTGTCAGACCTAAACAGCGTAAAAAAAATATTCACAATGCGTTCCCGCTGATTCAGAATCTGACGAATAATAGTGATGTCATGGCTGCCTTACCACAAGTAAACACGCAAATATTTTATGTGTCTGGCGCTATTGAGTTGGGAGGTAATCTCACAGGGATGCTCCCCAATGAGGAAGTGACCTATTTTAATTTTGATAAATATATCATTTCTGGTACATCACAAGCGTTAGAAAATATTCCTAATAGTATTTTGTTAGGCGTTGGGATCGCAGAAAAAATGTCGCTTTCCGTAGGCGATCGCGTACAGATAAGTACCGCGAATGGTACCGTGCAACCCTTAAAAATAGTAGGACTCTTTCAAAGTGGTATTGCAGAAATAGATAATGTGTTTAGTTTTTCAACCGTAAAAACTGTTCAGCAACTGCTAGGAGAACCCAAAAGTTATATCACAGATATCAATGTAAAATTATTTGATATGGAGAAGGCGTTTACGCTTTCGCGAAAGCTAGAAAAACAACACAACCTGAAAGCGATAGACATCAAAACAGCAAATGCACAATTTGAAACAGGCACCACCATCCGCAACCTTATCACCTACTCGGTGTCTATCACCTTATTGATTGTCGCTGGTTTTGGGATTTATAATATCCTAAATATGCTTATTTATGAGAAGATGAATGATATTGCTATTTTGAAAGCAACGGGGTTTTCTGGTCGAGATGTACAATATATCTTTATGAGTCAAGCGATTATCATAGGGATTCTAGGCGGCTGTCTGGGTTTAGTCCTCGGCTTTTTATTGTCACTAGCCATAGATAACACGCCTTTTGATACGCAAGCCCTTCCTACCATTACGACGTATCCTGTCAATCACGACCCTGTTTTCTATATCATCGGAATTGTATTTGCACTCATAGCCACATTTTTTGCAGGATATCTCCCAGCTCGTAAAGCACGAAAAATAGATCCCGTACAAATTATAAGAGGTCAATAATGGAAACTGTTTTACATACAAAAAACATAGATAAGTATTTTCGTAATCCCGTGCCTTTTCACGTACTAAAGAATATTAATCTTTCGGTGAAAAAAGGAGAGTTTGCTTCTATTATGGGAAAATCCGGCTGTGGTAAATCTACCTTACTATATATTCTTTCTACTATGGATAGAGACTATGAGGGAGAACTCTTTATAAATGAAGATTTGATTACTGGACAAGATGGAGATACGCTATCACGCATACGCAATGAGCACATAGGATTTGTGTTTCAGTTTCACTATTTACTCTCTGAATTTACGGTTCTAGAAAATGTCATGTTACCGGCAAAAAAACTTGCCCGAAAATCTTATGAAGAAATCACCCATGATGCTATGGAAAAGTTACGTATGCTCAATATAGATCACCTCGCCACAAAAAGAGCTTCCAGAGTCTCAGGAGGAGAAAAACAGCGTATTGCGATTGCGCGTGCGCTCATTAATGATCCTACAATTATTATGGGAGACGAACCCACAGGAAATCTAGATAGTTATAATGCAGATAATGTACTTGATATATTCAGACAACTTTCTGATGAGCAAGGGTTGTCGTTATTAATTGTGACACACGATACTGAGTTTGCTTCCAAAACAGATCGTATTATCACGATGAGCGATGGCCGTATTATATCCTGATTTTATAGATTTACACAACATAATCTTAGAAAGAAAATAGTACTTAAAATCTATAATATCCTACAACAAAAAAAGGCTCTCTAAAAATATTTTTAGAAAGCCTTTTTACTGATAAAAGATAATAATTATCCTTTCATTTTAGCTTCTCTTTCAGCATTTGCTTTCATTGTTTCATCAGGAACAATGGCTAATGTTACACGTCTATTTTTTGCTCTTCCTTCTGCAGTTTCATTAGTTGCTGCAGGTTGAGTTTCTCCATACCATACCGTTGTAAAGTGGCTAGATGGGATTCCGCTAGAAGCTAAATATTCACTAACAGATGTTGCTCTACGTTGAGACAATAATAAATTGGAAGATTCTGGTCCTACACTATCAGTATGTCCAGCAACAATAATTTTTGTGTTTGGATATTCTTTCATCACATTAGCAAGCTTTGTAAGCAAAGCTTGTGACTCAGCATTAACATTATATTTTGCCGTATCAAAGTACACACCTGAATTCTCATCAAAGGTAACAACGATACCGTTGTCAATACGCTCTACAGTTGCTCCTGGAATTTCTTCCTCTATTTTTTGAGCTTGCTTGTCCATTTGGTTTCCTATAATGATTCCAGCTCCTCCACCTACAACACCACCAATAATGGCACCTAGTTCTGAGTTTTCTCCATCGCCTGTGTTGTTACCTATAATAGCACCTAATATAGCCCCTGTCGTGGCTCCTATTACAGCTCCTTTTTGTTTATTATTTGCGTTTTTTGTGGCTTCACATCCTACTGATAGGGTTGCACAAATAGCAATAATTGATATATTTCTTAATATTGATTTCATAATTTTATTGAGTTAGGGTTTGTTTTTTATTGGGTTATAATTTTAGAAAAATTCATGCTAATGGTAAAGGGTTTTCCTTCTAGTTGCACTTTTTGATTAATTTGCAACTGATCGTCAGATAGATAGGAAATCGAAAGTTTAAATCCTTTTTCGTCCATCGTAGACTTCATTTTCTCGTCTGTCGGTTTTAAAATGATATCATAAGCTGTTTCATTTTCTCCTATACCTGGTAATGCCCACACAAAGTAGCGTTTGCCAGTAGGACAATTGGTATCTGTAATCTCGTAGTTACCAAAGTTATTATTGGGTATAAATCGCCACGTAGATCCTTCTAAACATTCTGCTGAGGTATCTCCAAAAATAGTCACATTAAATGTTCCTGCTCTATCATAAGAAATGTCATCAAGCGTCCAACTTCCTTTTAAAGTTTTTTTAGATTCTTTAATTGTTTTTGTTGATCCGCAACTTAATAGTACAACAGAGCAAATAGCAATAAGCCATAGTTTTTTCATAATTAGTGTTTTTTAAATTATTTGGTTATCAATGATTTTAAGGTTGTTAGTCACATATTCTTTGTAAGGTACGAAGATGCGATAGTGTCTGGACTTTTGCGTTACATAATTAGTACCTTCTTTTATATAATTTTATATGCAGGTGTATTTTCAATTCTTTAAATCATTTTTTTTTGAGCAAATTTCGAGGTAGTAGACCTCAATCTTTAGTTGAAAAAATCCTTGCCTCTCTCTCTGAAAAATGAGATTAATTCAACTAGCTGTTTTAGATGTATTACCTTTTAGTCATATAGAACAGGGTTTTACGGATACCTTTATAATTAACTCTCATTAGATTTGACAGCTATTAATTGACAATCAGATTTTTCTTTTTCTTAATCATCATAGCGGCACTTGTATACCCACCTTCGGTACCATCTACAAAATGAATATGATTGTCCTTACGATCTTGGACATAACAAGACATGATAGATGCGTATGTTTTGTGCATTCCGTAATTAATTTTTTTATCAGACTCTAATCCATCAAGAAATAATTCTAAAGATTGTAATTGTTGAGCAGTCCCACTTATGACGGTATTTATGGAACCATCTATCATTAAGGTGTCAGAGAGTTGAGATACTTTATAAAGGTACTCCTGCCCATCCTTAAAATATTCAAAATAAAATTTACCGAAAAATGTAATTGACCAATTTTTTATGAGGTAGCTTAATTTTGACTTACCCAATCTAGCAATCATCTCTCTTCGTATTTTACTTATAGTAGTGTCCAACTTTAGTTCTCTAGTACTTATAGGAATTCTCTCTTCTAATGATCCAAATAACGTATGGATTTCCTGTAAAATATCACTGAAAATTTTAGATTGTTCCTGTTCTTTTACAGAATTTACGATAAGACAAACTACTTTTTTTTCTGAACTATCTGGTTTTATTTCATCCCACCTACATTCCATCCCGTCGAGATTCACAGGGATATCTACTTTGCTATCAACCATGGAATCTGTAAAATTTTTCTTTATTTCCTTTTCAGCAAATTTTAAACCTAATCCAAGTACTACTGGAACTGTTAGAAACGTATTTAGTTTAAATTTTGTAATCTTCAGGCTATGCCCATTTTTGTAAACTTCAGAAACAGCCATCTTATCTGCCCGCAATGTTAAAAACATGGTGTTTTTTACATGAACCGTATATCTATCAAGAATATTAACAACATCAATAATATAGTTTCCGGGAATTAAAAAAGTAGCTCCATCCCCACCAAAAAAGTAGGGAATCTTAAAGGTGGCATCAATTTGTTTTAATTCATTGAGTACTGCAATGATACTACCCGTAGCTGCAAGGTTAACACTACCGTGTAGCCCATTATTAACAGCTTCGGTAGAGTTCTCAATATCTGCAACCACCACATACCAATTATCAGGAACTGGCTCAAAACGATGAATCTCATTAAGCAATTCGTGAATCGGTATCTTTTGTTTTTTAAGCTTCTTATAAAATAATTTTGTGTCCACTTGATTAGTAAATAAAATACTAGTAAATGTATAAGGATTTTAGATAGAAGATACTATCATTATGAAATAATTATGTAGCTAAATGAATAATAATCCTTCCGAAAAATATATTACTCTTTTTTAAGATTATAAAAACTGCATATTTAAATTAATAAAGATTTTTACGAAATCATGTAACTATCAAAAACAAGTATGAATATAAATTTGACAAGAGATTTCAAGTCAACTAAAATTAATTTATTAGTCCATTAGTATTACCTAAATAATGATCATTATGAAAATATTTATTTTATTATTTTGTATCAATTTTATTAGTTTCACTCCAATTAATAATAACGCTGACGTTATAAGTAATGATGAGATTTATGAAGCTAAAGCAATTTTTGACGGATATGAAGGCGGCTATTATTTCTTTACAAATGAAGATGAAACAGCCTTACAATTTGAAAGTAAAGATCACCCTTTGTTAACAGATGAAAAATTTAAGAATGGCGAATTTATCGGGAAGTCATTTACTATTGTCCTTAAAAAGAACACAGATAAAGACAGTTTAACGGCAGAGATCGTTAGTATTTCTTATGCCGATTAAAGAAGTCACCTATTTCTACTGCCATATAACCAAATTAATCTAACTGAAAAGAGATAATTACTGTATGATTTACGTGATCTTACAGAAGAAAAAATCAAAATCTTAAAGAATTCTTACTAAAAAAGACGTTACATACTTATGGTGTGACTACACTTTTATAGCCTACTAGTAAAGCGGGTTTATACGCTTTCGCGAAAGCGTACTTAGAAATTTATATATTGCCTAGCTGCTTTTTAACTTATCTATTTGTTTTTGAATAAAAATAAGAACCCTATATCAAGCTCTGGATACTAAAAATCACCTTAAAAGTCCGAGTATTAAACCATAGATTCCGCTGAAAAAATAAGGCTAGTTCTCAACTAGTCTTATTAAATATATTGCTTCACAACGCTGTAAAAACAATATTTTATTAATAAACTGATTCAAATCATTTTAAGCTTTCATCAAATATGCTACTTTTAGTATATCTAATGTTAAATAATAAATGATTCTAAAAAATGTGTATGTCAAAAAAGAATAGGGATCGAGATATTAAACCATAAATCTGGCTGAAAAAGCGGGATTGGTTCAACTAATTATTTCGTATCTGTCTTTCATACTTTACAAAGTAGTATTTCATTAATAAATTAAATATATAAAATCATGGATAATAATAATGGGAATACCTTGTTGGCTCTATTAACAGGGTTTACAATTGGTGTTGGAATAGGAATCCTATTTGCACCAGATAAAGGTATAGAGACAAGAAAAAAAATAAAGAATAAAACGTTGGAGGCAAAATCTGATATTCAAGATCGCATTCATAATGCTAAGGAGGAACTCATACAAACGGTGGATGAAAAGAAAGAAACCTTTGAGGAAAAATTAGAAAATGCGATCTCAACTATGAGTTTAAAAGCTGATGATATTATTGATGCCTTAGAGCATAAATTAGAAACTTTAAAAAAGAAAAATACTCAACCTTAAAAGATTAAAGATAATTGGTTTGATTTGCTATGACCTTAGAAAGAAAGTAACCAATTCTCTAATAAGAAGGTATTGAGATCTTATAATACAATAGAATTCTTTTGAAGAAATTGACAATCAGTTAAAAACGTTAGACTACTAAAAAGGTAACTATATAGATTTTTTTTATCAAATGTAGGATCATCTAGAATAGATTTTTTATCATTAATTATGATAGATTATGTATATAAACCTCACAAAGGAAATTAATTATTTGTATTTTTAAAACTTTTCAAAAAATCATTTTAAAACATTAAATAAATGGGAGAAATAGCAACATCAGATAGAGAAGTTATCCTATATTATAATCCTGACTCAAAAATTGGCAAAAAAGTATTAGCCTATGCAAAAGCAGAAGGATGTGCATTGAGAGAGGTAGATGTTTTAAAAACACCTTTTACAGGTACTCAGTTAAAAGAGCTTGCCAATAGACTTCAATTAACTATTGATGGATTGGTAAATACGCAGCATCCAGAGTTTGAAAATCATTTTGGAAATCCAAATTTTAGCGATGACGATTGGATAAAACTAATGCGAAAAAACCCTCAATTTATTAAAGAACCCATTGTAATTAAGGGAGATAAAACAATACTTGTTGAAACCCCTAGTGATATTACTAAGTTATAGCTTAATCATAGGAACAAAGCTTGCAAACTAGTAGTTGTCATTCATTTCATAAAGATTTTCCATAGATCCTACTAGTATAAAAGGTAGAATTTTTGTGCGATGCTACACTATAAATAAAAGAGACTCTTCTATTAATTTTCTATTCCTTTATTCGTCTATCAAACCAAAAGGATGAATATGCATTAGCTTAATCGGGTTATTTTTAGAGTGAATAGCAGTAAGCGCTTTTAAGATGTTTACCCAAGTGTACTCATCAAATTGCGAAAGTAGTAAAGATTTATAAATTGATCTCTAGCTTGACAGGACAATAGTCTGACTCGTAAAAATTTGAAAACATATCAATAATTTTACTGTATTAATAAGAGATGTACTCACCAAAAAGTAATCGACTCACCTATCAAGTATGTGTTATCATAAAAAGAACGAAAATCTAACTTAAATACCGACAAATAACACTAATTGATCGGTAAAATACATTTCTAATGCAAACCATCTTATTTACTTCAAATATTTCGTAAATTGAAATCATTAATAACTTAAACCAAATAAAGATGTCAGGATTACTAGACTTATTAAATAGCCCAATGGGAAAACAGATTATTAGCGGAGTGAGTGGGTCTACAGGTCAATCAGAAAGTGATACGGGGAAACTGTTAAGTATGGCGATGCCCGTACTTATGGGGGCTATGAAAAAAAATGTACAGACACCAGAGGGAGCTGCAGGATTAATGGGAGCACTTTCTAATAAACATGACGGTAGCATATTAGATAATCTAGAAGGTCTTTTTCAAGGAGGCGTAGATGATAGCGTAAAACGAGATGGAGAAGGTATATTAGGACACCTTTTAGGAAGTAACCGCCCTAACGTAGAAAATGCATTAAGTCAAAAATCAGGAATGGATGCTGGAACTGTAGCACAAATTCTTAAAGTAGCTGCACCGATCCTTATGGGCGTGTTAGGAAAACAAACAAAACAGTCGGGAGTAAGTGATGCAGGAGGAATGAACACCTTAATAGGAAGTATGCTAGGAGGACAACCACAAGAAAATCAAAGCCTGATATCTTCATTACTGGATGCAGATGGAGATGGAAGTATCTTAGACGATGTTGCAGATATGGTATTAGGAAGCAATAAGAAAAAAGGAGGCCTTGGTGGTTTACTAGGAGGTCTTTTCGGAAAATAAACTATAGTTTTCACCCAACTATTTTTGAAAATCACATACGATAGTAATCGTGTGTGATTTTTTGTTTTTAGATATAAGTGTACCAAGATTGTTCCCTCACCCAACACACCCATTCCCTCATTTATCATTTTTATACTCACCCAAGTACTATAGATTTGTTCAAGACAAAGAGCGGTAATCATACTGCTTTACATTAACACAAAATTTCAACTAAAATTAGTACATTTAAGATTATGAAAAAGATTCTTTACACCCTCATCCTTGCCGCATTCATTATAGGATGCGCGAGCACAAACACAACAAAAGATATTGCAAATACCGCTGGTAAGACCTCAGACACCGTTCGCATTGCAAATGACAGCCTAGAGTTTGAAATCCTGATTATAGAACCTGGATTTAATAATTGGCTGGTCACACAACAACCAAGAGGCTATTACGAGCAAATATATCTAGAGAACAGAAATATCATTAGAGTGGTAGAGTATAACAATCGTGTCCTTAATAACGCTAGGTATGACCCCAACATATACATTCAACAAATCAATTATGAAAGAGGTGTAGATTATGGCTACGAAGTAAATTACTTATTGCATAATTGGTTTAAATTTTTTGAACAACGGTACGGACAAAAGCTACGATAATCGTACTTTTGTTCTGTGATACAGAACTTCAAAAATCGTTGGGAAATAACACAAAACTGGCAACTCATTCATCCATTTTTGGGAATGATTGCCAGTTTTTTTTCCGCATACCTCATCGCGCGAGCCATTGTGAACGCCATTGCGTTTCAAAATGAAACCTATTCCCTCATCGCTACTATTTTACTACTCCTAGTAGTTACGTACCTCATACTAAAAATCACTTTATGGTTATTTACAAAACTTTATAAACGTTGGGGAGTCACCCAACGATGGCAACTTATTGCCATGTTTTTGGTCTTCGCCATTACAGGAAGTACGGCTGGAAAACTTTCCAATCCCTTGCTAGAATTGATAGGGCTTGCTAAAGACACTACCAATGGGTGGATCTATTGGCCTGTTAGAATTCTGTTAATCTTTCCTATATATCAAGTTTTATTGGTCATATTTGGATGGATTTTTGGTCAGTACACATTTTTTAAAAATTTTGCGGTCAAAATGGCATCAAGAATGGGATTTGCATTCTTATTCAAAAACTAAATTGCGCACCTATCGTTCACATATCGCCCAATGTATATCGGCAATAGCCCTTATCACTTCTTTGCTGCTTCCAGCAATAGCCAACCTATTGCATAGTGCCGAGGGACATGATCATTTTGATAATTGTGAAAATCCATCAGATACACACGTACACAAAAAGCAATTAGATTGTAGTCTCTATGACGTAACACTCAAAAAAAACGGGGTATTTACTTTTGGTAAAGAAATCGCTTTTACGCAACTACAAGACATTCCTGAAAAAACAATTCATACCTATACCATATACAGATCTGTATATAATACCTCAACATCCAGAGGACCACCTGCTTGTTAATTTATAGGAACCCTATACTCTAATTAACAAACTTTTTACCCATGAAATTTTTTGTCATACTCTGCACGTTTATGTGCTGTGGTAACGCTATTGCACAAGATTGCACGTATTCCCTTACGGGCTATGTGATTGACTTACACGATCAAGAAACCCTCGCTGATGCAACACTCAGTATCGAAGAAGGTGGACGTGTGATACAAACAGACGCCAAAGGAAAATATACCTTTAAAAATCTATGCCAAGGCACAACGTATAGCATCCGTGTATCACACCCTTCTTGTGATGCAGAAAACATAAAAGTAACCATCAACGGAGATACAGAACGCACTATTTATATGGAGCACCATCTGGAAGAATTGGGTGAAGTTTCTATTACCGCAGAAGCACCTAAAAATGCTGGTAAAACGGCGGTAGAGTCCAGCCTATCTACAGAAGATATTCAAGCCAATAGTGCTGGTTCGCTAGGAGATGCCTTAAATCAGTTGAGTGGTGTGTCTTCTTTAAATACAGGAAATACCGTAGTAAAACCTGTCATTCAGGGATTGCACAGCAGCCGTGTCGTGTTGATCACCGATGGTACCCGATTACAAGATCAGGAATGGGGCGTAGAACATGCTCCTAATGTCGATCTGAATAATGCAGGAAGTATTGCTGTGATCAAAGGCGCAGCTGGATTACAATACGGAGGTGACGCTGTAGGGGGTACAATTATCGTAAATCCAAGACGAATTCCAATTTCTGACAGTTTATATGGAGAAACGCTGATTACAGGAGTTTCTAATGGTCGTGGCGGGAGCATTACCTCTACTCTAGTCAAATCTTATAATTCGGGTTGGTATGGAAGTTTTCAAGGTACTTTAAAACGCTTTGGGGACTTTGAAGCACCCAATTATATACTGAGTAATACAGGCGCTTTTGAGCGTGATGTGGCTGTTCGGATTGGGGTGAATAAATATTCCTATGGAGTTGAAGCAAGTTATACATTGTATAATAATGAATTAGGCATCTTACGTGCATCGCATGTAGGAAGCGCTGCCGATCTTGCCAATGCACTCAATAGCAATACTCCACAGGTGATAGAAGATTTTACGTACACTATCAACCCGCCGAAGCAGGAAATCAAACACCAAACCGCAAAACTAAATGCCTACAAACGTTTTAACGATATTGGCAAGCTTAGTTTTCAGTATGATTATCAGCAAAACAATCGGTTGGAATTTGATATTAGACGGGACAGCGAAGATGTACGCCCATCGATAGATTTGGAATTACGTACCCACAGCGCCACCTTAGATTTTGACTACACCGCAGATAATTCGGTGGTGGTAAAAGCGGGTATTGTAGGACGTTCACAAACAAATTTTCCAGATCCGTCTACGGGCATCCGCAGATTGATTCCTGACTATGATCGTACCGATTTTGGCGTATATGCACTGGCTGCCAAAACCCTCGATGCATGGACACTAGAAGGTGGGGTACGGTATGATTACAACTACATCAACGCAGAAAAATTTTATCGGACTTCCTTTTGGGAAGCTAGAGGCTATGATGTGTTATTTCCTGAGTTGGTGGTAGAAGATTTTGGAAGTCAGTTATTGACTAATCCTGAGTTTACCTATCACAACGTGTCGGCAACAGCGGGGGCGGGCTATGATTTTAATGATACCTATTCGCTTACGCTAAATTATGCCTTGTCCAACAGAGCGCCTAACCCCTCAGAATTATTCAGTGACGGGTTACACCAAAGTGCATCACGTATTGAGTTAGGCGATATTCGTTTTGATAAGGAAACCTCTAATAAGGTGTCTGTTGCGCTTTCGCGAAAGCGTACCAATTGGTCATTCACAATAGCGCCATTTGCTAATTATATTTCTGACTTTATCCTTATAGAACCTACTGGAAGTCAGCAGACGTTGCGTGGTAATTTTCCTGTTTGGGAATACCGTCAGACCGATGCCCGATTACTTGGGGTGGATGTGGATAATACTTTTCGCGTAAGCGAACACATAGAAATCGCCAACCAACTCTCTATTGTCAAAGGACAAGATACTACGCGAGATCTTCCGCTGATTAATATGCCACCTGTAAACACCACCAATCGGGTGACGTATACGAATGAGAAATGGCATCATTTAAAAGTATGGGTAGAGAGTCAATATGTGTTTAGACAAAACGAATTTCCTGATACTAATTTTGAAATTTTTATTGTCGAAGCAGATCAGAATGTACTCGTGGATGTGAGTACACCACCAGATGCGTATCATTTAATCAATCTGAGAGGGCAGCTTGATTTTGACGTTAGTAATCGCTCGACGCTAGAAATAGCATTGGCGGTAAACAACCTTTTTGATACTTCGTATCGTAATTATTTAAACAGACAACGCTTTTTTGCCGATGATCTCGGGAGAAACGTAAGTCTACAACTCAAAGTAAATTATTAAAAAATAAACTATTAAAACAATTAATATGAAAACTATAAACACTTATATTATCGCACTTATTACTGGAATGATTGCTATCTCTTGCTCCTCTGATGATGACAATACACCGCAAGTCATTAATGAAGATGAAGTCATCACAACCGTACGCATACAACTTGCTAATAGCATTGGTCTGACGACCACACTAGAAAGTGTAGATGCTGATGGCGATGGTCCGAATCCTCCTGTATTTTCAATCACGGGGGAACCAATCATAGAAAATACTGAATATGTAGGAAGTGTTACTTTTTTTAATGAAACGGTAACACCAGCAGAAAATGTTACTTTAGAAGTTATTGAAGAGAGTAATGAGCATCAAGTATTTTTTACACCTGCAAGCGGTCTTAATGTGACCACGGCGTATGGTAATTTTGATGATAACGGAAATCCATTAGGCACTGCTTTTACACTGACTACAGGAGAAGTGAGTGGTGGAAATTTTACAGTGACTTTACGTCACGAGCCTACAAAACCAAACACAGGTCTTGCTGATGCTGGTGGAGATACAGATGTAGAGGTTACGTTTGGTATTAGTGTGGTGATTCAATAGAATCCCCCTAGCAAGCCCCCTAGACCCCGAAGGGGGACGCTTACTCAATCCATTATCCCCTAACCCCGAAGGGAAACTTTTACTCAAATGTGTTTTATGCTCTAAAAAAGGAGTGTGAGATTTGAAAATAGAGTACTACTCTAAAATAGAGTGTTACTCTATTTTTTTGTTTTATGGTTTTGTATGCTCCTGCTTGCCGGCGAGACAGGTTCGCGAAAGCGTACTCAGAATCATATAACAATTTCCCCGCTAGAAAGCTAAGGGTGTGTTATAAGAAATAATAGAGTAAGGCTCCCTTCCCTCGTTGAGTGAAGGGAGCTTGGTATTAGATATATTCATGTAAAAGATAAGCCGCAAGAGTAAGAATTCCCCTTTGGGGTTAGGGGATTAAGGGATTGAGTAAGCGTTCTCTTTTGGGAGTTAGGTGATTCCCTCCTCCTAACCTTCTCCCTTTGGGAGAAGGAACTGTTCACGTTTTTTATTCCCCCTTCGGGGTTAGGGGGCTTTCGGTTCTTCAGGTTTTGCAAAAAGATCCATGTAGGCTCTTCCTAAAAACTCTGTGACATCACTTGCTATGAGTCCTTCGATACCGTATTGGTTAATGGCAATATCAGCTGCTCTTCCGTGGAAGTAAACGCCCATCAATGCAGCTTCCATAGGGTGATAGCTTTGTGCTAATAGACCTGTAATGACACCTGTCAACACATCACCACTTCCTGCGGTGGCAAGCCCTGGGTTTCCGGAGTCATTGATGTATAACTTCATATCATAGGTGACAATCGTATGTGCGCCTTTCATCACGATAATGATGTCATGATTTTTAGCAAACTCAGCCGTCTTTTTCAGTCGGTCGAAATCATCTTTCCATGTGCCAATTAATCGTTCTAATTCGCCTAGATGTGGCGTAAAAATCGATAGGTTAGGTACGTGTTCTAGTAATGTGGGATTCGCAGCAATGATATTAATCGCATCCGCATCAATGATCATCGGAGTTTTCTGTCCTTTTAAAAAGGCTTCTACTGCTTTGGCAGTCTTAGGATCAGTTCCCATTCCGGGTCCGATTCCTATCGCGTTGGCTTCCGTTTGGAAGTCAATTTCTTCGAGGACTTTTCCGTTGAAGTTATCAGTTTCGGTCATCACTTCAGGAATAGCGGTTTGTAAAATCGGCACGCCTAGTTGTGGTACGTAGGCAGTGACCATACCACTTCCTGCACGCATCGCAGCTTTACTGGAAAGTACGATAGCACCCATTTTACCATAACTCCCTCCTATCAGTACACTATGTCCAAACATCCCTTTATGTGAAAATTGATCACGGCTCCGGTACATCTTAATAACTTCTTGTTTGCCTATGAGTTCTACATCGGTTGGCGTCGTTATAAGATATTCTGGATCGAGTCCGATATTTAGAATATCCCATGCTTGCATAATGGGTGCGGTTGCAGGTAAAAAGAACGGGAGTTTTGGTGCTTGATAACTGAGTGTAAATCGTGGGCGCACGATCACATCGCCTTCTTGAGGCGAAAGATCCATATACATTCCCGACGGAATATCGACACTCAGCACATAAGCTTTGGAGTCATTAATCGCTGCAAAAAGTTTCTTTACCCAATCTTGTGCAGCACGATTCAGTCCGATTCCAAAAATAGCGTCAATCACAATATCTTGGGGACTAATCTCTGGAAGTTCGTCGCCTTCCTTTAAAACGATAGGCCAATTCTTAGTCGCCGATTTCAACCGACTATAGGCTTCGAGAAAATCAGGGACACGTTTTGTGTTATAGTTGACAATGTAGGTAGTCACGTTGTAATTGTTTTCGATCAGGTAGCGAGCGAGTACCATCCCGTCGCCTCCATTTTTACCGATTCCGCAAAAAACTTTGATGGGTACTTTCCCACCTTTTAAACGCTCGTTTACCCACTCATACATATAGCCACCCGCACGTTCCATCAGATTGATAGACGGAAGTTTTTCTTTTTCTGCAGTGATTTTATGGGCTTCGTAGATCTGTTTTCTGCTATATATTTTCATGGAGTATGAGGTTCTTTTGTTGGTTAAGGATCTATGCGATCGCTAGCGTCGTAAAAATACTACTTTTTTAGGGTAAGTTGTAAGGCTGTTTTTTTCCGCTTTCGCGAAAAGGAAACAGGAATCAAAGGATTCAGGAATCAGGACAGGGAAGACTTGGAAGTTGGTTGTTTGTAGTCTTTAGTCGGTGGTCGTTTGTCGTTAGTGAGTGGTCGTGAGTCGTGGAGCGCAGCGATCTTGAGTCATCTCGACTGTAGGAGAGATCACATATCTAGCTCACTTAGCTCACTGTGATGCGATTTCTCGTCGCTCGTACCTCGTCTCGGTCGAAATGACTAAATGAGTTGTGAGTCTTGAGTCTTGCAGCGTAGCGATCCTGAGTCTTTTTACATATTTAAAAATCTCGCTTTCGCGAAAAAAGGATACTGGCTTTTTGAGTTTCACATAAAAAAGTACGGCAAATGTGGAAAACCGTAAAGGAATGACCTTTGGGTTGTTTAGATTGCAAATCATATAATATATAACCCAAATCATAATACGTACAACTATGAAAAAAAATACGTTACTTATAATAGGATGCATAGCCATGACTTTAGCTTCCTGCAGTAGCTATACGCGGATCGGAGACTTAACAGGCATCAGCAACAGAAACGTAGACGACACTCAGCAATATGTAATGCTAGAGCGAGAAGTCGAAGCGATTGCTATGTCTGAAGACGATGCCTTAGAGCAAGCGGTAGATACCATGACAAAAGAGCACGAAGGCGAATTTCTAAGAAATGTCAAAATCTACGTCAAAAGCAATGGCAAAAAAGTAAAGGTGATTGGTGATGTATGGGGTGTTCAAAAAACAGCTGTAAATGTAAATACCAATGCCACTGCCACCATTGAACTAAAGATTGGAGACAATGTCGTTTTTGATAGACGAGGCACCATTACCGATGGAAAAATCATAGGATTAAATGCCACTGCTGTTATTGTAGAGTATGGAAAAAGAAAGAAAAAAATCGAGTTACGGTATGATGATGTGACGAAGACGGAGTAGCGGTGTATAGATACAAAAAATAAATGAGCATATAACATCTTACTTCTAACAACAAAGCTACTTACATGAGGTAAACAACTGCTAGCGGCTTTTGTATGTATCTATAAATCAATTATATTTACAGGATATTGATTACAACAATCCATTGATAACCTGATTTATTTACGGGATATTGATGATAAGGTACATTTTATAACGAGTTGTGCAACATTTAACCAAACCAATGACCATAGATGATAATTCACATTTTAGATTTCCACCAAAAAAACTTAAACCTGAACAAGTAATTGTATTTAATGCAATTACTTATAGCGTTGATATTTGCGAAATCACATTTGACAGACTGAAAAGTGAGTTGATAAAATTTAGCGAAAACCCCAGCAGTAAAAATGAAAACTATCCAAAAATCTTCGCAGACGTTTGGACAATAATAAGTAACGCAACGATTTTTTTAAACTTAATAGTTCGCCATTTTGATTTAGAAGAAAACGAAGAACATCTTTCAGAACTAAAAAAAGCTAAAAAACTTCGTAATTCCTTTCAACATATAGACGAAAGAATATCTGAAGTTTTAACCTTGAACGACTTGCCAATGTACGGTTCATTATCGTGGACAAGAAATATTCCCGAAACAAATAAATTTCAGCAGTTCATGCTTTATTCTGGAGTTTTTACTAATCATAAAGTAAATGTTGGCGGACAAATGATAACACCCAAAATAGAAATCGGAATTGAGCAAATTGAGGAAATCATTTTTGAATCTGTAACTAAAAAAAACAAAACAGAATATCCGCAAGTAACAGTTTCTATCAAAAAGCTAATTTTAGATATTCAGAATTGGATTGCTCATTTTGAGAAACAGATTTCGGAACAACTCGAACAATACGGAAAAATGGAAAGGCATAATACTAATTTATTCTTCCAAATAAATGGACATCGTAAATAAAAAACGTTGCGCAACAAATTATATATCTAATATACAGTTAGTTAATAAGTAAAGGTTAAGGCATATTTGGAAAGTTGCCAAATTTTTAAATTTGGCTTTTAGAATAATAAACATAAAAAGAAAATTAAAAAAATCGGCTTGTGTAAACCATGTCCCTTAACGAACATTTACCAAAATTTACCTGAATCCGAAATTCTACAATGAAAAGAGATTTAAATCGAGTAATTTTTTATTCAATACAAGATTTATCAAAAGATAGAAATCTACAAAATGCTGAGTCTTTAATTGAAAAATTCGATTCTAAAAATCTCTATGATATAAACGACATTTTAGAATTATATCAAATTAAACTTTATTTTGACAATGAACTCTATCGTAGTGTTTGGAGTGAAGAAACAAAAGAGAATTATTTAAGAACCGTTAATTCCTTTTGGGAAACAATAACTTCCTTCTTCCTTAAAATAAATAGCAAGAATATTTCGGTTCACTTCGATTCAACTGATTACCAATATTATGATTCATTTTGGACTTTGATAAGTCAATTAAGCATTCATAAAAACATCTCATCAGATAGCCTAAAAGAAATATTAAAAAATAGCAGATTTCACATAAGACAATTACTAAAGCAAAAAAATATAGTAAATCATTTTTCTAGGATTATTAAGGATTTTCTTATGGATTCTACAGAGTCAGCAGAATTATTGCTTTCCCAGTTCGAAGAAGACTATATCTTATCTGAAAAACCAAAATTATTCTTTCCAACATCATTAAAGGATTCAGATAAGGAATCTATGATTTTAAATTATTTAGATTTACCTAACGCAAATTTAAATTACGTTAAACTAGTTGTCAATTCAAGAACCTTAAAATTATCAGATAAAACTAAATTAAAGGCAAAAAGATTAGAAAAAAAGCAGAATGATGATTTTTTTAAAAAAGAAGCTGGTACTTCTCACAGAGTGCAAGGTTCGCTATCAAAAGACCAAGATGAACCTTACAAATTAAAAAATAAGAATGGTCAGTTTACACATTCCTATTCCGAAAAGTGGCTGAATGTTACAAAATCTAACGACAACATTTTTCGGAACTTCTCTTACCTCTTTAGATATATCAATGCACAAGGTTGTATAGAATTAGTGAGTAAAAATCACGAAATTGAATCACTTGAACGAGTTTTTATGCGTTCTAAAAACGAATACTTGATAAGTTTTAAATTTCACGGTAAAAGCTTATTGTCACATATTCAATTAGCATTATATCTTCATTACTTACAAGAAAACAAAATAAGTCTTGAGAATGTTTTATCACATCAAGTTATTGAAGTCTTGAATGAAAGGTTTGAAATTAAAGGATTAACTATTTCATTCGCTTCTGAAAATGCTTCGCCATTAGAGAAAATTAGATTTATCGCACCTGAATTAGAGTTTCTAATTAAACAATATCAATGTTACGTTGAAGAAGGTTTCATAGATTTTGACTTGATTAAAATTAGTTCTTCTCAATTACATTTAAGTAAAGTAAAAAGTAAACTAAATAAGAAATACGTTTATGGTCAAGGAGAAGAATATTTAAGGCTAAATTATTATTTCTTTTCAAATTCATCTATGCTCTACTATATTGAGCCTTTTAAAGAAAAGTATCGGTCATTTTATCAATTATTAACAAATGAAAATATTGGTTATGAAGATTTTCAAGATTTTCAAAAAGGAGATATTGACTATTTAATTTCAAATAGTTATTTATACAAAGATAAAGACGGTTTTTTGAG
>NZ_CALEMI010000077.1 GCF_937910895.1 uncultured Dokdonia sp. | reverse complement strand
CATTCCTCAATTAAACTACTTTTATTCAGACTGCATTGTGGCTGGGACATACTGGCTAATTTTTCATCAATCAGTTTTACAACATCTATATTTTCTTCCTGCAGATCAGAATCTACAGTACCTTTTACAACAAGTTCTTTAATTTCTATTGGCATTTTATGATTTTTTAAAATGTGAATAGGTTAATTTCATAGTCTCCACAGCATAGTTCCCTCCCATTGCATCAAACGGATCTATATTAATCGCCGAGTTCCAGTTAAAACGTAAGTACACATCTGGATCTGGATGCGTGGGTTTCACGCCATAATTGTTTCCTGTTTGCCAGTCATAACGGCTAACAGATCCTTGCTGACTCATCGTCCATCCATAACGGCTATCATCTGGGTCTGGTACCACATCAAAGCCATCGCCAAAAGAGATTTCTTGCCAATAGCTATTACGGATTCCTTGTGCTTTCCAAACGTAGGCGGGACCTCTCCAGCTTCCGTTATCTTGCATTCCTCCATATACATTATAAGGATACTCATTATCTACATTAATATGATAAAACTGCGCCACGGGTAAGTTCCCTATAAAACGCCATGTTTTTCCACCATCTTTTGTAATGTTCATACCTCCATCATTTCCATCAATCATAAACTGACCGTTGTCTGGATGAATCCACCACGCATGGTGATCTGGGTGTACCCCGTTATCTACGCCATACGCGCCCATCAATTGTGAAAAGTTCTTTCCGCCATCTTCCGATACATTTACGTAGGTAAATACAGAAAATACTCTGTTTTCATTATCTGGATCTACATGAATATCTGAATAATAAAAAGGACGGTTTCCAATATCTTCTTTGTCATTTACTTTTTTCCAATTAAAACCACCATCTTCAGAGCGATAAAGTGCATTTTTTTTGGCTTCGATCAGTGCATATACGATATTAGGTTTATTTGGTGCAATCGAAATTCCAATACGTCCTAATTCGCCTTTTGGTAAGCCATCTTTATCAGAGAGTTTTTTCCAGGTTTTTCCGCCATCATGGGTCATGTGCAATCCAGAACCTTCGCCTCCTGATTTAAAAAACCAAGGATCACGTTTGTGTTCCCACATCGCCACAATGAGTTTATTAGGGTTGGTTGGATCCATGACCATATCGGCAACCCCTGTTTTATTATTGGTAAATAGGATTTTGTTCCATGTTTTACCACCATCAGTGGTTTTAAAGACACCTCGTTCTGGATGTACACCCCAAGGAGATCCTATAGCACCAACATACACAATGTCAGGATTGGTAGGATCAATAATCACACGATGAATGTGCCTTGTTTTCTCAAGCCCCATCGACTTCCAAGTCTTCCCGCCGTCTAGTGATTTATAGATACCAAATCCTCCATTCAAAGAGTTCCGAGGATTTCCTTCTCCTGTTCCTACCCAGATCACACTAGGATTGGATTGTTGGATAGCGACCGCTCCAATAGAGGCGGTAAGTTCGTTTTCAAAAATAGGATCCCATTTGATTCCACCAGAGGTAGATTTCCATAATCCGCCAGAAGCTGTTCCTACATACATAATATCTGGATGATCGTTGACCACATCTATAGCCGTTACACGACCAGACATACCGCCAGGACCAATATTACGAGGTTGCATATCTTGTAGTACAGACATGTCTAGTTTTTGTGCGCTTGCGATGGTACATAAGCACAAGAAGAGGAGTGAGTAAAGGTTTTTCATTGGGTTGATTTAATATATAGTGTGTCTAAATCTCAAAACGACAGGTTAGCATCGTAGGAGTAACTTTTAGTATTGAACCGACTAAGTTAAGGAAATGTGAAAGCCTAAAATCTTAAAGAGGTGTTAAGTTCGTTACTACAAGAGATTATTTATAAATTGTTTCGGCTATGGTTAAGACCGCTTTCGCGAAAGCGTATAAATCCTTATCTCAATTCTTATGAAATCATATTCTGATAATTTCTTGATACTTACACGATATCTCAGAATCAAACGAACTCATATCCATTTATTACTTGCCGTATCTAGAAAAATAGAACCATATACCTTATATCTTACGTACCTTGTAATCACATTTTAACGAACATTTAATATTTTGTTTATCTTTTTAGACATATCTTTGAACAAAATAAAAAACCAAACATAATTATGAAAAAAATTGTATTAGTATTAGTATGTGTTTCTATGAGCTTTTTATCGTTCACAGAAAAAGATAAAGAAGTAACAACGACTCAAGAAAAAAATATTGTAGAAGTAGCTGTAGGTAACGAGAATTTCTCTACGCTAGTAGCCGCCTTAAAAGCAGCAGATCTTGTAGGAGTATTATCAGGAACTAATGAATTTACTGTATTTGCACCTTCTAATGATGCATTTAATAAATTACCAAAAGGAACAGTAGAATCACTTCTAAAGCCAGAAAATAAAGATGCATTAACAGATATCTTAATGTATCACGTTGTTGCAGGAGAGTACAAAGCTGCAGCGGTTGTAAAAGCGATTAAGGATAACGGAGGAAAATTTTCTGTAAATACTGTAAAAGGAGAAAAAATTACGTTAATGATGGACGGAAATAATGTCGTGATTAAAGACGCAAAAGGAGGGAAGTCAGTAATTATTATGACAGACGTAGATGCTTCAAACGGAGTGATACATGCTGTAGGTAGTGTTTTAATGCCAAAAGAATAACATGATTGCATAATTTAATTTTATATTAACTTTAATAATAACCTAAAAACCAATTTATTTTGAAAAAAACAATAGTAATAATGCTAGCAGCTGGATTAATGATAGCTTCTTGTGGAGAAAAAAAAGAAACTAACGCAACTGAACCAGTTGCTACTGAATCAAATGAAGAAGTTGAAACTACAGAAGTCGCTGAGGTAGAAACTCCAAACATTGTAGGGGTAGCCGTAGGAAATGAAAATTTTTCTACACTAGTTGCCGCTGTAAAAGCAGCCGATTTAGTTGAAACACTAAGTGGTGATGGACCGTTTACAGTATTTGCACCTACCAACGATGCCTTTGCAAAATTACCCGAAGGAACGATAAATACGTTATTAAAACCAGAAAGTAAAGCGACACTTACAGGTATTCTAACGTACCATGTAGTTGCTGGAAAATTTATGGCAGCTGATGTTGTAGCAGCAATTAAAGCAAATAATGGAACTTTTACAGCAAATACTGTACAAGGAGAAAAAATTTCATTAATGATGGACGGCAACAATGTAGTGATTAAAGACGCAAAAGGCGGAAAGTCTGTTATCATTATGACAGATGTGCCAGCTTCTAACGGAGTAATTCACGCTATTGATACCGTAATTATGCCCAAAGGCTAAAATTCCTATTATATTGGAAAAGGTCTCCTATTTGGGAGACCTTTTTTTATGGAAGGAATTTATTAGCACGAATTATTAGTAGATTCTCAAATATGGGTTAAAGGCATGTTAAGTTTGCTTTCGCGAAAGCGTCATTTTAACAAATAATCGTATTTTTATAGTGCATGAAAAAAGAACAGATACGTAAAGGGTTTGTCTTTAAACCCTACGAAGCAGAAAGCCAATCACTATTTGAAAAACTATTGGATATTTTCCAAGAGTTAATCACCCATACATCGGGCGATTTTGACGAAGCGATGGACTGGCTAAAGCAACTAGACGAAGAATATAAACTTACGAATGAAGACTATACCTTAGACGATTTTGTACAGGAATTAAAAGACAAAGGCTACATCCGTGAAGAGGTACGTCCTGACGGAACGCAAGGTGCCGCCATTACCGAAAAAACAGAACGCGCCATCCGCCAGCGAGCATTAGATCAGATTTTTGGAAAGCTTAAGAAAAGTGCCCAAGGAAATCACCGTTCCAAAATGAGCGGACTAGGGGATGAGCATACGGGTGATTATCGTGGCTATCGTTTTGGCGATCCGCTCGAGCGTATTTCTATGACCGAGAGTTTGCGTAATGCACAGATCAATAATGGAATGGGAGATTTTAGCTTACGCGAAAGTGATCTCGTTGTTGAAGAAACCCATTTTAAAGCACAGATGAGTACCGTGCTGATGATTGATATTTCGCACAGTATGATTCTGTATGGCGAAGATCGCATCACACCCGCTAAGAAAGTCGCCATGGCACTCGCGCAATTGATTACCACGCGTTATCCAAAAGATACCCTAGATATCATTGTCTTCGGTAATGACGCTTGGCCGATCAAAATTAAAGATTTACCCTATTTACAAGTCGGACCGTATCATACCAATACCGTTGCAGGACTCGAACTCGCCATGGATATTTTACGTAGACAGCGTAATACTAATAAGCAAATCTTTATGATTACGGACGGGAAACCGAGTTGTTTACGCCTCAAAGATGGGCGGTATTATAAAAACCCAAACGGACTCGATGAGCATATCGTAAGTAAATGTTATACCAAGGCGCGTCAAGCGCGAAAGTTGCATATTCCTATTACCACTTTTATGATTGCCAGTGATCCGTATTTGCAAAAATTTGTCGATGCCTTCACCGAAGCTAATCAAGGAAAAGCTTTTTACACAGGTCTCCAAGGACTCGGCGAAATGATTTTTCAGGATTATGAAACCAATCGAAAGAAGCGGATAAAGTAGAAATTTGAAAAACGAAAGTTGATGCCGAGTATGGTGTGGTTGTTTTAAAAAATGAATATATTTTTTGATTCATTTTTTAAAACTTTCCGTTTCAATCCTTAAACAGGATTATGAAACCAATCGAAAGAAGCGGATAAAGTAAAAACCCCTAATCCCCGAAGGGAATGCCTCCTAACTCCCGAAGGGGGAACAAAAAGATGCTTGAATTTGTTTCTCTCCCTTTGGAAGAGATGTCCTAAGGACAGCGTGGGAATAAAAATAGAGTAGAATGTCATTTCGACAGAGAGAAGAATGAACGACGAGAAATCGCCTAATAGTGGAGGACTTTGAAAACGAAATTGAAATTGAAAACGAAACTGAGCTACTTGTGTGATCTCTCCTTTTGTCGAGATGACTGAAATAGTATGATTACGTTAGTAAGAATGAGATTCCCGTCTTCACGGGAATATAATGAAAAAAAAGATTCCCGTTGGAGTTTATCGTGAGCGATAGTCGAAGGGCGGGAATTGAAAATGAAAATAAAACAAAGGACATTGAGTGATTTTATTTCGCCGAAAGGCAGAAAGAAAATAGTATCGAAATGACCGACGAGCATAATAATAAAATAAACTACTAGAAAAGAATCTGGAAAAACGAATACAGCTCCGTCTATATTCTATGTTCTATACTCTTTTCTCTTTTTAAAAAAATATGAAAAACATAAAAACACTTGGTGAATTAAAAGCATCAAACTGGACATCACGAAGCATAAAAGAAGAACTTCGAGAGCATTTAATTACAAAATTACAAAAGGGAGAACCTACTTTTGAAGGGATTCATGGGTATGAATATACCGTGATTCCAGAATTGGAGCGTGCGATCTTATCAAAGCATAATATCAACTTGTTAGGTTTACGCGGACAAGCAAAAACGCGTTTGGCAAGACAGATGATTAACTTATTGGATGAGTGGATGCCAATTGTGGCAGGATCGGAGATCAATGACGATCCGTTACAACCAATTTCTCGTTATGCCACAGAGTTGATTGCCGAAAAAGGAGACGACACACCGATTGAATGGGTTCACCGTTCAGAACGTTTTGCGGAGAAATTAGCAACCCCTGATGTGACAGTAGCTGATATTATTGGCGATGTTGATCCAATCAAAGCCGCCAATTTGAAGTTAAGTTATGCTGATGATCGGGTGATTCATTATGGGATGATTCCACGAGCGAATCGAAGTATTTTTGTGATTAATGAGTTGCCTGATTTACAAGCACGTATTCAGGTAGCGTTGTTTAATATCTTGCAGGAAGGCGATATTCAGATTCGCGGCTTTAAACTGCGTTTACCATTGGATATGCAATTTGTCTTTACCGCAAATCCTGAAGATTATACCAACCGTGGAAGTATAGTAACACCATTAAAAGATCGTATTGGTTCCCAAATCCTAACGCATTATCCAGAAGATATCGCCACGGCGAGAGCGATTACAGCACAAGAAGCACGTCTCGATGAACGCCAAAAAGAGAAGGTACACGTGCCTGATTTGGTCAAAGATTTATTGGAAGAGATTAGTTTCGCCGCACGTGACAGCGAATTTATTGATGAGAAAAGTGGTATCAGTGCACGTATGAGTATTACGGCTTTTGAGAACTTAATGAGCACTGCAGAACGCCGTATGTTGATTTGTGGAGAGTCACAAACAGCGATTCGTTTTGGAGATTTGATGGGAATTATCCCAGCGATTACTGGAAAAGTAGAGTTGGTGTATGAAGGAGAGCAAGAGGGCGCAGCGTTTGTCGCCAAAGAACTGATAGGCGATGCGACCAAAAACCTGTTTTTAACCTATTTCCCAAAAATAGAAAAACTGACCAAAGAAACCGACAAAGATCCGTATGAAGAAGTCCTTGCTTGGTTTTTTGAGCAAAGTGGTTTTGTCCTAGAAGACGACCTTTCTGATGCAGATTATAAACAAAAACTAGATAGCATCACGCCACTTACGGAGTTGATTAAAAAGCATCTTCCAGACACCACAGAAGCAGATTCTTATTTTATGAAGGAGTTTGTCTTGTGGGCACTTGTGGAGTTTAAAAAGCTGAGTAAATACGAACTTTCTAATGGGATGCGATTTAATGACTTGTATGGGAGTTATATTTCTGGGTTGTCGTAGATAGCTTGGTAGTAAAATTATGGTGGTTGTTCTGTATTCTTTGTACATTTTTTGACAAAGAATACAGAACTTTCCGTCTCGCTTTCCTAGTTTAAGAAACTGAGTAAATATGAGCTTTCTAACGGGATGCGATTTAATGATTTGTATGGGAGTTATATTTCTGGGTTGTCGTAAGACCTGAATTTTATATAGAATGCTTCTTGGGAAGCACAAAAAAAAACAAAAACCAGAATCAAAGATTCTGGTTTTTGTTTTTTTGTAAATTTCTTTACTCAGAACGGTACCAATTGTAAAGGGTATCTAGTGTGAGGTTCTATTTAGTTTTGATCAGAAATAAAACGCATGATAGGTCCATCCATTTCTGGGTTGTCAGAAATGCTTAACATTCCGTTTTCAATAGTATAATCATATTCAACATCTGAAATTGTTATCGTATTATCTGTAATGGTTAGATTTATATAAGTTCCAGAGGTCAACATATAAGGATATTCTGATTCTATCGTATTTACAATGGATAATTGGTTGTTTCCTACATCAAATGTCCATTCGATTTCATTTGAGTTAATTTCAGGTAGACTAGGCAAAAAGGCAACATACGAAGTCATTTCCCATTTTCCGTTTAAATCATTGCCAACTTCCATATCTTTTTCGTCATCATTTGAACATGATGCTAAAATTCCAGCCAACAACAAGAAATATAATATTCTTTTTTTCATAACATTTACTATTTAGCTTATAGATGCCAAAATGCTGAATAGGTTGCGTTGCCTAGGATACGTTTGTGTATGATTGGTTAGGTTGTTGGAGTTTTTGCTTTAGTGAATTACTTAGCTTTGGATGTTACTACGCTCTAGTGTTGTTGTAAAGCGCTTTTTAGTTTTCTCTTTTAAATAGTATGGAGTTTTTTGAATCAAATTCAGTGGGTCGGTTATCATTATAGCCTATCGCAAATTTCATGGTGTCCTTATCAATAAATGGGCAATACAAAGTAATGTTTTTTGTTCTCCACTTTCCAATTTTGTCAATATCAAGTTAACTTCTATTGGATTCGTTTTACTATTAATTTTACAGGTCATACTTCCCTTTTTTTCCTCATACACAAATTCTTTTCCTCCAAAAATTTGATCTTTTACCTTGAAGTAGGCATATCCTTCCGAATCAAAATTCATATATCCAATTTCGTTTTCATTTTCTCCAATCCATGTGTAGGCTTCCCCTTTTTAGGACACCTCTAAATTCGACTATGCACTTCGACGAGCTCAGTGTGACACTCGCTATAAATTTCTGCATCGCTATGCTATTTGAATTAGGGAGAATTAGATAGAATATCTAAAGTTTAAAGCTAATGGATGTGGGGCTCATAAATTCACCATTTTCCAAGCATGAATTTTCTTATTTCATGCTCTATGTCAAGAATTCTTTTTTTTGAATAAAATAATTTTTTATCACTAATCAATTTAGTTAATACTCTATAACGTTTTTTTGAAGGGGAAAATAATGCAATAAACCAGGGTCTTGCAGGGTGAAATGTTAGACCACTTGCAATGGCATTAATAAAATTGTTAATCTCTATACTATTTTCAACAGTAAAAATATTTTGAGAATTATATTCCACGTTAGTTAAATTAGCTAGTTTAGAAAATTTTGATTTGAGACGCTCATCATCTCTAAGTACATGACGTATATATGTAGTAATATATTCAAGTTTTTGACTTTTTTCTTCTGATTTTTGAGCAAAATTTATTGTCTCAGCATTTATTGTTAAATTTGGAAATACTTCTAATGTTTCATAAAGAAATCGCAAGTCTTTGAGGAATATCTTATACCAATTCATGATATCAATATCCTTTAGCATTGATGTTAGATAATTAAGTCTTCTTTGAAGTGTGATTTGACGAATGACAATTAAAGTAGTAATAGCTAAACCAAGAATGGTTGTTAGAGTGGGTATTATTGTGTCAATTTTTTCCATGTTGTAAAAACTATATGCACTAAAAATGGTTATGCTATTTTTTAGTGAATTATTTTTTTGATAGAAGATTTGTTTAAAATATAATAGCCAATAGGATACATCTTTTAATTGCTACAAGCCGTATTTTTTCACTTGTTTACTAGCCTTCTTATATCCAATTTTCAATCCAATATATTGTAGTTTTGCTAAAATTTCATTTACTAAACTCCGTTTATTTGGGCGGAATAGAGTAGGTTTTAAGTCAGTCTTCCATAACTCTTGGAGTATTCGATTACCTTCTCCATATCTTTTAAATCGCTTGTAGAAACCAATTAATCCATCAGAGAAATCGTGAATTGCAATACTATCAAAGGCATAAGATAATTTTCCGATTTCGGATAGTCGTAATCCTAAATCTACATCTTCGCCACCTGCAATAGTTATTTTTTCATTAAATCCACCTACTTCGTGAAATGCTTTTTTCCAAATCAGAGAGTTTGCAGTAATTAAATATTGAGGAACAAAATCTCCGTTTTCATTGTATGTTTTTAACGGTATTAGAATTTCTTGACTCTCATAATATTTTGAAAGTTTATCATTTTCTAGAGATTTAATGTTTCCTGCGTATGCAACAGATTTATTATCAGCATTCAAATAACCTTTTAGAATAGATTTTGTTGGAATACAATCGCTATCGTTAAATAATATCCATTTTCCTTTCGTAATTTCAGCACCTTTATTGCGAGCTGAAGCTGGACCAATTTTTTTGCACTTAATTAATTCAATAGGCAATCCTAAATGTTTAAATTTTGATTCTAATTTTAGTTCATGATTTGAATTGTTATCTACAATAATTATCTCTTTTGGATAATCAGCTTTAGTGTGAAGTTCAAAAAACTTCTTTAAATAATTATCTATTCCTTGATGGTTATCTTTTACTGGAATAACTATTGAAATTTCATTGATTTTAATTTGTTCAGATGATTTCTTTTCTAATGTCTTTTCGGTTAAGAAGATTAATCGACTTATTAATGTCATTAACGGCTTTTATTTTATTTGTAATTAGTCTAAAAAGAACTTAATCTTTAATGTGCTAAACCTACCACATTCTAATAATAGATGTTTACGGCTTCCCGTAATGCCTATAAAAAAACGGACAACCTTTTATTTTCGCGAAAGCGAAGGAAACTAAAAGCGAAAAGCGAAAAGTGAAAGGTTAAATTTTAAAAGGTTAACCGTTAAAAGTTGAAGGAATTCTTTACAACTAACAACTAACGGATACCAATTAACAGCAAACAAAGAGATTTAAACGATCTTAGCATCGCTATTAGAATAACATCCTATGATGAAAGAAGAACGTATTGAGACCTCAAAAACGACTATATTTAAAGCCGTATCTCCTAATATGACGAATCATGATGATATCTCTTATTTGTTGTACCTCTTTTAATTATGATTAATTTTTTACGCACTACAGGACGCTACTCAGATCTGGAGTTGCAACTTTTAGAAACTGAGGTACAATCGCGTGACGTTAAAAAAGAGGAAGTATTATTGGAAGTAGGCGCGGTGTGCTCTTCTGTCTATTTTTTAGAAAAAGGCGCTGTGTATCAATATCAACTCGATCAAGAAAATAAACAACAAATCATAGAGTTAAATACGCCGCAGGATTGGATCATTAATCATCAGAGTTTTACGTCTAGAAAACCATCTACCTACTGTATCCAGGCTTTCGAGGATAGTCGAATACAGGAGTTGTCTATAGATTCTATTCATAAGCTGATTGCAAAATCCCAAACGTTTCTTCAGATGGGATCAATACTAGAGCAGGCTGTGGCTAGAGTTCAGTTTTTGACAATCAATATACGCCAGATGAAAAATACCAATATGTCTTACATCACAAACCAGCGCTCCTTCAAAAGTTTCCTCAAAAGATAATTGCTTCATATCTTAAGATGACTCCTGAAACCTTGAGTCGCGTGCGTAAGCGAATTTCTTGATTTCGATCAAGTGTGATTATATGCTTTCTACATGATCTTTGGTGTTTGAATCACAAACACCAATAGCTATGAAACAACACGCCTATCAGAGTACAGGACTTTCACTAATTATCGGAGCCTTGCTCGTTATTGTAACCATGGTCATGCATCCTTCTGGTGGAAGTATGGAACATATTATTAGCATTTCCAGAACGATTAGCATCACACATGCATTGGCTATTTTTAGTTTGCCTATTATCTTATTTGGTTTTTATGGGCTTACCTACAAACTGATGGATCCTCGGAAGCTATCCGTACTCGCATTTTTAATTCTTGCATTTGGACTAATCGCGGCAATGTTTGCGGCATTGGTCAATGGATTGACAGTTCCTTATTTCTTAGGCCAATACGCAGATAGGCTAGAAGAAAATAGGGAAGTATTAGCTCCGATATTGAACTATAGTTTTGCTATCAATACGCCATTGGATTATATCTTTATAACAGCGGTCTGTTTAGCTATTTTGCTATATGCTATCAGTATCTTGATCACACGAAAGTTACCATCGTGGTTAGGTTATTTTGGATTGCTGTTGATCCTTTTTGTAACGATAGGTGTTTTAATAGGATTTGTATTTACAAGCCTGAATGGTTTCAGAATCATTACATTTAGTATGGCTGCTTGGATTTTAAGTGCTGGGTTTTATGTAATGCGAACTAAAGAATAGATCAATGAGTAAAGAAAAAATAAAACAAGCCTATGAACAATTGGCAACATCCTACAATGATCTTATAGACCACAAACCCCATAATGCCTATTACGATCGTCCCAATACCTTAGGATTAATGACCGAAATACGCGGAAAAAAGATTTTGGATGCTGCCTGTGGACCTGGAAAATATGCAGAACTATTATTAGCTGGCGGTGCCGAAGTCACAGGAATGGATATCAGCAAACAAATGATACACCATGCTAAAGAACGGAATCCAGATCAAGGTACTTTTTTTGTGCATGATTTGGAAGAACCCTTTCCGATGTTGAAAGATCACTCTTTTGATATTGTCCTTTGTGCTTTAGCTATGCACTATATAAAAGACTGGAATGCAACATTACAAGAATTTTACAGAGTTTTAAAACCCAACGGAACACTTGTTATTTCTATAGAACATCCCTTTTTTGAGTACACCTATTTTAAATCAAAGCAATATTTTAATGTAGAAGCTGTAAAGTGTACTTGGGGTGGTTTTGAGTATCCAGTGGAGATGCATAGCTATAGAAGGCCCCTACAAGAATGTATCAGTCCGATACTCAGGAATGGATTTATGATTGATGCACTATTAGAGCCTAAACCTGTAGCCGCTTTTGAAAAATTAGATCCTAAACATTACAAAGAGCTCAACGAGTTTCCTGCCTTTATGTGCATACGAGCCATCAAAAAATAATTCCCACGAAGGCGGGAATCTCATTTTTTTTAAAGTAGAAATTATAGTAAAGTTGCTATTTTCCTTGTTGTAAACCAAGACAACATATCTACATTTCAACCTTAGAAATCAACATTTCAGGAGTCATTTTTTAAAAAAATGTAACAAATTATTTTTTTGATCGTCTTTTAAGTATCAATCAATAAATCAAATAATCATGAGAACTGAACAGAACAATCACCAAGAAATCCCCAAAAATTACAGACGTAATACTATACTAGGAATTTACGTTATTTTGACAACTACCTTTATAAGTGGCTATACCTTAGTTCAATTAATGGCAGTGATTTAAAAGACAAAATCTGCGTACTTGTACGCAGATTTTGTTCTTCATCATAGCAGGTTTTTAATGTCTTATTACTATTACGTCAAAAACGATGAATTATTTCTTATCTGTCGATAAGAAATCTTGTTCCTTACAAAAAGGAAACGTACAACTCGGAATTTCTTATAAAACTTCATAAAAGGATTGTTTGTCAACTAAAGTCAACCATTTTTGATTTTAGTATAGCACCACTACAAACACCCTAAAACACTTTGGAGTATTTGATCTAAAACTCATTGCATCAAAATATAGTGCTATTTCATCAACAGCAATATAGTATGAGATGTTCCGAGTTTCCCTTTTTTGTATTCAACATTTCACTTCAATACCGTATTTTAGCAGTATAAAATATACGATTATGCGCTATGTATTCCCTTTTGTATTCCTATTTGTTGTAAGTCTTACAAGCTGTAAAGAAGCAACCGTAACCGTTCCTGAAGACATCACTACAACCACGTATTATCTAATACGTCACGCAGAAAAAGACCGTACGGATTCAGAAAATAGAGATCCATCTCTTACCGAAGAAGGACTTGCAAGAGCTACCAATTGGGCGACTATCTTTAAAGATGTTCCTTTTGATAAGGTCTACAGCACCGATTATACACGAACCAAAGAGACAGCAACACCTACAGCGACACAAAAAGGATTAGAGCTACAAACGTATGATCCAAGTACGTTATTTGATGCCAATTTCGAAAAAGAAACCAAAGGCAAAACCGTTTTGGTTGTCGGTCATAGTAATACGACGCCTATGTTTGCGAATGCTATTTTAAACGAAGAGCGTTTCCAGCATATAGACGATAGTAATAATAGCAATCTATATATCATCACGCTTATAGGAGAAGAGAAATCTGTACAGCTATTACATATCAATTAATCCTTTTGATGAATGCCGAATTCAGAACGATGAATTATGAATTACGAGCGCCGAATGTTGAATTAGAACTTAGAATAAGTTCGTTCTCCCCTTGGGAGAAAGCTAGGATGAGGGGATTCGTCGTTTTTACTATGGGAGAAGGCTAGGATGAGGAATTCAACTAATTCCCTGTCAAAGGAATCACTTCAGGATTTTCAGTTTCGATCGTTGATAAGAGGATAAGTTCGTTATTTTCAAACTGCGTATCCAAATCTGCGAGTGGTGGAAACTGTGTTTTAGGCTTATAATTACGGTAATCTACAAAACGAACTCCGTTGACGATCCGCTCATTGTACGCCTCTCTAAAACGCGTTCCACCTTCATCAACTTGATAGTTATACGCAATATAATCTACTGTAAAATCATCGGTCGCGATCCAATACATATACTCATCCTGAAAATCTTCACCGCCACCTTCTTCAGCAAATGTTACTTTCACGCGGTAGTAGGATGTTCCTTTTATATCGTGTATGTCGATCAATGTTTTGTTCACCGCTGGATCATTCAATCCATACGGCAATACCGAAAAATAATGTACAGAATTAATACTGTTGGCATACTTCTGTTTCATACTATCGGGAACCTGTATGAGTTCGCTTTCGCGAAAGCGTGTAAAATCTCCTTCACTATTTAATACATCACGTTCTAGTTGACAAGCAACATCCAAGCATCTTTCAAAAACACGCGATCCGTTCTCACGTTTGGCTTTGTAATAATGATCTCTAAATTTGAATTGAATCTGTGCATTTGCAATCGTCGGTCCGCCAGTTTGTTCAATCGCATTGTCTATAATCTCTTGTACATCGAGTTTTTTGGGAGCACAGGAATTCATTAAAAAGAGTGCTGTAAAAGCGATAGCACTCAAGGTGAGATATAGGTATTTAGAGATGGAAAATGAGTTTTGTGAAGGCGTCATACGTATAAATATAGTTTCTTATAAAATGAAGATGCGTAGTAAGTCTCAAAAGTAGCATTTTCATTACATTTGTGGTGATGGCAAACACTGTAAATATATTAAATAAACGTGCACGCTTTGAGTATGAGATTTTAGACCGGCTCACAGCAGGAATTGTACTGGCGGGTACTGAGATCAAATCAATACGAGAAGGAAAGGCGTCTATCGCCGAAAGTTTTTGTGAGTTTAATGACAAACAGGAACTTTTTGTGATCAATATGACCATCCAAGAATATTCGCACGCGACCTATTTTAATCATAAACCCAAAAGCGAACGTAAGCTTTTGTTGAATAAACGCGAACTCAAAAAATGGGAGCGTGAGATTAAAAAATCAGGACTCACGATTGTTCCGCTCAAGTTATTTACCAACGATAAAGGTTTTGCCAAACTTGAAATCGCACTCGCTAAGGGTAAGAAAAACTATGATAAACGAGAGACTATTAAAGACCGTGACAACAAACGTAATTTAAGCCGTATCAAGAAAGCGTTTAATAATTAGCACCCTAACCCCCCGAAGGAGGAAATAATACAAATCTCTAAGACATTGTGTGCAATAAAATAAAAGCTCTTCCCTCTGGTAGAAGGTTAGGATGAGGGCATTCACACTTTCCTAAAATAATCACAACTAACATTTTTTTAAGAAGATAGCGTTACTAAGTATAGTTTCTTTGAAACGCTAACTAAACATCCATCAATGAATAAAAGTACGCTTACAATTATCTTCTCTTTTTTTGTATCGATACTCTCTGCACAGATTGTAGGTACCGTAGTTGACGACAAAGGAGAATCCCTTCCATTTGTAAATATTTATCTAGAAGGTTCGCAAGAAGGGACTACCACCAATGGTGATGGGAGATACGAGCTAGATGTACTAGGCTCAGGAGCAGGACCCAACGCGAGTCCGTTGCTATATACGGTGGTATTTCAATTTTTAGGGTACACCACTGTACGTAAAGAAATCACCACAAAAGCATCTCGATATACGCTGGATGTTACCCTAATACCAGAAACGACATCGCTAGATGAAGTAGTGGTCGAAGCGGGTGTAAATCCAGCAGATAGAGTGATACGTGCAGCTATAGCCAATAGAAAAGTCAATCTAGATAAATTGAGTGAGTACACGGCAAATTTTTATTCGAGAGGATTGTGGCAAGTCAAAAATGCTCCTGAAAAATTTCTAGGGCAAGAAGTTGGAGACTTAGGTGGTGGTTTGGATTCAACGCGTACAGGAATTATTTATCTAAGTGAGACCATCTCTGAAATTGCGTACCAACGACCTAATAATTTCTCTGAAAAAATTATTGCTAGCAAAGTAAGCGGAGACGATAATGGCTTTAGTTTTAATACGGCGATAGATGCTAACTTTTCTTTTTACGAAAACACCATAGAACTCAACGCACAACTCATTTCACCCATTGGCGTCAATGCCTTTTCCTATTACAAATACAAACTGATAGGTACGTTTTATGAGCAAGGAAAAATTATCAATAAAATTGAAGTCACGCCAAGACGTCCTAAAGATCGCGTTTTTAGTGGTTTGATTTATATAGTAGAAGACGAGTGGCAATTGTACGGCGTAGATCTTTCTACCAACGGAGAAGCTATACAAGTACCTTTTGTTGAGAGTCTTAATTTTAAACAGAATTATAAGTATGACGAAGATTTTGAGCAATGGGTGAAAATATCACAAGTCATTGATTTTAGTTTTGGTTTTCTAGGATTAAAAGGCGACGGACGCTTCACTGCAGGATACAGTGACTATAATTTTGCACCTAGCTTTACTAAAAAATCATTTACCAATGAGGTGCTTTCTTTTGCCGAAGAAGCCAATAAAAAAGACAGTCTCTATTGGGAAGAAAAACGCCCCGTGCCGTTAACGAATATTGAGTCTAATGACTACCTCAAAAAGGACAGTATTCAGGTGATTAGAAAATCTAGAAAATATTTAGATTCTATAGATACGCGTAGTAATAAACTAGGGATTTTAGATCCAATTACGGGCTACAGTTATACAAACACCTATAAGCGATGGCGTTTAAGTTATGACGGAATTTTAAATAGTACAGGCTACAATACCGTTCAGGGGTGGAATGGATCTACGGGAATAAATTATTTTACGTGGAGTGATGATGATTATCAGAAGACGTTATACGCTTTCGCGAAAGCGGGCTATGGATTCTCAGATGATAGATTGCGATACACCGCTGGATTGTCTCGCAGGTTTGACTCCAAAACCAGAGCCACTTTGAGTGTGATAGGAGGGGTGGAGACCAAGCAGTTTAATGCTAATAATCCCATACCGAGTTCTATTAACACGGTAGCTTCTCTTTTTTTTGAACGTAATTACTTAAAGATTTATGAGCGTTCTTTTGTAGATGTTGCCTATACGCAAGAAGTCTTCAACGGACTCCGTCTTTGGGGAAGTGTGAGTTACGAAGATAGAAAAGGACTCGCTAACACCACCGATCAAACCTTCTATCCAAAAGATGATATTGCTTTTACAAGTAACAATCCGCGAGATCCTCAAAATCTTTTTCCGCAAGATCCGACGGGTGTTGATGATCATGCCATTGTAAAAACACAAGTGAGCGCACGTATTAATTTTGGACAGAAATATTACAACTATCCCAACCGAAAATTTAATATTCCAAATGATCGTTTCCCTACCTTATTTTTAACCTACGAAGGTGGACTGGCAGCAGACGAAGATAGATTTAATTACACGCAGTTACGAGCAAGTGTACGTCAGGGATTTGATATAGGAAATAAAGGACGTTTTAGTTATAACGTATACGCTGGAACATTTTTAAATTCTGCTGATGGTGCCAGTTTTATAGACTACCAACACTTTAACGGAAACCAAACAAGAGTCAACTTAGATGGAGATTATCTAAATCGTTTTAATCTGTTGCCATATTATGAGCGTAGTACCAATCAAAGCTATTTCGAAGCTCATGCAGAGCATAATTTTAAAGGGTGGATTCTTGGGAAGATTCCAGGAATTAATAAGCTGAATTTTAATCTGGTGGCAGGAGCACACGTATTAAGTACAGCAGATAATAGACCATATACAGAGTATTCTATTGGGCTGGATAATATAGGTTGGGGCAAGTTTCGCTTTTTACGAGTAGACTATGTGCGATCTTCAGGATTAGGTGCTAATGATGGTGCTTTTGTGTTTGGGGTGAGTTTTTAAAGCTAAGTTCCCTAGTTCTAAAACAATTGTATTTAAATCTTAAAAGACACGTCACCTTCTACTTCGACAGACTCAACACAGGTCTAAGAAATTGAAGGGACTGGTTATTAGATATATTCTTGTAAGCAGTAAATAGTTAAGAGTTCTCTCTTTTGGGGTTAGGGTCTGGTTTCTATTAATTTGGGTTTTTTCCAGAAGGGACAACACGAATTTCGCCTACTATAATAAGAGGGATCCCCTTTAAAATAACGTTAATAATATTCTGGTCTTTTACTTTTACTTCTACATCCTCATATCCTAAAGACATAAATACAACGACATCTCCCGTCGCTGCTTCTAACTCATACGTTCCATCTAAATTTGCTTGCACACTTTTTTTCTTGCCTTTTATATATATACTTGAAAATGCGATAGGTCCCGTCGTGTCAGATATCGTTCCTTTAATAAGACGCTTCTTCTCTTTTATCGTATCATTTTTAGTTTGCTTTCGCGAAAGCGTACCATCCTTCAAACGCGTTAGTGAACTAATTCCTAAACTCTGATAACCACTGTTGGTTTGTTCTAAATGTTGGATTTCGTCCTGTGCCGTGATTTCTTGTGTCGATAAAATAGCAACAGGAATTAAAAGCGAAGCGGCATAACTTGCCCAAGATCGCCCCTCTTTACGCTGAAGCTGTATCGAACGATCTAACTGACTTTTTGTAAAACGACCGCAGAGATTGCCACCGCTTGTTGCGGTTTTATAAAGTTGCTCGTCGGTTGCTTTTGTAAAGTCAATGACTTCTTTTTCACATACCGCACAGTATTTTCCTTTTTGAGTAGGGGTCATTTTTGCCCAGTCTTCGTGACAAGGGGATGGAATGGTAATTTTGATGGATTTTTTCATAGTGGTTTATTTTTGACCTTGTCAAACCTAGGTTTTTTAAACCCCTAATAAAACTATAAATGAGGGAACGGGTTGTTTTGATGAGGGAGTGGGTTTTTAGAATGATGAATATCGAATATCGAAATCAGAAGTATAGAAAGATTGGAGATAGATCATGGGATATCCGCCCCTGTCTGCCGACAAGCAGGTTCGTGGGTATAAAGTTTCTCTTTCTAAATTAATGGGGGACTAAGGGGTGTATTATCTTGATTTTTTATGAGCATTTTTTTACACCTCCCTAGCCCTCCTTTTTAGGTGGGAAGATTCAAACGTAAAATATAAAGGAGATATCCTCAATAATTTCCCTTCTAGAAAAAAGTGAGGAATTGGTTATTAGATGTAATCGTGTAAGCGGTAAAACATAAGAGTTTCCACTTTGGGGGTTAGGGGGTTTTACTTCTCCACAAGTTCAATTTCAAATAAGGTATTCCAATGTTTTCCGGTCACAAAGAGACGACCTTCATTGGCTTTGTAGGCGATTCCGTTTAATACTTCGTTTTGAGGATCAAGTCCTTTTTGTACTTCTTTGGGTAGAGAAGTAAGGTCAATAAGACCTTCAATTGCTCCGGTAGCAGGGTCAATGATGGCAATGCTGGCGACTTGATAGGTGTTGGCATAAATTTTACCATCTATAAATTCTAGTTCGTTAAACGCTTTTGAGACGCTTTTATGACTCGTAGGTTCTATATAAGATTGCTCAGCGAGCGTGTTAGCATCCAAAGTCCATATTTTACTAGACCCGTCAGATTTGTAAACGTGAGTACCATCATTACATAATCCCCAGCCTTCTTTACTTTTGTTGTAAGTAAAGGTGCCTATCTTTTTAAAGTCAGATACGTTGTAGATAAATCCTGTGTTTTCTTTCCACGTTAGTTGATAGATTTTGTCAGTATATACAGTCAATCCTTCTGCAAAATAAGCATTGTCTAAAGCTATCTCTTTGAACACTTCTCCAGTTTGATAATCGACTTTGCGAAGTTTGGATTTACCGTATTGTCCTGTGCTTTCATAAAGGGTATCTCCTACAAATTCTAGTCCTTGTGTATAGGCATCAGTTTTATGAGGAAAACGATTGACGATTTTATACCCATATATTTTGGGTGCTTTGGTATTCAGAACCGTGATTTGTGTAGTCGCTGTGGTTAATCCTTCTGGTGTATAAATCGTGGCAGTTACCGTTTTGTGACCTAATTTTTGAGTTTGTATCGTCGTTTTATATTCGGTTGCGTTAGTAGTTTTAGGAAGTTTCTTGCCATCTACTTCATAGATAATAGAGTCTATGGGGTGGTTTTTTTTCGCTTTAAGCGAAAAAGAAATATCGTTACCATTTACCACCGCATTTTTCTCTTTTGAGGTTTGTAGGGTGTAATTATCTGTTAGGTTTTTTGTGTCTTCACACGCATATATAAATAGCGATAACGTAAGTAAAATAAGGATCTTATAGAAGGATTTCATGAGTGTCAAATTTGGATGGCAATTTATAACAAAAAATCGGGCAAAAAAACCTTGCATAGGTATGTAAATGATGTATCTTTGCAGTGGCAAGTCCTACACAACTAGCTCCTGTTGAATCCCCCAGGGCGGGAACGCAGCAAGGGTAGATGGTCGTAGCAGTGTGATGTAGGTAGCTTGCCTTTTTTTATGCCTATTATTTAACAGTTTATATATCAAAAACCGAAGCAATTAGCTTCGGTTTTTTCATTCCCGCGGAGGTGGGAATCTCAAGATGATTTGATTTATTCATCTAAATGAGAATCAATTGTCTTATCTACATTGGAAATAAATGATCTTATATGTGAATATTATATTCATTTTTAGGAATAAAATACAAAACCTTGTATTTTTAAATCCTTATATATGATATACATTTAATATTTTTAAAAAAATCTTATGAAATTAAAGTATTTTATGATTACGCTACTTCTTGTAGTAATGTCTTCTTGTAATAGTGAAGATGATACGTCTTCGTTTAATGATTCATCCTTAAATGGAACTATTTATGAAGGAAATTTACGGTTGAATAGTCAAAGTCAGTTAGAACTTTATGGGGAGTTGGGTATTACTAAAGTAACTGGAACCCTTTACATAACTAGCCAATCATCAGAAGGTGCAGTTAATGATCTCACTTCTTTAAATTCTATTATGGAGGTAGGAAGTTTAGAGATTGAAGATAATCCAATTTTAGAGAGATTGGAAGGATTGGAAAACATTCAAACCGATAGGGTTTATATAGCTGATAATGAATTATTAGAGAATATAAATGCCTTGGATTTGAGTTCGATTCCTTTGAGTTATCTGGCACTTATCAATCTTCCAAATTTAAATGATTTTTCTTCACTTAGCAATGTTGAAGAGATTGGAACATTTTTATTTCAAAGATTACCATTAACAAATCTAGAATCCTTATCTAATTTAAAGCGAATAGGAACGTTCTCTCTCTCTAATATGGATAATTTGGAAAATCTAGAATCCTTAAATCTCGAATATATAACCAATGTTTTGGCAATTACTTGGAATGATAATTTACAGAGTTTAGAAGGCTTAGAGAGTATTCAGGAAGTAGGACAGTATTGCGAAGTAACAATTCGTTCAAACCCAATGCTTACTGATTTTTGTTATTTGACTGCGTTTACACAGCAACAAGATGTAGAAAATTCATACACGGTTTACGATAATGAATTCAACCCTACATTTCAAGACTTGCTTGATGGGAATTGTAATTAATAACTGAGTTTAACAGGCATCCATCACTTGGAAAGTAAGTGAGGTGTATTACAGAAATTTTATAATAAGCGTGTTACGTCATGAAATGATGAGATTTCCGCCTACGCGGGAATTAACATGAATCCATCCCAGGAAACGCAAGCATTTGTCCCATCCCTACGGTAAAAAGCCAGTTGCCATATACAGCGTGTTCTATAGATACTAAAGTCGTCGATTTTGTTTTGGTATAGGTGTAGGCAAACAACAATCCACCTATAAAGGTAAGTACCGTCACAAGCGTATTACGTAAAAATAAATGCGCCATACAAAACACAATCGCATTTACAAAAATGAACAAGTTGGTATTGGTAAATAGGGGTTCATAACGCTCAAAGAAAAAAGTGCGATAGATCACTTCTTGCGGCCATACCGATAAAAACGTGTACACGAAGAGAATGGTTACCCATAGCCCAGGCGTATGACGAGGCACACAAAATAGGGCAGAAGCATCCATCACATAGACATAAAGCGTCGTGATCACAGCGATGCCTAAAAATTTAAGCACTGTTGTTTTTCCAAACGCTTGCCAATCGATTCCTTTATGGAGTCGGAAGCGTACCGATGTTTTTCTAAACATCACAAACAATAGGTAAACAAAAGCTACCAAAATAGAGATCCCCTTAATCCTAAAATCGTAGGGGAGTAGTAAACTGAGTGGAAGTGCTATAAAAAGCACAAAAAATTCGGTAGCGAGGTATTTGGATCCGTGCATATTAAATGGTAATAGCGGTGGTGTGTTTTACTTCATTAATCACAAACGCACTGTGTGTACTGCCTATGTGATCTAGGGTAGTGAGCTTTGTCACCATAAATTCTCTGAATTCGTTAATGTCTGCCACGAGTACTTTAATAATATAATCATAATCTCCACTTACATGGAAACACTCAGAAACTTCTTCTAGTTTTATAATTTCTCTCTCAAAAGTATTTACAAATTCTTTGGTGTGTTGAGTTAATTTTATGTGACAAAAAACTAAAAAAGATTTTTAAATTTTGTTTTTGCTAATGATAGCAACATACTTTTTAACAATAACTTCTTTTTCTAATTTTTTAATTTGTT
>NZ_CALEMI010000076.1 GCF_937910895.1 uncultured Dokdonia sp. | reverse complement strand
AAGACTTAACTGTGACTGATTATTAGTCTTCCATACAGGACTAGATTTCATGTTATTAAGATACGAAATCAAAAAAATAATGCAAAAAAAAAGAGGCCACCTTTTTAGACAGCCTCGTTACATATAGTTTTGCATTTTGAGCATTTCCTTTAAGTTCTTTTATATGCTTAGGATTCACAATAAATGATCTATGTACTTTGAGAAAATCTGGCAATTGATTTTGAATATGTTTTAATGTACTACGTAGCATCTTTTCTTTAGTCCCTTGGGGTGTTATATAGTACACAATCACATAATTATCTTCAGATTTTATAAATAATATATGATCAGGCACACATTTAAAAAAGTCCTTTTTAAGAACTCCCTTGAGAATCATCTTCTCTGCCATTTCTTCATTTTTAAAACTGCCAGAAGAGTCTATCTTTTCTGATACTAGTGTCCTTGTACCGTAATAACGTCTTAATACAATCATTAAAATCCCTGTTATAATTCCAAAACCTAGAAACATGCTTTTATACCACCATAAAAATCCATCTAAGTGTAATCGCTCTGTACTTTTATTAATGAATATCTCTGTATAAAAAAAAGCAACTACAATCCCTGTTGAAATAAATAGAAATAAAAACAAAATCTCTTCTAACCACTTCCATACATTTAGAAAATGCATATAGATATTTGAAAGAAAGACAAAGAATAAATAACTTAAAAAAACAATAGCTCCATATCCTGTAAAATATAAATTCTTGTAGGGATTAGAATAGTTGTTTGCTCCCATAGGCTCTAGAAAAATAATAAGAAATGCAGTAAAGACGCCTAAGGTAATACCAATTAAAAAATGGTATCTAAATGATTTTATAAAGGGAAATGGAGTATTTAAAAACATAAAAAAATCCCTGCTTATGATAAGCAGGGATTAAATATACCAATTTAGATCATATAGGCTAGAATTAATCTGCCAATACAATCACTTTATTATTATTCATTTCTAGAGTTCCGCTTGTGATAGCTAGTGACCATCTACCGTCACTTTCTTTTACAAAGGAATCTTCAAAACCTTCTGCAATCTCAGGGTTTCCGTTAAACTTCACTTTACCTTCCACAAGAAGTGATACGATAGCAGCGTGATTATTTAACATTTGAAACTCTCCATCTACGCCAGGTACCGTAACAGAGGTTACTTCTCCTTTGACTAATGATGCTTCTGGTGTTACGATTTCTAAATACATAGTTAAACTTGTTTAAAAAGTACTGAAAAAAGTTCAGTACTAGCTTAGGTGATTATGCCTCAGCTAACATTTTTTCTCCAGCTTCGATAGCTTCTTCGATCGTTCCTTTAAGGTTAAAAGCGGCTTCTGGAAGGTGATCTAACTCTCCATCCATAATCATATTAAACCCTTTGATTGTTTCTTTAATATCTACTAATACACCAGGGATTCCTGTAAACTGCTCTGCCACGTGGAATGGCTGAGAAAGGAAACGTTGTACACGACGTGCACGGTATACAGATAACTTATCTTCTTCAGAAAGTTCTTCCATACCAAGGATGGCAATAATATCTTGAAGTTCTTTATAATGCTGTAATAACTCTTTTACTTTTTGTGCACAGTCATAGTGCTCTGCACCAAGAATATCTGCTGTCAGGATACGAGATGTAGAATCTAGTGGATCTACCGCTGGGTAGATACCAAGTTCTGCAATCTTACGTGAAAGTACTGTGGTTGCATCAAGGTGAGCAAACGTTGTTGCTGGTGCTGGATCGGTAAGGTCATCTGCAGGTACGTATACCGCTTGTACAGATGTAATAGATCCTCTTTTTGTTGACGTAATACGCTCTTGCATCGCTCCCATCTCTGTAGCAAGTGTAGGTTGGTAACCTACTGCCGATGGCATACGTCCAAGAAGTGCAGATACTTCAGAACCTGCTTGTGTAAAACGGAAAATATTATCTACGAAGAAAAGTACATCTTTTCCTTGTCCTTCTCCTGCTCCATCACGGAAATACTCAGCAATGGTAAGTCCTGAAAGTGCTACACGAGCACGAGCTCCTGGAGGCTCATTCATTTGTCCGAATACGAAAGTTGCTTTAGACCCTTTCATCGCTTCTTTATCTACTTTAGACAAATCCCATCCTCCTTCTTCCATAGAGTGCATAAAGTCATCTCCGTATTTGATAATACCAGACTCAAGCATCTCTCTCAAAAGGTCATTTCCTTCACGTGTACGTTCTCCTACTCCTGCAAATACAGAAAGTCCACCGTGTCCTTTTGCAATATTGTTAATCAACTCTTGGATAAGTACTGTCTTTCCTACTCCTGCTCCTCCAAATAATCCAATCTTACCTCCTTTTGCATAAGGCTCAATAAGGTCGATTACTTTAATTCCTGTAAAAAGTACTTCTGTAGAAGTTGATAAATCTTCAAATTTTGGTGCGCTACGGTGAATAGGAAGTCCTGCATCACCTGCTTTTGGTAAGTTACCGATACCATCAATGGCATCTCCAATTACGTTAAAAAGACGTCCATAAATATCATCTCCTATAGGCATCTGGATAGGTGCTCCAGTGGCTACTGCATCTACACCACGGCTTAATCCGTCTGTAGAGTCCATTGATATGGTACGTACTGTGTTCTCACCAATGTGTGATTGTACCTCAAGAACTAATAGGGTTCCGTTTGAGTTTGTCACCTCTAGTGAATCGTAAATTTTCGGTAATTCAGCTCCGCTTGCAAACGCTACGTCTACAACAGGGCCAATGATTTGTGCAACTTTACCTGTAACTTTTGACATTATTAACTATTTAATGTTTAGCAAAATATATGATGAAAAATACTTCGTTTTTCACGGCGCAAAGATACTGTTTTCTTCTTTATATAAAAGCCTATTGTATTTAATTTTCATAAGGCTTTTTTTGCTTTCGCGAAAGCGTACTCAAACTCAACACTCAGACGTTTATTTATTTATCCAAAAAAAGTGCGTGTATGTTTGCCCTCTAAGGAAATTTAGCACACTACCTCGGGGCTAGTCCACAAGATATTTTAAGAAACAAACCCTTTGATTTTGAGACAAGCCTCGAAACATTTAAATCTCGATTATCGAGTAAATCTTTAGTTCCTTTAGGTAAATAAATTTACATTCGCTTTACCACAACTTTATACAGATCCTATGGATAAATTTCTAGATCAGTTTTCTTTAAACTTTGAAGATTCTTTTTCTCCTATAAATTATGTAGTCTATATACTATTGTGTGCTACATTGCTATATATACTCGCTGTTGTCTATAAGAAATATGGGCAATCAATATCAAATAGGGGACAACTTTCTAAGGTTTTAATGATTGTAGGACTTACCACTTTTATTATTATATCTATTGTAAAGTCATCACTAGCCTTATCTCTAGGTCTTGTCGGAGCACTATCTATTGTACGTTTTAGAACCGCTATTAAAGAACCCGAAGAATTAGGCTACTTTTTTATGGCAATTGCCCTAGGTTTAGGAATGGGAGCAAACCAATTGCTTCCTACGCTTATTGGGTTTATGGTATTAATGAGTATCGTGATATTACAACACAAAAGCGGGAGTGGTTCTATCACACAAAATCTACTGATCAACCTTGAATGTGATACTGATAAGAAAACAGCACTTATCCAAAAAATAAGTGATGCCGTAAGTGCAAATACAAAACAATTGGAAATAAAAAGAATAAAGCACGAAGAGCGAACTGTTGCTATTAACTTTCTAGTAAAAGTAAAATCTCTAAAAGATTTAAATACTATCAATTCAAAATTGATTGCTATAGATCCTAAAGTGCAAGTGACTTTTATAGATAATGCGCTTTAAATTTAGCTACATTCAATTTCAGGTCAAACTTAAAACAACTAGACTGACCAAATGTATGGAAAGGACTATGGGAAAAACAGCCGCTAAAAGCAATCACAGATATGAGCGCAAGTTCATTTATGAACATGGCACTCCTGAAGATCTTATAGAGACAGAGGTTCTTTCAAATTCTTTTTGCTTTCGCGAAATTTTCCAACGACGTACCGTCAACAACATCTATTATGATGATCACTCAATGAATTTTTATCATCAAAATGTCTCTGGAGACGAACACCGAGATAAATACCGACTACGATGGTATGGAGAGGTTTTTGAAAACATACACAACCCCGTTTTTGAAATTAAAAAAAAATACGGTGCTGTGGGGGATAAGCTGTCTTTCGCTTTAAGCGGATATAGATACAACCTACAAGAAAAATCTCTCACAGAAACTCAAGAGAAACTTCATCAAGACATCCTTGAAAATCATACTCCAGAACTTGCCTTAAAATTAAGTAATCTTACACCTTCTTTATACAATTCTTACGAGCGTAGGTATTTTCTGTCTGATTGTGAAAAATATAGAATCACCATAGATTACAATATGGTTTTTTACAATCCTCACTTTAGTAATTATCATACTACCAAAACACAATTATCTGATGTGGTGTTAGAATTAAAGTACAAGGTGTCTGATGATAAAGAAAGTCGCAAACTCACGCAAACACTTTCTTCCCGTTTATCTAAAAATTCAAAATATGTAAGAGGGATTGACCTCATACATCATCAACAGAGTAGTTAACTATCTTTCATCCTAATTTATGTGCGTTTTTTGTTTGCTACTTGTGTCTCTATCTCTTAAACATTGTATTTCTATGAAAGATATTTATAACACCACTGCTTTTTTAGAAAATGGTGCTTTGCATTGTATCATTGAAATCCCTTGGGCAACAATAAAAAACCCGCTTTTGTAGCGGGTTTTTCTAAAATATAGTATTCAGTACACTTATTATTCTACAGTTACCGACTTTGCTAAATTCCTAGGTTGATCTACGTCCTTTCCTAACATTACAGCAATATGATATGATAATAATTGTAATGGGATCGTTGCGAGCAGTGGTGTAAAAGGTTCTAAAGTCTCAGGTATTTCAATCACGTGATCTGCTAATTCTCTGACTTCTTCATCTCCTTCAGTTACAATACCAATGATCTTTCCGCTTCGTGCTTTAATTTCTGCTACATTACTAACAACTTTCTCATAGTGTCCTTTTTTTGTAGCAATAACAACTACTGGCATTTGCTCATCAATCAATGCAATAGGACCATGTTTCATCTCTGCTGCAGGATATCCTTCGGCATGAATATAAGATATTTCTTTAAGCTTCAGTGCGCCTTCTAAAGCCACTGGGAAGTTATAACCACGCCCTAGATATAACGCATTAGAAGCGTCCTTATACTGGGATGCTACATACTCTGCTTGATCATTACACTTTAATGCTTTTGCCACTTTTGCAGGGATACGCTCTAACTCTTGTAAATAGGCTCTAAACTGAGAATTTGAAAGCTTTCCTTTATGCTTTGCTAGTTTTAAAGCGATTAATGTAAGAATAGTAATCTGAGTTGTAAATGCCTTTGTGGATGCCACACCTATTTCTGGACCTGCATGGGTATATGCTCCTGCATGGGTTTCTCTAGAAATAGAAGATCCTACAACATTACAGACTCCAAACACAAAGGCACCTTGTTCTTTGGCAAGTTTAATTGCAGCCATCGTATCTGCGGTTTCTCCACTTTGAGAAATCGCAATTACAACATCATCTTTATAAACAATAGGATTTCTGTATCTAAATTCAGAAGCATATTCTACTTCTACAGGAATACGAGCAAATTCTTCAAAAACATACTCCGCAACAAGACCTGCATGCCAAGAAGTACCACAAGCAACAATAATAATACGACGTGCATTTAAAAACTTGTCTAAATTGTCATCTATCCCTGCCATTTTTATGATGCCTTGATCTACGAGCATACGCCCTCTAAAGGTATCTGTTATAGCAGCAGGTTGCTCATAAATCTCCTTAAGCATAAAGTGGTCGTACCCTCCTTTTTCTATCTGTTCAAGATTTAATTGAAGCTCTTGAATATATGGATCTACTAGAGAATCGTCTTTAATCTTGCGTATTTTTAGCTTTTTATGATCACGCACAACAGCCATCTCTCCATCTTCAAGGTAGATTGCATTGTTTGTAAACTCAATAAAAGGAGTTGCATCAGAGGCAATGAAAAACTCATCGTCACCCACTCCGATTGCCAATGGACTTCCTAAACGCGCAACGACAATTTCGTTAGGCTTTGTCTTATCAAATACTGCAATCGCATAAGCACCAATTGTTTGATTAAGTGCTATTTGAACAGCTTTTCCAAGTTTTACTCCTTCTTTTATTTTTACATCTTCAATTAAGTTAACAAGTACCTCTGTATCTGTATCTGATGTAAAAGTATATCCTCTATTGATAAGCTCTTTACGTAATGGGTCATAATTTTCTATAATTCCATTATGTATAATAACAAGATTCCCAGAATTAGAAATATGTGGGTGAGAATTGACGTCATTAGGCACTCCGTGTGTTGCCCATCTAGTATGTCCTATTCCTATAGACCCCTCAGTAGACATTTCACTTTCTAAACGCTTTTTAAGATCTTCAACCTTCCCTTTCGTTTTTGATAACTTAAGATTTTTACCATCATAAAGTGCTATTCCAGCACTATCATACCCTCTATACTCAAGACGTTGTAACCCTTGTAAAATAATAGGGTATGCATCTCTATATCCTATGTAACCAACAATTCCGCACATGCTTCTATATGTTATGTTATTTAATTATCTAAACCCAATATTTGTCCACAAGGACTGTTAGGGTCTATATCTTCTGTTAATGTGTAGAATATCCTCAATTTCAATTTTTTGGACTCATCAGCACTCAGATTGCCATGAAGAATAGTTCCTTCTGGAGAAATCACACTAGAAACTGGTACTCTTTTCGCATCGTCTATACTTCCAGTGCCTCCTATAATAGCTGTATTATCCAAACTTACATTCTGTGATACTGCCAATGCCAAACGCACGTTTGTAGAATCATTTTTAATAATATTATTTATGTGCTGCGTGACTCGTATTCTATAACTCTGTCCTAAACTTGATTCATCACCTTCTACTTCTCTAACAAGTCTACCTAAGTGATTTGTTCTCGTATTGACAGGGCCATTATTTCCAGAAGTATTGTCTATAACTCCATCAATTAATAGTCTATTATTATCAAAATCAACTATAAAAACCCTTTCTGGTTCTAATACTCCTCCGCCAGCACCTAATGCATCTTGATCTACGTAAAATGTTAGATTAGCTTCATTAATGATAATATTATCACAACTGCGTAGTACTTCCAATTGATCAGCAACCTCATCTCCGTCAAAATCTGGACCGAAAAGTTCTATAATCGCAATACTCCCATCTCCTCCTTTTAAATACAAATTCTCTTCTCCTGTAACGGTGTTAGCATTTTCGATAGCATTGACAATGGTAGGATTAAACTGGTTCTGATAATCTATCACATTTACGCCACTGAATTCTAAAGAAATTTCTCCGAACCCATCATTAGTTGGTTCTCCTGGTTCTCCAGAATCATCGTCTCCCTCAAAGCTGTAATAAAGCGTTATGTTTGCTTGATCAAAATTGAACAAAAATAAATTTCCATCATTATCATTGTCTTCTGCTTTTAAGTAAATACCCCTAAAGTAATCATTAAATGTATTTATATTCAAAAAAGCATCTTCGCCTTCTCTCTGAATGATGTTTGTATTCCAATAATCTATATCAAGTTCTAATCGTAACGCGGGTGAGATACGCTCTGAGAATGCCTTAACTACTTCACCTGAAGTATCTAAAATTGGCTCTCCATCTTCATCAAAAGTTACTTCTGTCAAGATAATCTCATCATCTTGTGGTACAAAGTCGGTTACTTGAAAAAGTAAATCACCTTCTACACCTTGAAAACTTGGAACATCTGTAGAAAAATAAACTTCAGATTCTTCAAAATTTGTATCAGGATCAAGATCATTTAAGAAAAAGTTAGATCTATATGCAGACAATGTAATCCCGCCTGTGTTTCTAAATATAGAATCTAGCTCGTAGGTATTGTTACCATCCTCATCCACTTCAACTTGTCTAGCAAAATAAGGAAGGGTAAATATGACACTATCAAGTACCGTATTGTCACCAAAATTTGGATTGGTTCTTGACAACGCCATTTGTGATAGGTATGAAGCCGTTGTTTTACCATATACAGGGTCATTATAAACACCTAGCGCCCCTACTGGCACGCCATTTGTCTGAACTCCTTCTGGATAATTCATACTATAAGCAGTAACGCCTATATCGTCAACTAGATAGGTTTCAAAGTTTACTTCTCCAACAATACCTGTTCCTACTTCTCCTAAATCCTCTTCGCAAGCAACACATGCAAATACGAAGATGAAGGCTACTAAGCCTTTTCTCATATAATTGTAAATCTTCATAGTCGTTTTATTCTAGCACTTTGGTGGTGTAAAATTCTTCGTATGCTTGTGGGAATTCCTCTTTCTTTTTGTAAGACAAAACAGGAATTTTAGATGTATTAAGTATCTTTGCAAGGTTTTCGTGCAACTCTGATGAGCCTATAATAGCAGCGTCAGAGTTTCTAATAGCTACCTTCATGAGATTCTCGTAGGTAGGGTCTTTCAACTCTGTAATACTTCCTGTGTCAATTCCATCAAAAGCAATCTTATTGATCATTTCATTACTTAATGACCCTTCAAAACCTTGATTGTATACAGAGGTTACTATTTTACTTTGACTAAATAACGGTTCGCTAGCGTAATATTTCTTAAGGTATAATGGCAACAAAGAGGCTAACCACCCATGTACGTGAATGATATCTGGCGACCAATTTAACTTCTTTACTGTCTCTACAACGCCTTTTGCAAAAAAGATAGCACGTTCATCATTGTCAGGAAAAAGATTTCCATCCTCATCTGTAAATGTAGCTTTTCTCTTAAAGTACTCCTCATTATCTATAAAGTATACTTGTATGCGTTCTTTAGGTATAGAGGCAACTTTTATAATAAGCGGCATATCAAAGTCATTGATGACTAAGTTCATTCCTGAAAGCCTTATAACTTCGTGTAGTTGATGCCTGCGCTCATTGATATTGCCATAGCGAGGCATAAAAATGCGTATTTGTCCCCCCTTGGAATTCACCATTTGAGGAGCTTCAAACGACATAGAGGCAATTTCGGTCTCTGGTAGGTAAGGTATTACTTCAGACGACACGTATAATATCCTCTTATCTTTCATATATAGTATTGTTGATTACTTTTTGTGTGTAAAAACACGCAAAAATACTAAATTTTATGCAATCTGCCTTTAATATAGTAAGTTTGCAGGCGTTAATTTTTTGGTAAAGTGAACATAATAAAAACAAAAACTGAAATAGCTAAATATGTTTCAGAAAAAAGAGAACAGAAATATTCTATAGGCTTTGTACCTACTATGGGAGCTTTACACCTTGGACATGCATCACTTATTGCATTTGGATTAAAACGTCATCACTACATAGTAGTGAGTATTTTTGTAAATCCCACCCAATTTAATAATGCTATTGATTTAGAAAAATACCCCCGCACTCTTGAGCAAGATACTTCATTTTTAAGCAAATACGGAGATAAGGTAGTTATTTATGCACCTACCCCTCAAGAAGTGTATGGGAATCAAGTGATGTCAAAGCAATATAACTTTAAAGGAATTGAAACCGTCATGGAAGGCACACATCGCCCAGGTCATTTTGATGGCGTTGGGACTGTACTTAACCATCTCTTTAGACAGGTAAATCCAGACGAAGCCTTTTTTGGAGAAAAAGATTACCAGCAATTACTTATTGTCAAAAAACTTGTCGAAATAGAGAAATTGCCTCTTAAAATAACAGGGTGTCCTATCCATAGACAAGAAAACGGCCTTGCAATGAGTAGTCGTAACGCGAGGTTAACTGCGCAACAATTAGAAGAAGCAGCCTTTATTTATAAAATACTCCAGCAAGTAAAAAAAGATTTTGATTCCAAAAGTGCGCAAGCACTAAGAGAGTGGGTTGCTATCCAATTTGAAAACAACCCGCATCTTGAATTAGAATATTTTGAAATCTCAAATATTAAGAATCTGAGACCGCTTTCGCGAAAGCGTACTCATCAAAAATACCGTGCGTTTATTGCCGCTTTTGCAGGAGATATACGCCTTATAGACAATATGGCTATTAACTAAAATACGTATATTTGCCCCATGTTAGTAAATGTTGTAAAATCTAAAATTCACCGTGTTAAAGTAACAGGAGCTGAATTACATTATATAGGAAGTATTACCATAGATGAAGATCTTATGGATGCTGCAAATATTATAGAAGGAGAACGCGTTCAAATTGTAAATGTGACCAATGGAGAACGTTTAGAGACGTATGCCATTCCTGGACATAGAAACAGTGGCGAGATCACTTTAAATGGTGCTGCTGCTAGAAAAGTTGCAAAAGGAGACATCTTAATACTCATCGTATATGCGTTTATGGATTTTGACGAAGCAAAAAAGTTTAAACCTACGCTTTGTTTTCCAGACGAAAACACAAACTTATTAAAGTAAGCCTGTGGCTTATAAAAAAGCGATAAAAGCACTTAAAATTATACTCCCACTCGTATTGGGCGTTTTTTTAATGTGGCTTTGGCTAGGTAAAATGAGCCCACAAGAAAGAATTGACTTGTGGAATACCATAAAAAATGCAAATCCTTTATGGATTGTAATTTCTTTTATTTTTTCTATGTTAAGCCATCTCTCAAGAGCTTATCGCTGGAGGTTTATGCTAGAACCTATGGGCTATTCTCCCAAACTTGGAAATAGCCTTGCTGCCGTGATGACAGGCTATTTTGCAAATACCTTTGTCATTAGATCTGGCGAAGTATTACGTGCTGTTTCTATACAACGTACAGACAATATTCCTTTTGAAAAAGCATTTGGAACGATTGTATCAGAGCGTATTGCAGATCTCGTGATGCTGATCTTAATTATGATTACGACTATTATATTACAGTCTACACTACTTATTGATTATTTTAAAAGAGAAGCAAATCCTATTCCTTCTATTGTAGGGCTTGCGGTGCTTTTAGTCATAGGAATTATAGGTCTACGTATCCTTAAAAATTCATCACATTCATTTATTGTTAAAATTCGTGCATTTGGTTTAGGCATCTTAGAAGGCGTCAAAAGTATTTTGTCGATGAAGAAAAATGCAGCTTTCATCTTTCATACCTTGTTTATTTGGTCTATGTACATCGCTATGTTCTGGATTGTGACCCTCACAGTGCCAGGATTACAAGGAGTTTCTATAGGTGTCACACTTGCTGCTTTTGTCGTAGGCGCTTTTGCAATGAGCGCCACAAATGCAGGCATGGGAGCCTACCCTATCGCTATGGTCGCCATTTTTACTTTTTTTGGATATGCCGAGTCAGATGGGAACGCTTTTGGCTCTATCATCTGGGGGACCCAAACTATTTTTAATATTATTGTAGGCGGTCTCTTTGCTCTTTATGTATTTGTGATACGTCGCAGATAAAATTTTGTATTTTAGAGCACATAATAAAAAACAGCCCTAATGAAATCCATTATTTTCTCACTTTTATGTGTATACCTCTCATTTGCAAGTATTGCACAAACACAATATGAAGAAATCTCCTCTATAAAACTAGATGGAAAACGCCAACTCAAGATACAGTTACCGCGTAATTATGAATCTAATCTAGAAAAGACCTATCCGGTTATTATTGTCTTAGATGGAGACTACTTATTTGAACCCGTAGCGGGTAATGTAGATTACTACAGCTATTGGGAAGAAATGCCAGAAACTATTGTTGTAGGCATCAACCAAGTAAATACCAGAGATCAAGACACCTACTATGATGATGTAAGTTATTTGCCTGTAGATGGAGGCGCTGCCTTTTTTGAATTTATAGGTTTGGAATTAATGCCTTGGCTTGACGAAAAGTATCGTACCAATCAGTTTAGACTGGTGGTAGGTCATGATCTTACTGCCAATTTTATGAACTATTACCTTATGAAGAGCCCTGCACTTTTTCAAGGATATATATCACTAAGCCCTGATTTGGCTCCAGAAATGGAAACACGTCTTGTGGCAAGACTAGGCGCGACAGAACAAAAAATATTTTACTATCTAGCCACTGCTACAGAAGATATTAGCGTCCTACGCGAAACCATAGAGCCTCTAAATAGTCAAATAAACCTTGTTTCAAATACCAACCTAAAGTATTATTATGACAATTTTGAAGGAGCCACTCATTACTCTTTGGTAGGGAGAGCGATCCCTAAGGCTATTGAACAAATATTTTCTATATATCGCCCCATTAGCAAAAAAGAATACAAAGAAGTATTACTTAAATTAGACGGTTCTCCGTACACCTATCTTATTGATAAGTACACGACGGTAAAACAGCTTTTTGGACTAGACGACCCTATACGCGTTAATGATATTGTTGCGGTCGGCAAAGCACTAGAAAAAAAATCTAATTGGGAGGATATGGAGCAACTTGGTCAACTTGCCAGAAAGCAATATCCAGACACGATGCTAGGTAATTATTATATTGCGCTCTCTTTGGAAAAATCAGGAGAACCAAAAAAAGCGATGCGAACGTATCAAAATGCCTTTTTACTAGAAGAAATTTCTTTCTTAACCAAAGATTTAATGCTTGATAAAGCAGATCAAATTAAAGCAGATTTTGGGTATTAAATAATCAAACCCTATTTATTCCTATACCATACAACTAGAAAGAGCAGTTACTAAGTAACTGCTCTTTATGTAATATTCAATCCCCCAATCAAATATTCTGTCAAAACACATATTGTTTCTGACAGTGCAAATATAGAGTGTTCGTACTATTAAAAAACCCGTATTTTTACCTATTTTTTAGTAATGAAGCACTGTTTTTATAAGGGTTTGAAGCTTGTTTCTATTTAAGATTGGGATTTGATACCTTGAAGCTAACTCCAAAAATTTAAAAAACATTCTGTTGAATACTTCTTAAGCTTGCTCCGAGGATTATTTACGAGTATTTTAGCAAAGCAAAACTCATCAATGGCAAAAACAAAAACCACCTTCTTCTGTCAAAATTGCGGTACCCAGCATGCCAAATGGCAAGGACAATGTCATGCCTGTAAACAGTGGAATACCATTGTTGAAGAAGTGATTCAAAAAGCAGAGACAAAGGACTGGAAACAGGATACCGCTTTCGCGAAAGCGAATACTCGCACCAACAAACCTTTAAAAATAAACGAGATCACCACGTCTGCTGAAATCAGACTTGATACCAAAAATGGCGAACTCAACCGAGTGCTTGGTGGAGGTCTTGTGCCTGGATCATTAACCTTATTAGGAGGAGAACCTGGAATCGGAAAAAGTACACTCTGCCTACAAATATCCTTAAATCTCCCTTACAAAACCCTTTATGTCTCAGGAGAGGAAAGTCAGCAGCAAATCAAAATGCGAGCAGATCGGATTCATCCAGATAGTGGTCAATGCTATATCCTTGCGGAGACAAAAACCCAACATATCTTTAGACATATTGCAGAAATACAACCTGATATTGTCATCATAGATTCTATACAAACACTACACACCAATCATATAGAAAGTAGCCCTGGAAGTATCTCACAGATACGCGAGACCACATCAGAACTTATTAAATATGCCAAAGAGACCGCTACTCCTGTTATCCTGATTGGACATATCACCAAAGACGGAAATATTGCAGGTCCCAAGATTTTAGAACACATGGTAGATACGGTACTACAGTTTGAAGGAGATCGTAACCATGTATACCGTATTTTAAGAGCGCATAAAAACCGTTTTGGAAGCACTAATGAGTTAGGAATTTACGAAATGCAAGGCAGTGGTTTACGTGAAGTATCCAATCCTAGCGAAGTCTTAATATCAAAAAATGACGAAGAGTTAAGTGGTACGGCTATTGCTGCGACTCTTGAAGGCTTACGCCCTCTTATGATTGAAATACAAGCCCTCGTAAGTTCCGCAGTATATGGAACACCTCAACGGAGTGCTACGGGATATAATGCAAAACGCCTCAATATGCTACTCGCTGTTTTAGAAAAGCGTGCAGGTTTTAAACTAGGCGCCAAAGATGTATTCCTCAATGTAACAGGAGGTATTTCTGTAGATGATCCCGCGATTGATCTTGCCGTTATCGCTGCAGTGCTTTCTAGTAATGTAGATATTGCCATAGATAAATCCTTATGCCTTGCTGCAGAAATTGGTCTTGCAGGAGAAGTACGTCCTGTGACGCGTGTAGAGCAACGCATTCACGAAGCAGAAAAATTAGGATTTAAAGGAATTATTATTTCCAAATATTGTAAAATCCCAGATCACAACTACACCATCAACATCATTAAAGTTGCCAAAGTACACGATGTTGTTCGGCATTTGTTTGGGTAAGATTTACTTTTTTTAGAAAATTAAAAACCCACAACATGAATAATATATCCTGTTGTGGGTTTTGTTTTTCATACGCTTTCGCGAAAGCGTGTATATGATATCAAGGCGCAGGATTTGGAATTTCTGCATGTACCTCATTAATTGCTTTTAAGACTTCATCAGACAGTTGAACGTTGATACTGTCTATATTTTCAGTAAGCTGTTCTATAGAAGTAGCGCCAATGATATTTGCCGTTACAAAAGGCCTCGTATTTACAAAAGCAAGTGCCATTTGTGTAAGGCTTAATCCGTGGGCGTCTGCAATTTCTTTATAGCGTCTAGTAGCAGCAAAACCGTTCTCGCTATGGTATCTACTGTAATTTGGAAATAAGGTAACTCTCGCATTGGGTGGATATCCGTCAAGATACTTCCCTGTTAATTGTCCAAAACCAAGGGGAGAGTATGGCAAAAGCCCTACCTCTTCCCTATGCATGATTTCTGTAAGTCCAACCTCATCTTTTCTATTTAATAAACTATATGGGTTTTGCACCGTAATCATCTTAGGAGCTCCTTTACGAGCCTCTTCCAAATATCTTGACAATCCGTAAGGAGATTCGTTAGAAAGTCCTATGTGTCTAATTTTTCCTGCTTTTATCAAGCTGTCCAAATCTTCTAAGATTTGAGCAAAGTTATCTTTCCAAGCTTCATCAGGATCATGGGTATATCCTAGTTGTCCAAAAAAGTTGGTGTTGCGCTCTGGCCAGTGTAATTGGTATAAATCAATATAGTCTGTACCAAGACGCCCTAAGCTTTTATGAACAGCATCTTCGAGTTCGTGTTTTGCAAATCCTCCCGTACGAATATGTTTTGTAAAATCGGCAGGTCCGGCAATTTTTGAAGCGATGACGACTTGATCACGTTTTCCAGTTTTTTGTAACCAGCTTCCTATGATGCGTTCTGTACTTCCATAGGTTTCTGCCCTTGCATTAGGAACGCTATACAACTCGGCAGTGTCAATAAAATTGACACCTTGTGCTGTGGCATAGTCTAATTGTGCATGACCTTCGGCTTCGGTGTTTTGTTCTCCCCAAGTCATAGAGCCTAGGCAGATTTTTGAGACTTTAATATCTGTATTGGGTAAATGGGTATATTTCATTTTTAATGCCCGTGTAGACGGGTATTTTTTTAATTATAGAGGATGCCTAAAATGTATTTTAACTTGTTCAACTGAGCTTGTCGAAGTTTTTAACCTTCTGATTATCAAAACCCTTCGACAGGCTCAGGGTGACACTTGATTTGTTTTTAGATATCCTCCTCTTTTTACTTTTACTTAATCTATATCCTGTAATAAAGCGGTTACTTCATCTAGTTTTGGTGTAAGAATCACTTCAATACGTCTGTTTTTTGCTTTGTTTTCGGCCGTATCATTTGGAGCGACAGGCGCATATTCTCCACGTCCTGCAGCGGTCAGATTTTTTGGATCTATTGTTGTATTTTCTCTTAGAATATTGACAATCGCTGTGGCTCTTTTTGCTGATAAGTCCCAGTTTCCTTTTAGGTTTCCACTACCAGAATAAGGCACATCATCCGTATGTCCTTCTATGAGAACGGCAATGTCTGGATTGTCTCCCAAAACATTTCCTAGCTGTTGTACCGCTGTTCTTCCGTTGGCACCCACTGTCCAGCTACCACTATCAAACAGTAATTTATTTTCTAAGGACACATACACTTTACCATCTCTTTGCTCTACGGTAAGTCCTTTGCCTTCAAAATCTGTAAGCGCTTTGGAAATGGCTTCTTTTAGATTGCGTAAGTTGGCGTCCTTGGCTGCGATTACCGCTTCTAATTCATCAATACGTTTTGACCTATCGGCTAGGTCTTTTTGTAATTTTTCTAATCGTTTACGTTCTACCTCTAGTGCTTCTTTATTAGCTGCAAGTGCGGCTTGTTTTACTTCTAACTCTGCGAGTAATTCTCTGTTCTTTTTTGAATTTGCTGCAATACTAGCACTACTATTTGCTTCGAGTGCATCGTAAGAGGCTTGCAAAGCGGCTAACTGCGCTTCGGCACTTTCGTATTTACCTTTATAATTCGCCAGCGCAGATTTTGTTGCATTCAATTCTTCAGAGGTAATCTCGTAATCGCTCGTCATTTTGGCTAGGTCTTTTTTCGCGGAAGCGAGATCACTAGAAAGCGTTCGGTTTTCTTTTCTAAGTCTTGCATATTTTGACTCAAGGTCTTCAAATACTTTTTTTGAAACGCAAGAACTTAACATTATTCCTGCAAGGCATAGGAGTAGGACTTTCTTCATCATGGGGTATTCTTAATTTTAGGTTATTCTTGTTAGTTATTTTAGATTAAGGGAGTGATAATTCAACCATGTGCGGACAATGGTCACTATGCATGGCATCTTTTAAAATAATGGCTCTTGAAATGTTCTCTTTTAAAGGAGCGCTCACCATATTGTAGTCAATACGCCATCCTTTATTGTTTGCTCTCGCATTTGCTCTATAACTCCACCACGTATAATTGTCGGGTTCTTTATTCAAATGACGAAAGGAATCTATAAAACCGCTTTCTATAAAGTTACCAATCCATTCTCTTTCTACGGGAAGAAAGCCACTCGTATTTTTATTACGTATGGGATCATGAATGTCTATGGCTTCATGACAGATATTGTAATCCCCACCTATGACAAGGTTGGGATACTCTTTTTTGAGATCGTTGATGTAGGATTGAAACAAATCCATAAATTCCAGCTTGTGTTCTAACCGAGCTATGTTGGTACCCGAAGGCAAATACAAACTCATGACGGATACGTCGTCAAAGTCTACTCGAATATTACGACCTTCAAAATCCATAGATTCGATGCCTGTACCATATTCAATATGATTCGGTTTTTGTTTGGTCAAAATAGCAACCCCACTGTATCCTTTTTTCTGGGCACTAAACCAATAATGGTGATATCCTAAGGCTTCAAAAGCTGCCACATCCACTTGATCTTGAGTCGCTTTGGTTTCTTGAAGTAATACTACATCTGGATTTGTAGCTTGCAACCACGTATCAAATCCTTTTTTTAGGGCAGCTCGAATGCCATTTACATTGTAAGAAATAATTTTCATGTCTCGTAAAAACTGTTAAGCCAAAAGTATGCATTAGAAAATCTATTACATAATTTGGATAAAATGCTAAATTATAAAAGTAGCCAGCATAAGAAGTTAAAAAGGCTATAAAGTTTACCTTTGATTTACAATGCTTATAAAATATTTCTAGCCCAAGCGAGTTCTAATAATCATGCGTAATCTTTACTTTTTGTTATTCCTCTTCTGCTCAGCCACACTCGTAGCGCAAGAGGTACGCACCAAAAGAATCGCTTTACGGGATACTATGCAACTAGATTCTGTACCTATCAATCCTTCTTTATTTAAAATCACTACCAGAGAAGGCGTTCCTCTTGATAGTACAAAGTATACAATTGATTATGCCAATAGTTTGCTTTCGCTTAAAGCGAAAGAAGCCATCCCCACAGACACCTTAGTAATTACATACCGAGTTTATCCCGACTTCTTGACACGTAAATATTATCAGTTTGATCCAAAACGAATTGTAACAAATTCAGGAAATCTAGATCGATTGACGAGTCTAAGAAATCAGAAAAGAAAGCGTGTGTTTACTCCGTTTAGTGGGCTTAACACTAGCGGAAGCATTGTACGTGGGGTCACTGTAGGTAGCAATCAAAATAGTACGGTAAATTCTGAATTAGATTTGCAATTAAGCGGGAAGTTAAGTGACAAGGTGACCTTACGGGCTTCGATACAAGATGCTAATATACCTAGTCAGGAAGGAGGGTTTTCTCAAAATCTAGATGAGTTTGATCAAATTTTTATAGAGCTTTTTAGTGATTCTTGGAACATTCGTGCGGGCGATATTAACCTCCAAGATACCGAGTCCTATTACGGCAGGTTTACCAAAAAAATACAAGGGTTGTCTTTACAGGCAGATCTCAATCATGACGAAGATTCTAAAACCAATCTTTTTGCGACAGGCGCGTTAGTACGAGGTGTTTTTAACACCAGTGTGTTTACAGGACAAGAAGGAAATCAAGGTCCGTATAAACTTACAGGACCTAATGGGGAACTCTTTGTTTTGATTGTCTCAGGAAGTGAATCTGTATATGTAAATGGGATTCTCTTAGAACGTGGCGAAGCAAAAGATTATATCATTGATTATAATGCGGGAGAGATTCGGTTTAATCCGACTTTTCCTATTACTAGCGAGATGCGTATCACGGTAGATTATCAGTTTAGCGAACGTAATTTTACGCGTTTTATAGCGTATGGCGGAGGGAGCTTTCGCGAAAGCGATACGTTTAAAATTTATGCACAGGTATATTCAGAATCTGATGCTAAAAATCAGCCGCTACAGCAGACGTTAAGTGAAGATCAAGTGGCAGTTCTTGCAAATGCTGGCGATGATCCTAGCCAAATGATAGCGCCTAGTGCTGTGCCAGATACCTTTAGTGAAAACAAAGTATTGTATCGGCAAATCACCGTGGGTGGCGTGGAGGTTTTTGAGTTTAGCAATGACCCAGAAGAGACCTTGTTTAATGTGCGTTTTAGTAATGTAGGTCCCAATCAGGGAGATTATATCCTTAGTACCACCAATACCTTACGGCGTACCTTTGAATATGTCCCACCTATAGATGGTGTCAAGCAAGGATCGTTTGAACCTCAAATCAGACTTTTTGCGCCTACCTTATTACAGCTGGCGATTGTGAACGGTACATACGCACCTTCTGAAAAAACAACTATTGCTTTTGAAGCTGCAGGAAGTCGAAATGATCTCAACCTATTTTCTCCAGTAGATGATGACGATAATAATGCGTTTGCTACCCATCTAGATGCAAAACAGCAAGTATTTAAAAAAGATAGTATAGCTACTCTTGAAGTCTTTGGGAAATGGGATTATGTACAGGAAAATTTTACGAATGTAGAAGGGTTATACAATGTAGAGTTTAATCGTGACTGGAATCTAGATACGGGGCTTCAAAACACCAATGGCAACGGACTTATCTTGGTGGGAAATCAGAGTTTTTTAACAACCGGGTTACAATACCAAAATCGAAAGTTTGGATCTGTACTTTATAGTTTTGAAAACTTAGATTTTAATACGTCTTATTCAGGTACTAGACATTCTTTAATAAGTACGATTCAATCAAAAAAAATAAAAGGTGCTATCAATGCAAGTGTCTTAAATACAAATGACCTGAATGTAACGTCTGACTTTTCTAAATTGTACAGTAGCGCTGTATATGATCTTAAGAAGTCATGGATCGGTGGTAAATTTTATACAGAAGACAATATTCGAGTAACCAAAGCAAATGATTCTATCACACCTGATAGTCAGCGATTTCAGTTATATGAAGGGTTTGTAGGCGTAGGTGATAGCACTAATGTGTACGTAGAGGCAGGATATCGCTACCGCATTAATGATAGTTTGCGAGCAAATAGAATTCGGCGTGTAAATACTTCGAATACTTATTTTTTAAAATCGCAATTAGTAAAAAACAAAAAGACCAACCTCTCTGTTTTTGTAAACTACAGAACATTGTCTTTTGAAGATCCTACGATAGAAGCTCAAAATTCTTTAAACTCTCGATTACTATACGATCAGCGTTTTGCAAAGGACATCTTGAGACTCAACACTGTTTTTGAAACCAATAGCGGGACACAACCGCAACAAGAGTTTACGTTTGTTGCTGTAGATGAAGGTCAAGGTACACATACGTGGAATGATTATAATAATGACGGGATACAGCAATTGGAAGAGTTTGAGATATCGCAATTTCAAGATGAAGCAGATTTTATACGAGTCCTACTGCCTAATCAGATTTTCTTACAAACACATCAAAACAAATTGAGCAGCCAACTCACTATAAATCCTCAACAATGGAGTGGCTCAAAGGGTCTCTGGAAGTTATTATCACGTTTTTATAACCAAACCAACTATAGTATAGACAGAAGATCTTTACGTGAAGGAGAACGCTTTACTATCAATCCTTTTACGGCAGATGAAAATGAAATAGGCTTAAGTTTAAATTTCCGGAATGCACTTACGTTTAATCGGGGGAAGCAAGTCTATACCACCACCTATAGTTATATCTCTAATAAATCAACAAATCTCCTGTCTACAGGGCTTCAAGATAATGAGTTAGAGAGTCATCAAATCAACTTCCTGCATAAGATAAAAGAAAGTTGGCTTTTCAATTTTAAAGCAGAAGCTGGTACTACAAAAAGTATTGCAGAAAATTTTCCGTCTCGTAATTTTAGTGTTGATAATGCTGCGGCAAATCCTAAGATATCTTATTTGATAAGTAAGACCTCTAGAGTCTCTTTATTTTATACCTATCAAGATAAGAAAAACACCAATGGAGGGTTAGAAGCATTGCAGCAAAATAGTTTTGGCACTTCTTTTGCAATTGCAGATGGAGAAAAAGGATCACTTATGGGAGAGTTTAATTATATAGACAATCAATTTGATGGCAGTGCTTTTAGCCCTGTTGCGTATCAAATACTAGAAGGATTACAACCAGGTACTAATTTTACTTGGAATGTGATTGCTCAAAAAAGATTGACTAAATTTTTAGATTTAAACATCTCTTATTTTGGTAGAAAAAGTGAAAACTCTAGAACCATACATACAGGGAATATTCAGTTGAAAGCTTTATTCTAAAATTTTCACGACCTTTAATTTTTAAAACCTAACCTAATGATTATGAAAACTACACTACTAGTATTAGGAACTGCAGCATTCTTATGCGTTACTTCCTGCAAAAACACCAAAGAAGTGACAAAAGATACCATAGAAGAAAAAGTAACCGAAGATGCGTTTGACCCGACTGGATATACAAGCGGCACTATTGTCTATTCAAAGGAGAAGGATGATTGTGAATATACAATCAAACTAAAAGATGGTTTATTTTATGATCCGATCAATTTAGAAGATAGTTATAAAAAAGATGGGATGGCGGTCTACTTTAAATTCAGAGGACTGCGTATGATGAATCGTTGTAACAAAGCAACTCCTGTATCTATAGAAGAAATGATAGAAGCCAAAAAGTAACTGTGCTTTCTAAACAAAAGGTATTCATCATAAATTCTGCTGAAAAACTGGGGTGAATTTAACTCCCTATTTTGTATGTGTCTTTTAGACTTTAAAAAACGGCTTTCACTAATAAAATTTAAAAAAGGATTAGTTCTGTAAAAGAGTTAATCTTTTTTTATGCGCTTTCGCGAAAGCGTACCCCGTCAGATCAACATCTATTTAATAGGCTTAGTCTACCTCAAGAGGTTTTTTAATTAAAAAAGGGAGCAAATATGCATTTACTCCCTTTTCATATATGATTTCAAAAAATTACTTTACAATAATTCTTCTTACTTTATTTAAATCGGCAGTACCTACTTTTACAAAATAAACACCACTAGACACGTAAGACATATCTATAGTTTTTGTGTAGCCAGCGCCATTATTATCAACCGTGTAGTACGCTAATGTTTGACCCAACGTATTATAAATAGTGATAGGAAGTTTTTGAGAGAAACTTGACGTATCGTTAAAAATAACTTCAAATTGATCATTTCCTAAAGAGTGTACTTGCAAATCTGTTGCAGCAAATAACTCATCTGCTGTTCCTAATGTACCACTCATATTAGCTGTATAATCGTTGGTTCTACCAAATGCTAAATCACCGCAAGGATCTAATACATCTCCTGCCGTACTTTCGTCTTCTCCTCTTAGTCTCATTCTGTGCATCCCAGGAGTAACCTCTGCAACAACCGTAGAAAAGTCTACTGTAAATCCGAAGTCAGTATTTGCCTGTGCTACAAATTCATTAGCTATTAATTCGTCTGCTTCAAAAGTATTATTATCATTAAAGTCAATCCAAATGGCAAATACAGAAGCAGCAAATCCCATCTGTAAAACCCCTTCAAATGGATTTTCGTCAAGTACAAAATTGAATATAATATCAGTATCATCACTATAGCCTGCTGGAGAACTACCACAATTTACAGTAATATCTTGATCTGCTAAGGCAATTTGAGTGACACCATCATCAAATCCTGAACAATTTGACGTTGGTTCACAAATACTATTTGTAATTGTCGCTGTTGTATCATCGTTTGTATTATCAGAATCTCCAGTAAGTTCTGTTCCCGCTACAAATACATAATCTCCTAAAGCTGAAAGATCTTCAGTTGCTGTAAATGTATAGGTATCTGTTGCTCCAAATGCGATAGATCCTGTATACGTTTCTTGTACAGGTGCTCCTCCATTTAATGAATAGAATACAGGAATAGAGGTTTGCGTTGAAGTACCAAAGTTTTGGATCTCAATCGTCACTTGTGATACATCAGAAATAGGTGCTGTGACACTTGTTGCGCCTACATCATTAGGATTAAGATGGGTTACATCTCTTATTGTTGTATTGTTATCTGCAAATTCGTCTGCACCAAAAACGGTAGAAGCTGATACACTATAGGTTTGACCTACCACAGAAAAATCTCCTTGTGTTGCAAATGTAAATTGCTCACTTGTTGCACTTGCTATAGTTCCTGGGAATGGTTCTGTTACTGGAGTACCTCCATCTATATCATACGTTATATCAAATCCAGACGCATCATTCAATCCAAAGTTAAAAATCGTAACCGTTACATCTTGTGGAGCAGATAAATCCCCGTCTACTGGAGTATCAATACTTACAACGCCTATATCGTTATTAAAGTCTGATTGTATTTGGAATTTTGCAACGTGATTTGTGTTTGCATATTCAGTAATAAACCAAAACTCCTTATCGTTATTTGGATCAACATCTAACTTTGCATAATCTCCAAAACGCAGTCCTCCGATATTTTGAGTTCCGATAGCAATTTCAACTTCAGCAATACTCATGGTTCCTGAATCGTCACTTGCAAAGCGTCCTGTATAGAAAGCCCCTACTCTATTGGCTGTAGGGTTTGGTGTTGTAGGTCCAGCCATAGAAGAATATCCCATACCTATGTTTCCTTGGTTATCCATTGCCATACTACCCATCCAAGCATGTTTCCCGTCAGGAGCATTATATGTACCTTCTTGAAAAAGCGTCCAAGGCATTCCATCTCCAGACTGACGAAGTTCAACCCAACGAATTCCTGCAAGCTCTCCAGCTGTTGCGTCTGTATCTACTACAAAATTAAATATAATGGAGTTGTGGGCAGCAAATTTTCTGAACTGCATTTGGTTCATAATAGTAGATTGAAGGGCATCAATAGCAATCCCTCCACCTGGTTGTGTAAGATTACTAAAGCCTCCTCCATCAAAAACATTAATAAACGGTTCTGCTGAAAATTCTTCTGGTACAGATACTCCAGAATTTGCTGGGTTATCAAAATCAACGTCAATTGTCCATAACCAGTACTCATCTTCTGTAACTCCTTGGAAACCGTCATCTCTCATATATACAAGAGGAGCTCCCCCAGTGGCAGGTAAGTTATCATCTGTTACATTTGCTACTTGAGCACTTGTAAACCCTCCCGCTGGAGATGAAATTCCATTAACCACAAAACCTTGAATACTTGCGGCTGGATCACCAGCAAGTGCTGCATCTCTATCTATAGCCCAAACATCATTAGGACCGTTATCTGTAATATAATATCCATCACGCCATACTGATAATTTGTTATAATCAGATACCTGCGGAAATGAGTATAACATCCAGTTTGCAGTTGTTGGATCTGGACCATCAGAAACAGCAAGTTCCATACCAGCGCCTACAAATAGATAAGTAAGTATCCATCTGTCTGCAGCATTATCATACGAAGCTGTTAAATCACAACATCCTCCATTTGAGAAGATATTGTTAACGTTTAAAGGTCCTGTAAGATCATTTCCGTCCTTATCATAGATGATAAATCCTGTATTAAAAACAATTACTACGTGATTTGGCCCTACAGCCAGTGCAGGGTCTGAGGGAGATCCTACATTATTGTTTACAACGAAATCATTTTCTAGAGATCTATTTAAATTGATTTTCTTATCTAGTTTTCCTGGGTGAAGTGAGAAATAATCATTTTCAGTTTGAGGATCTTTTCCAGGAACTACGTCAGCTTTTACGCCTCTTACATATCTGCCGTCTTGAGGTTCTTGACCATTCCAGTCAGGTGCTGGGATTAATGATGACCTAGAGGATATTGATGGGACTATCCGCATAGATGCAGTTTGTCCAACATAGTTCAAGCTACCTCCTTGGGCATCTTGTTGAGCCGTGGCTTGAAAGCCTATAGCCAGCAGCGCAATGGCTGCTACTTTTAGTTTTTTAATCATAATATATTGTTTTAATAGGATTTATATATGTTAAAAGTATCAAAAAAAAATCATATATATTAAGATTTCATTAATACTTTAAGAAAGTATCTATGGGATACACAAACGTATAGATTATTAAAAACAAAAATCCCCGTCTTTTATGAAGACGAGGATTTTCATATTAGTTTTATGAAAGTTATCCTTACTTAACTAAGATTTTTGCGGTTACTGGACTTCCACCATCAATAGCATCAAACTGTACAATATATACTCCTGCTGCTGCATAAGACATATCAAGATTATAATTGAACTGATTTCCTTCTCTGGTAAGATTATTGTAAGCCAATCTTTGTCCAGCTAAGTTAAATACGCTAATAGCAGTTCTACCATCGAAAGCAGTAGTTAAGCTAATATCAAAAAGATTATTATCTGTTGTAGAAATCACTAAATCCGATCCTTCAAATACTTCTTCTGCAGCGCTTAATGATTCATCGAAGAACGCAGTATAATCATTTGTTCTACCAAAAGCTAAATCACCACATGGATCTAATACATCTCCAGCAGTACTTTCATCTTCACCACGTACACGCATTGTGTGCTCTCCTGCTAATTCTGCTACCGTAAACGCTGATAAGTCTAAACTAAAAGCAAAATCAGAGTTTGCAGTAGCTACTTGTTCTGTTGCTACAACCTCACCTGCCTCAAAAATACCATTATCATTTACATCAATCCAAATCGCAAAAATAGAATCTGCAAACCCCATCTGTAAGACACCGTCTAAAGTATCAGGTCCATCAGGATCAAAAGTAAATACGATATCACGATCGTCACTGTATCCAGTAGGACCACAGTTTACAGCAATATCTTGATCTGCTAATTGTAATAATGTAACACCATCGTCAAATCCAGCACAGTTAGAAACTGGCTCACATAATTCAACAGAATTTGTTACCATTACTGTAGAAGAATCATTGTCTGTATTAGAATCTCCTGAAAGAAGTGTTGTTGCCACAATCTCGTAGGTTTGACCATCTGTTCCAAGATCTGCAAGCGTAGCAAATGTGAATGACTCTGTAGTACCTGCTGTAATTGTACCTGAGTACATTTCTGCTGGAGCATCTGTACCATCTATAGAGTACTGAACCATAGGATCAGTAATATCATTGTTTCCAAAGTTTCTAATAGAAATGGTAATAGGCTCAGCATTTGAAAGAACACCGCCTGTTGGGCTATCAATACTTGAAACTCCAATATCATCTGCCATTGGCTCTAATAACTCGAAGTTTGCTACTACATCACGACGTGTAGGTTCAAAATATTCTGCAATATGCCAAAAAGAATCATCTACTGGATCCACAGTAAGTTGTACATAATCTGCAAATCTATTAGAGGGATTTGCTGCTGTACTTTGAGCGATAAGCTCTTCTGCAGATGTCATAATATTGATAGCGTCAGTACTTTGACGTCCTGTATAACGTATAGAAATCTGATCTGTTGAAGATGATGAAGAATATGCCAATGCAATATCTCCCTCTGAATTCATAACCATACTTCCAGAATACGCATCTCTTCCGTCAGGAGCAGTATAGGTTCCTTCTTGAAAGATTACCCAATCCTCTGTATCGTCACCAGTTGGTTGTCTTAATTCATACCATCTTATCCCTGCTAATTCTCCTGTTGTACCTAATGCATTAATTACGAAATTAAGTACTACAGAATTATGAGTTCCAAATCTTCTATATTGAACTTGATTCATTACCGTTGCTTGCAATACATCAAGATCTGGCCCTCCTGGTTGTGGTCTGTTAGAAAAACTTCCTCCATCAAAAACAGAAACAAATGCTGTTGTTGGAATTTCTTGAGCTGATACTATAGAGTGATTTGCTGGGTTTGCCCAATCAATAGTCGCTTCCCAAATCTGTAAATGATCAAATCCTGCTGGAACTCCTCCCCATGCATCGTCTTGCATATAGATGATAGGTGCTGGTGTACCTGCTGGTGGATGCTGGTCATCTGTAATATGAAATCCTTGTGGGCTATAAAAACCATTTGTAGCGATCCCTGGTAAAGGGAATCCTACAAATTGTGCTGGATTTCCTTGTAACATTTCGTTACGCTCAACAGCAAACACTCTTTCTGTAGCACCTATGTTTGCAGTTACTATATAAGAATCTCCCCATACAGAAAATTTTGTATAGTCAGGAAAAGCACCTGTTCCGAATCCTGTTGTATATACATTCCAAGCCGAAGTCATTGCATCTGGACCTGTAGATACTGCTACATTAAATCCATTAGGGTTGTTATCAAATTCTGTGATTACAAAACGTCCTTTAGGGTTTCCTGCTCCGTTGTCTGCCTCTGCATCAAAAAAGATAATTGGATCTCCAATATTGTTTCCTGGAAAAATAGTTCCCAAAGCAAGTTCTGCTGATTCTGGGTTACCATTTTTATCAAAAATTCTAAAAGCACTATTCCAAGCTCCCATAAATTGATTGACTCCCACCGCTCCTGTTGGATCAGAAGGTGTTGCTTGTGAAATATCTGCTGTGAATACAAGATTAGGCGCTCTCATGCGTCTTTGTACAGCATTACGTTGTAAATCTAATAAAGGATCAACTCCTTTTGGAAAACCTTTTCCTGGTATAACCGTACTACTTGTTTTTCCTTTTGCATGCCCTAACTGAGGTGTGTTGTCTGCATACTTTACAGTACCATTTTTAATCTGGTCTGCAATACTAGGAACTAGTATCGGCGCAGCCATCGTACCTTGCCTTGTAGCTTGGTGCTTTTCTTGAGCAGTAACACTAAAGCCAAAGGCTAATAATGCAACTACAAGTAATTTCATGAACTTACTCATTGTGTGTAGTTTTTTAAGTCTAATTAGTATAAAGTTTTTGTTAAAAAGTTCATAAATTTACTTAAATTCTTTTTAAAAACAACTAAAAAAGACTTACAAATACCCACTTTAACTATGTATGCATAGTATTTTAACTAAGATATCCAACTCTTAAAACTTACCTGTTGCTCAATAATTGCGTTAATGTCCTGAATAGCAATTCGCTCTTGTTTCATAGAGTCACGGTGACGGATCGTTACCGTTTGATCCTTTATTGTGTCATGATCTACTGTAATGCAAAATGGAGTTCCTGCAGCATCCTGACGTCTATAACGCTTTCCTACGGCATCTTTTTCGTCGTAGATCACGTTAAAATCAAACTTCAAATCATCAACAATCTTCTTTGCTATTTCTGGTAATCCATCTTTTTTTACTAATGGAAATACCGCCACTTTCACTGGAGCCAAAATAGCTGGTAACTTAAGCACTACACGTGAGCTCCCATCTTCTAATTCCTCCTCTTGCAATGAATTTGAAAAAACAGCCAAAAACATACGATCAAGACCTATAGAAGTCTCCACCACATAAGGCACATAGCTTTCGTTTAATTCTGGATCAAAAAATTGCAATTTCTTTCCCGAAAATTCTTCATGAGCTTTCAGGTCAAAATCAGTACGGGAATGAATCCCTTCCAATTCTTTAAATCCAAATGGAAAATTAAACTCAATATCTGTCGCTGCGTTTGCGTAGTGTGCTAATTTTTCGTGATCATGAAAACGATAGTTCTCTTCTCCAAGCCCTAAGGATGTATGCCAGTTTAATCTTGTTTCTTTCCAGTACTCATACCATTTCATTTCTTCTCCTGGGCGCACAAAAAATTGCATTTCCATTTGTTCAAATTCTCGCATACGAAAGATAAATTGTCTTGCAACAATCTCATTTCTAAAAGCCTTTCCCGTTTGCGCAATTCCAAAAGGAATTTTCATGCGCCCCGTTTTTTGCACATTCAAAAAATTCACAAAAATTCCTTGAGCTGTTTCTGGGCGTAAATACAAATCGGTTGCTGTTTCTGCCGAAGCCCCTAACTTGGTTCCAAACATCAAATTGAACTGACGTACATCTGTCCAATTTTTTGAACCAGAAACCGGACATACAATTTCTAACTCTTCAATAAGTGCTTTTACATCGGCTAGATCGTCTGCATCCAAAGATTTTGCTAACCGACCCGTAGCTGCTTTCATTTTTTCTCTATATCCCAATACACGCGGATTGGTCGCTTCAAATTGAGCACGATCAAAGGAATCTCCAAAACATTTGGCTGCTTTGGCAATTTCCTTTTCTGCCTTTTGGTTTAGTTTTTCTGCATAATCCTCTACCAGAACATCAGCTCTATATCGCTTTTTTGAATCTTTATTATCAATCAAAGGATCACTGAAAGCATCTACGTGACCAGAGGCTTTCCAAGTGGTAGGATGCATAAATATTGCGGCATCAAGACCTACGATATTTTGGTGCATATTGACCATACTTTTCCACCAGTACTCCCGGATATTTTTTTTGAGCTCCACGCCATTCTGTCCATAATCATATACGGCACTTAATCCGTCATAAATCTCACTACTCCCAAAAATATACCCGTATTCTTTTGCGTGAGAGATTACTTTCTTGAATTGATCTTCTTGCTTAGCCATAATGTATTTTGTATTTCTTTGTGCTGTTGCTCTATTGTTTTGTTGCTTTACACGCTTTCGCGAAAGCGTATATGCCTTTACAAGTCGTTACCTGAGTATCTTCTTATTTTCTTATCATCAAGGATATATCCTTAACATCCATCTAAAAAACTAGGTTTATGAAACTAATAAGATCGCAAAAATAGGGATACCACTTAATTTGAAGAAATTGAAGTGCTGTTATTTTAAGACAAGTGGCGAAGTTAGCAAAAGTCTGTCTTCATGAAACACATTAACGGTATAGGTTCCTTCTTCAAAAGTTTGCACTGGCAGCACAAGTTCGCATACATTAAAAGGCTTATTACTGTAGGGAATAGATGTACGTGAGTTAAAGCGAATACTTTCGCCATTAGAAAGTTTTTCTTCTCTGGGGACACCTATCATTTTTCCTTGACCGTTAAGTACTTGTACAAAGAAATTCAGGGTACCTGCTTTTGCTAGTTTGTTCTCATTTACTTCATAACAAATCCGTACCATTTTAGCTCGATTTGCTCTTGAGGTATTTAAAAACTTACCGCTGTTGCGTTGTATGACGCCTCGTACAATGAGATTACTCGCTGTAATTTGAGCTCCTATATTTATTTTTTCAATAAGGGCTTTGTTATCGTTTTCTAGGGTGCTTTGTGCTTTTGTCGCCTTTTCCAGAGCATCTTGTGTTTCTGCTTGGAGCTTTGCCAGTCGTTCTGTTTCATTAAGAAGACTATCATTTTGTTTAAATAATAGTTCTCTCTCACGACGTACCTTCGTAAGTTCTATTCGATACGCTCTTACAATAGATTGTGTGATCTTATTGCTATCTAAGCGTTTTTGTAAATCTTCTAAGTGTTCTTTTGCATCAGAGAGCTCATTTTCTAGGATGTTTTTTTCAGATAATACTTCGTTATATCTTTTTATTTCTTCCTTGAGTTCTTGTTCAATAAATGCTTTTTCTTCTTTAAGTTGAGATTCGTTTTCTTGCACCTCACCATAAAACTTTACGGTGTATGCGCCTAAGCCTAGAACAACTACACAAAGCAGTATGGTCAGTAAAAGAAGTGTGTTTTTAGTACTTTTAGTACTCATAGAAATTTTATATTCTTTGAAAAGGGGTTAAATTAGAAAAAAAATAACAAATGCATGTTGCAATCACTCCGCTATTTTTTATTTCCAAAAGCTTGCCACGGATGTTCTGAAAGCTTACAGGCATCAGAATATATGATTTGTACACGTTGCAGGCATCACTTACCACTTACTCAATCTCATGTGTATAACGATGCGCTTATTCAAAAAGTATTTTATGGTCGTATTTTACTAGAGCAGGCTACGGCATTGTTTTATTTTGAAAAGAAAGGTCCTGTCCAAGCGCTGTTACATAATCTCAAATACAGAGGTCAAGAAGAAATTAGTGCTTTTTTGGGTGATTGGCTAGGGCAAGAACTAGCTCAATTACCTGCCTATCAGAATATAGATGTGGTAATCCCTGTGCCTATACATCCAAAAAAAAGAAAAAAACGCGGATATAATCAAGTCACTGGATTTGCGATTGCATTGTCAAAACATTTGGAAGCCAGTCATGTCGGTCATGTTTTAATCAAATCAAAAAACACAAAAACACAAGTTTTCAAAGGTCGTTTTTCTCGAAGTGATGAAATATTGGATGCGTTTTCAATTACCGAAAACCAAACGCTTGCAGGAAAACATATTCTACTCGTAGATGATATTCTTACGACAGGCGCTACACTAGAAGCATGTGCCTTACAATTGCTTAAAATCCCTAAAATAAAGTTAAGTATCGCAACGATGGCAATAGCGCAATAAATGATTAAATACAGAGTTAAAATACGATTAAGAAAACCCGCTGAAAAGCGGGATTAGTTCAACTCACAATGTTGAGTGCGTCTTACAGACTTCTCAACATTAGGTTTCACTAATAAGTATTTCGTTTGGCTAAAAATTAGTTGTTTCTTTGCTACATTCATGAATACGACATCTATATACATTTTGAAAATAAAAAAGTGCCTTTATTATCTTGGAGTAATCGCGTTTATGTCGCTTACTTTGGTGAATTGTGCAAAGAGAGGTTCTCCTACTGGAGGTCTAAAAGACAGTATCCCTCCTGTATTTATTAAATCTGAGCCACCTAACTATACTACCAATTTTGAAGGGAATCGAATTCGTATTTATTTTGATGAATATATCAAGCTTAAAGACTATCAAAAACAACTGATTATCTCTCCACCTCTTGAAAATAGTGTTATTTCTCCTCAAGGGTCTGCGTCTAAATATGTGAATATTGAAATTAAAGACACTCTAGAACCTAATACGACTTATGTATTTAATTTTGGACAAAGTATTGTAGATAACAATGAAAGCAATCCATTTTCTTATTTCAAATATGTGTTTTCCACAGGAGATTATATAGATAGTCTCACGGTCAAAGGAGTCATTATAGACGAGCTAAAAAGTAAGCCCGATAATTTTGTGTCGGTCATGCTATATACAGTAGATAGTACGTTTACAGATTCTATCATTTACAATGAGCGTCCAAGATATGTAACAAACACATTAGATAGTCTTACTTCCTTTGAAATAGGAAATATAAAAGAAGGCGAGTATATGCTTATAGCGATGAAGGACGAAGATGCAAATTTCACCTTTCAACCTAATAAAGACAAAATTGCTTTTTTAAAGCAATTTATAACTGTCCCAAGTGATAGTAGTTATACGCTAAAACTATTTAAAGAAGTTCTAGAAACTAAATCATCTCGTCCTAGACACTCAGGATCTAATAGAATAACGTTTGGCATTTCAGGCCCTGTAGACAGTATTTCTATTGACTTACTTACAGAGACCATTCCAGATTTTAGATCTACGATTTCTCGAAAAACCAATACGGATACCTTATACTATTGGTTTGATCCTAAGCCAGAAATAGACTCTCTTGTTTTTAAAGTAAAAGGTCCTAGATATATAGATACCCTAGTGGCAAAACTACGGACACCTAAAGCAGATTCTTTACGTTTTACTTCAAAAACTGGAAGAACGATGGTGCTTAATACACCTTTTGAAATAAAAAGTAATATTCCTTTAGAGACTATAAAAGATAGCCTTATTCGTGTGGTTAAAGATTCTATTCCTATCGACTACACACTCCTTTTATCTGAAAGAAATACAAATATCTCTTTAACCTTTAAAACCGAAGAAAAATCCAAATATACTATTACAGCATTACCTGGTGCGATGACAGATTTTTTTGGAGCTATAAATGATTCACTATCATTTACAACAAATACAAAAGAGCTATCTGATTATGGCAATATCAGATTCACTTTAACGAATGCAAAAAACTTTCCTTATATTATTCAACTTACTGATTTGAAAGGAGAAGTAATACAAGAACGATATACAACAAGTGAGACAGTATTTGACTTTAACACCTTAAAACCTGCTACCTATCTTATCCAAATCATAGAAGATAAAAATGGCAATAAGGTATATGATACAGGAAACTATCTCGAAAAAAGACAGCCAGAAAAAGTCATTCATTTTGGAGAAGACATTGAAGTAAATGCGAGTTGGTCTCTTATAAAGGCGCTTGAACTTAAAGATTAAATAAGTGTCAATTATCTCAATCTTTAAAAAGAGAGTTGATTACTTCATTATCAACAACAGGGACTCCCTATACCTCTAATTCTTATATTGGTCCCAGCTCCTGGAGCTCCTGAGCGTGTACTCCTATTCTCTATGTCAAAATTTTCATTACGCAGAGAATCACCTCCATTTATTAATTTCTTTTCTTTGTTTGTTAGGTATCTACCTAAAGAGATTAAATTTTTCATAGCCTTTATAGTATATAATAATTGATTTTTAATGAGATGAATATAGTAAGATTCATTGAAAATAAAAATACCAATAGTACCTCCATCAAGTATTTAACAAAAAAATTAATCTACCCAAGCGTAAATAAATCTCTGTCGTCAAGAAAAGGCAACTTCTGTCTTGTTGTTGTGATGTGTTCTTTTGATAAGGTAGCTGTGATTATTTTTTCTTCCGCTTTCGCGAAAGCGATCTCATCCCCAAGCACATTGTATATCCCAGAATGACCTACATATTCTAGCCCATTACCATCTAATCCTATACGATTGACACCTATGGCATAACTCATATTTTCTATTGCTCTTGCTTTGAGTAAAGCATCCCAAGCAGCTACACGAGGTTTTGGCCAATTGGCTACGTATATGACTACATCATAATCTACCGTATTCCTAGCAAAAACTGGAAAACGTAAATCATAACATATTTGTGGGAACAACTTCCATCCTTTATATTCTATGAGTACTGGATGTTCTCCAGCTGTATATAATTCTCCTTCTCCAGCCATCATAAAGCGATGACGCTTATCATAACAATCTATCTCTCCATTAGGTTTCACAAACAAAAATCGATTGTAATACTTTTGATTTTCGGTAATGATGATACTTCCACAAATGGCTGTGTTTTTTTGTTGCGCCCATTTTTTTAACCACACTACTGTGTGCCCATTCATAGACTCAGCAAGTGGCTCAGGATTCATACTAAATCCCGTCGTAAACATTTCTGGTAAAATAACAATGTGAACCTCATCCGATACTTGCTCTAATAAGATATCTAAGTTGGCGCGATTTGCTGTCGCATTTTCCCAGACAAGATGGGTCTGAATAATAGCAATGTGAAGATTTTCTTTCATACGATCAAAGATACAAGAAGTTTAAAATTAATTTTATATAAATTATATTAACGTGATATTGCAATATTAAGATGATTATTCATCAGTTAGAGATTTAGATACTATATAATATTCGTGCTCATTTTACACATTACCAAAGTGCTATATTTAGTATTTTTGAAGAGTGGTACCCTAAAACTCAAAAAGATAATTTACATGAATAAAACTGATACCTTATATGTTTTTGATATAGATGGTACTCTTACCGATAGTATTCCTACCTATCTAAAGGTAATCACTAAAGTACTGGAGGATATTGGCTTGAAAGACATCGATACAGATTATGATAATTACCTACACCACACAGATCGATATGCTTTGGAGTATAATTATGAGCGTAATTTTGGAAAGAAAGCACCAGATTCGCTTCGATTTGAACTTGACACATTATTAGAAACGGAACTTCAAAAGCACGATCCTGTTATCGAAATTCCTGGTGCTAGAGACCTTTTGTTACATTTTCAAAAATCTGAAATCCCATTTGCCTATGGCACAGGTGCTTTTCCTAAAGCAACCGCAATCAAAATGAAAGATGCTAATATCCCTTTAGTTTCAGAAGTGTTGGCAACTTCCATAACGAGCATTTCTAGAGTAGGTTTTGTACAAGAAGCTATTGAAAAATCTAAGAATTTTTACAATCAAGATTTCAAAAAAATAGTTGCTGTCGGAGATGGGTTGTGGGACTTAAAAGCCGCACAAGAACTAAACATTGACTTTTTGGGTGTTGGACTAAAGAACAAAGAAGCGATGTATCGTCATGGCTGTACCCAATGGGTAGAAAACTTTAGAGATTATAAAATTTAAGTATCTTTAGTTCGCAGCTAACTGTTAGACCAATGAAAAGAAAATTAATACTTACTTTAAGTTTTCTTATTCTTAGTATTCCTTTTATATATGCCCAACAAACGGAATCTTTATCTAGGATTGCAGACTCTTTGCAGTTTAAAGAATTTAAAAACGAGGAAGCCTTAAAAATTAGAAAAGATGTTCTACAACAATCTTCCGAGAAAGATTCTTTATATGCGTTTAACAGACTAAGATATTGGTCAACGCAAGGGTCACTCGCTATACAAAATAATGAAGTCGAAAAAGGGCTGACGTATTTAGATTCCGTATGGAAAAACAAAGAAGTTACTCCAGCTAATGACTATTCCTTGAACTACTTAAGTTCCTCTGTGGGTAATTATTATGTGACGGCTTTTCCAAGTAAAGGTGTTGATTTTTGCCTAGTTATTTGTAAAGAATATGTCACCTTTTTAAAATTAAAAAACGCATCTGCTAGCACCACCCAATCGATTTATTCTGATCTAGGATTCCTTTATAATTATTCAAGAAATTACAAAGCATCCTCTTATTACAATGCATTAGGCATAGAGCTTATGCAACAGGGAACAGCAGTAGACTCTTCATTAATCTCTGAACATTACAACTGGATAGGCTCTAATTATAGCGATCAAGATATTTTAAACAAATCTTTAAAGTACTATAAAAAAGGGATTGTTTTTGGATTGAATAGTGATGTCAAAGATCCCTATCCTATTATCCACAAATTAGGAAACTATGTAAATGAACTCTTACTCTATGGCGATTACGATGCTGCACTTAAAACATTAAAAACGCTAGAGAGCAAAAAAGAGGACTGGTTAGGCTCTACGTTGTTAGGACACACTTTTGATCCACATGAAAGGGAGCTTGCAAAAAGCTCAACACGACTTTATTTTTACCTTCCTTTTTTAAGGTATTATGCCCATACGGGTGATATTGATAATGCATTGACCATTTTTCAAAAAATGCAAAGCATTAAAGAAACAATGATTAATCCTAGATGTGATTTTTTAGAACCTTATTCCTTGGCTGTTTTAAAAATGGAGATTGTCTGGACATCAGAAGAAAATAAGAAATATCTCAAGGAATTTACCGAAGAAATGAAACGCTATGATTGTATCCATAATTATAGTGTGGCTAAGTTTATGCTGGGTAGAGTGTATTTTAACGCTGAGCAATATGATCTAATGAATACCGAATTTGAAGACATAGCCATTGAAGGCGCTTCTTATTTTAAAACATTTCAGGCAAGAGTTAAAAACCTAAGAGCACAGGCTGCATTTAAAGCAGGTGACAAAACATCCTTTATAACACATCTACAAGAAGCTGTTGTAAAGTTGATGAAAGATAGTAGCAACATAGATAAGAAACGACTTTCTATCGCTTCCTTTGAAAAAGAAAATTCAGCAATGACGATCAATGCTATGCTAACCATTGCAGACGGTTATGACCAACTCTATTTATCTACTAAAGATTCTCTTTACCTATACAGAAAAGCAGATCTTTCATACATCGCAGCTCAAAAATTTAATCAGTTGTATAAAGATGGATTATTTAATGCAAACCTAGAGCAATACATCTTTCAAATCAATCAAAACGTATTAGACCATCAAGCCTTATTTGAAGATACCTCTCAGTTGGTCAACCTTATAGAAAACAACGTATCACAACATCTTACAGCAACTTTTAATAGAAAGCGAAATATATATGTAGAAATACCCGAAAATCTTGATATCCTAAAAGACATTGTCGATATAAAAATAGATGCGATTACATCAAAAGCGATTACAGATGCCTCTGAAAATCTGACTGCACTTCAAGCAACCTCAGATAGTATTAAAACAGTGATCCAACGGTTACAAGATAAGAAAGCAACTATTGCTTCAGAGCAATGGTCACTAACTGCATTTCAAAATACGCTCTCAGAAGATCAATGTATTATACGATATGTCATAGGAGAAAAAAGCATTTTTGGAATTCGTATTCAAAAAGACAATCTTAAAATCGTACCTCTTGGAGATCGAGAGCAACTCAATACGCTTATTGATGCACAACGAGCTATCATATTTGATAGAACAGCTCCTTATGAACAAACGTTTGCCGATTTATACACACGACTCGTAGCCCCTTTCTTAGAGGGTCTAGAAAATGTCTCAAAAAAAGAACTCACCTTTATCACTCAAAACGAACTGAGCTATGTCCCTTTTGCGGCACTCATTAACCCAGAAGGTAATTTCTTAATTGAATCGAATGCTGTCTCCACGGCTTTTTCACTACCGCTTTTAGGAGTACAAAAAGAGTTGAAAAGTAACGGAAAACGTTTAGGTGTTTTTGCACCTATTTATGCTCAAAATGAAAATATGCCTAGTGACTTGATGGCGCTGCAACGAAGTGGGTTTTACGAACTTCCTTTTGCACAGGAAGAAAGTAAGGAGATCAACGCTATTTTTAATGGTGATTTATACACGGGTACAGAAGCTTCGAAAGAAAATTTCATACAGCAAAAAGAAAAATATGATATTCTGCATCTAGCTATGCACGCCCTTTCTGCATCTAAAGACTCCGAGCAATCAAGTCTTATTTTTTCTAAAAACCAACGGCTCTTATTTGATGAGCTTTACACCTATAATATCCCAGCGCAACTCGCGGTGTTGAGCGCTTGTAATACGGGAACTGGTATATTAAAAGAAGGTGAAGACCTTCAAAGTCTCTCCAGAGCATTTACCTATGCTGGCACCAATAGTACGCTGACGAGTTTATGGAATGTAAACGATCAATCGACAAAGGAGATCATGAAATCATTTTATACCCATTTAAAAGAAGGTGATAAAAAGCAGATTGCGCTTAGAAAATCAAATTTAGCATACCTCAACAATACATCTGATAAGGCGTTAAGACATCCCTATTATTGGGCAGGATTTGTATTGAGTGGCAACACCTCCCCTATTGTACAAAAATCGTATTTCTGGTGGTATATACTAGGTGGAGTCTTGCTTTTAGGGGTGTTGTATACGCTTTCGCGAAAGCGAACAAAACTTAACGAATAGCTTTTAAAAGTACTTTAGCTTCCTTATGATGATATCCCTCACTCGCACTGATCTCTTCTAAGAGTGGAATGCTTTTCTTATTCTTGTCCTTTAGGTATGCCAACGCGAGATACCATCGTGATTTTTCATAAAAATCATCTTTAAAAGTCTGATGCTTTTCAAGCAATGGAATCGCTTTTTTTGTATCTCTCAACGCCAAATATGCATTTGCTGTATAAAATAAATAATAGGGTTTTTCTGTTTTTGAAAACTCAGCTTGAAATCCTTCTATCGCCGATTGATATTCTTTTGTTTCATATTTGAAAAAGGCTTCTTCTTCAGGAGTTTCTAGTCCTGTACCTCTCTCTATAGGTTGTACAATATTACGATAGACTTCAAAATTTTGTGCAAAAAGATCATCAGCACTTGTGGTGTTTATAAAGAATTTAGACCCATACAGACTGAGCCCTATAATGATGCATGCAGCAATCGCATATCGTAAAAAGGAAGGAGAAGATGTTTCCTGTGGTTGACTTTCTTGATTTTCAAAATCAACAAACTGTTGTTTTAAGTCCTCTTTCCCAGTGGCTACAAGTACAGCATGAAGATCTTTCTCAAGTTCAAAAGTCGCTTTAAACTCAGTATCGTTTTCCAATAGGTGGTTCAACTCGACACGCTCTTGGTCACTTAGTGCCTGATGGAAATATTTATGTATAAGTGTATCCTTATCCATTCTTTTGGGGGTTCATCATTGTTTTAAGTTGTTTAAGGCAACGTGACTTTTGTGCTTTGACTGTATTTTCATTTTCGTAATTGGCAACAGTCATGATTTCTTTAATTTTAAATCCTTGTAAATAAAATAGTTCTAATATATTACGACAACGCTCGCCTAATTTTTGAAAATGTTTTCTTAATGCTTTTTGTTGCTCTGTGAGCTTAGTCGTTTCTACATCTATAAGTACTTCCTGATCCTGAAAATCATCGACAAGTACTAGCTTTTTCTGAGCTCTTAACTGTTCATAGAGTTTAAATTTACCTATCCCAAAGAGATAGGTTTTTATACTACTACTAAATTCTTTTACATTGCCTTTCATAATATTTTCATACAATGCGATCATGCTTTCTTGATAGACATCCAAAATAGCGTCTTGATCCAGATCATATTTACTCGCAAAAGCAATAAAAGCATCTCTATTTCCTTCATAAATCACTTGATAAGCTACTGAATCTCCAGTTCTAAGTGTTGTGATAGAAGGTTCGTTTTTCATTTATGTAAATAGATGCTATAAAGTTAACAGGAAGTCTAAAATAATTTTTTTTTTTGACACTGTGTTAACCTTTTTAAATTCCTTGCATAAAGATGTGAAATCAACAACAACACATTATGAAACGTACATCTTTATTAATCGTGATACTCGCTCTATTTTGTAGTACACACGCAGAGGCACAGCTTTTAAAAAAAATAAAAAGAAAACTAGAGAAAAAAGTCGAACAAAAAGTAGATGAACAAGTAGATAAGGAACTGGACGACGTTTTTGATGGAGAAAAAGAAGAAAAGAAAAAAAAGAAGAGAAAGAAAAAAAACAAACAATCTTCAGATACAGAGACAACCACTCAAGATGAAGATGCTACCCTAGACGTTGCAGAAGAAAGTTTTGAAGCCTATTCCAAATATGACTTTATCCCAGGAGAAAAATTAATTGCTTATGAAGATTTTTCTACCGATCAAATAGGAGATTTACCTCAAAAATGGAATACCAACCTAAGCGCAGAAGTGGTATCTCTTACTACTATTCCTGGCAACTGGATGCGTATCGGTCAAGGATATGGTATATACGTGTTTTCTGAAATTCCCACAGATATCCCAGAAGATTTCACATTAGAATTTGATGTCATCTATGATTTTAATCCTGACGCTTGGGGTTTTAAAAGATATCTAAACGTTGTACTCTCTGATCTGGAAGATCCTAATCAATATTTAGGAAAGCAAAATGTAGGAAAGCATGTGACCAAAGTCACAGTATCTGTCGCTGACGGGTCTGGGCGTGGCGTTTATTTAGATAAGAAGACACCTAACAAAGCATTAAATCTTCAAGGGAAAAGCGCGCCAAAAGAATTCTCAAAACAAGGAACTGCTAAAGTAATAAATCATATCTCCATCTTAAAAAAAGGAACACGGATGAAAGTCTATGTGAATGAAGATAAAGTGCTTGATATTCCAAGAGCTAAAGAAGACGAAGTTGTATTTAAAACGCTACGTTTTGAAACAGGCATTACCCCAGAAGATCAACATTACTATATGAGTAACATCAAATTTGCTACAGGAGTTCATACCGCGGATAGGCTTTTTGAAAACGGAAGCTATCAAGCCCACGGAATTACCTTTGATAGCGGGTCTGAAAGTATCAAAGCATCTTCGTATGCTACTTTAAAGCAGATTGCCGAAGTCATGAAAGCAAATCCAAGCAAATCCTACAAAATTGTAGGACACACAGATAATGATGGAAGTGATGATGTCAATGTCCCTTTGTCAGAAAATAGAGCTATTGCTGTACAAAAAATATTAAAAAAGGAGTTTGGCGTTGATACGTCAAAACTTCAAACCATCGGTAAAGGAGCATCCGAACCTCTTTCTAACGAAAATACACCCACGGCTAAAGCTCAAAACAGACGTGTAGAAATCATTCAATTATAAAAATAAATTAGCCATACATCCAAATGGGGATCTCTCACTATACTATTTGATTCTTTGAGTATATTATTCTTTACAAGAAATAATGCTTATAACAGATAGTATACTTCTCTCACTAAAACTCCCCATTTTTGTTTTGTTTGCGCCTTGTATTAGGCGCAAACATTAAACAAAACAAATATGTATCCATTTTAAAAGAATTAAATTATGAAAATTATAAAGTTTTCCGGCATCCTCTTTTTATTCATACTCCCTATACTTATGATGAGTAGTTGTGGTCAACAAGAAACAAAACAAAAATCCTCACAGACCCTAACAAATACTTTAAAAGCTAAAATCAACGGAAAGCCTTATGATGCCGTTCACGTTTCTGGATTTATTCCTCCTAATTTAAATACACTACTACTCACGGGAGCTATGGGTACAGGAGAAGACATACAATTATTTCTTCCCAAAGACATTGCATCAGGAACATACGATTTTCTAAAGGTTCAAGGGAAGTATCAAGAAAACGATGAGCAGTCTGGGTTTGCAAAAAGCGGTGCCCTAACGATAACGTCTCACAATACGACAAGAAAAAATATTAAAGGTACTTTTTATTTTACAACAAAGCCGCTCATAGAAGGAGACCCTTCTTTTAATGTTACAGAAGGGATTTTTGATATCACGTATTAAACGTGCTTCTACAAACAGAAATATCTTATGACAAAATCTTCATAAGAGAAGTTACACCTTGCATTTTAGCATGGTCATAAGCAGTGTGCCCGCGCTCGTCTTTATGATTTTTGTCTGCGCCTTTTTCGATTAAGAGTTTTGCTATTTCTGACTGCGCAAAGGTTGCCGCATAAATAAGTGCTGTCGCTTTATTAAAGTTGACAGCATTTACATCTGCACCTGCATCTATCAAAAGTTTTGCAATCTCGGGATATCCTTTAAAACAAACACCCATCAAAGGAGTATTACCAGATCCATCCTGTGCATTTACGTTAGGATGATGTTCTAAAATAGCATTAGAAATATCTTTATGTCCGTAATAAGTTGCCAGTAACAAAGGTGTTGATCCTCTGGGATCTTTTATGTCAACAAGTTCTGGATGCGCATTCAATATTTTTGAGACCGTTTCTAAGTCTGCAGAACGTATTGCATCAAATAATGAATTATTCATAGGATGAAGATATAAAAAAACAAGATACATACTATCTCTTTTTGTTGAACAAGGTCATTTTTTTAAAAATTTATAAAGTAAGAGTATCAGACCTATACATTTCACATATTTCTACCTAAAAATATATCAAAGTCTACTTTTGACATATAATAATTTAGTTATTTAAGGTGACTGCTTTTTCTATTATAAAAAGGAATATAGTACATTTAATGTCTATGAAAACACTTAGTATACTTTTTATAATAGGTCTTACGAGCTTTCAAGCAACGGCACAAGCGTATTATTTTCCAGAGCGTAATGCAGCATGGACGGAGATCACAGCCAAAGAAGCAGAAATTGATACAAATGGGCTTGCTGATGTGATCGCTTTCGCGAAAGCGAACGAATACTCAGGCTCTAGAGATTTGCGAATTGCTATTTTGGAAGGGTTTAAGCGCGAACCCTTTCACGAAATTTTAGGGCCTACAAAAAAACGGGGTGGTCTCGCGGGTATGATTTTAAAAAACGGAAAAGTCGTGGCGCAATGGGGCGATACAAAGCGTGTAGATATGACGTTTTCTGTTACCAAAAGTTTTTTATCCACCATGGCTGGACTTGCTATAGACAAAAACCTTATTGCCAATGTCGATGATCCTGTAAAAAATTATCTTTGGGATGGGACGTTTGATGGACAGCATAATTCTCAAATTACTTGGCGACATTTATTACAACAAAATAGTGCCTGGCAGGGGATTCTGTGGGGTGGTAAAGATTGGGCAGATCGCCCACCTAGAGAAGGAGATCTAGATGATTGGCAATACGCAACCCCCAAAACACCTGGCACCGTTATGGAATATAATGATGTTCGCGTCAACGTATTGTCTTATAGTCTTTTGCATGTTTGGCGTAAGCCACTTCCTCAAGTTCTAAAAGAGGAAGTGATGGATAAAATAGGAGCCTCTACCACTTGGAGATGGCATGGATACAAAGAGGCGTGGGTAGAGATAGATGGTATCCAAATGAAGTCTGTCACGGGAGGCGGACATAGTGGTGCTGGTCTCTTTATCAGTGCCGAAGATATGGCACGTTTTGGACTACTCTTTCTACACGACGGCGTTTGGAACAACGAGCGTCTGATCTCTTCAGAATGGATTCAAAACGCCATTGAGCCTTCTGTTGCTAACGTGAATTATGGGTTTATGTGGTGGCTCAATAAGAAAGGGGCTAGACATTGGGAAGGTGTAGGTGAAGAGGTGTACTATGCTGCTGGGTTTGGCGGAAACTTCATTATTATAGATCGCAAACATGACCTTGTTGTCGTGACACGTTGGCTAGAACCTAATAAAGTAGGTGAGTTTATGGCAAAACTTACCAAAGCGTTATAAAGCATGAGAACATACGGAAAACGATTTCTAAAAATTATAGGATATATCTTATTAATCCCTGTGATGTATATCGTCATTTCTTTGATTCTAACCTATATTCCTGTTGCTGAACAAACGGATAATGCTCAAAAAAAGCATATTATATATCTCACCACTAATGGGGTGCATAGCGATATTATACTTCCTAAAAATCTGATGATTCCTGCCTTACTAGAAGATCAAACGTATCATCCTAGAGAACAGTTTTTTGCTTTTGGTTGGGGAGAAGAAAATTTTTACATAAACACGCCCACTTGGGGTGATCTTACCTTTTCTACTGCTTTTAGAGCTGCTTTTTTGAAAAGCAAAACACTCGTTCACGTCACACGGTATCGCTCCAAACGAGACCGATGGATTGCCGTTCCTGTTACAGACACACAACTTCAAAAACTCAACGCGTACATCCTCGCTGCTTTTGACCACAATGGGAACCAAAAACAGCGTATAGAAGGAGCTACGTACACTCCAGATCGGGATACTTTTTATAGAGCCAAAGGAAATTATATGTTTTATAACACCTGCAATACGTGGGCGAATTCAGCACTTAAAGAGAGCGATATGAAAGCGAGTTTATGGACGCCTTTTGATTTTGGAGTTTTGCGGTGGTATGAGGAGTGATTTCTTATTCTTGTTTAGAATATTACTAAAATATCATAACCTGTAAACCTAATACTATTTTATATCCCATTCAAAATCTCAGCTGCTTTCTCCAAAGTTTCATCTGTTTTTGCAAAGCAGAAACGTAGCATCTTAAAATCTTCTTGATCCAGATTAAAAACAGAGGTTGGGATCGAAGCAATGCCTTTTTCTTTGATAAGCCTTTCGGCGAAAAGAACATCATTTTCTTCTGTAATATCGCTATAATCTAATAATTGAAAATAGGTACCTAAAGACGGCGTCATTTTAAATCGAGAGTCCTTAATAAGGTCTAAAAACAAATCTCTTTTACGTTGATAAAAAGTGCCTAGTTCTAAATAATGACTAGGTGTTTTTAAATACTGAGCAAATGCTTTTTGCATAGGGTGATCGACAGAAAAAACCGTAAACTGATGTACTTTCTGAAATTCTTCCATGAGATGTTTGGGTGCTACTGTATATCCCATTTTCCATCCTGTATTGTGAAATGTTTTTCCGAAAGAAGCTGTAATAAAAGCGCTGTCTGCTAGTTTAGGATACTTGGCGACACTCTCATGCGTCACACCATCAAAAACAATATGCTCATACACCTCATCACTAAGTAAGATGATGTTTGTGCCTTCCAGAATACGTTCTAGCGCAAGCATATCTGCTTTTGTTAAGACCGTCCCTGTAGGATTATGAGGGGTATTGATAATCAGCATCTTCGTAGCTGGAGTGATCGCTTCTTGAACAGTATTCCAATCTACTGTATAATCAGGGGCTTTGAGTTGTATAGATACTATTTTTCCGCCGTTGATTAAAATGGCAGGCTCATACGAATCATACGCGGGTTTTAAAACAATAACCTCATCATTTACGTGTACAAAAGCAGAAATGGCTGTATAAATAGCCTGAGTGGCACCTACGGTTACGGTTACTTCGGTTTCTGGATGATAGTCACTCCCATAAAGCGTATTTAATTTTAATGCAATTTGTTCTCTAAGACTATAAACGCCTTGCATGGGAGCATATTGATTATACCCTGAAGCCATAGCTTCTGTGACCAGTGCATGTAGTGCAGGATCTGTATCAAATCCTGGAAATCCTTGAGAAAGATTGATCGCATCGTATTTTTGTGCCATCTGCCCCATCACACTAAAAATAGAGGTGGTTACTTCTGGCAATTTGGACATGTTCTTCATAGTATATTTCTTTCTATTTGAGAACGTAGACAGCCTATACCGAGACTTAGCTTTAAGATCTAATTCCCTTTGCAGCTTCCTCCAATTCTTGGTACCACGCTTCTCCAAATTTTCGCGTAAGCGCTTCCTTTACAAATTTATAAACGGGCACTTGCAATTCTTTTCCTAACGTACACGCATCATCACAAATAGGCCATTTATGGTAATTTACTGCAGAAAACGAACTGTATTTTTGTACGCGAACAGGATATAAATGACAAGAGATTGGTTTTTTAAAGTCTACTTTTCCTGCATTATACGCATCTTCTATCCCACAGCTAGCAATGCCTTTATCAGTAAATGTGACGTAGGCACATTCTGCGCCATTGACCAAGGTAGTTTCCAACTCTCCTATAGCTGTTGTGATAGATGTTCCCTGTGCTTCTATAGCTGCAATCCCTTCTGACCGTAAAAAAGGCTTTACGTCTTCATAGATTTCTTTAAGGATTTGGACTTCGTCTTCTTCAAGTGGTGCACCAGCTTCTCCAGCGATACAGCACTCGCCTTTACACGCATTGAGATTACACACAAAATCTTTTTCTATGATATCCTCAGAAACGATGGTATTTTTAAGCTGAAACATTACGCAAAGATACCTCGAAAGTATGAGCTATAAAATAGCTATCTACAAATTTAAAGAGTTTGCAATTTCTGGGTGTTAAAACCTTTTTATGCTGAATATGTGATGTCAAAATATTCCTGTATACGCTTTCGCGAAAGCGTATAAATTCACCTATACTTTGCATTAATTTCACACGTATTATACAGTTATAATCCTTTAAATTATGGTAATTTTGCCACTCATCTTGTGAAAGATTTTATTATGAATTTTGACATAAAAGAAATAACAGCCGCTACCATGATTTTATTTGCGGTTATTGATATTTTAGGTAATATTCCTATTGTGATCAAACTGCGAAAAAAAGCAGGACATATTCAAAGCGAAAAGGCATCTATAGTGGCACTCGTTATTATGATTGCTTTTGTGTTTATAGGAGAACGTATTCTTAGTATTATAGGGGTTAATGTTAATGAATTTGCTGTAGCAGGATCTTTTATTCTATTTTTCCTAGCATTAGAAATGATTTTAGGTGTGAGTATCTTTAAAGATGATGGAAATTTGAGTGCAAAAACAGTCTCTGTTTTTCCATTGGCATTTCCATTGCTAGCAGGACCTGGTAGTTTAACATCACTTCTAGCATTACGTGCAGAATACCAAATAGAAAATATCCTTATTGCTATTACCATCAATATTATACTTATATATATTGTCTTAAAAACATCTAGACATATAGAAAAATTTATGGGTAAAAACGGAATCGCTATTATTCAAAAAGTTTTTGGTGTAATTTTGCTAGCCATTGCGGTAAAGTTATTTACTGCAAATATTCAAGAATTATTTAAATAGAACTTATGCGTATTGCTATTCCAGTATTTATCATCCTTGCCGCACTATTACTTATTTATAATATTACTCAGATCAATTTTGAAGCTCCTTTTCAAGGTGATAGTACGGTCGCATTTATTGGTATTGTAGGGAGTACTTGTGCTATTATCCTCCTTCTTATCTTACTCGTATCTAGAAAAATTGCTAAGAAGGAAAAAGAGCGTAAACGCTCACTTTAAAATAGGTATATAAGTTCTGGCTTGTAGATCTCTAAACCAATTCCTACAATCAGAGTAATAATGGCTAGGATTGTAAATAACTTATGTAATTTTTGGTAGAGTAAGTTTCGTCTTAATTTTTGTTTCAACTTGTCGTCATCTAGCTTATTCATCTCTTCTATAACGGTTGCTGCCGGAAGATAAAACGGACTTACTGATATTCCGTTAGAAATAAATAGCTTAGCACTGTTATCTAGTAATCTAAAAATAACAGCAATAATAAATACAAATACAGATGCAACTATAACCATAATAATATATCCCCCTAATTGGCACTTAGGCTTATGACTTTTTGGATAATCGCATCATCTTGATTTACCATTTGTTCAAAAGCGTTGTCGCCAAAGAGCTGTTTTGCCATAGTGGCTTTTAGGTAGCTTTTATAAACGTTCCTATATTTTTTTGCTCTTAAATTAATTCCCCTTAATTGTGCGTAAGATATAAAATCTTCGACAATTGTGTCGGATATCATAATGTCATTTTGAAATTCTTCTAAAGAAAGTGTATTATAATACGAACGATCTTTCTCTAATTCTTCAAAAATAAACATACGCATGTATCCAGATCGCAGTAAATAATTGAGGTGCTCTATCTCATAATCTATATTTTTAGGAACAAATACATCTGGTATAATGCCTCCTCCTCCATAGACGATCTTCCCCAAAGGGGTTTTAAATTTAAGAGAGTCTGCGACTTTAATACTATCTGCGCTTCGAAGCTCTCCATTTTCATAACGTTCTAAGTAGTCTTCAAAATAATCTTTATTCCCTAGTTCATAAGGTTTCTGTATAGATCTTCCTGTAGGTGTATAATATCTGGCAATAGTAAGTCTTACAGCGCTCCCATCTCCTAATGACATCTCCCTTTGAACAAGCCCTTTACCAAAAGAGCGTCTTCCTATAATCAATCCTTTGTCATTATCCTGTAGTGCTCCTGCTACAATCTCACTAGCAGATGCAGAGTTTTCATTAATAAGAATAAAAACCGCTCCCTCTTCAAAAATACCACCGCGATTTGAGTAGGTTTTATTGACCTTTCCTGATTTATTTTTAGTAAATAAAATGAGTTTATTTTTCTCTAGAAACTCATCGGCTATCGCCTCTGCACTTGATACATAACCTCCAGGATTATCTCTTAAGTCAAGGGCTAATTGTATCGCACCCTTAGACTTAAGTTCTTTAAGCGCTTTTATAAATTCGTCATACGTAGACTCGGCAAACCTATTAATCTTGATATATCCTAATTGGTCTGTGAGCATATAGCTTGCCGTAACACTAGAAATGGGAACAATATCTCTTTTTACAGTATAGGAGAGAAGTTCAGGTTCTCCTTGTCTTTTTATTTTAAGATTTACAGAGGTATTGACACGCCCTTTTAAAATTTTAGATAAAGAATCATCACTCATGGCTTGTCCAGAAAGAGGGATATCATTTGCAGATATAATACGATCACCACCGCGTATCCCTACTTGATCACTAGGACCACCAACAATAGCGTGTATGACAGCAACAGAGTCTTGATAAGGATAGAAACGAATCCCGATTCCTACAAAATCACCTTTCATGTTTTCTTCAATTTCTTGTAACTCTTCTGGTGGAATATAGGTAGAATGTGGATCGAGATTATCCAAAATTCCATTGACGGTTACATCTACAATACTGTCTGTATTTACAGTATCTACATACTCATAATCTATATAATCTATAAGTTTACTAAGTTTTTCTTTTTTACTATTGGAATTAAAAAATGCGGTGTCTGTAGAGGAGCCAAAATTCAGAAAACTTCCTAAGATAATTCCTAGGACAATTCCTAAACTAAACAGGATGGGTATGTATTTCTTTTTTAATCTCATGAATCCTCTAAATTTGAAAGATGTACTATCTCAACGCCTGCTTTTTCTAAAAATTTCATACCGCTCTGATCTTTATATCCCTCTTTAAAAACAACCCGTTTTATTCCCGCTTGATGAATGAGTTTACTGCACTCTTTACAAGGACTTAAGGTAATATATAATGTAGCTCCATTGCAGGATTGTGTAGAAGAAGCTACTTTTAAAATAGCGTTTGCTTCGGCGTGTAATACATACCATTTTGTATATCCTTCATCATCTTCACAAAAGTTTTCAAAGCCTGTAGGGGTTCCATTATAGCCGTCTGAGATAATCATTTTATCTTTCACTATAATAGCGCCTACTTGTTTACGCTCACAATAGGAAAGTTTTCCCCATTCTTGCGCCATTCTTAAGTAAGCGATATCGTATTTATGTTGCTTTGAAGCCATGTATTATAGGATGCGGAGTTCGCTTTCGCGAAAGCGTATATACGCCTATACTCATTTATAACCACTAATTTAAGTGCCTCTTATGGGATACGCAACAGATTCTTAAATATTTAACGCAATTAATGCATTTCTAAAAATAGGAATAGCAACGCCAATCACAACTGCAGAAATAACCATCACCCAATCTCTTATGGAAAAACGGAATATAAACTGTCCTATAAAGCTCACTATTAATACTAAAAGTACAATGATAATTTGAGAGGCTTCTATTCCTAAAGTATATTCTAAAAGTGGAAGGAATTTAGCTTCTGTACTAGCCGTCATCATCTTGAAATAGGTAGAAAATCCAAACCCATGAATAAGTCCAAAAAATAAGGCAACGATTAGATACACTCCTACTTTTTCTTTGCGTCCTTTTTTACCTGCTGTAAAAATATTATAGAGTGCTGTTATCAGAATAGTTACAGGAATAAGCAACTCAATAAGGGTGGTGTTAATTTTTACAACTCCATAAGCAGCAAGACTCAATGATATGGTATGACCTACTGTAAAGACAGTTACCAATGTTAATAGTCTTTTCCAACTAGCAAAGGTGTAAGGAATTGTCAAAACAATAATAAATAAAATATGATCGTAGGCGTTCCAATCGAGTACGTGGAAGAGTCCTTCTTTAAAATAAAACCAAAAAGTATCCATTAAAAATATATTAGGGGTTTTCCAAATGTACAAATTAAAAATGATGCAATAATAGCTATATTTGTGTCTTAATTTTAAAGATAAAAATATGTCTATTTCAGATTTATATGATAGCGGTTTCCGCAAGCGTAATGAAGATCATTTTGCAGCGATGGTTCGTATTGCAATGAGCGATGCGATCATTACTGAAGATGAAAAAAAATTCCTAGATAGAACAGCTCGAAATCTTGATATTTCAGAAGAAGATTACAAAGCGATATTAAAAGATTACATGTCTCATAGTGTCAATCCTCCTATCTCCTATGAAAACCGTTTAGAGCGTCTTTTTGATCTTGGAAGAATGGTATATTCAGATCATGAACTTGGAGAAAAACAAACTGTTATGTTAGAAAGACTTGCTGTAGGACTAGGGTTTACAGCAACTAATGTAAAATATATTGTAGACAAGGCGTTATCTCTTGTGAATGAAGGTGTAGATCTAGATACTTTTAAAGAGGAAATCAAATTAATGAACCGTTAAGAACGCTCTCATAATATTATATATAAAAAAAGCGACAAAATTGTCGCTTTTTTATGGTTTTAATTCTTCTCTTTTTTTGGCTTATATCGATGCAATAGTCGATCTATTGTTTTAAACAATAGATCAGAATTAATTGGTTTTGTTAAGTAGGCATTCATGCCGCATTCCTTTGCTTCGTCTCTTTCTTCTTCTGTTGTTCTTGCTGTCAAAGCAACAATAGGAATTTTCTTTATTTTTTTATCGGTATGATTTCGTATTCGCATAGCTGCATCATAACCGTCCATAACAGGCATAGAGAGATCCATCAACACAAGATCATATTGGTATTTTTCAAGAAAGAGTACGACTTGTTCTCCGTTTTTGGCAATATCTAAACTATAGGTTCCTTCGTCTGCAAATAGTCGCATCATAAGAAGCTGATTCACTTCTATATCTTCTCCAAGAAGGATGCGGTACTTTTTCTTTTTACTCCCTCCGCTTCTTTTCTCTGAGTTTCTTATAACAGGTGTCTCTTTCTCTTCTTTTTGATCATGAGAAACGCCCAGAGAAATTGTGAATTTAAACGTAGAACCCTCATTTTCTTTGCTACTCACTTCAAGATTACTATCCATGAGTTGAGTGAGTTGCTTTACGATACTAAGACCTAATCCAGAACCACCAAATAAACCACGTTTTTCTAATTGTGTGAAACTTTCAAAAATGGTTGTGAGATACTCTTTGGGGATTCCTATTCCTGTATCTATAATTTCAAAAGTTACTGGAATACGACGCATATTACGAGAGGTAGTAGATATACGTAATGTTACAGTGCCTTGATGAGTATATTTTAGGGCATTTTCAAGCAAATTAATCAAAATCTGATTAAGCCGAAGTTGATCTCCAATAAGAAATTTTGGAATGTTAGTTCCGATATCTGTAACAAATTGTAATCTTTTCTCGTTGGCTTGTAAATCGTACGTTTTTACAAGTGACTTTGTAAATTTTTTAAAATCAAACCGCTTATTTTTAATTTCTAAATGTCCTGCTTCAATTTTTGAGATATCTAACAGATCATCTACGATGGCGACAAGATTTTTTGAAGAATCTTTAATGATTCCTATGATATCTAACTGCTCTCTGTCTAAACTTGTATTTTCAAGTACACTTAGAAAACCCAAGATACTATTGAGGGGTGTTCTAATCTCATGGCTTACATTTGCTAAAAATTTATTTTTAAAACCTCTTTCTACGTTTAATTGGTGGTTTAATTCCTGTGTAATATTAAAGTTGATGATAGACTCGTTACGTACTTGTTTTATTTGATGTAGCGTTTTATAATGATCTGTAAGATCTTCTATAAACAACACCACTTGTTTTTTTTCAAAATCAACCTGTGATCGAATATCAAAAAAACATGTCTTCCCTTTTATCTCCATTTGGACACAATAGAATTTTTGTTGTTTCCTATCGTCCTCAAAAAGGGAGGAAATGACATGAAAGAAGGGGTGAAAGTCGGTAATATCAGATCCTTTTTTTATAGAAAACAAGGAGTCATCTGTGTCTAAAACCTGATTTGTATTATTTACGATAAGTAATTGAGTCGTATTCTCTAAAAATTCTTGTCTAAGCTTATTAAGCATTCTCAAGTAATTGTGCTGCTACGTTTTTAAACAGCAATTCAACATTTTCTCCAGTCTTGGCACTGGAAAGATAAGAATGCTGAATGTCTTGTGCTTTTAAATCGTTCAAAAGAACGTCAGGATCGACCAAATCCACTTTATTGCCGATAATGTGCGCAGAAACGTGTGGATATTTTTCTTTTAGGTGTTCTAAGTTATATTTTATATCTCCGTAGGTAATAGGTCTAGAAGCATCAAAAACATATATAAAACTCGAAGCACCCATAAGATAAGAGGACCTGTATTTTGTAAAATCATCTGTTCCCTCTACATCCCATATCACTAACGTAATATTGTCTTTTTCTAAATGCACTTCTTTTTTCATGATATGAACACCTATCGTAACGGTATAGTTTTCTGAAAAGGTATTTTCAACAAAACGTCTAAGAAGTGAAGACTTTCCTACCCCAAAATGCCCTAATAACACAATTTTTTTAGATACGCTCATCTGTAAAATATGATTTTAATTTTTTGGTAAAAGTTTCTGAATTTTCTAAATCGCTCCTATTAACAACAAATTGTGCAAAATCCAAAAGCACATCTTCTAGTCTGTCTTTATAGTCATCATCATAAATACCTGTGATAACAACTGCAATATAATAATTTGAAAAGTTTTGAAGATGAATTGTAAACAATTCATAATCTATCCTCTCTAATTCCATTTCTCCATTATTGTATGCATCTTCTACAAAACTTTTGATGGCTGTTAACATTCCTGCTACCATATCTTCATCCAAAGTTGGCCTCTTTGCATAATTTGCCTTAAGCAATCCTGATCCTTTTTCAATGACCATAATTTGCTCAATTCTTGCTTTATATTGCTCATACATTAATGCTGCTGCATCAATATTTTGATCCTTTCCTGAAAACCAGTTCTTAAACGAAAATGTTTTATTAAGTCTTTTATTAATATCTTCATTGAGTTTTTTAATCTCCGCTTGAACATACTTTTTTATCATTTTACCCATTACAGGATATAATGCCTCAGCTACGGCATCTTGTGATTTTTTAATCTCTGCTTTTAACGTTTCTGTAATTACAGGTCCTAATGTTTTAGGCATTTTCTGGACAAAGTCGTCCATACGTTCATCAAGAATTGGAGTCACTCTATCAGAAAGGTGTTCTTGTTGTGATTCTAATTTCTGGATTTTAATCACAAGATTTTTATCAAACTCACGCTCTTCTGTAAGTAAGATTTCTTTTAAAATCTCAAGTCTTTCCTTTGAGTCCATGACAGGGATTATAATAGGACTATTAAGATTTTATACTCTCACCTAACTTTATAAGTAAATTGCCTAATTGTGATCTGTCTACTTTTTTCTCATCTAGAGATGTTGCCTTATCATTTAATGACTCTTCTAAGTCTGATATACGAATATTAACATCTGTACTTAGATTATCAATAGCGGTCATGAGTTCCTTTCGGGTATCATCAATATAATCTGATAATTCCTGACGCCTGTTTGCAAGATCTTTTTTAAGGGTTTCAAACTCAAGGCTGTATTCAGCCATATTTTCTCCAAAAATAAGTTGCTTAATCGCATCTATCTTTGAATTTGATTCTAATTGACTTTGATTACTCTGTTCTTTACTTCCTTTAGACATACAAGAGGGATTCATTACGTTACAGCAAATCAAATATATAAAAAATGAAGATACTACTTACATATATCCCTATTATAATGACTTAGCCATAAAGTCTTCTGCTTTTTCTACCATTTTTTTGCTTCCGCAAAAGAAAGGAGCTCTTTGATGTAATTCTGTAGGTTGGAGGTCTAATATAGGAGTGTAGCCATCACTTGCTTTTCCACCTGCTTGCTCTGTGATAAATGCCATAGGATTGCATTCATAAAGTAATCTAAGTTTTCCATTTGAATTTACAGAGCTTTTAGGATACATATAAATACCCCCTTTAATCATATTACGATGTATATCTGAAACCAAAGAGCCAATATATCTAGATGTATAAGGACGATTTTCTGATTCTTCCTGACAATATTTAATATAATTTTTCACCCCTTGTGGAAAATGGGTATAATTTCCTTCATTCACAGAATAAATAGTTCCTTCTTCAGGAAACATCATATTAGGATGTGATAGATAAAAGGTACCTATAGCTGGATTTAATGTAAATCCATTAACCCCATGACCTGTGGTATAGACTAACATGGTACTCGTACCATATATGATATATCCGGCAGCCACCTGATTACGCCCTGGTTGTAAAAAATCTTCTATGGTCACGGGAGTCCCCGAAGGTGTGATTCTTCTATAAATAGAAAAAATAGTTCCTACAGAAACATTTACATCAATATTTGAAGAACCATCTAGTGGATCCATAAGAATTACATACTTATTTTGATGATCGTCATTATGACCTTCTACGGTTATAAAATCATCATTTTCTTCACTACCAATCCCGCAAACTATTTCTCTATTTATAAGTGTTTTAATAAAGGCATCATTTGCGATAACATCAAGCTTTTGCTGATCTTCTCCTTGTATATTTGTATCTCCTGCTCCTCCTAAAATATCAACAAGCCCTGCTTTATTGACTTGATGATTTACCACTTTTGCAGCCAATCGAATTGCATTAATCAATCGAGATAATTCACCTGAAGAGTATTTAAATTCCGATTGATTTTCAATAATAAACTCTCCTAGGGTTTGATTTTTACGAGCCATTTGGTATGTGTAGGTTATTTTTTGCAAAAATATTCAAAAAAAACACCATAACTACAACGATTTCGTATTCTTTTATCTAAGAAGTCATCTAGACTTTTTTTATTCAAGCGAAAAAAGAGGCTTTTTTTCTCAGATGAAAGCTTTTTTGAACTATGTAGCATCGCTACATAGTGATAAAAAAGACAAAATATGAACGCAAAATGGTCATTTTGTAGGGAATCATAAAAAGTCCAGATGACTTCTATATATATTTTTTACTTTCGCTTACTTAAACCAGATTTCTTATGAATCACCCTATTCGCAAGGCAAAAGCCGAAGATATGCCAGCTGTACTTGCTCTTATCACTGAGCTTGCAGTTTTTGAAAACGAACCTGATGCTGTTCATATCTCAGTCGAAACATTGATCACCTATGGAACAGGAGCAAACCCTTTGTTTACTTGTTTTGTGGCAGAAGATGAGGAGGAGATTGTGGGAATGGCATTGGTCTACTATAGATTCTCTACTTGGGAAGGCAAATCACTACATCTCGAAGACCTTATTGTTTCAAAAAAATATAGAGGAAAAGGATATGGTAAGGCATTATACAATCAAGTAATGCGTTATGCAGTATCACAGGATGTGAATAGAGTGGAATGGGTTGTTTTAGATTGGAATACAGATGCTATCACTTTTTATGAGAATAGTGGCGCCCTTTTCTTAAAAGATTGGCATCTTGTTCAAATGAATAAAGAGAGATTACAAAAATATATTCATTCCATATCGTAAAGGATACCCATTTCCTTGACAAAAAATATAATTTGCGTGTATGTGTTTTTACGCTTTCGCGAAAGCGAATAAAAAATCTGGGAATGAGTACATTTAACCTTTTGAATTATTTTTGCCACATAGTATAAAGACAATCTAAAAAATGCAAGTATTCAAATTTGGAGGAGCTTCCGTAAAAGATGCAGAAAGTGTAAAAAACATACTCACTGTCTTACAAAAAACAGGTGTTAAAAATACGCTTATTGTTATATCTGCGATGGGTAAAACAACCAATGCACTAGAAAAAGTAATACACGCATACTTTACAAATAAAGATCAAGTTTCAGAAGCTATAGAAGCATCTTATACATATCATTTTGATATCATCTCTATACTCTTTCCTGAAGGGCATCCTATTTTTGAAACCGTACATACGCTATTTAAAAACTTAAAAAGTTTTCTTGAGCGTAATAAATCACCTAATTATGATTTTGTATACGACCAAGTCATCTGCTATGGTGAACTCACCTCTACAAAAATTGTAAGTGCCTTTCTTTCTGAAAATAAGATCAAAAATCAATGGCTTGATGCACGCGAACTTATAAAAACAGACACAAGCTATAGAGACGCTCACGTAGATTGGGAAACGACACAAAAGAAGATTCAAAATGCCGTTCAAAAAGACGGTCTTTTTATTACACAAGGCTTTATTGCTTCTGACGAAAACAACTTTACAACAACCCTTGGTAGAGAAGGAAGTGACTATACAGGCGCTATTTTTGCGTATTGTTTAAATGCACATAATTTGACTATTTGGAAAGATGTTCCGGGAGTTTTAAATGCTGATCCTAGCGTCTTCAAAAACACCAAATTATTAAAACGTATTTCATACAATGAAGCCATTGAAATGGCATTTTACGGAGCTTCTGTTATACATCCAAAGACACTACAACCATTACAGAGAAAAGAAATACCTCTTTACGTAAAATCTTTTATAACGCCTGATGATCTTGGAACATTTATAGGAAAAGGAATACAACTTGATCCTATGGTTGCTTGTTATATCGTAAAGAAAAATCAAATCCTTCTTTCATTATCTTCTATTGATTTTAGTTTTATTATGGAAGAAAACATAAGTGATATTTTCAAATTATTACACACCTATAAAATGAAAGTAACCATGATGCAAAACTCTGCTATTAGCTTCTCTGTTTGTATCGAAAATAAGTTTAATACGCTAGAATCCTTAGTAAAAAAACTTAAAGCAACGTATAAAGTGCGATGGAATGAAGGTGTTACTTTACTTACTGTAAGACACGCTTCTTCAAATGAGAGGAATACACTTCTACACGGTCGGAAAGTGCTTTTAAAACAAGAAAACAGAACAGTTACTCAGTATGTATTAAAAGAAGAGTAAGTATTGTATATTTGACTCCTTAGTTTAAAGACGTAATTGATGAGTTTAGTGACCGCAAAAGAAGTTGCACAAGCTATAAAAGCTGATAAATTTGGCTTTTTCGGTACTTTCTTGGGTTGGTCACTTATGAAGACTCTTAAAATTTCCAGCTTAAACAAAATCTACGATCGCAATAAACACTTAAACGATCTTGATTTTTTAAATGCGCTTTTGGATGAATTTAAAATCAAATTTGAGATCCCAGAAGAAGACCTAAAACGACTCCCCAAAACTGGTGCTTATATTACGATTTCAAACCACCCGTTAGGAGGTATTGATGGTATCCTATTGCTTAAACTCATGCTTGAACAGCGTGAAGATTTTAAAATTATAGCCAACTTCCTTTTACACCGCATAGATCCTTTAAAACCTTATGTGATGCCCGTAAATCCTTTTGAGGATCGAAAAGACGTAAAATCAAGTATTACGGGTTTTAAAAATGCGCTTTTACATCTTCAAGAAGGATCTCCGCTAGGTATTTTCCCAGCAGGAGAAGTCTCTACCTATAAGGATGACAAACTCATTATTGACAAACCTTGGGAAGAAGCCGCTATAAAACTGATTAAAAAGGCAGAAGTTCCTATTGTACCTATCTATTTTCACGCAAAAAATAGTCGGCTGTTTTATCAATTATCACGTATAAGTAGTACATTACGTACTGCCAAACTTCCAAGTGAATTACTCACTCAAAGAAACCGTACTATTAAAGTACGTATAGGAAATCCTATAAAAGTAACTGCACAAAAAGAATATACAGATCTTCCTAGTTTTACTGAATTTCTTCGTAAGAAAACTTATATGCTTGCTAAATCTTTTGAAACAAAAAGTCGTTTAAGCAACATTCCACAAACCCTTAAAGTTCCCAAAGAACCTAAAGAAATTGCCGTCTCTATAAATAGTGATTTAATCTTTAAAGAGATTGATCAATTGCGTAAAAATGACCGTCGTTTATTACAATCTAAAAATTACGAAGTTTTTCTTGCCCCTGCAGATGAGATGCCTAATACACTCCAAGAAATAGGCCGCTTACGCGAAATCACATTTAGAGCCATAGGAGAAGGCACCAATGAAGCTATAGATCTTGATAAATTTGACCGCTACTACCACCACATGTTTTTATGGGATAGTGATACCCAAAAAATTGCAGGTGCCTATCGTATGGGACTCGGCTCAGAAATTTTCAAAAAATACGGAATCGATGGCTTTTATTTGCAAGACCTCTTTCGTTTTGAGCCAGAACTACATACGATGATGAGTCAGAGTATAGAAATGGGGCGTGCATTCATCATAAAAGAATACCAACAAAAACCAATGCCACTATTCTTATTATGGAAAGGTATCGTACACACCACATTACGTTTTCCAGAACATAAGTATCTTATAGGGGGTGTGAGTATTTCAAATCAATTTTCAAATTTCTCAAAATCATTGATGATTGAATTTATGAAATCTCATTATTATGATCCTTATATAGCACAATATATTTTTCCTAAAAAAGAGTTCAAAGTAAAACTAAAAGACGTTGATAAAGACTTTGTTTTTGATGCCACCAAAGCAGACATGCAAAAGTTTGATAAAATTATCGATGAAATTGAGCCAGGTGCATTAAGAATTCCGGTTTTGATAAAAAAATACGTAAAACAAAACGCGCGATTGGTTGCTTTTAACGTAGACCCTAAATTTAACAATGCTGTAGACGGGTTGATGTATATTAGAGTTGCAGATATACCAGACAGTACCGTAAAACCTGTTATGGAAGAATTCCAGGCAGAATTGGAGCGCAAAGCTACAGAGCTTCAAGAGCAACATAAGCCTGCAAACGAATAAGATTTTTTAGATAGAAGCTGTCTTTTTAGTTTTTGTGTAATTAACTGATTGTTAAAGAATATAATGTTTACCGGTCTTAAGGGAGTTTACTTTTCTTCAAATTCAGGAGGTACATGGTCGGTTGCTATTGCGCCTAATACTGATAATAGACGTGCTGTTACTGTAGGTTCTGATGGAAGTTTTTACATTCAAAATCAAACAGGTGACATTAAAAAATACAACATAGGAGCTAATACTTTTTCTACAATTGGTGTTAAACCAGGAGGTTATGATTCTCAAGGAGGCTATAATCAAACGTTATTGTTTAAAGACGGAATGTTTCTATCAGGAGAAGTAAATGGTCATACGTCTATAGATAATGGAGCAAGCTGGAATAATTCTTTGAACGGATATTGGGGTAGT
>NZ_CALEMI010000075.1 GCF_937910895.1 uncultured Dokdonia sp. | reverse complement strand
CAAAGGTGTTGGGATATTGAGGCTATATTTGGAAATATCAAGCACAATATGAACTTTAAACGCTTTATGCTAAGAGGGATTGATAAAGTAGAAACCGAAATAGGACTCATCGCAATGGCACATAACTTGAAAAAAATGACTCTAGCGATGTAAGCATCCCTAACCATACTTTTAACTCTTAACGAATAACTCAATAACTGAGTTAAAAACTGAAAGAACCAAAATCTTCAAAATATAAAAGACCGCCTAAATTGTTTTTAGACGGCCTCTTTACATGATGTCCTATTAACATCCTGTATCTTGATACTCTGTTGCTCCATTTTGCGGACATGGTTCATCACAAGACTGCGTAATAAATACCATATAAGGACTACCTGCTGGGAAAAAAGTACACGCGCAGCAATTTGGTTCAAAACCTGGAAAACCAAACCCTCCTTTAATAGATTTTTGATCTTTGTTGTTTAACTCTTGAGCACCGTTAATGTTTGAAATCTTTTTTAACATAATAATTTTGGTTTTTAAATTGAACTATATAGATATAAAGTATAAACACCAAATACAACCAAAAGAACCCCATTTTAAAGAATATAGTGGAGTCCTTTTTAACGTTTCAAAGTGTATAAATACTTCACTGTAAGTTACTAAAAAATATAATTTCGTAGATATCTCAATATATTTTTTATACTTGATTTTTGAATACGCTTTCGCGAAATATATACAACCTCTATCCAAATGAGGCACTTTGTATAAATAATATGGCAAATCCTTCCATAAATTCAAGTACTTGATGATAAGAAGAAATGCATGTTTTTAACAGCCAGTACTGTTGTCCTCTAATTTGTTTGAATCATCGGTGCATACGTGAGTGTGCAACCTCTTTTCCTACAAAAATAGTCGAAACACTCTTTTTTAAAAGGGTATTTGCCCCTTACAAATCAAGCAATTATGCCCGCCTTTCTGCTGCTAGTATCTAGTAAATTTAAAATTCCAAAAGAAGAGAGCTGTTCTTACTCTAAAATTTAGATACCTGATATCATGATTTTTGAAACACTACAAGTCATTAAAGAAGAAGTAAACGCCTATTTTGGCGGAAGTATCGTTTCTTTAGAAAACATAGCAACTATAGATACCGATCCTGATAATCCTAATGACAGTAGTGATGTTATATTATCGCTCATCAATTTACAAGAAGAATTTACCCTTAAAAACATCTCCAATAATTACACGAATAATACAGAGGTAAACTATCGCAATCCCAGAGTAAACCTAAATCTATATATTCTTTTTAGTAGTACAAATACACTTTATGAAGAGTCTCTAAAAAACTTGACCAAAGTAGTTGAGTTTTTTCAAGGTAAAAAAGTATTCACTCAAGACAATACCAATTTTGAACGTGTAGATGACATGGTGAATGTTGGTGATTTTAAATTTATCGTAGACCTCTATACACCCACTTTTGAAGAACTCAATTTTATATGGGGAACCCTTGGTGGCAAACAATATCCGTCTGCCATCTATAAGATCACTTTACTAGAAATTTATAGAGACTTTGTCTTTGAGAAAGGCGCAGTAATTACAGGACTAAATAATGGCTTAAAAAATAAATAAACATGTTTTATAAAGCACTTTTTAATATTAACATACATCACGGCTACTTCTTAGATAGCGGAGACCATAAGTTTCTTCCTATAGATGAAGACGACAATGAGTTAAGTGCTATAGAAAAGGAAAAAGCACTGATCCCTTATGACGTGCATGAGTATTTAAAAGTGACCCCCAGTAAAACCACACAAAGTATATGTAAGAATCATCGTGTCTTATTACGACCTCACAAACAGGGTTTTAGAGTATTAGTAGAAACACAGGAAGACGGAGACAAATACACTCCTATAATCCCTTTTAATGATACTGCTGTATTCACTTTTGAAGTACGTGCTAAAGATTCTTATTTCCATAATTATACAGACGTAATAGATATTTCTAAAAACAGATGTTACTTATTTTCTAATGTAGTCCCAGATGATCAGATAGTCGCTTTTGAAAATATTTTTGAAAATAACGGAGGTCTCATTGATAAACGTTTTTTATTAAAAAATTCTGAAACAAGAGATTTGCTAAGAACCATAGCAACCGAAGATGCATTTTTACCAAGCACCACTATAGAGCAATTTTCTATTATAAATGTAATTGAACACATTGAAGTAGATGAGACGCTAACGGAAACTCAAAAGGAGAACCATATTAAAAAAGCACTTAACGAACTCATTCAAGAAAAAAAGAAGAAAGGGATTATAGGATATATACGTTTATCTATTAAAGGAGATGATGACAATAACCTCCTAGAATTTGACGAAACCGATCCAAAAAATATCCTACAATACACACTAGAAACGACTCCTGAGTTTACCCTAAGTTTTATAAATAAAAAAACCTTTTGGAGATATATCAGTTTATCAGACAATGCAATGCTTACTACAAATAGCACAAAATGGTCTGCAAAAAATGGTTTTATAGAAATTAAAACAGAAGATTTTGATGCTGACGGTCTGGATCCGGTAGATACAAATCCAGAAGACTATGTCTTTCCTAACCCTACAGTGACTACTGTAAAAAAAGAAGACGACGACTACTATTCAGAAATATTTATTTAAAACAAAAATTAAACAATTAAAATTATGACAACGTACAAAACACCAGGAGTCTACATAGAGGAGATTGTAAAGTTTCCTCCATCGGTAGCTCAAGTTGAAACGGCAATTCCAGCTTTTATTGGTTACACGGAAAAGGCAACCAATAAGATAAAGGGAGACTTAAAAGGAGTGCCTACTCGTATTACATCTATGCTAGAGTATGAAACATACTTTGGAGGAGCCAAACCAGAAAAAACGATTAAAGTAACCGTAACAGATACGCTTGTAGATGATATCAATCAGCGTGCTATTGTGGTAGACCAACCTTCAGACCGTGAACCATTCTTACTCTATTATTCTATGCAAATGTATTTTGCAAATGGAGGTGGACCCTGTTATATCGTTTCTGTAGGACGTTATGGTGATGATCTAGATACAGCAGATACGAAGGTAACTTCTATTAACAATTCAAATGATTTTAATACTGGACTAGCAGCTATTAGAAAAGTAGATGAACCGACATTAATTCTTTTTCCAGATGCAACAGCCTTGAGTACAGATGATGAGTTTTATACACTCTACAATGAAGCCTTAAAACAATGTAAGGAGTTACAGGATAGATTTACCATTATCGACACAAGAGGGTATGATCCAAACAGTCCTACAGATGCCAATATTACGAGCTTAAGAAATAAGATTAGTTCTGAAAAAGATTTCTTGAAATATGGCGCTGCATATTATCCTTTCTTAAGTACTAGCTTAAACTATGTGTTTAAAAATAGAGATATCGTCATTAATCATATTGACAAAGGTGATCCTCAGGCGATGAATGTGATCACAGACAATATAAACGATATCGATTCTGATATTCCTAGTGCTATAGTTAGTGTAAGCAGCAAAGCTGTGCCAGATTTAGCAGGTTCTTTGGCTGATGTGACAAATTACCTATATAATATCAATACTGCAAACGAAGGTCTTAATTTAGGAGAAAGAAATTCTGAAGCAAAAGATTACTCAGGAGCAAGACCGCTAACCTTACATAGTAGACTAACTAGCTTAGTAACCGATTTAGATGCTCTTGTATCTGTTAAAGAAAGTGCCAATGTTGAAGCCAATGCTGCCATTTCTGCACTTTCTGATGAGTTAGGAGCAGCAGCAGATGTTGCTGACATTCAAGCACAACTAGCTGCCTTTAATTTGCTTTTTGAAGATACGGATAAAATAGAATCGGTAACCACTGAATTGACAAAACTAACAACAAATCTAAAGAAGTTTATCGATGAAGGTAACTTAACTAAGGTAACCAATGTTGTAGAAAATAACACATCAAATATTGTTGCTGAAATTACAAAACTAATTACCGTTACCATGCCAGCTTCTCCAGCAGAAATCACACCTGTTCAAAGTACAGATGCGACTATTTTGGATGGAATCTTAGCAGCGTGGACATCATTAAGAGATGCTATTCTTGACGAAGCTGCTGTAGGTGACCAAAACATCAACTTAGACACCAACAACGGTGAATTACACGGTAGAAGTTTGGCTTCTCTAGAAGTGTCAGACAATGAAGCATACAATCAAATATTAACAGAAATCGGGAATCTTCCGTTAGAATTACCTCCAAGTAGTGCTATGGCAGGAATATATGCCAGAGTAGATGCAGACAGAGGGGTTTGGAAAGCACCGGCAAATGTAAGTTTAAACTATGTTATAGAACCTACAGTTCAAGTTTCTCATGACGATCAAGAAGGATTAAATGTAGATGCTGTAGCTGGTAAATCCATTAATGCCATTAGAGCATTTGTTGGAAAAGGAAACTTGGTATGGGGTGCTAGAACCCTTGCGGGAAATGACAACGAGTGGCGTTATATATCTGTAAGACGTTTCTTTAATATGGCGGAAGAGTCTATTAAAAAAGCAACAGAACAATTTGTTTTTGAACCTAATGATAAAAATACGTGGGTACGTGTAAAAGCAATGATAGACAACTTCCTGACACAGCAATGGAGAGCAGGTGCCCTTGCAGGTCCTACTACAGACAAAGCATTTTATGTAAGTGTTGGATTGGGAGAAACAATGACCGCGCAAGACATTCTAGAAGGAAATATGATTATTGAAATCGGAATGGCAGTGGTACGACCAGCAGAATTTATTATTCTGAAATTCTCTCATAAAATGCAGGAAGCATAGTAACATCTATTTCGCTTAAAGCGAAATTAAAACATTCAAAATAATTTAAAAAAACAACATATCATGGCAACATATCCATTACCAAAGTTTCACTTTAAAGTAACTTTTGGAGACACAGAGTTTAATTGTACAGAAGTCTCTGGATTAGATTTTGAGCGAGAAATGATCGAATACAGAGCAGGTGCTGACAATGTATACTATAAAACAAAACAGCCAGGCTTAGAAAAGTATAGTAACATCACTGTAAAAAGAGGAACTTTTGCAGACAAGAGTAAAGAGTTCTATAGCCAGTGGGTCAAAACGGTTTACTTTCAAGAAGGTGAGGAAGAATATCGTGGTGATCTTACCATTAGTATGCTAGATGAAAAACACGAGCCTGTTATCACGTGGAAAGCAGAAAATGCGTATATCACAAAAATACAATCTACAGACTTTAAAGCCGATGGAAACGAGATCGCTATAGAGACCGCAGAGTTTGTTCACGAGAAACTTGCATTAGTATAATATGGCAACCTATTATCCACCTATAGGGTTTCATTTCAAAGTTGAATTCTCTGGAATTTCGAACAAAGAAAATGATCACCAATTTCAATCGGTTTCTGGACTCTCTGTAGATCTAGAAACCGAAGAGGTTGCTGAAGGAGGAGAAAATAGATTCAAGCATAAAATACCAGTGCGTACCAAGTATCCAAACTTAGTACTCAAAAGAGGATTACTTATAGACTCAGGTGTGATTGCATGGTGCAGAGATGCGTTAGAAAAATACGTAATCAAACCTATAGATCTCACAGTAAGTTTGCTGGATGAAAAACATGAGCCTTTACAAACTTGGAAAATTGCACATGCGTATCCTGTAAAATGGGATGTTGGTGATTTTAATGCCGAGGAGAACAAGATTGTTATTGAAACACTAGAGCTATCCTATAACTATTTCAATATCCTATAATAAAATGCCTATAGAAATTAAAGAACTCTACATCAAAATAAATGTAGACGAAGGAGCAAATGCAAACAGTGTATCAAGCTCTGGAGCTGCCAGCGAAGACTCGGCAGCCATCATTGCAGCTTGTATTGAAGAAGTTATGGAAAAATTGAAGGAACAAAAAGAACGCTAAGAACTCATGAACGAAGGAAAGTTACAAAAGCTTGTAATACGATGCTACAAGGATGAAAAATTTAATGAAGAGATCTCTAAGTATACCGCTTTATTGAATCCTGAAAAATATTCAGAATCCTTTAAGGCAGAATATAAAAAAGACCAAGCACAGGGCACAAGCAATGATGCTCCTAAATACACAAGGTCTTTACCTTCTGAGTTAGATCTAGAATTTCTTTTTGATAGAACGGGCGTCATTATTCATTATGGAGACGATCCAGAAGCTAGTTCTGACGACACGGTATATAAAGATCAAGGGAAAGGGATTATAGAAGATATCGCAAACTTTAAAAAAACGGTATATGATTACAATGGGGAAAAGCACAAGCCTAATTACCTCACTGTAAGCTGGGGTGCGCTATTATACAAAGGAGTTCTTACAGAATTATCCATAGAGTATAAACTTTTTAAACCTGATGGCACACCTATCCGAGCAATAGCTAAAGCGAAATTTATCTCTTTTGAAGATCACGAGAAAAGAACGTCAAAAGAAAATAATCAGTCACCAGATTTAACACACTATCGTACTGTAAAAGCAGGAGATACCCTGTCTTTAATGACGCATAGAATTTATGGTGATCCGAAGTATTATCTAGAAGTAGCCAAAGTGAATAACCTCCATAATTTCAGAAAATTAACCCCTGGTCAAGAGTTGGTTTTTCCACCATTGACAAAAACCTCATAAATGAATAATAGCGGCGTCATACAAACATCACAAAGTCCAGATCTTGTCACTTTTAAGATCTTAACAGAAGGACAGGAACTTTCTAATATCTACCAAGTCAAAAGCATTATGGTACAGAAGGAAGTGAACAGAATTCCTATGGCAAAAATTGTGTTGATCGATGGCGAAGCTTCAGAGAGAGATTTTGCATTGAGTAATGAAGACCTATTAATTCCAGGAAAAAGTATTGAGATTACCGCAGGATATCACTCTGATGAAGAAACTATTTTTAAAGGAATCATCATAAAGCATAATCTCAAAATTAGATCGCTAGTATCACATCTCATTATTGAGTGCAAAGATGAAGCTGTAAAAATGACAATAGGTAAGAAAAGTAACTATTTCTACGAAAGTAAAGACAGTGAAATTTTTGAAGAATTATTAGGAAAATACTCCTTAGAGAAGGAGGTAGAAGCTACCAATTATTTACATCCTGAACTCGTACAATACAACGCTTCTGATTGGGATTTTATGGTCGCTAGAGCGCAAGCCAACGGTAAATTATGTTTTGTAGATGATGGGAAGGTCACCATTGCAAAACCAGATGTAGGGCAATCAGAAATTGAAACCATCACGTATGGTGGATCGATGCTTGATTTTGATGCAGAGATCGATGCAAGACACCAAGTCAAAAAAGTATCGTCTTACGGTTGGAATCATGCAGACCAAGAACTATTAGAAATTGATGGTACAGACCCTTCTATTTCGTTAAATGGAAATATCTCTACTAGTGATTTGAATGCGATCATAGGATTAGAAACCATGGAGTTGCGACACGGAGGTGCTGTGACAGATACAGAGTTGCAAGATTGGGCAGATGGTGCATGGTTATTCCAACAACTCGCTAAAATTCGTGGGCGTGTCAAATTTCAAGGGATTGCTTCTGTAAAACCTAATACCATTTTAAAGCTAGAAGGTGTGGGTGATCGGTTTAATGGGAATGCCTATATCACTGGGGTAAGTCATACGATTTCAGAAGGAAATTGGACGGTAAATGCACAATTTGGATTAAATCCTGAGTGGTTTTCAGAAACCTTTGACATCAGTGCGCCATCTGCTTCTGGACTATTACCAGCCATTGCAGGATTACAAGTGGGCGTAGTATCTCAATTAGAAGAAGATCCTGATGGAGAAGAGCGCATCTTGGTTCAGATTCCTATCATCAATAGTGAAGAGCAAGGGATTTGGTGTCGCGTCGCATCACTAGATGCTGGCGAGAATAGAGGAGCTTTTTTTAGACCCGAAATTGGAGATGAGGTCATTATAGGATTTATTAATGAAGACCCTAATGATGCTGTTGTGTTGGGGATGTTACATAGTAGCGCAAAGCCAGCACCGTTTACCGCGAGTGATGATAATCACGAAAAAGGATTTGTGACAAGAAGCGAAATGAAAGTTGTTTTTGATGATGATAAAAAATCGATTACGATCTCAACTCCTGCTGGAAAGATGATTGCTCTAGATGAAGATGCAGGGACAATAGTCATAGAAGATGACAACTCTAATGTAATCACAATAGATAGTAATGGAATTTCCATGGAAAGCGCAGGAGATATTGCCATAAAGGCCTCTGGAGATGTGACCATAGAAGGCACCAATGTAGGCATCACTGCCAATGCAGAGTTTAAAGCAGAAGGATCTGCTGGCGCCGAGGTTTCAACAAGTGCCATTGCTGTTTTAAAAGGATCATTAGTACAAATAAATTAATAGCCAATGTACGCTTTCGCGAAAGCGTACACTGAGCTAGTCTAATTACAAAACATAAAAAATATGGGAGCACCCGCTGCAAGAATAACAGATATGCATGTTTGTCCAATGGTCACAGGAGTTGTACCTCACGTAGGAGGGCCAATTCTTCCAGCTGGAGAACCTACGGTACTCATTGGGAATCTTCCTGCGGCAAGAGTGGGTGATATGGCGACTTGTGTAGGACCTCCTGATAGTATAGTGGCAGGATCTACTACGGTGCTTATAGGTGGTATGCCTGCCGCTAGATTAGGAGACTCCACAGCACATGGAGGAAGTATTGTATTAGGAGAAGTAACCGTATTAATAGGATAACTGATGGATAGTAAAAATTCATTTTTAGGAACTGGATGGGCATTCCCGCCAGCGTTTATAAAAGCGCAAAAACAAACTAAGATGATTTCTAATGAAGAAGACATCAAAAGTAGTCTGCATATTTTATTGACAACACGATTAGGGGAACGCGTCATGTTTCCAGAATACGGTTGTAATCTAGAAGAGCTATTGTTTGAATCATTGAATAGAACATTAATTACCTATACCGTAGACCTTATCAAAACAGCGATCCTCTATCATGAGCCTAGAATAGATGTACTTCAAATAGACATTTCAGAAACAGATCCTTTAGAAGGAAAGCTCGTGATTGCTATAGATTATATAGTAAGAGCTACCAATTCAAGAACTAATGTAGTATTCCCATTCTATAAAGAAGAAGGAACCGATATATCATAAAAGAAGATGGGCAAGTGTAATGACATAGATAACGTATTAAAAAGAAATGGCACAGATCAGGGAGAGCGATTTGTAGAACAGCTACGCCCTTCTCTTTTTGAATTGAACGATTTTGATATTGAAGATTGGATACTTTTTACCTATAATTTTGCCAAGCACGTTAATTATTTTGACACTACAAACAGTGATGCTGCAAAAGGAGATTGGCAAGATTTTTTTAATTGTTTTGATTTTCAAGATACCGTTATTCCTTTTCGCGCAAGCAGACTTTATAAACGTCAAAAAGAAAATATCACAAAAGTTCTTGCCTCTTTTGAAGAAGAAGGAACATTAACACCACACCTTACCCTTTTTGTTAGTTTTTTAAAATTATTAGAACAATCTAAAGAGCGGTTTAATGGAATTACCAAGAGACATTTAGATTTTTATTATAAAGGGATTTTACAAGTAGATAAACTCGCTGCAACACCAGATAATGTGCACGTTATTTTTGAGCTTGCTAAAAAAACTGTTGAACAATTAATTACTGATGACACCGAATTAAATGGAAAGCAAGATGTAAATGGCAATCAGCGGATTTATACTACCGATGAGGAGCTTATCGCAAACCAGGCAAAAGTCGCGTCTTTAAAAACGATTTATCAGGATGTATCGCTTCAAGAGATCAAAGCTAGTCCGGTTGCTAATACTTTAGACGGGTTTGAAGAACCACTTCCTGAAGAGGAGCCGTATTGGTTACCTTTTGGATATACGTCTCAAGAAAAAAAGTTTACAGAACTTCCAGATGCAGAAATAGGTTTTGCAGTTGCCTCTCCCCTCTTATTATTAAAAGAAGGAACTCGAACGGTACAAATCACTTTAAATTTTGCAGCAGAAACTATTGAAACTGGTCATCAACTAACCGATTTTAACACTGCTATTCTTGAAGATATTATCTCCATATACGGAAGTGGATTAGAAGAATGGATTGGACCAATGGGTCTAAAAACAGCGACCGATACGATTACAAATATGAGTACAAGGGTGGAGTCTAATAATCGACTTATACTTGCTTTTCAATTATCTAAAGATATTCCTGCTTTTGTACCGTATGACGATGTGTTTTTATTAGAAAAATACAATACAACATTTCCTGTCGTTCGTTTTTTAATAGACACGTCAAAAACAGAAGGGGTCTCGTTTCACCGTGCGACCGTAAATAGAATTCTTAGCAGTATAAAAGTAGAAATAGATGTACAAGAAGCTTCGTCTGTTCACATAGAAAATGACAACGGACTTTTAAAAGCGAACAAGCCCTTTTTCCCCTTTACGCCACAACCGATCAAAGCGTCTAATTTTTACATTGATTATGAGGAAGCTTTCGCGAAAGCGTGGAAAAATATTACCGTTCATTTTTCATGGAAAAATACACCAGAAGATTTTGCCGTGTGGTACGATGCCTACAAACAAAATGCGATTCCTGGCGAAACTGGAGAGGGTCGTATTGTAACAGATGAAACCTATTTTACCGCCACAAGAGAAGTTTTACATAAAGAAAACTGGACTCCTGTTGGTAATAGCGCTCAGATACTGTTTGAAACTACAGGAGATCCTTTGGAGGATGCAGCAGATACTCCAATAACCTATCAATGTGAAGTTACTATAGATAATCAAAACTTTGAGATAGACAAGACTGGACCTATACGTTTACGTTTGAACACTTCTTTTTTACATGACTTATTTCCTAAACTATATGCTTCTGCCTTAATAGGAAATGTGACAAGTTCTGCTACTATTGAAGATGGCGCTCCAGTGATAAGCATCACAACGACAGAGGGGAATATTCCTAACCCACCTTACACACCTATAGCCGAAAATATTACCATAAGCTATACTGCCGAAGAAACTAGACAAATACAATCACAGATATTGCCTATAGATGAAGTCACTCCAATTACCGTATTAAATCAAAAAGAAACCTATACGCAGGAAAGAATTAAACTCTTTCATATCCATCCTTTTGGTCAGTGTGAAGAACATAATTACTTGAAAGTAAAAAAGTATCAAAAAGGAATAAAAGATGTGTATGATACTGCAAATATTCATTCATATCTCGTTCCGAGGTATTGTGATGGTGGAGAGTTGTTTATTGGGTTAAAAGATGCGCAAGTACAACAAAACATAGCGCTTCTTATTCAAGTATTGGAAGGAAGTGAAAATCCTCAAGTAGCTTCTTTTGCAGAACGAGAAGAAATCCAATGGGCTGTTTTATGTGATAACAAATGGAAGAGCCTTACGAATGATATTCTTTCTAATAACACAGATAACTTCTTAAATTCTGGGATTATTAAGTTTGCCATTCCTAGACAGGCAACACAAGATAATACCCGACTACCAGAAGGATATATTTGGATACGTGCAAAAATGCATAAAGCGTATGATGCGGTATGTAAAGCGATTAATATCCATACACAAGCGGTACGCGCCACTTTTGAAGATCGGGGAAATGAATTATCACATCTTGAAAATGGATTAGAGGCAGGCACCATCAAAAAATTGATTACTCGTATTCCACAAGTTAAGGGAGTCACTCAACCTTATTCTTCTTTTAACGGTATCCCTGAAGAATCTGATACACGCTTCTATCGAAGAATTAGTGAGCGTTTGAGACATAAAAATAGAGCTATTACGCTATGGGATTATGAACATTTAATACTTCAAGAATTTCCAGAGGTTTTTAAAGTAAAGTGTTTAAATCACACGCTTATAAAAGATGAGAATGATACGACCAAAGACAACTATGTAGCTGCTGGACACGTGACGTTAGTGGTAATACCCGATAGTGTCAACAAAAATGTTTTTGATATCTATCAGCCTCGCGTAAGTAAAGGATTGATTACTAAGATCAAATCCTTTATCAATCAGCATAACACATCACAAGTCACTGCAGATGTGATGAATCCAAAATATGAAGAGGTTGCTGTCACATTGGAAGTTGAATTTTTAAAAGGATATGATGAGCGCTTTTATATGAAGCAATTGGAAGAAGATATTATAAAATTTCTTTCGCCATGGGCATTTGACACCAACCAAGAAGTGGGTTTCGGAATTGATTTACACAAGAGTATTTTAATTGATTATATAGAAAAACTGTCTTATGTAGATTATTTACAAAATGTGGTGGTCCAAAAGGACGGTGTCGTCATGGGGAATGTGGTAACACCTTCTAATCCAAGATCTATTTTGGTGTCTGCAAAGTCACATAACATAAGTACTGTCTTGACGCCTTGTAAAGACAAAAAAGCACAAGAAAAACTAATATGTCAGTAACAAATACACATACCGCCATCCCAAAGAATGTTGCCACAAATGACGACTTAGATTTTCATTATTTACGGAAATTAGGGATTCAATATATAGAAGAGTTAGGAGGAAGTCTATGGACTGATTTCAATTCTCATGATCCTGGTATTACCATGCTAGAGATGTTGTGTTATGCCATTACCGATTTAGGAATGCGTATTGATCTTCCTATTCAAAACTTATTAGCATCAGAAAATAATAGTGAGCAACTCTCAACTCAATTTTACAGAGCTTCAGATATCTTTCCTACGAAAGCAGTTACAGAAGACGATTATAGAAAATTATTTATTGATCTAGAGGGGGTTAGAAACTGCTGGCTACGAATTGCTAAACAGACTGTATATGCCGATTGTAAAAATGATATTCTATCGTATGAAGAAACCATATTTTCTGGGCTAGCTGATGAGTTTCAAAGACAATATGATTTAAAAGGACTATACACGCTTTTAGTTGACTTTGAAGGAATTGACGATACGTTAACCAAAGAAGAAAAGGACATAGAAATTCAAAAGATCAAAGATATTATTCTTGAAAAATATCATAAGAACAGAAATCTATGTGAGGATCTTATAGACATAAAACCAGTTCCTACAAAACCCATTTCAGTGTGTGCTAGTGTAGAAGTGATGACAGAAGCGGATGAGGAGTTGATACATGCAAAGATTTTAACGGCTATCAATGAATATTTTTCTACAACGCTCCGCTTTTACTCTATTAAGCAAATGCTTGATAAAGGGTATACACCAGATGAGATTTTTGATGGTCCATTTATACTAGATAACGGATTTATTGATTCTCAAGAATTAAAAGAAGCCGATCTACGTAGTGAAGTTCGCTTATCTGATCTTATGAAATTGATCATGAATATAGAAGGTGTGAAGCACATAAATGATATTTCTATAGGAAATTGTGGGACTGGTGAGGCGTTAGAAAATGAATGGTTAATCTGTATTCCTGAAGACACAAAGCCTATTTTATGTGATCAAAGTGTTTTTAGTTATAACAAAGGAGTACTTCCGTTAAATATCAATCAGACACAGGTTGCTCTTTACATAGAGCAATTAAAAGAAGATGCGCAACGTGAAAATGAAGTGCCTAAAGATGAAAGAGATCTTGATTTTCCTGAGAGCACTTATCTCGCTCCTGAAAGTTATACAACCATACAAAATGATTTTCCAGAGACCTATGGCATAGGTCAATCTGGTCTTTCTGCAAGAGCGACCAACGAAAGAAAATCACAAGCGAAACAATTAAAAGGATATCTTCTTTTCTTTGATAAGATACTCGCTAGTTATTTTAAGCATCTAGGCAATGTAAGACAATTACTGTCTATCAACGGGGGGCTGGATAAAACGTATTTCACGCAAGTGATAGAAGATATTAAAGATTTTGATGATCTCGTAAAAGAATATCCTACACTCCCTACAGATGCAAATAATGACGAATTAACAACCCTTCTTTTTGGGCAACAAGATGATACTATAGCGCGTAGAAATAAAATAATAGATCATTTATTAGCTCGTTTTGCAGAAAAATTTGGAGACTATAGCTTCTTAATGAAAGCGTTGTTTGGCACCGCTACCGATGAAATTGTGCTAACAAATAAAAAAGAGTTTTTAAATGATTATATCGCTATAAGTTCAGAAAGAGGTTGTGCTTTTAATTACTACCATCAACCAAAAAAGAACTTATGGAACACTGATAATATTTCTGGTGTTCAAAAAAGAATCTCTCGCTTGGTAGGCATAAAAAACTATAATAGAAGGACGCTAAGTACTTCTTTTGTAGATGTATATTCATTGGAAAACGCAGATTTAAAAACTGTTTTTAGATGGCGAATAAAGGATGAGAATAAAAATATAATCTTGTCTGCAACTGAAGAGTACAAAACGATCTCGGAAGCTAATAAGGAATTATATTTTGCCGTGTTACAAATCATACAAACTCCTGAAAAAGATGTGCAGGACTTAGATATAGATGGTATTATAGATGAGGCTATTGTAGGAAATATACGAATTCACATCTCTGACAGTGGCAAGTATTCTTTTGATGTTATTAACCTTGAACAACCTGAAAACAGTAAGGATTATATCGTAGCAAAACAGTTTAAATATTACAATACAGCTACTGAAATTAAGAATGCCATTTTGAGTATTATTTATTTTATGAAGTTCAAATTTACAGAAGAAGGTATTTTTCTTGTAGAGCATATTTTGTTACGTCCTGAATTTCCAGAAGAAGAAGAAGAAGAAATTTTAGGAGAAAGCGAAGAAGAAGTTGAAGTATCAGAAGAAATTGAAGAAGAATTTAAACCACCCTTCCTCCCTATTTGTACTGATAATTGTGAAGATGATTGCGGTATTGATCCTTATTCATATCGAGTGAGTATTGTGATTCCTGGATATACGTATCGATTTTCTAATCCCGATTTTAGAAATTACATGGAAAATATCATAAAAGAAGAGTTGCCAGCACATATACTTCCTAAAATCTGCTGGATAGGGCATCGTGAAAATGACTTAGAAAATATCAAAGAGCAATATCTACAACAATTAGAAAATGAAGAAACTACTGCTTTACAACAAATAGACGAAGAGATATCACAATTAGAAAACGAAATACCTCCTGCTACAGATATGGCAGCACAAATAGCTGCTCTGGAAGCACAAAAAACACAAATATCTATTCTTATTGAAAAAAGAAAGATGGAATATTTACAGAGTCTCGAAGGTCAAACAAATGATCTCGTAGCCTTTGAGAAGCACTACAAAGCCTACCTTTTTGCAAAGACATCATTAGAAGATAAACAACCCGCAGAACTGGAAGGACTCATAAAAGCTATAGGAGATCTAAATACGATTTATCCTGTAGGGCGCCTTTTAGACTGTGATGATGAAAGTGATGAATTAGAAGGTAAAATTATATTAGGACAAACAAATATAGGAACACTATAAAAAATATTAGGATGAACACAAAGCTAACTACCATAACGACTCAGTATAGTAAATTTAGTGATAATCAAGTCCTGACAAAAGGACAACTAAATCAATTCTTAGAATATTTTGAAGATCAAGATCACTTATCTAGGATAAGTTTAAGTGGTGTTGGCATTGTATGTGGCTTTGATGTAACATACAATACCTCTAAGAGAGAAATTTATATAACCAAAGGATACGGCGTCACTACTGATGGTGATTTACTGGCGCTCGTAGAGCCTAAAAAACCTGTTGAAGGACAAGTGATTAGTCAAGGTTTTCAGCTTGTACAAGATGCTTTTAAAACCTATACTCATTATAGAAATTTTGAGGATAGTAATGCAAAATACACTCCTTTTTTTAGTGGTGAAGATCAAATAGAACTCTTAGAGATTTTTCCAGGAGAAGACATAGATCTCACAAATACTTCGTACGCTAACTTAAACACTTTATCACAAGCAACATTGGACGATAAGGTTGTGTTATTATATTTAGAAAACTACCCTAAACAAGGTGATTTATGTACTGCTTTAGATTGTGATAATCAGGGCATAGAGCAAGTGGCTAGGTTACGTGTATTACTAGTATCTAGTGATGATGCAAAGACCATTACAGGATATGATCCTGTTTACAACAAACATGACTGGTATGAATATTACCTTGCCTTACCAGAAATAGGGGTGCGAAGAGATATCCTTACATATAACAATACAAAAGATTATATAACTTTAAAGCAAAATTATTATAAGCTTATAAAGGATAATGATACATTGGCTGACCTAGGTCTTGGGTTAGATGCCATCTTACAAAAGTTTGGAAAAAGTAGTATATCATCAAGTATTTCATCACTTTTTGACATAAGCCCTTCTGCGGTTCCTACTGATTTTCAATATCGATACGACGTGTTAAAAGATCTGGTAGATACCTATACAGAAATCAAAAAATTACTCTTGCACCTTAATGTACACTGTTGCCCTTCCATTGGATCATTCCCTAAGCATTTATTATTAGGAAGATTAAAAGAGAGTCAAACACATTACAAATCGTTAAGACATCGTTTCTACAAATCTCCTATCGTTGGTCATGAAGACACAAACCTAAAAAGTGTACAAAGTTTATTAAGCAGGGTATCCTATATAGTAAATAATTACCTAAAGGTAGAAAAAGGGGAGGAAATAAAAATAACACCATCAACACTAGAAGGTGCATTGAGTCGTAAAACAATCCCTTTTTACTACCAAGTAACCGACAAGTTTTTAAATCATTGGAGTTTTGATAAATTTCAAAATTTTATACAAACTTCCAATTTAAGTTATCATACAACAAATCTTTCCTCTTCATTATCTATTCAGAAACCCCTTCTCTATGATATAGATAATTATAACTTTTTAAGAATAGAAGGAATCCAAGGGAAATCATATAGAGATGCATTAGATCGAGTGCTTTTTTTGAAAGAGGAATATGGGTTAAGCTTTGATGTAAAAGCATTGTCTATCAATCCAACTACTAAAGACATTGAATTAGGAGAGTATCGTTGTGAGTTTGAAGACCTCAGTGTACTATTAAAAGCATGGACGACTGAACAGGAATGCATTCTGGCGTCTATGGCTAGTTTCTTCTCAGGATTTACAACTGACAAAGTGGGAGGAAACATAAAAGAAGTTGAATATACACAAGGTAGAAAAGTTATTGGTAGAGTAATAACTAACGAAGATATCATCAAAGATAAGGTCTCAGAAGTCAACGCTAGAGAGACTGTTAAAGTTGATAGTCAACGTATTTTATCTACTGACGAACAATTACGTGTGGCTAAGCAAATACGCACATCCTATGAAAAAAATATAATTGATGAAAGCCTCACGGTAGAAGAGAAAACAATAGGTCGTTACATGAAGGAGGCCATTGAAGAAAATAAAAAAGGCTCTGCAAATGATATTAAAAATGCTACAAAATCAAAATTAGAAGCATTCCTTTCTACTGATGAATGGATTGCCAAACCAGAGGTTCGTGATTTTATATACAATGATGTTGTTGACCTTTTATCTGTCACCTATATCCTTTCTGAAAGAATACCACAATCTATTTCTGAAATTGATACGGGCAATATTGATACGTATGAACTAACGTTAGAAGAGGTGTGTGGACTTGTAAGAGCTCTAAAAGTCACCTATCAAACAATTGATCTAGACGATACATTAAAAGATATTTTAGGACTCTTAATCAATCAACTTTCATTTGTATGCTGTTCTGGAGAAAAGCTAACGATTCTTCTCAATGAAATTGAAACAAGAAAGCAAGAAATTATAAAACAGCTACAACTCTCTGAGTTTGTTAAAAAACATCCTGGTCTTAGACATTACGCGGGTGTTCCTGTAGGAGGTACTTTTGTGATGGCATACTTAACAGAAGATGCAGAAGACAGATCTGCCTATCAACCCGTACGTTTGGAGTTAAACTTTGTAGAACAACCAAGGGTAGATGATATTATTATTGACAAACCTATTAATGACACCCCCATTGATAGAACTATCGGTGATCGCACTATAGATAAACGTACTGATAATCCTTTTAATAACAACGTAGGTATTATCAAACTTTGGGATGATAGAATAAGTACACAGTTTATATTTCTTAACGAACTTACTAGAGAAACTAGAATTATAAGAAATCAAATCGTGCTGATTGGAGAAACTCTTGAAAGAACAGTATCCAATCTCGCTGATTTTTTCAATAATATCTGGCGTATCGCTGGTGTATCAAAAAAATGTAGAGCTACAGCTAAAGACACAAAACTTATTATAGATATACTAGATCAAAAAATTAGAAAAGAAGAAAATTATATACAATTTACTGACCCAGCAATTGTAAAAACGAATAAAAAGATCTTTTTTAACGAAAATGAAATTATCACAAGAAATTTAACAACAAGAAATACAGTCATTGCAGATTTTGCATTGCCGTACTTGTGCTGTTCTGATTGTGCATCAATTAATTTTATTGTTCCTAAAGAGCCTGTATCTTTAAGTCTTCCTACACCATTTATTTGTTTGGATGATAGTACGACTCCAATTCCATTTACAGTATCTCCTACAGATGGAGAAGTAAAAGCGATTGTAGAAGGAGAGATCTCTGGCGGAGTCGTTCAAAATGATGAAGGGGCTTACGTATTTGACGCTACGATTCTTGATCCAAGTTTATACGGAACAGCCCTTAGATTTACCGTTAATGATGAGGAAACAACTGCGGTTATTACTGTGTATCAAAAACCTCAACCTATTGTTACGGTCGTAGAAGAAAATTTCATCTATAATGATGCAAGAACTGAAGTAGAAGTATTTTTTGAAGTATCTGGAACTGCTGTTAATGCAAATAGTGTATTTGCTTGGGATTTTGGAGATGAGTCTCCAATTGTTCAAGAAAGACCCGATTCAGATGGTATTGTAAGTCACACCTACACACTTCCTATTGTACCAAATAATACCGTATTCCCAAGACTTACTGTGACTAATGAACTTTGTCCTAGTGAAGTAATCCTAGAAGGAATTACATTTCAAGACCCTGTTGTAAGTTTAACTGTAGATGATTTACCACGTTGTGTAGATCCTGAGGAAGATGGTCGAGAGTTAAGAATACCGTTTAATGTACAACCCCAAAATGCTACAGTTACGGTAAATGGAGAGATAGACGGAATCAGCATTGATCCTGATGGTGTCATACTAATAAATCCTATACTATTTTCTTCATACAATACGCCTATTACATTCTCGGTAAACGGAGAAGCGCAGGCCACTCCTGTGATAACCATCTTAAATAAAGGGGATTTTGCAAACTTTACCTGTGAACCAGAAAACCCATCTGTGCCTGAAGGAACAGAGACAGTTCTTATCACTTTTGAAGTGATAGGTTTAACAGATGAGCAAAAAGAAGAATTAGGCTTTAACTGGGATTTTGGAGATGGAGAATTCTCTAGTGAAATTGATACAACCCATGAATATAACACCTCAAATTTAGAACCTGGAACACATACATTCCCAGTTGTACTCGCTATAGAAGGCGGTCCGTGTGGCTTTGTACAGATTAGAAAAAATATAGATATCACCATTACGGATGTAAATCATACACTTGAACTAGATCAAAATGAAGTATGTATTGATCAAGAAATAGGATTTGTAGATGTAGGGTTTCAGGTCACTCCTATTGCTCCTATGACCGTTGAAGGTAATATTCCAGGAGTTTCGGTATTAACTGACACTATAAACATACAGTACAACCAATTTAATTCCTACGGAACACCTATACGATTTGTTATAGACGGTGAAGTAATAGATGGACAAGAATTAATCGTAAGAGAGCGTCCTACAAATGCTGTTATAAATTGGTCTCCAAATCCAATTTCTGTAGAAAGAGGAACCACAACAGTCACAGTAAATTTCTCTGTTGAAGAACTTACAGATCAACAACAAACGGAAGTGACACCTAATTGGAATTTTGGAGACGGAACAAACTCCAATGAGTTAAATCCCTCACATCAATACACCATACCAGCCAATCCATCAGGACCTGTATCTTTTGGTGTATCACTTGTCCTAACTACTTCTTCTTGCGAAGCGGTGACAGTGCCAACAGAAACAATAACTATAGAAATTACAGATCCAGATATTACGTTTAATTTAGGGAATAATGACGTTTGTTTTGAGGCTGGAACAAGTTCTGTTGTAACTGAATATACACTATCTCCAAATACAGATATTTCAGTAGAAGGTAACGCCACAGGTATTTCTATTAACCGTACAGCAAAAACAATACGACTTACTACTGCTTTCAATAGGTTTAATACACCTATCCGATTTGTTGTAAATGAAGATCCTACTGTTTCAGAAACCTTAATTGTACGAAGAAAGCCTGTAAACATCAATTTTAATTGGTCACCTACAAACATTCAACTAGTTGATGGTCAGGAAGAAATTACCATCACATTTACAGCTGTAAATTACAATACAAGTTTGTATCCTGGTACAACATTAATCTGGGAATTTGAAGGAAGACCAAAAGTTGAAGAAGAAAATCCTTCTGTGCCATTTACGCTAACTGCAGAACAAATAGAATCCAACACCTTTTCTGTAAATGCAGTATTAACAGTCTCTGGTAATAGTTGTGATGATTTTACAACGGATGTAACAGAAGTCATTGTAATCCTAAGTAATGGAGAACCTAGAAATTGTAATGAGGTAGTAGACATAGGGATTAGAACTGATGGGATAACGATACAAAATGATCCTATCCCAGATGGAGAAATTGGTGATTTTGTAGTTCGTCCTACCAAACAAGCCTACGGAACCGTTATTGCAGAAATAAGCAAATATATTGCAGGTGATAATAATGGACAGCTAGACGAAATGTTATCTAACACTATTGAAGAGACAGCTAATAGATTATTGCAAGAAAGTAAACCTGATGCCATTGAATTTTTTACAAAATACTTGAGGGTACAAATTAGACTCATAATTCATATTCTTCACTGTCAAAAAGATTTAACAGAAGCAGATATGGCTACTTTAAATCCAATTATGGATGCTATTAAAACAGCTCTCGGTACACTTCAAAATACAAAATTTGATGTAGGCGATCCAGAACCAGACAAGCTTGAAGGTACTCTAAGAGAGTTCTTAATGCAATGTTTGGAAAATGAATCATTAGCCGATTACACAAGACAACGTATAGAAGATTTTATAGCACTTATAGCACCTATATAGGATGATCCTAGAACAAGAACATATCATAAACAAGGTATTCCTTGAGGTTGATACCAATAGTACAGCTGTTGGTAATGACCTCAAGGATCGTCTTGGAATGTTCTTAAAGAATGATATTCTTCCGTATCTAGAAAATTATTTTAAAAGCATAGAACAACAATTACCCGCCGAGATTGTACAAATCCCACAACTCACACTGGATATTAAAGTTAATAGTCAGGATAATTTTAACGCCTTAAAAAAAGATACGAAAGAAAAACTGGTTCAAAAGATAGATGCTATTTTAAAATCGTCTTCTCAAGCAACAGATGAGGTCATACTCATAAATACGCAAGAGCATCAAGCGCGATCCTTGTTATTTTTCATAGAAAATGGATATACCCCATGGTGGAAGACATCAAGTGAATCTATCCAATTCACAGGAGAAGAAATGACAGAAATAGCTTCTAGCAACTCATTTTCAAACACATATATACAATTACTCCAAAAACCTGTTTGTAAAAAAAGATGCATCCAGCAATTTACAGATCAAGAGTTACAAATCCTGCTTACCGCTACTTTTAAACATACAAAAGAGGGTGCTATACTTCAGGATGATTTTATAAACTCACTTACATCATTAAGTACAATATCCAGAGACTTTATATGGAATGAGGTCATTAGCTATTTACAATCCAAAAATATAACCGTTCTTATAGAAAAACTTTCTTCGGTTCTTATAAAAAGTACTTCCATTCAAGATGTGCGTGTGTACGCTTTCGCGAAAGCGGTCTTAACCCTCATTCAACAGGGATTTAAAATCACAAAAACAGAGACCGTTGCTGTCTTACAAAAAAAAGGCAATAACACCCCTCAACAGAAAGAAACACTAGTGTCACAATTGATCACAGTGTTTGATACCCTAGGACTCTCTAAAGAAGCAAACGCTATTTTACAGTCAGTTACTAGTGCCTCACCAAGTTTCAAAAAACAAAAGGAAACACAACCGAAAGAACAAAGAAGTGATGAAGCACCTGTCCCTAATAAGATTACTTCAAAACACATAGAAAAAGATCAAGAAAAAACAACTGTCAAGGAAAGTGAAACTACTGAAAAAGAAATCACTACACTTAAAGAAAAAAGAACCACTTCTTCTAACGATAAGAATGATGCGACTAAAAATCTCTCAGAAATTCCAAAAGAAAAAGAAGAGACAGATTGGCATATAGATACATCACAAGAAAAGGTAGCGCAGCAATATGAAGAATTTATAACTCAATTCGACCAAGAATCTAGGGATCCCTCTACTATAGATACCTCTATAAAAGAAATCACCTCACAACAAGAAGAGGTATTTCTTAGCAATACAGGTTCCTATTATGTCCTCAATGCTGGGCTTATCATTCTACACCCTTACTTAAAGCAATTTTTTTATAATTGTCAGATTTTAGATGACACAAATACCCTAACAGATCCAGAAATGGCTGTTCATGCATTACATTATCTAGCAACAAAAAAAGAGCAACAATTAGAAAGTCAGATGTTGTTTGAAAAATTTCTTTGTGGTATTCCTGTAAAATCGTCCATACAAAGACACATTCAATTATCTGATACGATAAAGCAACAAGCAGAAGAGTTACTAGAATCTGTTATTGAAAACTGGGGAGTGCTTAATAACGCATCTCCAGATTTAATACGCCATGAGTTTTTACAAAGAGCAGGTACATTAAGTTTTAAAGAAGACAATCCCAAAATTGTCATCGAACGAAAAACACAAGATATTTTGGTAGATAAACTTCCGTGGGGTATTGGGATATGTAGACTCCCATGGTTGGATCATTTGGTGTATACCAATTGGTAATATACCAATCAATACATCAAAACTATAAAAGGGAAACGCAGACTATAAACAGCAAAGGATTATGAGACGGAGACAATCAAAATTACCGCCAAATCAAGTCGTAGGCGGAGATTCATTTTTTAAACCAAAAGTACAGCCAAAATTGGCTATGGGTACCCCTGGAGACAAATATGAAGTAGAAGCAGATCGTATGGCAGATCAGGTCGTCAACAAAACGGGAGGTGGAGATGCGGTTCAGAAAATGGAAGGTGAAGAAGAAGTACAACAAAAACCACTCGCGGCGAGCGTAACCCCTTTAGTACAAAAGATGGAAAACGCGGAAGAAGAAGCACCTGTTCAAAAAATGGAAGAGGAAGAACCCGTCCAAGCTATGGAGGAGGAAGAACCCGTCCAAGCCATGGAAGAAGAAGAACCCGTCCAAGCCATGGAAGAAGAAGAACCCGTTCAAGCCATGGAAGAAGAAGAGCCTGTCCAAGCTATGAAAGAAGAAGAGCCTGTCCAAGCTATGGAAGAAGAGGAAGTACAAACAAAAAAAGCAAATACCCCTACAACAAACTCAAATATAGAAGGGAAACTACGTAAAGGAAGTGGTGGTTCTAAAATGGACTCTACTACACAAACTGAAATGGAGTCTGGCTTTGGTGCCGATTTTAGTAACGTAAATATTCATAATGACAGTGAAGCAGCACAAATGAGTCAAGGTATAGGCGCGCAAGCGTTTACACATGGAAATGACGTATATTTTAATAAAGGTAAATACGATCCTGAGTCCAAAGAAGGAAAACATTTACTAGCACATGAGCTTACCCATACCATACAGCAGGGTGCTGCCGCACCAAGAAAAGAGAATACCCAAAAAAACGATTCTTCTTCTATTTCTAATCAAAGGAGTAAGGCTGTACAGCGCAGAGCATTAACTCCTGCCGAAGAAAGGGCTGCTATAGCAAGCGGAAGAGCTACTTTTGATAGAAAAAGTGTTAGGGTTTTACAGATTATTACTGGAACGGCAGTAGACGGAGCTTTAGGCCCGCTTACAGCTACCGCGATCTCTAACTTTCAAACAGCTCAAGGGATTAATGATGATGGAATTGTAAATCAAATTACATTGGATAGAATGGTTCAAAATCGAGTCGCCGCTGGGGTTAATAGACATGAACATGCTATTCAACTAGTTCTCGATTTTTATAATATAGCGTCTCCAGATACTCTTGCATTTCGATTTGATGCCGCTGCAATTACACTTGATTTTGCCAATTTCAGAATTATCCCTGCACGTACTGATTTTGAACCTGGAGGATTAAGAGTTATTAATTTATCTGATTTTGCATTTGGAAGTGCTTTGATATTAAGAAATACGATTCAAGGTGAATTAGCTAGACCAGCTCCAGCTGTAGTGGGTCCTATATTAGTTCCAAATAGACTTTCTGCAAGTGACGTAAGAAAAGCCATCAGTTATACCAGAAGAAAATATACAGATGAAAGAAGCATCAGAGCTATTCAAGGATTAACAGGAGCAACTGCAACAGGTATTATAGATGCACAAACAGTACAGTTTATCGCAGAAGCACAAAGCCTTGCAGGTCTAACTATAGATGGCAAAGTTGGTGATGAGACAACCGAAGAATTTTATGATCAAATTGTAGCAAATGGCAACTTTAACTCAGCTATACGATTACTAATAGACTATTATAATTTAGTTGACGATGATAATTTATTACAAATATTTTTTGACCCTACAGTAGCTGCTTTGGCTGCAACAGATAATAGGCCTAATGAACCCGTTAGAATAAGAGTAGGACCATCTGGAATGACACTTCCTTTTGCAGGAGCTGTATTAAACATTGCACATGAACTGGAGCATGTCAAATTATTAAAACAAGGACTAGCAGATGTTCCTACTCACGAATTCTTGGCTGAATCCGTAGAAATTCTAAGTGTTAATCTACCTGATGATACGCTTGATCCTCAAAACGCAAATCACGATGCATTTATAGATGATGCAACAAGGTGTATCATTAATTGGAATGCCATGCCGGTAAATAATCAAAGAAAATTTAGAAGGAAATTCTTTGCAGTGAGGAGGGAAGTATTACGAAGAATAGATGGAGGAACACCAGCCCAAAGACTAGCAAATGCTCCATTAAGAGCTCAATATGTTGCAATAAACCCACCAAATTAATTATGTATATAAAAAAGAATATGTTTTTAGCATTTTCGATAATTCTCATTTTTATTATCGCATGCTCTTCTAAAAGTAAAACAGATAAGGATACTAAAACAACAGATATGACTGATCAGAATAATAGCATACAAGAAAATCTAGATGTACATATACATATTGATTATATAACTACAAATAGCTATACCACTCCGAAGTTATTTTTTACTATAAAAAACCAAGGATTAGCTCCAGTTAAGTTAGTTAAAAGATTGTCTATAGGTTATGAAAATACAGATAATAGAGAAGTATATCTTCGTATTACTAAAAATAATTCTGAAGAAAATATTGCTAAAAATACCGTTTTCTATAGCCGTGAAAAAACTACAAATAACGACTTTGAATGGCTACAACCAGGGCAAACATTTACAACAGATTTTTTATTAAAAGACTGGTATGAGTTTCCAAATAAACCTTACGAAATTCAAGCTGTCTATGACCCTACAGAATCACTGCCGCTAGATGAATCTTTAGCCAAAAACAAATACTACTCCAATAAAATATTTATTTCTAAAGATTAAAACCATACTACTCATGAAAACACTAAAAATTTACATCATTCTTCTCTGTACGGTCACAACCATAACCAGTTGCACAAGTACAAGCTCTTTGTATGACCACTACACCAATACGGAAACCATTGAGATAAAGCTTCAGACATTAAGCCTCATGGATAAATCTGACACTGCGTTTTCATCACATGAAAATGAAGTGATTGCTTTAAAAAATGACTTACAAAAAATGCTCATTTATGAAACAGGCAAAGGTAAAAATGAGATTACCCAAAAAATGTGGGAAGTGCTTAATAATGACAATAAACTAGTATTAAGCTATCTCGCATTATGGAAGCAAAAAGGCAGTCTTAACGCTGCATTTATAGAAGAAGCAAAACCACAAATTGAAGAAGCATTTAATATCCTGATTCAATATGAAGAAAAAAAGGATCCCACCAATGAGAATGCGGTCACAAACTTTATAAGTAACCTATAAAAAATAATAGTATGAATTTCGAAGACCTATTCAACGATCTCAAAGAAGAGATCATTACAGAAGCCAAAGAAAAATTTGGAGAGCAAGGAAAAGATATCATTGTAGATATGGAAAAATATCTAGCACACTCTAAAGAAAAACTCAAAAAATGGGCTTTGTTATTTGCAGAAGGAAATATTGATAAAGAAGAATTAGCTTGGCTTCTACAAAGCCAAAAAGATCTACTTGTATTGAAAACACTTCAAAATGCAGGCGTGAGCAAGATTAGTATAGGACACTTTAAAAATAATGTTATCGATAGTCTTTTTTTAAAGATTTTGGAGTTAGCCAATTAAAAAACACCCTTTATATATACACCTGAATATCTAATCTGTGTAATGTATAGTACGCTTTCGCGAAAGCGTACACAGACAAAACTAGAACTTTAAATATAGTCATAAATTATACATGTTTGTTGCAAATAAAACAACTACGGCTTCTTCTCCTTCGATTATAACGAATAAAGGAGCTAATGCTTTTATCCAACCTAAACGCAACATAGAAAAAGCAGATGACACGCTTGAGTCAGAAAAAAAAGGAGATCAAACGGGAATAAACAATAATGAATCTTCAACCTCTTTCTTTACTCCAACACCTGCGATTCAAAAACAATCGGAAGAAGAAATTCAAACACAAGAAACTGATGCAAAAGAAACTGAAGTACAGCAACCAGCAGTTGCAGATTCTGTAAAACCTGAAGCACACTCCAAGGAAAGTGCTCCTGATATAAACCCTTCTAAAAAAGATGTTAGTTCTCCTATCAAGGGAGGTAAGGCCTCAAAAGGAGCTTCTGGGGGAAAAACAGCTACTCAAACACCATCTTCTGCTTCAACAGAAGGCGGTAATAAGAAAGAAGAAAATGAAGCCGAAAAAGAGGCGGTTGAGCTTCCTACTGAAAACACTAAAATATATGCAGATGCTCTCGTGAGTCAATCTCCTATTGCTTTCGCGAAAGCGGTAAAAAAGTCAGATCGAGATACTCTAAAAGCAAAAGAAAGTGAACAAAATAAACTCACTGAATCTTTACCTGAGATAGAGCAGCCTACTGGAATTCCATTAAAATCAAAGGCAGCAGCTGAAAAAGAAAAACAACAAACAGCGCAAGAAGAAAATAATTTAAAAGGAGAAAAAGAAACGCTTCCTGATACAGCTCCAAAAGGAAAAAAAGAAGGAGAAAATGTTGAAGAAAAAAATGTACAACCTCCTAGTACACTTATAGAAAAATTAAAAGCGCTTTTTGGAATAGGTCGATTTGGTAGTGATGATGATAAAAAGTCTAAAATTAAGAGTGGTATCAAAAATCTACCTACATCAGAAAGTGTAGATACCAATCCTGGCACATCTCCAAAAGTAGACTTAACTGGGCAAGCTAATCCAACAAAAAATGAAGAAAACACAAAAGCTGCAAACACTACCGTAGATAAAGATCAATCTAAAAACTTAAAAGAAAGTAACGTATATCGAGGTGAAGATGATATTTATCCAGAAATGGAAGTTGAAATGTTAAGTCCTACTACAGAGCTATCTTCTATAGAAATGAATGCTGCCTTAGAAAAAGAGGTTCCTAAAGTCTCCTCAGAAGTGGCTCAAAGCTTTGACACGAGTGCAAAAACATATATGGATCAAGAAGTAGCTCAAGGAAAAGCGAAGCAAGATCAAGCATTTGCAAAAATGGAGACAGATCAGGAACAAGAACATATCCTTAGCGAAAAGAAAATTGATAAAGAAACCAAGCGTGTAAAAAAAGAACAAGAAACATCACAACAAAAAGCCAAAGGAGAAGTAAGTAAACAACGTACCGATTGGAAAAAAGAAAATGAAGATATTAAAAGTGAGTTCAGTAATAAATCTACTGAGAAAAGAAAAAAAGTAGATGAAAATATTGATACTAAAACCAAAGAAACTGATAAAAAAGTAGATCAGGAATACAAAAAAGCAAAAAAGGAAGGAGATAAAAAAGTAACAGCAGCCAACAAAGAAGCAAAATCTAAGAAAGAAAAAGCCAAGAAAGCATCTAAGAAAAAGAGTTGGTGGGATCGTGCTGTCGATGCTGTAAGCAATTTCTTTGATAAGCTTAAAAAAGCTTTAAATACACTATTTGATGGTCTTAGAAAATTAGTAAAAGGACTTATAGAAGCTGCAAAAAAGCTAGCCAATAAACTTATAGACCTAGCTCGCGATGCTATTGTAGGATTGATAAAAGCTTTTGGAGAAGCCTTAAAAGCTTTTGTAAATGTAGCTCTTGCTGCATTCCCAAAATTACGAGATAAATTTAATGCAGCTATTGATAAAGCGGTCAACAAAGCAGTAGCTGTTGTAAACAAACTAGCAGAAGGACTCAAGAAAGCAGTTAACGCGTTATTGGATGCACTAGGCGCTGCTCTTGATGCAATACTTGCTGCGTATCAGGCAATGTTTAATCTATTCCTAGATGTGTTAAAATTCCTTACAGTAGGATTACTTAAAGTATTAGCGTTTTTATGGAATCTTGTTGAAGGAGCATGGTATGCACCAGGAGCATTTTTTGGAGCCCTCGCTAAAGAATCTATTGGAGGAGATCCTTCAAAACCATTGCCAAATTTTGAAGTGCCACAAGGGCAAGAAGAAAATTGGTCAAAAGCCATGGGGCTTCAACCTGGACAAACCAGTGTGGCTGAAGGAAAAGAAGTTTCAAAACAAATCCCTGAGCAGCTACAAGCAATACTATCAAAAAAAGATTTATCAGAAGATGATATTATTTTAGAACCTAATCCAGCAGTAGAACTCAGCCCAGAATTATTAGCACAACTTTCAAGTTTACAGGATGGAGAGATCAAAGAGTTAGGTGGTGCTGGAGCAAATGCCATTACGACAGAAGAGTTTCAAGCCTCTGCTATAGACGCTAGCGGTTATGATATTAACAGTATAACCGATACTTCTTCGGAGCAAGTACCTGAATCTATAAGCACAGAACAAAATATTTCTAATACAACAGAAGATACTAGTGGTTCTGGACCCAATTGGAAAAGCATGTCTGATGATCAAAAACTGAATCATTATCTCGGAGAAATGCTCAAACCTAATCAAGAAGCTGGAGCAGAACAACCCGCTCCAACTACCGAAAAAGCACAACCTATTATAGATAATAGCCCTGAGGTTTTAATTACTAAAACAGGACGATTAGGGGTAGGAGAACGGCTCGCATTTATGGGGCAACAAATGATGACTGGCTTAGGAATCTTTTGGGATAAATATAAGGTTTGGATTATATCTGGACTTGTCGCCGCTCTATTAGCTGCTGGAGTTGTAGCATTTTTTACAGGAGGTGCTGGACTTGCACTTGCCGTAGATATTATCGTAAAAGCGATGATTGTCATTTTTGGAGCTATAGCTGTTTATAAAGCTGTTGGTCATATATGGGATTATGTAAAATTTGCTTGGGCTGGAGATACTAAAAAAGCAGGAGAATCCTTAGCTACCGCATTAGCTGTTATCGTAGTAGAGTTCTTTATTGACAAAATACTTTTAGGAATGGCAAAGGTCTTTAAACGTATCGTAAAAGCTGCCAAAGCGGTTATAAAAAGTACTAAAGCTGGTCGTAAAGTGCTAGCGGGAGCTTCAAAGGTGCGTCGTTTTGCACAAACAACTATTCGTAAGGGAGTATCCAAGATAAAAGGGTCTAAGCTGGTCGTTAATATGAAAAAAGTGGTAGGCAAAGGAGCAAAGAAATTTGATGATCTTAGAAATAAAATATTAGCTAAGTTCGGTTTTGATAAAATGTGGTTTAAATCGGTATCAAAGTATATAGAACTTTGGGCTTCTTTTAATCCTAAATTTAGACTTCTAAGAACAAATAAAGAAGTTGTTGCAGATAACAGAAATAGTCCTTTAACTACACCGCAATGGAAAAGAATGCCAGATGGCTCTTATAAAGTAAAATCACCAGGTCAAGGGTGGCGTAAGGCAGAAATAATTGGAAAAGATCCTGTGCCAGAATGGGCAAGAGGAACCCAATGGGAAAAATACTATTTAGATAGAAATAAAATTAATACCTCATTTACTGGAACAACAAATGCTGATGAACAAATTCATCATTTAGTTACCATGGAAAATTTAAAACATCCTGTAACACAAAAAGGAGTTAGCGGAGGTTATGATATTAATCATGCCAATGTAAATGGTAAAAAAGTGCGAACTTATAGTAGTGAAGTTAGAACTAAAAAAGTTAATGGCAAAGACGTAACAACAGCATCACCTCAAGGAATACATTCAAGTCATCCTAATTATACAAAAGGTCAGAGTGATTTACTAGATAGATTTCAAGCTGATTTTCCAAATGCCTCAAATGAACTTGCTGCAGATTTTCTAAAAAAAATGTCTAAAAAATTAGATACCGAAATTGGAAAACTTACTACAGATCAGGTAATAGATCAATTATTTAAAACTGGAAAATATGCTGACGATGGTATATTAGATATTAATCAATTTTATGGATCACTTAAAAAACAATTAAACCCTTAAAATACTTTATAAAAATGAAAGAAGTAACTTATTATAAATTTGAATTTCAACCTTCTGAATTAAAGAATGACACATCGGGTAAATACGATGAATTAAGTTCTGGAAAAATCTATTCAAAAGTAGACGATTCGACAAAAAATGATTTAAATAAAAAATTATTTTTCCCAGAGAATAATGATTATTTCTCTTCCTATCAAAAACTCCCCAAAAAGACATTTAATTTTTATGCTTTTTTTGCGCCTCAAATATGCGATCAATTAGATGACTTTATGAGATCTGCAGAAATAAACTCAATCTTTGGATTTTTTGTTTCTGAAAAAGCAAAAAAAATATTGTCAAACTTTAAACTCCCAAATCATCATTACGCTTCCGTACATATTACTTATAAAGGAGAAGTATTTGATTATTACTTTCTTTTGATTGCAAGAGATAGCATTCATATAGATTATAAAAGTTCAAAATTTGTTGACGCATACGATCCCTCAACTACAATAGATGTAACAAAATATGAAGATGTCTTAGAATTAAGAAAAGGGAATGAAAATTCTCCTCCACATTACGTCATAGCAGATATTCAAGAAAAAGAGATTGTTTTGAATGAAGAACTTGACATATATGCTGTAATATCTAGGGCTAATGGCTTTTTCTACTTTTCAGAAGCACTAAAAAACGCTTTAGAAAAAGAAAGAATAACAGGTCTTGAATTTCACAAAGCAAGTGATCCTCTTTTTTTTAAAAATCAATAACTAATTTAAAATTATATTAATACGTTTTCTAAAAATAAATCTCAATACTAATTAAGAATGTTTTCTGTTGCACAAAAACATAGTACGCCGTCCAAAAGCCTTAGCTTATTTAGCTCTGGACAAAGCACTAGTTTTATACAACCTAAGCTAGATGTAGGAAAGCCAGGAGACAAATATGAAGTAGAAGCCGATAAAGCTGCCGATCAGATTCTAGCAAAAAGTAATGAGGCTCCTACTCCTTTCTTTCCCGCAAAACCTACCATTCAAAAAAATGCAGAAGAAGAGGTTCAAAAACAAGAGGCTCAAGAAACAGAAATACAACAGCAACCTGTTGTAGATACTATTGTTCCTGGTGTACAACTTAAAGAAAATACGCTCTTACAAAAAGTAGAGGACGAAGAGGTTCAAAAAACCGAAGAAAATACTTCTGAAAAAGGTGAACTCCAAATGAAAGTTGACCAAGAGCAGGTTCAAGAATCATCTACTGAAAACACATTACTAACCAAAGAAACTTCTCATAATATACCTCCTACGCTTTCTATTATACAGCAAATGTCTAACGAAGACGTACAAACGAAAGAAGAAGATGAAATTCAAGAAAAAGAGGAAGAAGAGGTTCAGACGTTACAAAAACAAGCTTCTGGAGATGAAGGTCATACGAGTCATCCTATAGAAAGTACATTACAAAATTCAAAAGGAGGAGGAAGCCCATTGGATACTAATACTAGAAGTGAAATGGAATCTGGTTTTGGAGCAGATTTTAGTGGGGTTCGAGTCCATAATGATAGTACTGCTGTACAAATGAATCAGCAATTAGGGGCACAAGCCTTTACCAATGGAAGTGATATTTATTTTAATGAAGGAAAATACAATCCAGAAAGTGATTCTGGAAAACATTTATTAGCGCATGAATTAACACATACAGTACAACAAGGTGGTGCTGACATTCAACGTAAACCATTACAAATATCATCTGCCCCAGTCATGGTTCAAGGGTTTGCCATTAGTGATTTACCAAGTCTTGCCGTTAATGAAATTAGAGATATTGCCAGAAGAATTCCTGGATATACCCTATTCACCGTTGTTATAGAATATAATCCAATTACAAACGAAAGGGTAGATAGAACAGCTATTAACCTTGTACAAGGACTCTTAGAATTAATTCCTGTAGCTGGGCCTGCTATTTTTGATAAACTTCAGGAGTATGGTATTCTGGAAAGAGCTTTTGATTGGATACGCGGACAACTCAATGAGTTAGGGTTAAGCTCTACAGCACTACTAGATTTAATAGGAGAAGCATGGAACGAATTAGAATTTCCGTACACCAATGCCCTAGAGATTTTAACACGTAAATTCGATACATTATTAAATCGAGTTATACGATTTGTGTCTTCTCTTACAGATCAATTACTTACTTGGATAAAAGAGGCGCTTATTGATGTTGCTGAGCCTTACCTAGAAGAAAACCAAGCGTGGTCACTTCTTAAGAAAGTAATTCATTATGATCCTTTACGTGATGAAGAGGTACAGGCTGAAACGGTAGAAATTCTAGAAGATTTCCTTATGCTCATCGGGAAAGAAACCGAGCTTGAACAGATGAGGGAAAGAGGCACCTTACAGGAAACTGCAGATTGGCTAGACACTCAAATGGGCGCCTTTTCTTCTTTATTAGGGCAGCTTACTACTTTAATTGATACTGCTTGGGATGCAATACAACCTGAAAATTTACCAAATATCCTAGAAAGTCTTAGTTCACTAGCGACCCAAGCAGGTACATTTTTAGAAGGATTATGGGACTTTGCTAGTACGGTAGCTATAGAGGTACTTAACCTTATAAAAAATGCTTTATTAGGATGGCTTAGTGACTATGCTGCCGAAATTCCTGGATTTACACTTCTTACCGTTATTATACAAGAAAACCCGCTTACAGGTGAAGTAGTTCTCAGATCTGTTCAAAATATCATTAGAGGTTTTATGGGACTTGTCCCAGGTGGTGAAGCAAAGTATCAAGAATTAAGAGAATCTGGGGTGATTCCAAGAGCTGCAGGACAAATAGAAGCGTTAATTGCCCAGTTAGGGATGACCCCAGCCTATATTATTGAACTGTTTACAGAAGTATGGAATTCATTTACTATAGATGATCTAGTAGACCCTATTCCTGCTTTTGAACGAATCACAGCTCAATTTGGAGAACCGATCCTCAAATTATTCACCTTTATAGTCAAAGTCGTTAAAATACTCATTGAATTGATCTTAGAAATCATGGGTATCCCGCCAGATATGATTGCTAACATTATAGCAAACGCAATGTCTGCTTTTGAAGATATCAAAAATGATCCTGTAGCCTTCCTGATTAATTTAATGGATGCACTTAAAAATGGATTTATTCAATTCCTTAACAATATAGGTACGCACTTATTAAGTGGATTACAAAATTGGTTATTTGGAACACTCGCAGACGCGGGTGTTGAAATTCCATCCGATTTAAGTATCCGATCCTTACTAGGTATGGCAATGGATGTATTAGGAATCACACTAGATAATATTTTAGAACGTCTGGCGATACGAATCGGACCAGAACGCGTAGAGCAAATACGATCTGTTCTTGATACCCTTACGGGCGTATGGGCATTTGTAAGAGATGTGATAGAACGTGGTCCTATTGCTATTTGGGAATATATACAAGGGCAAATAAGCAATTTATGGAATGTCATAAAAGAAGGCATTATGGGCTTCATTCAGGAGAGGGTAATCCAACAAGCGATTGGATGGTTACTGTCTTTCCTAGATGTAACAGGTATTATGCCTGTAATCAGAGGTGTTCAAACAGCCTTTAATGCTATTACTTCTTTTATAGAGAAAATAAGAGAAATCTTAGAAATCGTCAATTCATTTGTAGCGGGTATTGCTGATATAGCTCGCGGAAGTATACAAAGCGCAGCCAATTTCTTAGAAACTGCCCTTGCTGATGGTATTCCAGTCGCTATTTCTTTTTTAGCAAAACAACTAGGCTTAGGAGATATTAGTGAGAAAATTGCAGAAATGATCGAGAATACCCGAGCTATGATTAATGAAGGTATTGATTGGTTAATAGAGCAAGCTATGGCCGCTGGAACTGCCTTTTTAAGTGCCCTTGGGTTAGGTGGGAGTGATGAGGGAGAAGGAGAACCCGAAGAAGTAGAAGAAAGAAATAGTGGAGAATTTACAGGTATTGATGAAGAGATTGATACAGCATCAGGTGAAGACCATACATTATATATAAGACAAAATAGTAGTGGCGGGTATGAAATCATTATAGAAAGTACCCCAACTGTTTTTGAAGATTTTATCATGTTACATTTTAATAGAATTGAATCTCCAACAGAAGAAATGATTGCAACAAAAGATGCTGCTTTAGCAAAAGCGAGAGAAGTAGATAGAATTGTAACAAGTCTAACCTCTGATGAGGAAGTTTCAGAAGAAGATAGAACTCAAGTCGATCAAAAGCTAGATGAACTGGGTAGAGTCACTATCTCATTTATGGACGCAGCTCCTGTAAGTGAAATTCCTGAGCAAAATATAGTTTGGGGTAATAAAATAGGAAGTTTTGGAAGTTCTATGAGTATTACATATTTAAAAAGTAAAACAACGGGTGCAGAATCTAGTAACTTACCTTTCCAAGAGAATCAGGTACTTATGCAAAGAAAAAATACTGGAGGCCAAAAATATTATAGAAATGGGCATCTTTTAAATGCTAATTTACACGGTCCTGACGATTGGAAAAATTTAACTCCATTAAGCTCTTCTGGAAATGCTAGGCATTTACACGAAATAGAAGCTCCCTTAAAAGAGGCGTTACCTTCTGAAGGTAATCCTGAATTCAAAGCTTTTAGATATGTAGTAACGGTAAGTTACAATAGAGGCATAAATACCTCATTAATTACTCAAGTAGAAGCATCAGAAAATGATTATGTTGAAGCAAACAGAGATACCATTATAGAAATTATAAGAGCAGAAAGATATGTTCCAACATCTCTTAGAGCGCAATCTGTTGAACTTGAGAATGTTGATGGGAACTGGGCAGAAAAATCTTCTGGAAGATATAATATTAGCACTCCAGATATTCCTAACCCAATAGGAGACCGCCCAGAAGATTATAGGGTTACTAATGAGAGAGTAATCAGTTACCCTATTGCCTATTCATCTTCAACAAAAGAAGATTTTGTAAATGCTGGGTTAAGTGAAAAAACTGCAAATGCAATCATAACAGCTAGGAATGCAGACACATTTGATGAAATTGATTCTGCTGAAACATTGCATCCTAAAATTCTTGAAAACATTTCAGGTTCTGGAGGAAGAGTTACATTAGATACAATTAGAAGAAAAATAATTTTTTAAAACATGGAAAAAAAAGATAGAGAATGGTTTATAGAGGTATACAATAACATATTTAATCCTATTAGTGATGTCAAATCATTAGATGTAGACAATAGAAAGCTTCGTGCAGTAGAAATAGATTTTTCAAAATTTGAAAATATTGATGATAAAACTATTCTTCGATTTTATAAATGTTTGAATTGGTGGAAAATATTTTGGAAAACAAAACCTGAATCTAATATCCAAGCCGAAGGTAGTTTTGAGATTATTCCTTTTGAAAAAATGATGACTGACGCTTGGGATGATGATTTAGGAGGTAATGATTGGGCACCAGATATGAAAGGGTTTAGACCATTAGACCTATTTTATGATAGTGATGGTTTTGTAGGTTTTTATATAGGAAGAGAAGATAAAAAAGGGCTATACTTAGTACATTCAGACAGTTCTGTAAGTCCCCTTCATGTAGACTTTGAAGGATATTTAGAATTATTGAGCCTATCTAGAGGTTTTGGATGGTGGCAAAATACGCTTGTAGAAATTTCAACAGGAAAGCATCAACCTAATGTGGATATTTTTAAAGAAAATATGCCTAAAATTTTTCCAGATTTTGATTATAAAGAATTTAAAAATCTATATGAGTCATTACGAATAGATAGCTAATAATAATGTCCATAAATCAAAAAAATAACATGTATTAAAGAGCGAATCATCAAATAAATTTAAAAATGAAGGTACACGCTTTCGTGAAAGCGTACTAACAAAATTAATATATTTATTATAAGCTATTTACAAACCTAGTACCCATAACAAGCATTACCATGACAGAAATCGTAGTCACTTTTATTAGAGGATTAAGAAAGTCTATAAAAGATTTTATGAATTCTTCCTTCCTCAGTTTGTTAGTTATAGGGATAATCTTACTTATCTTATTTAAGATGGATCAAGCATATACCATGATGGTATATATGCTTGAAGAAGATAAATTTTCTTTATTTCTATGTTTCATTTTTGTAAATGCCCTAGCACTTACTTTATCACATTATCCTATATATACCTATTACTCAAGAGGCTTTAATAATAGTACAGGAGCTGTTTCATGGGAAGATAAAAGAGTAACTATTACCTTTTTTAAAAAATATAAATGGTCATACCCTTACTTTATTTATAGCATTGGTAAGAAAGATTATAAAATTAGTGTCGCAGCAAATGTATTACGCTATACATTAGGTATTTTTATTTATGCCGTTTGGGTAATTTTCATTTACAAAAGTGTGCGTCCTAATCTCTTATTTAATGATCATCTCGGGGTTTCTTTACAAGCAATTACTTGGATTATTGGAATTTTCTTTTGCTTTCCTATTATCATTTACACTATTATAAAATATAGGATAGTCAAAAATAAAATAGTAGATAAAACAGCGCTATATACCAGAATTACGCGCTACTATTTTCTGGCGGCGTTGCTCTCTGCACTGCTCCTCACCTTCATCTTAATAAGTGATACTATATTTAGTAGATATGGATTTATCTTAATGATGTTATGTACGTATTGCATGATGTTTTGTTATGTTTTCTTTAGACTTGTACGGTCAAAAACAACAGATGTATATCATAATTTAGACAAAAAAAACAAGCTTCGGTTTTTTATTAAAATCTTAATCTACTTTCAGGATTCGGTTCATTATCTAAAAGTATTTGTTCTTCTTTTTATCATCTCAATCTTATTTATTGTCTATTGGAATATTGCGGCTTTATTAGGATATTCATTACATGGAAATGTCATTCCTATTTTACTCGTTTATTTATACGCATACTATTGGATGATTGCTAATATTGGCAAATACTTTTTTGTGGCAAATAGTCCTTTGACAGTGCAGCATACTGATAAAAGGTATTATCAAACCAAGACCTATAAACTAGCATTTTTAGGCATCTTATTTATTACCGTACTCTCTGTATATTCTTTCTTTTTTGCTGAGCAAAAAACCCATGAAATAGAAACCGTAGCAAATATTACTGATCCAGAAATAATAGTATCTGAAACAGATTTTATAAAAGCAATAAAACAAATAGAAAATGATCGCGTTTTCTTTGTCTCATCGTACGGAGGGGGTCTTAAAGCTAATGCTTGGACGATTAATGTGCTACAAAAAATTCAAGAAGAAACAAATCATCACTTTTTAAATCAAACCATATCGTTATCTGGAGCTTCTGGAGGGTCTCTAGGACTAGCAGTATACACTGGATTATATGCAGAATATGGTACAAATGATACTTTATTAAGGGAAAAAATAGATGCCATCTCAAGAGAAGATTATGCCTCTGCAGATCTCACATTTACGTTAGGACTGGACTTATATAGAAAAGTCTGGCCATTAACCAATGGCTTGGGGCTACAAGACAGGTCATATTATTCTATGATTAAATATCAAAATCATATAGAAAGCACCCCTAATAAAAATACCTTAAACGATATGGCTTATAGACATTATTGGGCAAAGGCGTTTAAAAATAAAGAAAGTGGTAAAGGCTATTTCCCTTCTCTTATTATGAATACAGCAGGAGTAAGAGCCAATAGAGGTATATTATGGTCTGTAAAAGACAATAATACCTTTGATGCTATATTCCCTAATGCAGATAACTTAGCAGATTTATATAAGCATAAAGATAAAACGTTGCCTTACTATCAGGCAGTATCTATGACCAATAGATTCCCAGGGTTGAGTCCAGCTGCAAAAATTAAAGGATATGGTCATTATATGGATGCAGGCGTGATAGACAACAGTGGCTTACTAAGTAACCTTGATATTTACAATTACCTTAAAGCTAGAACAAAAGATTCACTATTTGCTAATAAAAAGGTGGTTTTTATCGATATCATAAATAGTAAAAGTTTATACCTCAACCATCTCTTACAAAAATTTATTGAAGATGATTTTGACCTTCACACCATAGATGAATCTGAAAAAGATAATGTTGTTGTCAATTTATCAACGGCTCTTAATTATAATAAAATTCCCAAATACTTGAGTGACCTTTTTACAAATTGGGGACGTCAATCAGACTCAAATGTTGAGGCTATAGAAGGTAATATAAAATATTACCCTGTCTTTTTACCCCATAAAATTACGGTAGATGATATTGAAAGTTTTATGTCTGGTAAATATTCTGATACAGAGAGAAAACAACTTGCCACTTTATTAATTCCCTACAATGATAAAATACTGACTAAAACAGGAACAAACACCGTAGGCTTCTTTGAAAAATGGACCTATTATGAACCTACCTTATCTAGGCACATGGGGCAAAGTAGTTATACCTACTTAAAAAGTATGTTAGATGACAATGAATATATAGATAGCGTAATTACCGAAGTAAATAGCTCTAAATCCAATACACCAAAATAGTAGTGTACACCGCTTCTAAATTATAAATACTAATTATCAAAACAATACTGAAAATGATAGACACCGAAATTGAAAATACAGCTACTACAGCATCTGTAACTCCTATATTTAGTTTCTTAAAAGACTATATATCTTATAGACTTTCTTTAGAATTAACAAATGAAGAGCTTCCTATTCCGACATTAAATCTAGATGATAACACATCTATATTAGGTCAGTATATTAAAGAGGAAGCACTTTCTCTTGAAGAGATTATATGTATATGCCTTGCATTAGCGCCCCATATCTCTCCTCATTTCTTGAGTAGCATTATTTCAGAATTTTTACCTAATGGAGGTGAATTTCCTGAATTTGGAGGTATCAAAGGAAAAAATCATAGAGGGATACTACCTACAGCAGAGACCGTGGTCTATATTTTGGCTGGGAGTGATATTGATAGACGATTGGAAATCATTACTTCATTACAGCTTACCAACTCATTACTTCAAAGTAACGTATTATACATAGAGCAGGTTCCTAATGGAGAACCTAAATTAAGTGGGAAGTTATTAATACAAGAAGAAGCGCTTACAAAACTCACCATAGGTTTAGAGATTAAACCAACACTAAGTCAAAATTTTCCAGCAAGTCTAATCACAACAGAGTTATCTTGGGATGATTTAGTCCTTAATGATAAAACAATACAAGAAATTCAAGAAATAGAAACTTGGTTACAGTTTAATGACATTTTATTACATGACTGGAATATGAAAAGTAAGATTAAGCCAGGCTATCGAGTGATGTTTTATGGACCTCCAGGCACCGGAAAAACATTAACCGCAGGACTTCTCGGAAAATATACAGAAAAAGATGTCTACAGGATAGACTTATCTATGGTCGTATCTAAATACATAGGAGAAACAGAAAAAAACTTATCAAGCCTATTTGATCGAGCTATCAATAAAAATTGGATTTTGTTCTTTGATGAAGCCGATGCCATTTTTGGAAAACGTACTAATGTAAGAGATGCTCACGATAAATATGCAAACCAAGAAGTATCTTATTTGTTACAACGTATAGAAGCACATCCAGGTCTCGTGATTTTAGCATCTAACTTTAAAAACAATATTGACACTGCTTTCACGCGTAGGTTTCAATCTATTATAGAGTTTGAAACTCCAACGCATAAGGAACGTTTACAATTATGGGGAAATAACTTACCAAACAATATTACGCTTGAAGAAGCAGTTTCCTTAGAAAGTATTGCTAGAAAATTTGCCATTACAGGTTCTAATATTGTGAATATTATACAATATGCTTGTTTAAAAACCATAGCAAAAGGCACAACTATAATTACCTATGATATTATTCTTGAAGGAATTAAAAAAGAGTATATAAAAGAAGGAAAAACATTAAATGTGTAGTTATATAATTCAGTTATTTCGTCTAAAAATAAGTACACAACCATACATCAACTTGAGGTGAAAAATGCATCTATCTGATAAGATTCATTAAAAGTACGCTTTCGCGAAAGCGTACGCAGCAACAATCCCTTTTCAAAAATTGAAGATTCATCTATATTATACCAAATGAATATTTCAATCAAAGCTATGCCATTTTACCTATCCTGAACCTGATATTTAAGCAACTCTTTTTTTGCTTCCTTATACCCTATTTCAAATATTTTCTTTGCACTACGCATACTAAATGTACCATATTGAGAAAGCTCTTGTGCGCAGATAAAAATGTCACAGTTATTAAATTTATTATAGACGTGATGATGAAGATTTATTTCATAAGCCCTGTTAAGAACTTGGTATGAATATTTTAGAGAATCTACAGACATTTCACTCAGCGGGTTGGCGTACGATCCAATAATATAATCACATGTTTCTGTCAAATATTCTACTGGAAAGTCGTCTATCACACCTCCATCAAAGTAAAACACCCCATCGATCTCGATAGGCGTAAAAACCCCTGGAAAAGCAGAAGACGCAAGAATTGGACATATAAGTTGACCGCTATTAAATACCTTGGAGTTACCACTCTCAATCTCTGTAGCCGTAATGGTAAGTGGAATCTTTAGTTTTTCAAAAGAATCATCTGGAAAATAAAGCTTTAGATCATTTTCAAACTTTATAGTATCTATAAAACCAGGTTTTTTAAGAGCAAATCGAGTTAAATTAAAAATAGAGGTTTTTGTGAAAAATTCTAATATTACTTCCCAAGAATATCCTCCCGCATAAAGCGCTCCTACAATAGCCCCTGCACTCGTTCCAGCGATATAATCAATTTTTATTCCCTGCTCTGTAATCGCTTTGAGTGTTGCTATATGAGCAACTCCTTTTATACCTCCTCCAGAGAGCACTAAGCCTGTTTTCATGTATGCTGCTTTTTTGAAAAACCAAAATAGTGTATCTCACCACCAAGTGTTATGACTCTTGTCATTATTTAAAGTTAGTACTATTTTATATTTAAAACTCTAAAATACAATTATACCAAAACTTGAAGAACTAAACCAATTTGTTTAGCTTAACACATGATTATATATAAAATAGCGATATGGAACATTGACTCATTTGATGATACAATAGTTCTGTAGGATTTTTAAAATACGCTTTCGCGAAAGCGTAAAAAGAATGAAAGAACCTATTTAGGTCTTATCTTTAAAACATCTCATTTATATATAACATAAAAACCGTTGAAGCAAGCTTCAACGGTTTCCTGTACGCTAATTAAAATTGTTACCTAATATAAAAATTACTTCTTTATAAATCTTCTTGTGATTATAGTATCACCAGATGTAATTCTAATAAAATAGGTTCCCGTCTTATAGTTGGAAACATCAATACTTTGAATACCTCCATCTTTAACTTCTGTAACCAACATTCCTAACATAGAAAACACTTTAATGTTATCAATGCTTTGATCTTGTACATCAATATGAAGCACCGTTTCTGCTGGATTTGGATATATGGTAAACATCGTCGTATCCGTTCCTGCTAGTGGTTGTGTTCTTAATGCTTGTGACTTGCTTGCATCAACACAGAAGTTAGTCACATCAGAAGCTCCAAAATCTCCTCCAGAAGCAATCACTCCTTCAGAACTCTCTAGTGTGTAAGATCCATTTCCAAATCCACAACAAATACCATCACCAAATGCATCAGTGATTGTAAAGGTATAGTCGCCAGAAGATAATCCGTTTATATTTTCTACAACGGTAGAACCATCGGGATTTGCTGTCGAATAACTATTACTCGCTACAGTAGCACCTCCAGATGTTTGTAATGTCCAAGCGGTTTCTTCTGGATAATTATCAAGATTAATCGTAAGTGTTAATGCAGCAGCAGCACAATTATTGCTTGTTCCGCCTGTAGTAAGAGAGACCGCATCTATAGCAACATCTGCTTGCCAAGTACCTCCCGTAATTCTATTAAAACGTAACTGAAGACCGTCTCCTACATACGCTGCAAGATCTAGACTTACAGTATTCCATTGATTTCCTTGATTACCGGTTTGACTCCAAATAGATGTCCACGTCGTACCATTATCATCACTTGCTTCTAACGCAATAGATCCTGCATCGGTAGATCCAAACATGTGATATTGAAAAGAGAAAGTTGCTTGAGAAGCACTATTCAGATCAAAACAAGGCGAATTTAAAATCGCTCGTTTATTTGGGAAACCTGTCCCATTCCCAGATGCCTCCACATATACATACCAAGTACCATTAGCCCCAGTTGTAGGTCCTGTATTAGCAGAAGGTGTTCCCGCTGAATCTCGTGTCCAATTCAAATCATCGCCTGTTCCTTGTGTCCAAGCACCTAAAGAACTTTCAAAACTCTCTGTATATGGAAATGAAGAGATGCCTCCTGTACATCCGACTCCTCCAACACTCCCTGTCGTAACAGAAGCGGTATTACTTGATCCTGATTGATTTCCAGCAGCATCATTTGCAACTACTGTAAAATTATAGGTTGTCGCTGGTGTTAGTCCTGTAACATCAAAAAATGTATTTGCGGTATTTCCAATCACAACACCATTTTGCAATACATCATAATCAGTAACTCCTACATTATCTGTAGAGGCATTCCAATTTAAATCTGTCGTGGTCGTGGTGGTATTTGTAGCGGTTAAACTTGTAGGATTACTAGGTGCTTGCGTATCTGCGCCTCCAGAGGTCGTAAGTTCAAAAGCATCTATAGCAACATCTGCTTGCCAAGTGCCTCCAGTGATTCTATTGAAACGCAATTGAAGTCCGCTTCCTACATAGGCTGCAAGATTTAATTCAACAAGATTCCATTGGTTTCCTTGATTCCCTGTTTGACTCCAAATAGAGGTCCACGAATTTCCATCATCATTACTGGCTTCTAGCGCAATACTTCCCGCATCGGTAGATCCAAACATGTGATATTGGAAAGAAAATGTGGCTTGACTTGCACTACTTAAGTTAAAACAAGGCGAATTTAAAATAGCTTGTTTATTTGGAAAACCTACCCCGTCTCCTGATGCCTCAACATATAGATAAAAAGCTCCATCTGCTCCAGTCGCAGGACCTGTACCTGTAGAAGGTGTTCCTGCTGAATCTCGAGTCCAGTTTAAGTCGTCTCCTGTTGCCTGTGTCCATACACCTAAAGAACTTTCAAAACTCTCTGTATATGGGAATGAAGAGATACCACCACTACACGCTGTTACTGCGCTTGTAGTCACACTTACAGAATTACTTTGTCCTGATTGATTCCCTGCTGCATCTTTGGCAATCACAAAAAAGCTATACGTTGTAGATGGGGTTAAACCCGTTGCTGTAAAAGCCGTACTAGAAGCTGTTCCAATAACAGCTCCGTTTCGATACACGTCATATCCAGAAACTCCTATGTTATCTGTAGAGGCATTCCAAGATAAATCTGTACTTGTAGCTCCAGTATTTGAAGCGACTAAACTTGTAGGCGTAGATGGAGGATCAGAATCTGGCACCGCATTTCCAATTTGGAATGCCGCCACATGGCTTTTTCTTACCGTAGAAGCACTGCCATTCATATACTCTCCTATATGCCAGAACGTCAAATCATCTGTTGGATCTATCGTAAGCTGAGCATAATCTCCATAACGACCGTCAGGTCTATTGGTTTGCGCATTTCCGTTTACAATATTTTGCTCTGCTACGGTCATTGTTCCTAACGGATCTGATGCCAATCTTCCTGTATACCGTAGTGAAGTAAATACAGAACTACTTACAATGGTATATGCTAATCCTATATTTCCTTGAAAGTCCATTCCTATACTTGCACAAAATGTACTATGATTAGGCTGAGAATACGTCCCTTCCTGATAAATAGTCCACGGTTGGTTGTCTCCTGTCTGTCGGAGCTCATACCATCGTATTCCTGCTTTGGTATCATTTCCGCTAACATCAACTACAAAATTCATGACCGCAGAATTATGTGAGCCAAAACGTCTATAATTGGTCATATACATCATTGTCGCCTGAATAGCGTCAATATTAGGACCTCCTCCTGGTTCATCTAGGTTATTAAAAGATCCTCCGTTAAATACGGCATCAAAAGGAGCTGTATTAATTTGTTGCGGACTCGAAATCGAAGAACTTGCAGGGCTATTCCAATTGACACTAATATCCCAAATACTTAAATTATCCTGTGAGACACCACTCCAACCATCATCTTGCATATATACAATAGGATGCGGTACTCCAACAGGTGGTAATGTAGGTCCTGTGGCATTAAACCCTCCTGGACTATAAAATCCATTATTAGAAGCCCCCGGCAATGGAAAACCTATTAACTGTGCATTAGGATTTCCAACGAGCATTTCGTCTCTTTCTACGGCATATACCACCTCGCTTGTCGTAATAGACCCTTGATCTTTATTGGCTGTAATGTAGTATCCATCACTCCATATAGATAGTTTTTCATAATCTGGAAATGAACCTGTATTAAAACGATACGTAAACCATCCGTCATTCACAGGATCTGGTCCTTGACCTACGGCGATTAAAAAACCATTTGGAGTATTACTGAACTCCATAATAATAAAACGATCTGCATAGCGATCATATACTACGACAGGATCTCCAAGAGTTTCTCCAGGAAATAAGGTACCTAAAGAAGCTTCAGGCAATAAGACATTTCCTGAGCGATCTAAGATCCCAAAACCAGAGTTAAATGCATATACATAATGATTAGGTCCAATAGCTCCCGTAGGATCATTAAGTACCGTTCCTTGATGTGCTCCAAAAGAAGCAATAGGAGCTCTTCCTTGTATGGGTTGTACGGCTACTTGTTTTTGAAGTAATGGATCTGGTCCTGCAGGTAATCCTTTCCCAGGTATAAAGGTATTGGATCCTCTTCGTTTTGGAGGAGCCACATGTTCAAATCCAGCAGCTGAAATAATATTATCCATAGAAGAGAGTGCTGGAATTTCTCTCATATATGTTGCCTGACCATACGAGGTAGGTGACATTGATCCGTCTTGAGCGTACACTGTAAACGCACAAAATAGACACAAAATAGCGATCGTAATTCTTTTCATTTTGGTTGATATAAGTTGTTAAAAATAAATTAGTTATTAGTTAAATTAGGAAAAACATGTTCAATACTAGCAAGATTATTCTTAAAAAAACTCAGAACCCTTATTTCTATGGAAAACCCATAAAATGACGCTGGAAAACAAGCATAAAAAACACCTTTTCAAAACATCAAAAATGGCGTGCTTTAAAAAGCTATGATAAATATCATTACAAAGAGATTATATCTTTCTTTATAAAATGACACTATAAATAGTACTGCGCAAAAAAACTGTATACTACCTCTTCATATTTGCTGAGTAATTAAATATTGAATGACCTCAGCTTTTGGTATCAGTTAAGATATTCCATGGATGATTAATTTTTTTATTTTTTTGTAAGGGTACGCTTTCGCGAAAGCATAAACTTCTACTACCCCTTACTTTCTTTTGCAACATTGATTAGAAGTCGTTTACGAAATAACTTCCATAAGATGACGCTTCTTGGAAGTAGCCGTATGATTCCCAAATTAAAGGAAGTATCTACAACAAAACAATTCGTTTTTTTGAAAAAATGCTACAAATAAAATCTTGTCATTTATTTTTTATAAAAAACTTACTGCTTATGTATCAGGGGTATAAAACTATTTTATTTTATCACTCCTATCCTTTTTTAACAGGAGGTATTTGCTATTAATTGGCGATAATTCATACATTTACATGAACTTCAGAAATGAAGTATTGATCATTCTATTGAATTTCTTTATTAAAAAAATCACATTATGATACGAACATTACTCTGCATGCTACTTATTTGTTTAGGTACTATTTCTGCAAATTCACAAGAATCTATAGCGAGGGAGTGGAGTGAAGAACTCTTAGAAGCGATCCGTAATGACTTTGCGCGTCCTACGGTACATGCTCGTAATCTTTTTCATTCGTCTGTATTGATGTATGATGCTTGGTCTATTTTTGACGACACCTCTGTGCCTTTATTTTTAGGAAAGTCTTTTGGAGGATTTCAAGTACCTTTTGATGGGATTGCTATTCCAGATAATGAAGCCGATCTTGAAGCTGCTAGAGACGAGGTAATCAGCTATGCGGTATTCAGATTATTAATGCATCGCTTTGATGGCTCTCCAGGAGAAGATGACACGTTACCTGCACTAGAAGCAAAATTTGCTTCTTTATCTTATGATGCTTCTTTTACAGACACCGATTATAGCACAGGGTCTTTTGCCGCTTTAGGAAACTATATGGCTGAGCAAATGATTGCTTTTGGATTACAAGATGGATCTAATGAAGATTTTGATTATGGAAACACCTCTTACCTTCCAGTAAATGATCCATTAGTATTAGATATGTACGAAGACATTAATGACATTGACCCTAACAGATGGCAACCTCTGGCTTTTGAATTTTTCATAGATCAATCGGGTAACGTAATTCCTGGAGGTGTCCCTGATTTCCTAAGTCCAGAATGGGGAGTAGTAACTCCTTTCGCTTTAAGCGAAGAAAACTTAGAGATTTTCCCTGTGAATGGTTTTGATTATTACGTATATAACGATCCAGGAGCACCTTCACTTATTCAAGATTCTGATGGCAATGCCTTAGAAGATCCTTATAAATGGGGATTTGGCTTGGTGGCCTCTTGGTCAAAACATCTAGATCCTGCCGATGGAGTAATGATAGATATCTCCCCAGCAAGTATTGGTAACATACAAAGCTATCCAACTACGTTTGAAGAATATCAGGCTTTTTACGATTTTGAAAACGGTGGTGATGCTAGTATCGGGCACGATGTAAACCCTGCTACTGGACAGCCTTATCCAACACAAATGGTACCTCGAGGAGATTATGCGAGAGTACTTGCTGAATTTTGGGCAGATGGTCCCGACTCAGAAACCCCTCCTGGACACTGGTTTACGATTTTGAATTATGTAAATGACAATCCGCTTACGGTGAAAAAGATTGGGGGCGAAGGAGAAACCTTAAGTGATTTAGAATGGGATGTTAAAACCTATTTCTTGTTAGGTGCTGCCATGCATGATAGTGCTGTAAATACATGGGGTATCAAAGGCTATTATGATTATATCCGTCCTATTTCTGCCTTGCGGTATATGGCAGGTAAAGGACAGAGTGATGATAATACTTTGGGAAGCTATGACCCACACGGACTTCCACTTATTGACGGACTGATAGAAGTGATTGAAGTAGGAGACCCGCTTGCGGGAGACAATAATGAATTTGTAGGCGATCTTAAAATGAACGTTTGGAAAGGTCCTGATTATATAGATAACCCAGATACCGATGTCGCAGGTGTTGACTGGATTTATGCCAACAGATGGTGGCCTTACCAACGTCCAACCTTTGTGACGCCTCCATTTGCAGGATATATTTCTGGACATTCTACCTTTTCTCGTGCGGCTGCAGAAATCCTAACACTAGTGACTGGCGATCCGTTTTTTCCAGGAGGTGTTGGCACCTTTGAGGTAACTCAAAATGAATTTCTTGTTTTTGAAGAAGGTCCTTCTGTGAATATGACCTTACAATGGGCTACGTATAAAGATGCCTCAGACCAAACAAGTTTATCTAGAATCTGGGGAGGTATTCACCCACCTATAGATGATATTCCTGGTCGTATTTTAGGAGAACAAATAGGGCAAGATGTTTTTAATAGAGGACTTGCTTACTTTTCTGGAGCTGCGTTAAACACAGAGGAAGTCTCTGTCACATCTGTGACTATATTTCCAAATCCTGTAAATGACCTGTTACAAATCTCAGGAAACTATCAAGGAGATGTTGTATTTACTGTATATAGCATAGATGGTAAAAAAGTGCTTTCTGAAACCAAGCAGATGACCACTAATAGCACTACGCTAAATCTAGAAAAATTAACAACAGGTATTTACTTTTTATCCATTGTAGATCAAGTTCAAAACTCGTCACAAACGATGAAGATTATAAAGGAGTGATCATCTTTTAAAAGATTTTATAATTTACACTCCTGTCTATCGATAAGCAGGTTTGCGAAAAATAAAAAGACCATCACTTCTGACGGTCTTTTTACTTTTCAATAATCCTTAATCAGGAAGGTTTAATTTTATACGACGAATTTTCTCGTTAACTAATCCTGAAAATGTAAATCCATTTGCTGATCTAAATAAAGGGAAGTCTCCGCGTTTTTTTCCATAAGGATCATATATATATATATATGTCTGGATCTTCTTTTTCTTCATCTAAGAAAAAACCACTAAATTGACTATCTAATCTATCTATTACAAAAAAAGGTCTGTCAATCATATAGCCTGAATCTTCTATAAGTTCCATAAAATCTTCAAATATCCCTTCATAATCAGTATCTATACCTATATGGCAAACTTTTCCAGAAATATTTAAAAACTCTTCAAAAGCAAGAGGAAACTCATTCCCATCATTATATTTATCTCTTAAGTCAATAATTTCTAATTCACTCATTGATTCTTCAGGAAGAAATGAAGGTCTTAAGTTAGGATTATCTTTTAATTGTTGCATATATTGAAATTCCATAGTCTTGCTTTTTATGCTTTCAAAATATTAGAATACGATTTCGCTAAAAGCAATAAAAAAGCATAAATATTAGTGTGTCATTTTTACATCTCCTAACTAATCTCTAATCTTATTAGGTCTTCTATAAATACTATCTATTTTACTGTCTTAGATAATTTATTGATTATCTTCTAAAAAAGCCTTAAACTCATTTAAGAATAAAATAAAACTTTCTGTAGACCATATAAAATCTTCTTCCTCTTTTTTATTTGTTAAGTCAAAAAAATATACTTCATCTGTATATATAGAAATACCTAAGTTCCCACCTTCAACTTGATATTCATACCTCTCTTCACCCTCTAATATGCTAATTTCATCCAATATATTTTGAACTTCTTGAACAGTCCACCTATATGAGTTTATTTGAAATAAACTTTTTTCACTTTCAATTAAAGAATCATAATCGACACCATAATCGAATGTCTTTAAATGTTCTGGCACATTTGCTGAGTTTATATCATATTTTTTAAATTTCATAATTATCATTTTTATATTTAAATTGAAGGATAAGCATTTGTTAAATTACCTAATTTATCAAATTCAATTAATACTTGAAAAGTATTATCACTATTCATGGAATTATATTTAAACGGAGGTTTAGTAAAATCTTTTCCCGACTTTACTAGATCATCATAAATTAAAGCAACTTCCTCTTTTATTCTAGTAATATCCCCTGCTAGCGCCCGTCTGTGACGGGTGCCGTATGGAGTAAAACCAAACTAAAACCTCATTTCCTACAACCAGAAAAGGCATCCCTAGCTATTCCAAAATACAAAAAGCTATGATTTAGCATCATAAGATACATTGTTGTTTTCTGATTATTCTAAAACGATCTTTGTAACCAAGGAATATTATTATTTTGTAAATCTTCAATAGTATAAAATTGTGTGGTTGACTCATCAGCAATTATCATTTCTGGATAAAATGGCAAAAATTCTTTTAAAAACATATGTATAAATCGTTCTTCAAAAGATTCGTGATCTATAGATAGCGCAATAAAATATTCTTCCTCATCTACAATTACTTTATCTCTCTTAAATTCTTCAGAATTCATTACTCTTATTCCTAAAAAATGAAAATCTTCATCATTGACATCTAAATATAAATCTAAATCTGCTAAACTAGAATACAGATTCTCTTTCTCTTTTCTAAGATTTAATTTATCCGCAATGCTTTCAATTGAATTAACAATAATTTCTTTTTCCTTGTAATTCTTTAGTAGTAAATATTTATTATTCATTTTAATAAAGTTTTTTAAGATTGTTTACCCCTTCAATAAAAATAACTCCTTGGTCTTTTAATTCTTTTAGAATAATATTATTAAAATTAAATGTACCTAAATTGTCATATACTACAACAACTTTTTTCTTAAAAGGATTCATATATTTTAAAGAAGTGGTTTCATTGATAGGTAAATATTTTTGCATTTGAACCTTTAATTGTTCAATATTATGACTGTTATGCAATTGTGATTTTGCTTCAATAATATATTGTTTTGTTCCAAAATCAATATCCCCATTCAATCTTTTTTGAGGCTTTAATTGTGTTACATTATTAGAAAAATCTGTTATTTCATCTCCAAAACGCTTTGCTAATTCAAACATTTTCTTTGCAACCTCTGCTTCAAACTTTGCACCAATAGTAGGTGGGCTTTTAAAAGCTTTATTAATATTTTCTAAAATCACTTTCTCAGAAAGTTTAGCCCATCTAAGTTCAACTCCTGAAGCGTTTTTCCAAAACCAATTTCCTGCTTCTAATCTTAACCCTAACTTCTCTATTTCCAACAATTCATCCAAAAACTTTAAAATCTCTTGATCTTTTGCAGCGTGGGTAAATATCTTATTCTTTATAAAACCATTAATTTCTTTTGCCGCACCACTTGCTATAACTTGTCCTCTATAGTATAATGCGTAAACTAATTTACCATCTACTATAGCATCTAATACCAAAACATTAAGATTCCATAAGCGTTGTGCTTTTTGTATAGTTATAGATAAGCCATTTATAGCCCGTATGCTTTCAAAAGGTACTATTTTAAAAGAAACTTTACCAAAGTTTGCGATCTCTACATTAATGATTGCATTAAAAAGTAATACACGTATACGTTCCCTAATTGCAGCGGCTTTTGCACCTTTTAATCTACGCAATCTAGCTAATGTTTTAGGTCCATTTTTTATAACACCTTGACGTATCGCAGAGCTTATACTCACAACAGCAGTTGCGATACTTATTTTTTCCCAATTTTCTATAAACCAATCACCTTCTTCTGTTCCTTTTAAACGTGCTTTTCTAAAAATAAGAATAAGGTCACCTAGACCAACAGCAATTTCTGTAACAGCTATGACTGCAACTATTCCTGTCGCACCAGCCCCAAGTACTCCAAAAGAAACTAGTGTTGCAACTACAGTAGCGATTATAGCTACTCCTGTAATAATAGTATTCCATTCTGTTTCATTAGAAAAAAATTTTACTTCTAAGGCAGATGCAAAACGTATATCACCAGTGACTTCATCTTCTAAAGCTATAAGATCCAAAGGGTTAAATTTTGTTTGGATTTGTTGCACAACCTCTCTAATTTTAGAAGTTCCGATACTCATACTCCCCCCAGGAAATCCGACGCCACCAGCAGATGTTGTCACTGTTGCTCCTTCCCTATATGTATATTGTTGTAAAAACACTGTATTCTGACTATCAGTTACAGACAGATTACTATCTACTATATAATTTTTTCCTATAAGAAATTTTGCAACAGAGGCTTCCCCGCTAATAAAGCTAGCTATAGAAGTTATAAAAGTTGTAAAATCTACTTTTTTAGCATCGCTTAGAGCATTATATATCCTAAGTACATCTTCTGGATGTTTTTTAAAATCATTATAGGCAATTGTCAGATCATTAAATCCATACATGATATTTAATATTGCAGAACCTGTGTCTATAAACCAACTGTCTAAATCATATGCAGTTAATAATTTTAAATCTTTAACCAATTGTTCATCTCCACGTTGACTGATAACAAATCTCGGAGCTCTCTGATACAACCATTTTAATAATTCTTCATCTTCAGAAGTACTTCTGAAAGCTTTATTAAAGGCATTAATGATCTTGTTTCTAACTTGTTCATTCTCTCTAGCACCTATATAATTAGACAAAGCAGAGTAATCTTCATAACTACCTGATGTTAACTCAATAGCTACTTCATCTTGATGTGCGTATTTAATCTTCTTAACAAAAGAAATTGACTTCCCTAATTCTAATTTAAAATCAAACAACACTTTATGTTGTCGTATAGAAACAGTTCCTAATTTTTTATTTAATTTTCCTACTAATTGTAAGCTTCGCTTTTCTCCACTAGAAGAATCTATCTTCATAGGAATTTGACTTTCATAATCAATCTCCTGATCTCCGCCAACTTCATCCTTTATTACTATTGTCTGTCGATCTGCCTCATAATTTTTATAGTAATAAGGAATTGGGGTACCACTTGCCAAATCCTTTCCTAAAGCCTCAAAGTCTATTGGCCAAGTAAAAAAACCCTCTTCAAACCCTGTATCCTCTTCAAACACAATGGGCGGACTAAACCCTAATTGGTCTGCAAATTTAAATTTGCTCATTTTTTATGTTTTTTTGTTATTTATATCCACCCGCATACACGTGCCTCATAGCCTTATCGCAGTCCATATCCTGTATAATAGGATATGGACTGTGTTAGCTTTCGCGAAAGCGTAACCACTACTAACGTTCGCAAAAGAGATAAGGTTTTAAATAATACCTCTTAAAAGGTAGCTTCGCCGCCTCCTTCTTCAGGAGGAGTTTCTGTTCCTGTAGCTCCCTTTAAAGTCTGCTCACTTTCTAAGATTGTATTTTCAAGCTCTCCTTTAGGATCAAAACAAGGAAGTCCTCCTTCATCAAGTATCGCAGATTTTGCTTGTACAATGGTAAGAGAGGTAGGGACTCTGGTTTCCCAAGTAGACTCTACTTCTCCCGGTACACTTTGTAAATCTTCCATAATAGAAAGATAGGTTTCATTATCTGTGGTCATGCCTTGACCTGTCCATAATTCGCCTGTTTCTAAGTACCAGTTGGCAGCGGCTTCAAATCCTGGTCGTATTGGTAAAACCACACGTGCCATTCCTGCTTGTAAAAAGGCTTGAAATAATGGATCAGAACCATTTCTTTGTTGGAATAATTTTACCCAATCTTTTTTAGCTGCATAGAAGTATGGATATAAGGTATAAGCCATTAAATCCCAATCAAACACTTGCTCAAAGAAACGCACTGTTTCTGCATGTGTTTGTAAGGCTTGCGATGCATTTACTGGACTCACACAGGTCTCTGGATTCATACCCTGATAATGATCTTGAGCAAAATTCAGATCACATTGTTCTGCCATCAGCTCGATACAAAGACGCTTTAATTCTTTTTGTTCAAGACTTCTGTTAAACAACGGGTTAAATCTAACATCCTCTGTAGTTTCAGTTACTGGCGCATCAAAAATAGCTTTCGCATCTTTATACTCAGCAAGACGCTCTTGATACGCTGTTTTAATGGCATTATAGGTTTCGTTCTGCCATTGTTGCTTTGGTTCAGAATTAAGGTAACAATGCGCTACAATATTAAAATTAATAGGTTCTACGTCTTCTGTTGCGATAGAGATAGGAAGTACCCCTGTGATCAGATTATTGAGAGGGGCATTATCATATTCAATATCTTTCCAACTACTAGTCGTACCAAATGAAAATTTATTATCTCCTATGTAAATAGCTGCACTAGCAGTACCTCCGTTTCCTTCTCTTATAATGTTCCCCCGTATATCTACCGCACTACATCTATAGCCTTCAGGAAGTTCCATTTCATAATCTTTAGCGTTTCTATTAAAGCTATCATGTCCTTGCGCTTCTTCTCCAAAAAATTTATGACTAAAGGATTTTCCTATTCTTAAAAGAGGAGCCAGATATGCATTTACCTCGGCATTATATAATGCTGCAGCATCTTGGTAGTTTTCAGCATCAAGATCTACTGGGCTATTTATATTCTGACTCTCTAAGGTTACTGGTGGTATAGGCTCCACCATATCATTTGTGTTAGTATCTCCATCCTCAAGACGCTTTTTTATGGCCTCTTTAAAGAAACGTGATGGTTCTGGAACGGTAAATTCATAAATGAGTCGTTTGCCATAATTCACCAATTGGTTTTTATAGATTTTGTCAACCCATCTGTATACACCCGTAATATGCTGATCACCTAACGTATTATCAAAACCGTGCACATTATTTTCTTCAAATTCTCGTAACATAATAGACGTACGACGTGTACTTACTTTTTGCACCACACGCTCTAAAGCACGCTCAGTTACTTCTTGCGCATACGATTGTGCTTGAGAATTTGAATTTGACGTAGAGGTAGAGGAAGAAAAATCTGCATAGGCACCAAGATTAAAAGAAACTCCTGTTGCTTTAGGACTGTAACTAAAATTTGCAGTAGCTCCATAGTTTTGAGATTCGTCTTCATTGATGACCGCAGATACTTCTGTTTGTAACTCACTACGTTCTGTAGTTGTCGTGTCTGTTAAATTTTCTACTTCACGTTCACTTGTTGTCTCTGTCTCTGTTTGTAAACTAGTAAGGCTTCGGGTACTACGTTCTTTGTACTCGCGTGCAAGAATATTTTCTATATGCGATACTTCTCCAGGAACATAACACAAGATTTCTTGTTCTACACGTCTAAAGTCTGCAATTCCTAGACTTGTTAAACCGAAGACTTTTTTGTCTGGGAGTGTTGTGCTGGGTTGTGGAGTTACTTCATCAAAATAACCATAAGTAGCTCTATTAACATAGATGTTTCTATCTATATTAAACTCCCCGCCTATAACCTCTAAAGACCCTTCTAAATAATAATAAGTTGCCCCTTCTGGGAAAACGATACCTTCTGGAAATAATGCTATCGTTAAAAAATCTCCATCATTCAGTATTTCAAAAGATACACTTTGAAAACTATCTTCTGTCTGAGGAAAATAAATGCTATAATCAGCACCTGTAATATTAGAACCTGTCACATGATCAAAAATTTGTAAGATTATATTACGAGTTCCATCATTAGTTTGCTCATGTAGTGGTATAAAGTTATAATCATAGTCCCCGTCTTGTGCTTCTGCTCTTGTTTCCAAAGGCACAACATTTCCTGCAATACGGATGTTTTTAGGTTGAGGTGACAGTGGTGTTAATGTTCCTATTTCTTGCTTACGCTCTTGAATGCGTCTTCCTATGGCTTCGTTAACTTCCCCTAAAGTGTCATACAAAGGAAGCTCTTCTACTAGCTTTTGAGAAGTCATAAATCCTAAGGCTTTATCTGACAACCTAGTTGTTAAATAAGCACCTGTTGGATCTACGGGTGTAAATGTAAATGTTTCTCTATCCATAGCGACTAAATCAGCACTCCTATCTGTCGCAGGGGTGTCTCCTTCAGGTTCTCCTTTATTGGGATTATCAGCAATCACATCATCTACTCGTTTGTTAAATAGATCTAATGCTTCTTTAAAAGCACGTTTGTTTTCTTTATCGTATAAGGTTTCTATTTTATCTATTTCTGACCGTACTTGTTTATAGTTTTCAACTTCTCTTTCTAAAAGGACACGTTTTACTGTATTATCTCTTTTTGCCTCTTCTTTATTAAGAGGTTTACGGTGTATCCCATTAGATTTTATTGACTCTAATTGTGTTAAAACTCTTGGAATCACAACTACTGCATTTGCTCTTCGTACAAACTCTTCTACTTGATCTTCAGTAAAGGTAATTTCTTCTGTAGACCCTGCCCTGAACGTTTCAAATGCCTTTAAAAATTGGTTTGCAACGAGTACTTGAATTAAGGCATTTCGCACATGAGTAGCTGTATTTTCAAAAGCTTGATATAAAAGATTTTCCCAAATCAATAACTCTTGAGTTTCTGTTAACTCAACGGCTGTTTTTTTATTATCATAAATACTAGCATAGGATAACACATTCTTAGTACGCATTAGCCAAGACGAAAAATCATACAAACTTTGATTCTGATTCCGAATCTCGCTTTTATTTTGAAAAGCAGTATAGGCTGTATGAGCTGCCTTTAAATTTAATTTTTTTGATGCCTCATCACTGGTCTCTGCCACTGTAATAAAATTACTTTGAGTTGTATCCGGATGAAAGACAAACCCTATCGTATTGGTACTTTCATCTACTAGTTGCGGGTTTCTTAAAGTGACAAACCTAAACAGGTTTGCTTTTGAAGGTTTCTTATTCATTTTTTATTATTTAAAGTTAAAATTGGACATAGGTGTCCTATTGAGATTATGGTCTCGTTTTTTTGGAGGTGTTTGGTAAGATGATCACAAATGCTAGGCGTTAGCATTGTGTAAAGGTCAAGAGGCTTTTATTTAAAAGCACTCCATACAGATCTAGTGGGTTGTATTAAAACCAGATGATGATAGCCTATTGTAGGCTTATTGTCTATCGTTTGCTACAGTTACATGTGGGCATAGGAATCCCATGCTGACAGGTATAATGTCAATTTATTATTACCTCAACATGAAGTTTTAATATACGCCTAGATTTTTTCTATTTTTATAAAAATAACTTCTTAAAAAAAGCATCACATATGTTAGAAAACTATGGAATATCGTTCTTTTTTTAAAGCGTGTTCTTAAAAGATACGCTCTTTATACAAATAGGACTGTTAGTATGTAAGGGATGTCAATATGCCTTGCATACTGTCCCTAAAAAAGAGTTTACTAAAGGATCATTAATTTTTTCACAGCTTTTAAAAAGTTATTAAGTTCATACCCATCCTCACTTGAGGATCTTATAAACGCTTTTCTTAAAGTGGTGCTTGAAAAGTGTTCTTCATTTTCATATATTCTACAATAATCACTCGTAACTCCTAGGTTCTTGCTACCATCTGTTTATTGTATAATGTCAAATATATTTTACAAATGTTTAATTATTCGACATTTTTTTGTAATTTAGCGCTAACTACCGTACAAATATAAAACATTTTGCAACTTAAAACAAACATTTGTGTTATTTTTTTCGCAAAATGCAAAATAAAAAACTGCCCCTATGGAAACTATAAATGATAAGATAAAAAACATTATCCGGCATTTTGGATTCAACAATTTTTCCTTTTCAAAAGAGATTGGCGTTACCGGAACAACTGTAGACAGCATTGTAAATGGTAGACCTCAGTCTGATGGCTCTCGAAAAAAAACAAAGCCTGGCTATGATGTGCTATTGTCCATTATAGAAACCTTTAAAATCAATCCTGATTATCTCTTTGGGCAAAGCGATATCATGCTTAAAGAAAATACTTCAAAAATTCAAACATATTCTGGAATGCCTCAAGTAGTAGCCGTAAATCAATCAGGCGAGGAGAATGTTGTATATGTTCCTATAAAAGCAAGAGCAGGCTATCTAGATGGATATGGAGATACAGAATATATCGAAACACTTCCTACCTTTCACATGCCACATCTTACCAACGGCACCTACCGTTGTTTTGAAGTACATGGAAACTCTATGGTTCGTACTTTTTTTGATGGAGATCTTGTTTTTGGCAAATATGTAGAAGACTTAAACGATATTAAAGACGGTCGTGTGTATGTGATTGTGAGTAAAAACGATGGCATTGTCTTAAAACGTACCATTAATAGAATTGCAGAGCGAGGAAAGCTTATTTTAAAGAGTGATAACACTGATGGAAATTATCCTACCTACACCATGAATGCCGAAGATATTATGGAAGTATGGTATGTAACAATGTATGCATCCAAGCAAATGCCAGAACCTGTAGATATTTACCATCGTCTTCATGAGTTAGAAAGTAAAGTGGTAGACCTAGAAGAAAATCTGCAACAAAAGCTTTTAAATTAATTGTATGTGAACTATAATTATTAATGTATTTCTATGTACGCTTTCGCGAACCTGCCTTTCGGCAGACAGAAGCATATACTCAAAAAGTACTAATTACACATATATTTTACAACAGTCTCTATATCAACCCATGTAGTTTGTGCGTATTTCTAATAGCCTCCTCATTTTTCTGATCAATCCAAGCTTGCCCTTTTCGATGACGCATAAAGTTATCAAAATAGCGCATAATAAAGACATTGTACAGCGCATATCGGAGGTGTTTTGGCTTTCGCGGAAGCGCACGTAAACTCATACTGAATCCAGGCGTCTCATACTTCATAAAATGCCAGTATCCCTCTGGCATATACAACGTCTCTCCATGGTTGAGATGACATATATAGCCTTTTGCTTTTTTTAATACAGGAAACTTCTCATAATCGGGATGATCAAAATCTATATCTTCTCTTGTGATCAAACTGTGAGGGACTTTATATAAGTTTTTGGTCTCACTAGGGGGAAAAAGAATACATTGTTTCTTCCCTTCAAAATGAAAGTGTAAGATATTTGCCCAATCAATATCATGATGCATAAATACCTTACTATTTTCTCCCCCAAAGAATAGCATGGGGAGTTGCTTTAGTAATCGAAGTCCTATTTTAGGAAATTTAAAATCATGTTTTAATGCAGGTACTTCTTTCATCAAATTATATAAAAAAATACGATAATTGGTAG
>NZ_CALEMI010000074.1 GCF_937910895.1 uncultured Dokdonia sp. | reverse complement strand
TCATAGCAAAGAAATATCGAGAAAAGTAAATTTTGGAACTACTTCTTAAAGCGAATGAAAAATATGTTACCATCTGCTTTTGGATATGTAGAAGGATCTGGTATTTTTTACGGGATCGCCTCTTTTGCGCGCACGATCACGCCAGGATATTCTTACAGACTAAAAACAAAAAACGCAACGACACACGAAGCTATTTGCCAACCTAAAATAGAGCTTTCACAGACACCATCGCATGATGATTCTGGAATTTCCTTACAAGAAAAAGTGGCGATTGTAAAATCTGCCTTTGACTTAACGGGTTGGAAAAACTTTGCCCCTTTGGTTCTTTTTGTTGGGCATGGAAGTCATTCTGCTAATAACCCCTTCGGATCAAGTTTAGATTGTGGCGCCTGTGCAGCAAGCCCTGGTAGGCATAATGCCCGTATGCTAGCAAAACTAGCAAACATCTCTGAAGTGAGACATCAACTAGCTGTAGAACACCAACTAGTCATCCCTGCCAGTACAATTTTTATAGGAGCAGAACACAACACCACCACAGATGAAATTACCATCTTTGATGCAGAAGTTCCTGATACGCATCAAGAACAACTTCAAAAAGTAAAAACAGATCTGTACAAAGCACAACAAACAGCGACGCAAGAAAGGCTAAGTACTAAAAAGAACAGTATCGCCCTAGCGCAAGAAAAGGCAAATAATTGGGGTGAGACCAGACCAGAATGGGGTCTAGCCAAAAACGCAGGCTTTATCATCGCACCACGTGAACTAACTAAAAACGTACATCTTGATAGTCGTTGTTTCCTTCACTCCTATGATTGGAAAATGGATACTACTGGTAAGGCGCTTGAGGGAATCTTACAAGGTCCAATGGTCGTTACCCAATGGATCAATAACCACTACTACTTTTCTACTGTAGATAATGAAACTTTTGGTGGAGGAAGCAAGATTACACATAATATTACTGGTAAATTTGGTGTAGTACAAGGGAACGGAGGAGACCTTAAAATGGGACTTCCTTTACAATCTGTAAATCAAGCAGATAAAGAGATATACCACCAACCTTTACGCCTTAGTGTTCTTGTACAAGCACCTACAGAAAGAGTCGAACTAATCCTTAGGCAAAATGAACATCTTAAAACACTATTAGACAATGAGTGGATTTATCTCTTGGTGATGGATCCATTACAAGAAAATAGAATAAAACGATACAAAAAGGATTTTAAATGGGACTTCAGTGACAATCCTACATCAGGTAAAGAAGAGGTATCTAAACAAGTAGATACTCCAGTATTTGAAGAAGTACTTTCTTAAATCCTAAAGTAATTGCATATCATCAGAAATTATAAAGCAGGTTATTCCCTGTAAAATTTCTGAAATAACGATAAACCATTTAGATTCACTATCGCCAAAAAACTCCAGGACTTCTGGAGTTTTTTTATGAGTAAAACATCTGTAATCTTTTTATAATCAATGGGTTTTAAGTACGCTTTCGCGAAAGCGTATAACGCTACAAAAAATACACGCTACACGTATCATCAAAATTCATTGTATATTTAATCTAATCAAAATAAAGTACATCATACGTCTGCTTACTCTAGAATTACTTGCATTAATGCGTATAGCAACTGAAAGAATGGGTGTTGCAAAAATACCTTTCGCGTAAGCAAAAAAGGAATAATACATAAATCAATCAAAAAATCAATCCATCATGTCTTCTTCAAAATTACCTAGAATTGAAATTATTGATGCACTACGTGGGTTTGCATTAGCTGGTATTTTAATTTGTCACATGGTAGAGCAGTATCTTGGTGCTGGATCGCCAGAAAGTCATGGAGAAGCAGTGCGTGTAGGGCTGTCAGATCAAATTATAGAAGGCCTTATTGGCGTTTTTCTTAGAGGTAAATTTATTGCCCTATTTTCCTTTTTATTCGGGATCAGTTTCTTTATCCAAATGGATAATGGGTCCAAAAAAGGGAAAACCTTTGGCGGTAGATTCTTATGGCGGCTATTGTTACTTTTTATTATTGGCTACATACATAGTCTGTTTTACAGAGGTGATATCTTAACCATATATGCGATGCTCGGCATCTTTCTTATTCCCTTTTTTAAACTGAATAATAAATGGGTCCTTGGGTTTGCTGCCTTATTATTTCTCGGACTTGGTAGATATATCGTTTTCTATTTTACGCAAGGAGAGCACCTGTTTCTGGATGTAGATCCCATCGATATGGAAAGCACGCATATAAGTGATTATTACAACACTATAAAAAACGGAAGTCTATCGGACGTTTTTGCGACCAATAGCTGGCAAGGGCATCTTGATAAAATGAATTTTCAATACGGCATCTTCGGTCGAGGATATTTTACGTTTGCTTTCTTTTTGGTTGGATTGTATGTAGGACGCTCTGGATTTTTTAAACGTTTTCAGGAAGAGCGAACATTCACCAAAAAAATCCTCATCGGATCTACTATTTTATTTGTCCTGTCGCTCGGGATTACCGCTGGCGTCTTTATCAGTATGGGTAATGAAGTAAATATGAATAGTTGGTTGGCAATGATTGGGCTTTCAGGCTATGATTTAGTCAATTTATCTATGACGTTGATGTACCTAGCCCTCTTTGTCATGCTATACAGAAAAGTACGATCAGAAAAGTGGCTGTCTAAGTTTGCACCTTACGGAAGAATGGCGTTAACCAATTATGTGATGCAAAGTATATTGGGTACGATGCTGCTATATGGCTGGGGGTTTGGTTTTCTGGGAGAAATTTCAAATACGTACACCCTTTTGATCGCCATCGCTCTGATTGCCATACAAGTTTGGGGTAGCAAGATTTGGATGCAACACTTTACCTACGGTCCACTTGAATGGCTATGGCGAAGTCTTACTTTCTTTAAAGTGTTTCCTATGAAGAGAAAGACTAAATAAACAATTTCGGGACAAGCCCATAAGTGTTTTAAGGAGCAAAACATTTGATTTTGAAGCAACCTAGAGCATTTAAACATCGATTATCAACGTTGACTATCAGCATATATTTTCACTTCAAACTTTCTATTTTTCACTTGCTTCCGCTTTCGCGAAACCAGTTCTAAGCGTAATCGAAGTCGGAAACCTAATCTACTTTTTAAAAACAGATTTGGTTTTTATTTTCTAAATTAGTTACTTACAGCTATAACTACACGTGCACAAATGCCTTGTAATCACTAAATCCCTAAAGAATGAAGACTGTTGTTTTTCTCCTTATTTTCATGTTACCCTTAAGTGTTTTTTCTCAAAAGTATCCTAAGAGTGATCAGTTAAATTCTGCAAATCATTGGCTTGATTATCATTTTGAATCCAATTATGATAATCTTGAATTAGATCCTTATAGCCATAAAATAAGCATTACAACCACCAAGGAAGGGTTTAAACAATACATCGATAAAATCTATTTGGACATTACTGACAATGGAAGTTCTTGGAAAGGAGCTATTAATTTAAGGAAGGCAGTGTGGAAATCGTATGAAGATTATGCTGACGATAGTTTCTCTATGAAATTTAATTCGGAGGGGTTTATGACCCAATATGCAAATTTTTTATCAGGTGGAACAGCAACAGCCTATAAATACCATGGAAACACCTATTCTGATAAACAAACGGTGGTACGAAGTACTCGATTTGAAGGAAATACTCCATTAGAAAAGCCCTACTATCAAATCCACAAAGTAAAACACGATGACACTTACAAGATTCACTATATAGAATATAATTATGAAGAAAACACCTATAGAATAGGCGATGCCGAAGGAAACCCTGTTGTGACTTTAGACTTAGTAGACAGAGAGCCTAACGGTAGTTTTGATTATACTTTATTTGGTGTGAGAGAAGTTGGTACGTATAAAAAAGGAATGCTAGACGGAAAATATACCAAGTATAATGAAGAGGGAATTACTATTGAAGAAGGGAACTTTAAGAACAACTATAAAGTAGGCACTTGGACTGAATTTTCTGATGATTTTGAGCTTTACGATCTTATAGATGATCTCTGTGATGATTATGATCTCGATTTTTTAGATACACTAAATGATGAAAAACATTTTAATACCATAACTTACAACAAGGAAGAATACATTGTTGGAGTTGTCAATATGAGGTATAAGACAGGTGAAAAGTTAGGATATTATAGTTTCTCTGAAGATGATGACCACGTGTATGGTACTTTCGAGCTGTTTTATAAAAATGGAAATGTTTTTATAAAAGGAAAATATACCAGAAATGGCGATTTAAAAAGTGTTTCCTTATTTAAAGAAACGGGAGAGGAACTAACTATTGATGTATCGAAATATGTAGATAACTAACCGCTGACGCTCTACTACTCGTAAAATCACATATATAATTGACAGTTTACATAGACTACCAAATAGCATCTTTCGCGAAAGCGGAACAAACAGTTTAAATAATTAGAACGAAATTCACATTCCAATGAAATACGTACGTATCCTTACCATTTTTATGCTATTTAATTCGGTTACAACACCGCTATTGGCTCAGGAAGATCATTTTATAAAAGACTTTGTAGAACGTTTAGAAAATTCTAAGAAATATATAATGTTGGTGGCAGACATGATGCCAGAAGATACCTACAGCTTTAAAGCCTCAGAAGGATCCTTAACCTTTGCCGAAAATTTAATGCACATAGGCTATGCGATAGATTGGCACAGCCAGTCATTGTTAGGCGGTCGGGAATCCAGAGATTGGAATACGGACGTTCTATTTAAAGTTACCAATAAGTCTAAGGTAGAAATGATGGCAACCATAGACAAGACTTTTGACGAAACTATAAAATTACTCAAACAATTTGATGCGACTCAACTTGATAACGAGTTAGACTATTTTGGATTGACTAGAACGAAGCGACAAATCTTCTTATTACTTGCAGACCACATCACGCATCACAGAGCTCAAATGCTTGTGTATCTGAGACTCAACGGAATTACGCCACCAAGATATGTGCTGTTTCAATAGCATAAATTCGGTAAATTGAAGAAGCAGTACACTCTAAAATTAAGTTTAAATTTTTATTTTTTTCCGCTTTCGCGAAAAGCTATAAAGATTTTTATTTAGTTTGTAATTACTAAATTAGTTGCTTAAACAACGTGACTAATCTTATACAATCACGGTATAGCCCATTGGATGAAAATGAAAATAGCAGTCTTTAGTACAAAATCATACGATCAACATTACTTTGAAAAATATAATCAAGATTACGATTTCAATTTTTCCTTTTTTGAAACAAACTTACATGCTGATACTGCGAATCTTACTGATGGATTTGACGTCGTTTGTGTTTTTGTGAATGACATTGTTGATGAAAAAACCATAGAAATTCTATCTAATAATGGTGTCGGATTAATTGCATTAAGATGCGCTGGGTTCAACAATGTGGATATTGAGTCAGCTAAAAAACATGAGATTAAAGTAGTTAGAGTCCCTACGTATTCTCCAGAAGCTGTTGCCGAACATGCGATGGCACTGATTTTAACCTTAAACAGAAAGACACATAAAGCATATAACCGAGTACGTGAAGGTAATTTTTCATTGAAGAATCTGATTGGATTTAATGTGCACAAAAAAACAGTAGGCGTTATAGGTACTGGTCAAATTGGAGCTACCTTTTGTAAGGTAATAAAAGGGTTTGGGTGCAGAATTATCGCCTTTGATATTTCCGAAAATAGCGAACTTAAAGAGCTGGGTATAGAATATTTGAGTTTAGAAGGGGTATTCAAACAAGCAGATATCATTTCTTTGCATTGTCCGCTAAATGAGAATACCAAGCACATCATAGATAAAGCTTCCATTGCAACGATGAAAGAAGGTGTTATGATTATTAATACAAGCCGAGGCGCTTTAATTAACACACCTGATGCTATTGATGGGCTTACAAATAAGAAAATTGGATATTTAGGCATTGATGTCTATGAGCAAGAAGAAAATCTTTTCTTTGAGGATCTTTCAGAACGAATCATTCAAGATGAATTAATTTTAAGACTCATGAGCTTTCCAAACGTCTTAATTACTTCGCATCAAGCCTTTTTTACAAAAGAAGCTATGGTGGAAATCACAACAACTACTTTAGAAAATATACACGCTTTCGCGAAAAGCAAAGCATTAGAAAATGAAGTGAAGTAAAACACTTTTTATTTTTGTAAAGGATGGTTTCGTTTATTCAAGAAGAGACTTGCGTAGAAATTGCTTTTTTTTGTGTCACCATAAGTTGCAATTTTAGATTTTTTTTATGAGATGATTAGTAGCAATTCATTCTTTTGCTCACGGTATGGGCTTTGAAAATAAGAAATATAGCATAAAATGACTTTAGACATACTACGTTTGATGATTGATGCTGGTTTTATGGTCCTTATCTGGGCTGTACAATTGGTGATATACCCAAGTTTTTCCTATTATTCCACAACAAATTTATATACTTGGCACAAAAGCTATACAAAAAGAGTCACCTTTATCGTCTTACCATTAATGTTTAGTCAGCTTATATTAGGAGTGATACAATTATGGATGTCACAAAACTGGTATACATTAGTAAGCATGGGTATTATTATGACCCTATGGCTTTTGACATTTCTTGTTTTTGTTCCGCTTCATCAAAGTATTGATACTAAAAAATCTGTTGCACGAGTATGTGAAAAATTAGTGGTAGGAAACTGGATGAGAACAGTTCTCTGGACGCTATTATTTATTGCATCACTCATATATCAGATAATGAACTATAGAATATCCTAAAGATGAAAATATAAAATTTAAGAATACGTCGCTAAAATTTAGAGAAAAAGAGAGGGTACTTAGAAAATTAGTCATGTACACTCAACGGTTAAGGAAGTTCCAATAGGAAAGTAAGCTACAAAAGTGTATAACCATAATACAGTTTACCCTACTCCCCCATTCTACCAATAAACCCATCTAAAAACAACAATCTTTTTTCTGTCCAATCATTCATATAGCTTACCCCCTCTGCGTCGTATATAAAATCATTCCATCGTTTTTGTTCGCGTTCATACAATAAATCATCTTTAAGTTGGGTGTAGAGATCAGCTTGTCGTTGTTGTAGTGCTGTTGTTTCAAAAACACTTTGTCTCAATTCGATCCATCGGTTTTGAAAGCGTTGGATAAAGTTGTCTGGATTGACGGCAATTAACCGTCGTAGGAGGCCATTGGTTAAGAAGTCATTTGTAGTCGGAATCCGCTTCCCGCTAAAGATCGTACCAAAGCTTCCGTCAAGATCCCAAGGGACATAAAAATAAGGCTCTCCTTCTTTATAACGCGCTACGTAAATATTCTTCCCTAAATTATCGGGCGCTCGTAAAGCGTTGATAAATAAGAAATAATCAATAACATTCTCTATCTGGAATCGTGACGAGATGTCTTTCGCGAAAGCGGTATCATCACTATGTAAGACAAAATCGGTGAAATCATATAGATTATCCCAAGGGGTATCATTAGGAACAGGATATTTGATGTCATAGCCGCCCCAAGAGAGCAGGTAATTCTTTTTTTGAGGGATAGAGTCAAAAGAAGAGGCGCCGAGATATCGTGCCCCTTGAAAAAGTTCTCCGCGTATGGTATCGCCTTTGTTTTTTTTAATTTTCAATAATTTACGATCAACTTGTTCGCTTAACAGATACAATCCTTTGTAACGGTCGTTAATAAATACTTCGCAATAACGCGTTTCTACGCCCGCTTTGGCTTCAGGCTCTTTTTTAAGGTAATACGGGGTATGAATCTCTTTCCATAGTTGATAAGATAAATGTGATCTCATTCTGAGAGGTTCATTATGAACAGCATCTAGAATCCAATCATCATCATTTCGCATACCCATCATAGTCAGGTCTTTGTTGGACACTCCTTCTGATGATTTATATAAATTGATATCATACGTTTTTTTAGGAAATATAAGCGAACTACTTCCCCGTAATTCGATCCCAGCGTTGGTTTGTAGGATGGTATCAGAATCTGCGTATGTTAGGGTTGCCATCCGTTTTGGCTCATTCACAATGGGTTCATCAATATAAAATTGAAATAAAGGATGTTTTGTGATGTATAAAGTAAAGGTTTTTCCTTTTGAATTGATAAGACGATGTGTTGCTGCGGTAAGCGCTTTTCTTTTAGAAAGTTTGACCGTATAGCGCTCATTTTTATATACAATTTGCTGATCTCCTTTTCCATTTTTAAGCATCTGATACGGCATCACTGCCATAGACAAAGAATCGTCTATGGCTATGGACTGTATATCTGACTGGGCATTGCAACTAGCTACAAAAAAAAGACAACAAACAAACAGTATAAAACGATTCATATAATTAGGTGTAGTGTACATTATTTTTAATCGTGTAAGGTATGGGTAGGCGTATTATTTATTAGGAGTGCAAGATATATCATAGTTTTCAAGTAACAAATCAATCGCATTTAATATAATCTAGATCATAATTTATGAACAACCCCTTAAAAACCTTTCTATTTTTATATTTTCGCTATTATAAACAAAATCTATGCCCAAAAGAGTACTAACGCTGTTGCTCATACTTTGCAACAGTCTTTTTATATATGCGCAGGAATCTGTCAAAAAGCCTTTTGATGTAGATATCCAGTACTTTTATGGGAATATTCTGGAACACAGTAAAGACATTGCGCATCTCATCACAGAGCACCCTAAAGGAGTTATTCTGAGTTATAACCGTAAAACATACGGACTTAACGAATGGGAACGTAGGTATAACTATCCAGATTGGGGATTTTCCTTTATGTATCAAGATTTTGGAAATGAATTTGTAGGCAAAAACTACAGCCTTTTTGGGCATTATTCTTTTTATTTTCTAAAAAGAAAACTCCAGTTTCGAATAGCGCAAGGTATTGGATACAATACAAATCCATTTGACATCAACACCAATAAGAAGAACAATGCATTTGGATCACACCTTTTAAGCCCTACTTACCTCCTACTTAATTACAAACAACAACTCACTCCCCAAATACATATACAAGGAGGACTCATTATCACCCATTATTCAAATGGAAATGTACGTGCCCCAAACTCTAGCCTGAATACACTCGCCGCTAATGTTGGACTTGTCTATACACCAAAAGACCAAGAAATTCCTGAATATATTCCTTTGGGAACTAAAAAATATACAGAACCTCTCTCCTATAATTTCGTGCTTCGTGGAGGCGCTAATGAGAGCGATCGGTTAGGATTAGGACAACATCCCTTTTTTATTGCTTCTGCTTTTGTAGACAAACGTATTTCTTATAAAAGTACTTTACAAGCGGGTGTTGATGTCTTTTTGCTCGCTTTTTAAAAAAAAAGATTGAATTTGAAGCGATTGCCTTCCCACAATTTGGAACACAAGGCGATGAAGATTGGAAACGTGTAGGCGTTTTTATAGGTCACGAACTCCGTTTCGGGCGCATTGCTTTTGTGAGTCAGCTAGGGTATTATGTGTACTACCCGTATGATTTTGAAGGTCGTATTTATGAAAGAATTGGACTCAAACGTTATTTTGGAGATCATTTTTTTGGAGTAGTGACTGTAAAAGCACACGGTGCCAAGGCAGAAGCTGTTGAATTTGGAATAGGATATCGATTATGAAACATATTTTGAACATACCGGGATGGATGTTTAGTACGCTTTCGCGAAAGCGTATATTGACTGCATTCCTCTATATAGGCCTAGTAGCTGTATTTTCTGGTTGTGACTCTGAAGATGCTACCGATTGTCTCCAAACCGATGGAGATGCCATTACAAGAACGCTAGAGCTTCCTTTTTTTAATAAAGTACGTACGGAGAATGATATACGTCTTGAAATCACACAAGGAGATACGCAACATATTATTATTGAAACCCGAGAAAACCTTTTTAATGACCTTGTATTTAAAGTAGAAGACGAAACATTTATTATGCAAAATAAAAATGGATGTAATATCTTCAGAGATTTTGGGCGTACACTCGTACGTATCACCGTACCAAATCTTACGTTTATAAAAAACAGTGCTACGTATGAAATACGCAGTAATGGGACGCTTACATTTCCCAATGTGCAATTAGAAAGTGTCACCACACCAGGTATTGAAAGTGCTAATAAAACAGGGGATTTCTTTTTAGATTTTGAGTCAGAAAGAATCACTATTGTCGCAAATGGAATGAGTGATTTTTATATTACGGGTACTACAGAGCTACTTAATGTGAATTTCTCTGATGAATTTCCAACACTATTTGGAGAAAATCTTATTGCCCAAGATGTAATTGTACAACATGTGGGTGCCGCTCCTATGATTGTTAACCCGCAACTAAGTATTACGGGTGCAATACGAGCCACTGGTGACGTTATAGCAAAAAATCAACCTCCTATCATTGATGTAGAAGAACTCTTTACGGGACGACTTCTATTTGAAGAGTAAGTATATACACTGTAAGTTAAGTGTATTCATCTGGATACATTTGACTACTTAATAGCTGTATGACGTTATAAAGCACCTTTTCATCGGAAAAACATACAACTCTACATACCTATTCCTATTAACTTATAATGGGTATTTGTATATTTACAAGTATTAACATTTAAAATAAAAATTATGGTCAAAGCAAAATATCAGAAAGTTCTAGATTTAGGAGAAAAACTAGAGATAAAGAATGGTGATGTAAAAGTAGAAAATGGCGTTTTACAAGTTCACGGTACAGCAAAAAATCAGTATCATAAAAATCTGATATGGGACGCAATTAAAGAAGCTGGAGGAGAAAACCCTTCAGATATCATGGCAGATATTAAGGTAGAAAATACTTCTGTTTTTGCTCATCATACGGTTTCTCGTGGAGAGACGTTAAGTAAAATTGCTAAGCATTACTACGGAGACCCAATGAAGTATCCAAAAATCTTTGAAGCAAACAAACACATCTTAAAAAGTGCAGATGTAATTCACCCAGATCAAGAATTAATCATACCACATCTTTAATAGAAAAGTTGTAGGTATTTTAAATAAAAAAAATCCCCAATGTGGGGATTTTTTTTATTTTTAGTTTAATCTAAATAATTAATGCAAATGGCTAGTAATCAAAAACTATAATTGGCTTATATAAAGTGATCATCTAATCATTAAGACCCGCTAGCATTTTCTTTACTTTTTTATGTTTTGCTACCCAAATAGCCAATGCTTCTTTGTGTTTATTAATATTTTTATGCACTTCTTTTACAAGAGGATTATCATCTGCAACATGCTGAAAGAATCCTAAATTATTTTCTAATTGATTAATTTCTGCTTTAATTTCTTGTACTTTTTTACTGATAAAGAAGCGTTCTTTTTCTAAGGCATTTTCATCATTCTCCCCTACCATAGATTGCATACGATTCTCATATCGGATCATCTCAGATTCTTTCTTATCAATATCTAATTGTCCAAAAAGATTATCTAGCTCTTTATTGAAAACTTCGTCTATTTTACGTTTTGAATAAGGTACGCGCCCGATAGTTTTCCAAGTTGAAATATGCTCTTTTATTAAAGCTAGGTTTTCTTGATGGTCTCCTTTTAATTTTAATCCTTTAATGGTTTCTAACAGCGCTTGTTTTTTAACATACGCTTCTTCTTCTCCTGCATTTGCTTGTTTCTTGGATTTATGTAAGCGATCAAAAAAGTGATTACACGCATTTTTAAATTGCTTCCAAATCTTATCACTATCTTTTCTTGGCACATGCCCAATCTTTTTCCAATCGGCTTGAATGCGCTTCATAAGATCAATAGTTGCTGGGAAGTCATCGCTATCTTTATTCTCTTCAGCAATTTTAATCAGTTCTAGTTTCTTATTAAGATTTTCAAACTGTTCTTGTTTTTGAGATTTATAGAATGCATTCTTTTTATGATTAAATTCTTTAACGACCCCTTTAAAACTCGCCCACACTTCTTCATTTACATCATTAGCCACGCGTCCTGATTTGAAGAAGGCTTCTCTTAATGCTTCTACTTCTTTAACCTT
>NZ_CALEMI010000073.1 GCF_937910895.1 uncultured Dokdonia sp. | reverse complement strand
CCCCCCCCCGTTTACAAATGATAAACGGGGGTTTTCCATCCTAGAAAAATGCAATTAATCCTCTAAAATGACATCTAGAATCTTCACGATATTCTTGGCATCATCCACACCTCTGTATTGCGTTTCTTATAGGTCTATTATTAATATGTTATCTGTTGTATTTTACAAAACTAATTATTTATTTTTCCTCTTTTTAGAGTTCTTCTTTTTAGGCATTTTATCTTTGATACGATTTTTTTCAGAATCGAGTTCGTTGATAAAATGATTGTTGTACGTATGCACTTTTGCTGTTTTGAGACAAGACAACGCGGCTTTATATGCTTTCTTCTTCTCAAATAAGATGGCTTTTTTATAATATAGCACTGCTTTATCGGTTCCTTTTACGGTTAATGCAAAGTCGATTAACTTGGCTGCTTCAGTATAATCTTCGTTCCAAAGTAACACATTGATGTATTTTGGATAGCTATTTACCGCATGCATATCTTCAGCTAAAGCACGTTCATAATATGTTTTTGCTAGTTCATAATTGCCTAATTGCTCGGCATAGATTCTCCCCATTAAACATAAAGCAACTGCATTTTTCTCATCGTATGACAACGCATAGTTCAAAGACTCTATAGTTTCTTCAAGATTGTATGGGTAGGCATCTAGTGCTTGAAATAGATATTTATCTGTTGTTACTCCCATGATTCGTTTTTAAATCGTTTTTAAGGGCTTGCCTTTTGGAGGCATAGCTCTTATTCTTTTTTTGATGTTTGAAATCTCTTCCTTCAAATACCTGTATCGGATTTCCTCGCTCTATGTTGAGGTGTTGTTCCCAACTTGCATTGGCTTGCTCTTTTAATTGTTTCAGGTGATGTACTTGAAACTGCTCTTTAAGCCTTTGCAATGCTAGTTTCTTATTCTGGTGTTGCGATCTGCTATCCATAGCGACACATTGGATTCCTGTGGGAACGTGTGTGGCACGAACGGCTGAGTTGACTTTATTCACATTCTGTCCACCGGGTCCTGTGCTGCGCATCGCTTGATACTTGACATCTTTCTCGTGAAATGGCATTGTTTTGATTTGTGGTACTTCTTGTACTTTGATAAACCAGTTTTTGCGCTTATGATATTTCCGATACGGGGATTTACCAATCCATTGTATCGTGCCTATCCAATTGGCTAAAAAGGAGTCAAGCTCTTTTCCCGAAAGACTCAAAATAACAGACTGCACGGCTGTGACGCCGCTTTGTTCTTTCTGAAGGATGGTATGCGAAATCTTATGTTCTTTAAGGTCTATAATAAATGCTTTTAAGACATGTGCGACCACCCAATGACATTCGGTGGGACCTCTGCCTGCTGTAATTTGTATAAGTGTGTTCATTGTTTTTTAATGAAACGCCGTTTTAAAAAGTTGCAAAGCAATACATTTAAAATGGCTAGTTAAACCTGCCTATGCCGGCAGGCAGGCTAATCCCGCTTTTTCAGCGGGATCTAATGTTAATACCTCGAAGCTTGCCCCGAGGATTTTTTACTTTTCTTGATATCCTTAGAAGTGCGTCAGGGATTGCCGTGAAAATCCCACAGGCACGCCTCAAGCGTGACGAGGAATTGCAACAGAAAGCCCGACACTATGTTGCTTTTTGGGCAACATAGTGTGACGCCCATATCCAAATAATGCATTAGAAAATCTATTACGTTTTGAAATAACTTCAAAATCAAACGCTTCGCTGTACTTTTTAATTTAACCATAGTAAAGACCATGCTGAAATCAATAAAGCACTTGTTTTTCTTGCACTTTCAAACCTCATTACGAAGTTCTAATACACTATTTGGAATTAAATGGATCCTTTACTTGTCCATACGAACAATTTTTGGTGTAAAAGTGCCCAGCACTTCCACGAGTTCTTGTTGATTTGCCATCACTTTTGTAATATCCTTATACGCCATCGGTGCTTCATCGACACCGCCGCCTATAAGGGTTACATCATGTGTGGCGAGTTCTTTTTTAATACTACTTTGGGTAAATTTCTCTTTACATTTTCGCCTTGAGTGTAAACGCCCAGCTCCGTGAGAAGCCGATTGCAAACTGTCTGGATTTCCGAGACCTCTCACAATATATCCGGGTGCTGTCATAGAGCCAGGGATGATCCCTAATTCGCCTTTGGCAGCCGGTGTAGCACCTTTACGATGCACTATACACGTCTTACCGTTGATCTCTTCTTTCCACGCAAAATTGTGGTGATTGGCGATATTAACAAGCGGTTTTGCACCTAGCAATTTGCTGATTCTCGCATGAATGTTCTCATGACAAGCTTGTGCATACTCTCCAGCCAGATTCATTGCCATCCAATATTCCTGCCCGTCGTGTGTATTGAGATCTAGCCAGGCTAGATGTTGTACATGCTTAGGTAAGGGGCATTGCTTGGTAGCGAGGTAGGTGTAGTGTTTGGCAATATTGGCACCGAGACCTCGTGAACCGCTGTGTGATAATAACCCTAGGTATTCGCCAGCTTTTAAATTCCACTCATTTTCATCATTGGTAATAGAGACACTTCCAAATTCCACAAAATGATTGCCACCGCCAGAGGTTCCTAGTTGTTTATAGGCTTTGTCTTTAAGCCTTTTGACTAAAGGAATGTCTGTAAATGCGGGATGGCTAAAAATCGCGTGGTCATGTTTTCTGTCGTGCGTTTCATACATCCCAAATTTGGTATGTTCTGAAAGAATATTGACCAGTTGATGTTTCTTCCCTTTGAGGTAGGAGATTTTAATAGGATAGAGCGTTAAACTCATTCGGCATCCTATGTCAACGCCTACTCCATACGGAATCACAGCATTGTCTGTGGCAAGCACCCCGCCTATCGGTAATCCATACCCGCTGTGTGCGTCTGGCATTAATGCACCCGCTACGGCGATTGGTAATTTTAAGGCATCGTATAGTTGGTATTTTGCTTGATCGTCTATTTCGTTTTCCCCATAAATGGTATGCGGAACTCTCGTAGATCGTAGTACTTGTTTTTTTACAACGACTGGATCTGTTAGACTCTCTGCTATTTTACCCCATACACCATCGCCTATATATTCCTCTGGATGTGCGAGTACCAATGCGGCTTGTTGTAATATTTGTTCTTTTTTAAGCCTTTTATGGTATCTGTTTATTTGTCCTAAAGTGATATTGATGCTATTATTTTTTGGAAAGCCTAATTTGATCAGGTCTTTTCCGCTTAGTTTTTTTCCCATGATAGTTCTTCATTAATAATGTCTTGGATTTCAGAATCTCTCAACCCTTTTAATTTGGCGTTGATATAATTTCTTCCTCTTCTGTTGTAGGAAGACCATCTTGAATTCCAAGGATGTAATTTTCTTTTTGCTTCATAATATCCAGGTCGTAAGTACAGGCTTTCTAGAAAGTTTTCTTCCTGCTCTAATAATGGATCTATGTTGCGTCTGTGTGTTATATACGCACGTGTGAATTTGATACGATACGTTCCTTTTGGAAGTTTTACATAAAAGCGAGTTCTTGTTTTGTGCTTGAATTCGTAAAACCGAAAAGGAACACAAATGGCTTTTGCTTTGTCACTTAATCTGTTAAACTGACGCTTGCTTAGGGTTGGAATATCTCTAACAATGAGATGCTCAGAAGTTCTTGAATCCCATTTTCTGGCAGCCTCTTCTTTGGTTCTTCCCCAATCGTATTTTTCAAGAATAGCTATGATTTCTAACATAGCATCTTGATACTTATAGCGTTCCATTCTTTTGGTAACAACAAATTCTTTATACCAACCGTGGCGGATAGGCATATCTAATTTTGTATAGCCCAAAGCATGTTGTATGGCACGAATTGCTTGTTGTCTTTTATAAATACGGCGTACTTCTTTTAATCGCTGGCATTTGATGTGTGCCGGTTTCATAAATCAGTATTTTTCGTTAATACTTTTTGATGTTTGATTCCGGAATATGCCTGGCAATTCTAGAATCTTATGGAATAAAGGTTTTAGGTTTCATAAGTGTTGATTTTTAAATAAATGACTATTGGTTTCTGGGAAATGTTACTCTGTGATGCTTTCAACTTAGATCCCGCTTTTCAGTGGGATTAGCCTGCCTGACGGCAAAGGCAGATTCAACTTGCAATACTGAGTGCGTTTTTTAGACTTCTCACTATTGAGTTTTACTAACATAAAAAAAGCCCGAAACGTTTTTTGTACTTCGGACTTCAGAGTGTGGCTTTGTGGTAAAGCTATACGGTGTAGAAGTCTCGAAGAAAATATCCTGTAGCGTTTCCGTTTTTTAGGATATTGTATGTGTTTTTATTTATAAACATAGATACTTCGATTTTTAAATAATGAAACAATTCGTTTTTGTTACAATTGCGATGCAAAGATGAAATGGATTTTTGAATTTTGCAATAAAAAAATGAATTTATTTTATTGATATTCAGTTGATTAAATTAAATATAAGACAAAGAATTCCCTGTCCGCTTTCGCGAAAAAACCTACAGGACTACAACTTTTTGATTTCCTTTATTTTAGCTTTTAGCATAAAATAATATTGGAAGTAGCAACTTTTTGAGAAAAACTATTATTTCTTGAGATCATCTCTTAAAAAATAGCGTAAAACAAAAAAAGCGTCCAGATGATGGACGCTTTTTTGTAATATCTCTTAAAGTTTTTCTACCTAAAAATTGGTTTCCTAACCCCAAAAATGGCGTCCGTGATATGTAGGTGAAATAAACTCATAGGTTCTTTATATTTTATAATTTCAGGTGCAAATATGGGAAATATTTTTTAAATACATTTTTTGGGGATTTAAGTAGATCACTCTTTTTCATTCTTTTTTAAGTACTTTTATAGGAGGACACCTCTTTCTAAGAGGATTTAAAATACGAGGATTATGAGTATAAAACGCCTATTATTACTTACGTTGTTATTTTTTTTCCAACTTAAAAGTAACGCACAACAACAAGTTTCATTAGAAGATTTTGGACTTTCATTTACACTTCCTGCGGGTTGGACAGGAGATATTCAAGGAGATTATATTGTTTTAGGACATACATCTATACCTGGCATGATGATTTTATCAGAAAATTCCAATAGAACCATTGAAGCCGTAGTTTCTATGGCACAACAAGGCATACAAGCCGATGGATTTAACCTCACTGCCGATGGTACTTTTAAAACAGTCAGCTCAAAAAGAGCAGAAGGATTTTATAAAGGCACGTATGACTATAGCACGGCTGTTAAAGCGTATGCCATTGGTCTCATAGATGGGCAAGGCAAAGGAATGAGTATTTTGGTTCTTACCGAAACCAATGCTTTTGCAAATGATCATATTAATGCTGCCAATCAATTAGCAAAATCGGTTCAGTTCTTTACACCAAAAGCATCTCCAGCAACATTGCAATGGCAAAACCAATTAGTAGGTAAAAAATTAACGCATAGATACACGAGTGGTGGGGCAGGTGGTAGTAGCGTTACCAGAATCATTACCTTATGTGCTAATGGCACCTTTACTTTTTACGCTAATACGCATGCAAATCTTGACGGACCTGGCGGATTTGGTTATGCAAATAGCAATCAAGATAGCCGTGGAAATTACACCATATACTCTATACAAAACAATTCCTATCTCACCTTACATTTTGAAAATGGAAAGGAGTCTGAATATACACTCACGCGAGATGAAAATGGGTATACGTTTTTAGAGAGTTCTCGATACGCGGTGATGGATACCGAAGATTGTGATTAATTACTTAACCCGTTGCATCATCAGCTAGAATGGTAAGTGCTAGAGTTGAACTAGCCGTTACAGGTACTTTGATTAATGTCTTCAAATTTTTATCTGAAAAAGGATATCCATACGAATCAGATCCTTCATGAATGACTTTCGCGTAAGCGTTCCCAAATCCGTTTGCAAAAGGAGTCATTGTAGAAAATAGCGAACTATCATTTTTTCCAGTAGCAGAGAAGTAGCCTTCATTGATACCTATCATAATATCTCGATATACAGCGGCACAGGTATCATTAGGACTCATAGCGTTTCTTGTCACTTTATTATATACACAACTCCCATTACTTAAATAAATCGTTTTGTCAGTTAAATCGGCAGCTGGGATTTCAAACATGAGCTTTGGCGATGTTGAAGCTAAAGAGATACTTCCATCCGTATTAAACGTTCCTGTAAAATCATATTTTAAAGGACTGGTTTTTACACTTTTTATGGTTATTGATTTGCCTTGTAATGTTTTTAAATAAGGAGTATACGATGGTTGATTCATATAGAGCACATTAGCGCCCACCACTTTTGTGTTTCCTTTTCCATTTGTACGTTGCACTGCAGTACCATTAGTTCCTCCTAAAGCGGCAGCTATTTCTTGAACAATAGTATTGTGAGATTTTGAATACCCCAATTTTGTAGTTCCTAGCTCCATGGCTATAGGCACACCAAAGGTATCTACCGATGAAAGATCCGTCCATAAAACGTTATCTGTTCCTAACGTCAACTCGATATACCCATAATAATTGTCTGAGGTAGGTGCTGGATTTGTAGGCAGTGCCGTATAATAAGAAATGTATAAACGCCCGCCATCAATTTGAGTG
>NZ_CALEMI010000072.1 GCF_937910895.1 uncultured Dokdonia sp. | reverse complement strand
ATCGCCATAGAAATAGGCGGGAATCTGCTGTCCCCACCATAATTGACGAGAGATATTCCAGTCACGAATGTTCTCCATCCAATGACGATAGGTATTGTCAAATCTCTTGTTAGGGAATAGTTTTACATCACCTGTTTCTAACACAGCTTTAATAGCAGGTTTTACAAGATCTTCCATTTTAAGAAACCACTGATCAGAAAGTCGAGGTTCAATCACCGCTTTTGTGCGTTCTGAAGTTCCTACTTTATTGATATGGATTTCTGTTTTAACAAGAGATCCGTTTTCTTCCAATTCCTTTTTGATATTCTTGCGGCACTCAAATCGATCTTGCCCTTCATAATGAAGTCCAAAACTATTCAACGAAGCATCATCATTAAAAATATCAATAACTTCTAAATTGTGTTTATCTCCTAATACTTTATCATTTTCATCGTGAGCAGGGGTTACTTTTAAGCATCCTGTTCCAAATTCGATATCCACATATTCATCTTCAATAATAGGAATCACACGACCACAGATAGGAACGATCGCTTTTTTACCTTTTAAATGTGTAAAGCGTTCGTCATTTGGGTTGATACAGATGGCGGTATCTCCAAAAATAGTTTCTGGACGTGTGGTCGCAATTGTTAAGAAGTTTTCAGATCCTTCTATTTTATAGTTGAGATAATAAAGTGTTCCTTGTTTTTCCTCATGGATCACTTCTTCATCAGAAAGCGTTGTTTTTGCTTCTGGATCCCAATTAACCATACGATATCCTCTGTAGATATGACCTTTATTATAAAGATCGACAAACGTTTTAATAACGGCTTCAGACATATCTGGATCCATCGTAAACTTAGTGCGTTCCCAATCACAAGAAGCACCTAGCTTCTTGAGTTGTTCTAAAATCACTCCGCCGTACTCTTCTTTCCACTCCCAAGCGTGCTTTAAAAAGTCCTCACGCGTAAGGTCAGATTTTTTGATACCTTGCTCTGCTAGTTTTGCAACTACCTTAGCTTCAGTAGCAATAGAAGCATGATCTGTACCTGGTACCCAACATGCATTCAACCCTATTAAACGCGCACGTCGTATCAATACATCTTGTAGCGTATTGTTAAGCATGTGTCCCATGTGCAACACTCCTGTGACATTAGGGGGTGGTATCACAATGGTATACGGCTTTTTCTCGTTAGGTGTTGAATGAAAATAATTATGTTCCATCCAGTACGAATACCACTTGTCTTCTACCTGTGAAGCGTCATATTTTGAAGCAATGCTCATAGTTTGGTCTGATTGTTGAATACTAATAAGCAAAAGTACTGATAACAGTAGGATTAATAAATAGTGTCAGAGAGATTTTTTAAGGATAAAAGGATATTCAGTCTCATCAGTGATTGTTGATATCATTATTTGGCAAAGGCCTTATTTCTGACTATTTTTATCATCCTCAAATATTGGAAATTATGAAAAAACTAATGTTATTGCTGTTTGTAGGTCTTATGACTATAAACCTAACAGCCCAAGAGAAAAAAGCCGCGATCACTTTTGAAAGTGATGTTGTAGATTATGGAGAGGTAGATTATGGAGCAGACGGCGTACGAGAATTTAAATTTAAAAATACAGGAAATGATGTGCTCATCATTGCGCGTGTATATTCAACCTGTGGATGTACCATTCCAAAAAAACCGGAAGATCCTATTCAGCCAGGTGAAAGTGGCATTATAGAGGTAAAGTATGATACAAAGCGTCCAGGACCTATACGTAAAACAATTACCGTGTATTCTAATGCTTCTGAAGTTCCTTACACCCTTAAGATAAAAGGAAACGTTAAGCCGCAAGCGGGTAAATAAAAATTTGAAAATACTCATTTTAAAAGCCACTCATTGAGTGGCTTTTTTCTTTCTAAAGAATCCCGTTATTTTTTGTAGAGGTAATTCAAAAATGCCAATATAAATTTGCATTTTTGTAAAGCAAAAAAATAAAAAATTACTATGCCATCAATTTCTCATAAAGGGCAAATCATGCCTCAGTCTCCTATTCGTAAGTTAGTTCCTTTTGCAGAGGCTGCAAAAGCTCGTGGAGTTCAAATACACCACCTTAATATAGGACAGCCAGATATAAAAACACCACAAGTAGCACTAGATGCCGTAAAGAATAATACGATAGAAGTATTGGAGTATTCACACAGTGCTGGTTTTGCTTCTTATAGAAATAAGCTCTCGAGCTATTATAAAAATAATGGTATTGATGTTAGCCCAGAAGATATCATTGTGACTACAGGGGGATCTGAAGCCTTGCTTTTTGCTATGGGAAGTGTGACAGATCCAGGTAATGAAATTATTATTCCAGAACCTTTTTATGCAAATTATAATGGATTTGCAATTGCAAGTGGTGTAACAGTAGTACCTGTTATCTCAAATATTGATTCAGGTTTTGCATTACCTCCTATTGCCGATTTTGAAAAACTAATTACTTCAAAAACAAAAGCCATCGTTATTTGTAACCCTGGCAATCCAACAGGCTATTTATACAGTGAAGACGAAATTAAACAACTAGCAACACTCGTAAAAAAACATGACTTATTCCTAATTGCAGATGAGGTCTATAGAGAGTTTGCCTATGATGGTTTAAAGCATTATTCTGTGATGGGGCAACGCGATATTGATGCACACACGATTATGATTGACTCTGTGTCAAAACGATATTCTATGTGTGGTGCTCGTATAGGGTGTATCGTAAGTAGAAATAAACAGTTAATAGCAACTGCTATGAAATTTGCGCAAGCCCGTTTGAGTCCGCCTACATTTGCACAATTGGCAAGTGAAGCCGCCTTAGAAACACCTGCTTCCTATTTTACAGATGTCATAGATGAGTATGTAGCTAGACGTAATACATTAATTGCGGGACTTGAGACTATACCAGGGGTAAAAGTGGCAAAACCTAAGGGAGCTTTTTATTGTATCGCAGAACTTCCAATAAAAAATGCTGATGCTTTTGCACAATGGTTATTAGAATCTTTTAAGTTAGATGGTAAAACCATTATGGTTGCACCGGCAGCAGGTTTTTACTCTAGTGAAGGTGTAGGACTCAACCAAGTCCGAATCGCTTATGTCTTAGAAGAAAATCTATTAAAAGAAGCTGTGGAGATTTTACGAGAAGCATTAAAGCAGTATAAAGAATAATCAATGAGTGATCAAAAGAAGGCTTCTTTAAAAAAATACAATACGTTTGGAATAGATGTACAGGCACGTGAAATTTTATCGGCCACATCGGTAGAAGATGTACAACGTATTATAAAAGAAAAAGATCCTTCTGAATTATTTATTATTGGGGGTGGTAGCAATATGTTGCTGACTCAAGATATTGATAAATATGTTGTTCATATTAATATCAAGGGATATACTGTAGTGGATATGCCTTTCGGCGAAAATGAACTATTGCTCAATGTCGCTGGGGGTGAAAACTGGCATGACTTTGTTTGCTATTGTATCGATCATGGCTACGGGGGTGTTGAAAATTTATCACTTATTCCTGGTAATGTGGGGACAGCACCTATTCAAAATATAGGCGCCTATGGTGTCGAACTTAAAGATGTTTTTTACCAATGTGGGGCTGTTTCAAGAAAAGACGGAACACTGCGAACTTTTTCTCTCGAAGACTGTAAGTTTGGTTATAGAGATTCTGTTTTTAAAACGGAGTTAAAAGACCAATATATTATTACATCAGTTACTTTTAAGCTCACACTAAAAGATCATAAAATTAAAACAGAATACGGAGCTATTTCTGATACGCTTGCTGAACAAGAAATCACAAACCCTACTATTAAAGAGGTTTCAGATGCTGTTATCAAAATACGCCAAGAGAAGCTTCCTGATCCAAAAAAAATAGGAAATAGTGGTAGCTTTTTTAAAAATCCAGTGATATCACAAACTGTTTTTTCTGAATTACGAAAGAACTATCCAGACATTCCTTATTATCCCATAGGATCAGACCAAATTAAAGTGCCAGCAGGGTGGCTTATAGAACAAGCAGGTTTTAAAGGGAAACGTTTTGGCGACGCAGGAGTACACGATAAACAAGCACTTGTATTAGTAAATCATGGAAATGCAACGGGAAGTGAAATCTGGGCATTAGCAGTACGCATCCAAGATGAGGTAAAAGAAAAATTTGGAATCATAATTTCTCCTGAAGTAAATGTCTTTTAAGAGCTTTTAAAATAGGAGTATTTACAAAATAGAAATAGCTCTATTAGAAGAATCTAATAGAGCTATTTCAGTATAAAGAGTACTTCCCTTATTTAGGGAGTACGACGCTGTCTATTACATGGACAACTCCGTTTGAAGCTTTTAGATCTGTGGCTGTGACAGTAGCGACATTTCCATTAGCATCGGTTATAATCACATTATCTCCTTCTAGTGAAGCGACAAGTGTTCCTCCATTAACAGTTTTAATGGCAAATTTTCCGCCTCCTTGTTTAATTGCAGCGACTACATCTGCAGCTTTGAAGTTTCCAGCTACTACGTGGTATGTAAGAATGGCAGACAATTTACTCTTTGCTTCTGGCTTTAGCAGTGATTCTAATGTTCCACTTGGTAGAGCATCAAATGCAGTGTTTGTTGGAGCAAATACAGTAAAGGGACCTTCTCCTTTAAGGGTGTTTACAAGATCTGCGGCTTTTACTGCAGCAACAAGTGTTGTGTGATCTTTAGAAGACATTGCTACATCTACGACATCAGACTGAGCAATAGATACAGTTGAAAAACAGAATGTTAACATTGCGAAGATTAAAATGGTCTTTTTCATAATAAATTTTAAATTGTTGAGTTAATACTAAAAGTTGTTTTCATTTGTAATAGATACGCCGTAACTTTAAACAATGGATTTCTATGCATTCACAAACTTTTGTTAAATCAAAAACCAGCCATTTTTGAAGCCATTTATAGAACAACATATTATTGAGCTGCTCAAAGCTCAAGATGAACGTGCTATAGGATTATTGTACGATCATTATGCTGATGCATTATTTGGAGTTGCTATAAAGGTGACAAAAGACGAAGCATTGGCACAAGACGTATTGCAAGAATCTTTTGTAAAAATCTGGAAAAATGCGAGTAAGTATGATGCCACGAAGGCACGCCTCTTTACATGGCTGTTTCGCGTGGTTCAGAATACAGCCATAGATGCTGTAAGAAGTAGGCAACGTAAGAAAACCAAAGAGATCCAAATAGAAGATTCTAACGTATATCATATACAAAGCTCAAAGTTTGCAATAGAGCATCTTGATATCGCATCGCATGCAGCTGGTCTTGAAGATAAATATAGAGTCGTCATAGATGCACTATTTTTTCAGGGGATGACCCAACAAGAAGCTAGCGATGAGTTAAATATTCCGTTAGGAACTGTAAAATCAAGATTAAAAATAGGTTTAAGAGAATTACGTAAGCTTTTCGGTTTAGTGATTGTATTTTTGTCAATATGAATGAGAGAGTAAAAATATTTTTGGATGGCGATATGTTAGAACGCTACTTAATGGACACCACTTCCCCTATGGAGTCTAAAGAAGTAGAGTATTACATAGAAAAATACCCAGAGGTAAAAAAGACATACATAGAGCTTCAGGAAAATTTAGAAGAATACGCAACTTCATTCGCAGTGCCAGCACCGGTAGAGCTTAAAGATAAAATCCTTCAACAAGTACAATCACGACCTAAACCAGCAATCCCATTCTTAGCGATTACAGCATGTGCTGCAACGATTCTTTTTGGAATTATGACCTTTATGATTTGGCGTCAAAACCAAGAGTTACTTGATGATCGAAGGCTTACGACAGAGCTTATCGAAGACCTTAATAATGATATCGTCTCTAATAGACAAACACTTCAGTCTGTAGAAGAACAATTTATGATTCTTAATAATTCTTCTACAGAGAAGTATGTATTAAGAGGGAATACAAGAGCACGCAAATTAGAAACTGTAGCCTATGTAAATATGCTTGAAAAAAAATCGTATGTACACGTTGTTGCGCTCCCTGAATTACCCGATGATCAGGTGTATCAAATGTGGGCAGGAGTAGATGGTCAAATGATACCACTTGATATCTTAAAGATTACTAAAGAAAACCTAGTAGAGATTCCTTATGAAGAGCGTATGGCAAGTCTTAATATTACGATTGAGCCTAAAGGCGGTAGTAAAGAAGCTACGGTAGATAATCTTGTAGCTAATATCTCTTTCTAATTATTAGTTGTATTATCCCTTAAGTCGCATACGACTCATATCTTTTATATTTTTTTAAAGGATTCATCTTTTAGAATCTTTGTATATTTGTACAAAATATATCCTAATGAAGTTACTCCTTTTAACACTAGCACTTTTAGGTCTTGCCGTCGCAGGAATTGCGATAAAAATCTGGGCAAAAAAAGATGGTAAATTTGCAGGAACCTGTGCAAGCCAAAGCCCTTTTCTTAATAAAGATGGTGAAGCTTGTGGCATGTGTGGAAAACTACCTTCAGAAATGGGTGATTGCAATAATGATCAGTAATCACTGACACTGTTGGATTTTTTAGTCACCTACGTATTTTACGTTTTTATAGGAGTTGTAGCTATTAATTGTAGCTACTATCTTTTCTTTTATATTTTTGCTTTCGCGAAAGCAAAAAAAAACACATCACCATATCTTCCTTCAGTTTCACTCATTGTTTGTTCTAAAAATGAAGCTGAAAATTTACGCAAAAACATTCCTCAATGGATAGCGCAAAAATATCCCGATTTTGAAATTGTTCTCATAAATGACGCTTCTAGCGATGAGACAAAAGATGTTATAGAGGAGTTTGCGCAACAGTACCCGAATATTGTACAAGTTCACGTCGAAAATAACGAAGCATTTTGGGGAAATAAGAAATATGCACTTACATTAGGAATCAAAAGAGCAAGTCATAAACATTTACTTTTTACTGATGCCGATTGCTTTCCTGCTTCTACCTACTGGATACAAGAAATGGCTAATCAATT
>NZ_CALEMI010000071.1 GCF_937910895.1 uncultured Dokdonia sp. | reverse complement strand
CAGGAGCTCCACTGCCTTGTGACAATGGAATACCGTCTAAAACAAATAAGATAGGACCATTGCCACCTACGATAGATACTGTAGGAATAAACTCATTTCCTCTATTAACAAGAACACTTGGCATTTCTTCAAGTAATTGTAAGAGCTGTTTAGGTCTGTCAAAGTCTTGGTACATAATCCTATGCTTAGGAGGTTTTATACCATAAACAGAAGGCATCTCTTCTATTTTTTTTGCTTTTTCACCAGAGATAGCTACGTTATTCAATACTAGAGTTCCCGTGGTGTCAAAAGGATTTATCGCCAATTCCTTTTCACTTTTTTTAATGGCTTCTTGTGCTTTTTCTTTAATTTTAGTAATGCGCTTGCCTTTTACATCTGTCAATTTCTGACCATATTCAGGAATACGTTCTATGGTAACCAATCTTGATTTTGTGTTGTCTCCTTGGGTTCTAAAAACAATTTTCGTCTCCCCGTCTAAGTGTAGGTTTTTTAATCGAAGGATTCCTTCACTGTTAGTGATTGTTTCTTCTACCCAAACATTTTCTTTGTTAGTAAACATGACTTGGATAGGCGTATTGTTTAACAAGGTATTGTTCAAATCATACGCATAGCCTGTAATCTCAAGCCCCTTTTGTATAGGAAACTGCACAGTTTCTTGATCAGTTGTATTTTCAGGAGATTTCTGTAATTTATTTTTTAATGCAGTGAGTACGTACATATCCTGTAAAAAACGACGACTCCTGTCGGTTATTATCTTATTTTTTTGATATTCGGTAGATGTAAGAAGATCCATGTTTTCAAATTCTGTATTGGATTTCTCTTCTTGAATAACACTTAAAGCTACCTGTGTTTTTACAGGCTTGTTCATCTGATCTGTTACTTTTACTTTATAGACCATTTCATTATCTGTTGAGTCAATTTGATCCCAAGCAATTTGTAATGATGTGCCGTCTATCCAAATAGGTCTTTTTGCGAGTTGTGTTCCCTCTTGATCTAGTAGTTGTAATTCCAGAATTCCTTTTGGTATTTTTTCTTTATCTAGTTTGATATCAGCACTATTATTACTGAAAACAACACTCTTCTCAAAGTAGGGAATACCCCGTAAGGTGCCGATGAGTTTGAGAGGTGTTTTTTTGCTTTTTTCAGAACGTGTGATTTGTATGTTTGCAAGCGTAGCTTCTATATTATTGATACGCATGAGATATCCTTTATCTTGACTTTCTGGAAACGGATATAAAGTATTGTTCTCTAATTTTAAAAAATAAGAGGTATTGATTTCTGGTTCTATAAAGGCAATCCCTATTCCGGGCGCATAGGCTTGTACTTTGGTAATAGTTCTACCTTGACCATCTGTGACTGTCCCAATATACCCATCTTTACTAACGAGTTGAGGAGGTATTTGAAAAACTATTTTATTTTTATAATTCTGTAAAAAAGTGTCTCCTTCTGGTATAATACTTACTCGGTTTTCAGCATCTACAAACGTATCTGTAGACTTTCCTACCTGAACCTGCTTTTGAGTATAAGGAGTATCACTAAAGTTTTTCATCCATTGTGTATACGCCTTTACAGTATAAGTTCCTTCTTTTATTCTTTTAGGAAGTTCTATATTTCCCGTGACCATTCCATTCCCTATTTTATGGAATTGTTTTTTAATGATACTTCCTTCGGTATCTTGAAGTTCAATATGTAAAACACGACTATTACTATATCTATTTTGTAAAGGACCCGTAAGCAGATAGGCCTTAAAAAAAAGTTGATCATTGTTTATTTGATCATTTGCCAATTGTAATACGATATGTTCCCGCATTGCAGACAGTGAGTCATTTTGAGGTACTTGTACCTGAATCGGAATTTCTGAATGCTGAGGTCCTCTTTGTGTTGTATTTTGAGAAAAACTTTGGAAACAAATAGAAAAGCAAAGACAAAGAAAAGTGCTGTATAAAGTATTAATTTTTACCATAGCTGCTACTTTATAAATACGTTAATAATGATTTTTAGTATCTTATAAAGATACATTCGGAATTTATTTTTAGATTCCTTATTTAGAATGATTTAACATAATATAGCATGTTTTTAGAACCTTTTGATTCTATAGCTGAGTGATATATGGGTTTATAATCGAAGATTTTAGAAAAGTATCTTAAGCGCATATATCTTGGTAGTGTACGCTCCTGACTGCCAGCAGACAGATTCGAAAAACTTCTGCTGAGCGTAGTCCAAGTAGTGTATACAAAAACATCATACTTCTGATTAGTGCATCAAACTTCTATCGCCAAATATCTATAATCTATAAAACCGTTCCTGTTTTTCTTGAGTAGAAAATAACGTATCTCTTACAGCTATTAATTGAATATGAATAAGTTATTCATAATTCGAATTTAAAATAGCCAAACAAATATAGATTCCTTGTCTTATATTTCCGATTCTGATATTTTCGTTTGGACTATGCTGGTTATTGTCCATGTTCACCATAGGAATAATCACAGTGGGGACGTTTAAGGTATTGATAAGAGGTATAATCGGTACCGTACCGCCCATTAATCGGATTACAATAGGATCTTCACCAAAACCTTCCTTGAGTTGATTTCTTATTTTCTTTCCAAAATCAGCATCAGGATTTGTCCTAAAAGCATTAACACTAAGGGCTCCCGTAAATTTTGCGATTTTAGGATGGTTTAGTCGTTCGGCATCGGTTGGATCTCTATCAATCACATAATACCCTTGTTGTTGTATATGTCTTTTGATTTTTTGTAGTTGTACTTCTCCATCAGTTTCTGGAACGAGGCGGACATCTATGTTTGCGGTCGCATATTCTGGAATCACGGTTTTTAATCCTTTTCCTTTCCAAGAAGTCCCAATTTGCCTCACATTCAAAGAAGGATATTGCAGCGACTCTTGATAATTCCGACCCACTTGCTCTGATGAATGAATGCCGAGTGCTTGATTTAATTTTTTAGCATCAAAAGGAACAGATGCCAACAGTTCAAATACGGTAGGATCTATGTCAATACCTTTGTAATAATCCTCTATCAACACCTTCCCATGATCGTCTTTCATACTAGCCAAGAGCCTTGATAAACTAAATACAGGATTCGGCACATAATTTCCATAATGACCGCTATGCTGTGGCACTTTGGATCCGTAGGTCGTAATCGCACACGTAGCAATACCACGACAGCCAAAGGTAACCGTGGGTTTATTAGTGGTATGTGCTGGACCGTCCATCACAATAAAGTAGTCAGAAGCATATCTATCTTTATAGGTATCTAGCGTTGATAACAGTGCTGTAGAGCCATATTCTTCCTCTGGATCAAAGATGACTTTGATATTGAATTTAGGTGTGTTATTGTTCGTTTTAAGAATGTTCAGTGCCGAGAGAAGCATAATGATTGGTGCTTTATCATCAGCGGCGGCGCGTGCAAAAATGCGCCATTCATCATCAATATCGCCTTCCAGTAACTTCCAGTCTATCGGTTGCCATGTACCTTCTTTGTCTTTTTCTTTTAAAACTGGCGTAAAAGGATGGTCTTGATCCCAAGCATCAGGGTTGATAGGTTGTCCATCAATATGAAAATAGAAGAGGACCGTTTTGTAATTGGGGTTGTATTCTTTTTCAGCAATTAAAATAGGGAGCGTACTCGTTTCAAGTAGAGTAGTTTCGAAATCTAAGTTGTCATATTTTTGAGCCACCCATTGTATATTTTGAAGCATCAACTCCTTATTTTCTGGGAGATTCGGAATGCTGACAAACTCTTTATGTAGCAACAACGTATTTTTAAAATCCTGTGTGCTGATGACGTCATCTGGGTTTTGTCCCAATAGTAAAAACGGAATAAAAAGGAAGAGGTATATAGAAATAGTTTTCATAGCTGGTTTTGTGATTTTATCATTTTTTAATGAATTGCTATATCGAAACGTCTCGTATTTAAACAAAATCTATTGATGACTTCAATTCAGCGGTCAATAATTACTAAGGTATTTATAAACCAAATATAATGAGTAAAAAGGTGCTCTATTTTAGCGTACTTCATCTGAAATTTTTGTGTTTCGCTTTCGCGAAATAGTATAATCGACGATCTTATAAATAAATAAAAATCTCAGAAGTATTCATAGAGAAGAGAATATCAGGTCATTTTTTTAGTGAAATGCTGTTTTGTAAAGTCTGAAAGACACATACAAAATAGGTAGTTGAACTAATCCCGCTGAAAGCGGGATCTATGGTTTAATACCTTTTATCCGATATATCTATAGATATCTTTTAGCATTTTAGCCGTTATAATTTTTTAACTATTGGTTATGAGCTGACAAGCTATTTTTTATTAATTTTAGTAAAAAAAGAATTATGAAGAAAATTTTACTAGTATTATGCTTGTTTTTTGTCTTACCCAACTTCGCTCAAAACAATCAGATATATGGTATATCTAGGAATAGTAATCCAGATGTAACGTATTTAGCCACAGTCAATACAATAAATGGTCAAATAGGAGATATTTCTGATACATCGTACGCGATAGGTGTCGCTAATTTTTCTTTTACAGTAGATCCTATTTTAGGAATTTATTATTTTTCAGATATAGATACATTTATCGGTCTAGACATGAATACTGGAGAACTCGTTCACCAAAATGCAATGACGACAAGTCAAGAGCCTATTTTTCAAAATTTTATGTACAATGAAATCACTCAGGAAATCATCGGATTAGAGCGAGGTGGTGTCGACAGTGGTGTATTTTTGTCAAAAATAGATCCAGCCACGGGAGTAGTAACCCCCATATCCACAAGTCCTTTTGCCGATACAAATACCATTACGGTTGCTGGTACAGCAATAGATTTACAAAATCAATGGTATCATGTGTTTTCGGAAGATAGAATTCTCTCTGTCGATATTTCAACAGGAGCGGTGGTTCATTCGCCAATTGTGGATACCTCTGAATTTGCATATTTTAATAATTTAGTCTACAATGCTGCTGATAGAAAATTATATGCGATTGGAAGAAACAATTCTCCTGCTGAGCTATTCTTTGTTCATATAAATCCTATTACGGGAGCTGTTAACACGATATCGCCAACATCTATAGGCGAGAGTATTGAGCTTGAAGGAAGCGCACTAGATCCGTTTAGCGGAATCTATTATTTTAAGCGACCTAATCCCACTTCTATGGTTGGTATTGACGTAAACACAGGTGTAGAAGTGAGTGCGACTCCTTTTGATTTTAGCCAATCGAATGGTGCCTTTTTTGGTCATTTCTATTTTGGAGGTCAAACTGCGCAGCTATTAGCTACCGATGATTTTTTAAATGAAACGGGTATACGCCTCTATCCAAACCCTACAAATGACATTCTGCAAGTAGATGGAAACTCCATATCAAGCATATCGGTATACTCCGTTACAGGACAGCAACTAGTAAATAGCAACCATACGAATGAAGACAACGTCCAATTAGATGTGAGCACCTATGCTAAAGGCGTCTATTTCTTAAAGGTTGATACAAATAACCAGGCATCGAAAACGTTGAAGTTTGTTAAAAAATAAAAGTATTTAGGATTATGTAATTTGTGATTACGGGTTCTTTATCTTTAGTGCTGAATGTGAGAGTTTAATAATTGTTTTTTTGTTAGGATATAACAATTCAATGATCTGTTAGATTTTAAAAATATCAATGGTTTTTATCCAAGGGATTTCAGAATCAAAAAACTGAAGCTTTGTTTTAATGATTCGGTCCGTTTTGTCTCTTGGATGTTTGGTTACAAATCGTGCTCTAGAATTATTAAAATTCAAAGTATATTTTTCGTCAAAGTCTTTTTCTTCATCTGTTAAGAACGTAATCACTTTACCTTTTACAATCCATTTTCCTTTTCCGTATTTATGGACTTCGGGAGGCATTCCTAGTTTATTATTTGAATAAGAATGGAAGATAAATGTTCCGTCTTGATGTAAAGTCAATGTATATTCAATGCTATGATTTTCTTCATTCCCAAGCGTACGGTAATAATCACCAATGAATAGATCCGACTGTGAGAATAAGGTCAAATTGGAGAGTAAAAATAAGGTGATAATTAGTACTTTCATGATGTTTTATAAGGTATTGCTACCATGTATGACCCTTTGTTCGATTTTTAGTGTCTAGAGCTTGCTCTGTGGTTCAATACCTTTTATTAGGGTTTTCTTTAAAATATCTAGATTAGATAACTTCAATAGATTCTATCAACAATTCAAAAGTTTCTTCTTTTTTGTTGCCAATCAACAATTGCGTTTCTACTACATTTTCTCCAGCATAATTAGGGACTTCTACTGGTTCTCCGTGGTATGTAGCTTCCATCTTATTAAATGGAATAGTGATAGTTTCCCATTTACCATCACCTTTGGTAGGAAAAGTAAAACCGTAAGAGTGACGTCCATTTGGTGTTCTAACTCGGAAGTTATAATCTTTGCCATCCCCATTTAAAAGCAACAAAAAGGACTTTGATTTATCAGAAATAATGTAAGGATCCTTTTCAACTGTTTGATGGATGGAACAAAAACCACCATTATTTTCTAAAGAAACCTGACCAGAGAATCGTGCATAATTTTCATCTGTGATCTTGAGTTGGCTGTCTGAACGGCCGCCCATAACGACATCATCCTGTACGCGCCATTTACCTTTGCCTTGTTTGGTAAAGCTGTAAAGTATGGTTCGGGTTGAGTCAGATTTTATAGTATTGTCGGCAGTAGTATGACTATCTATACTTTTATTTGAATTGGACATACAAGATGTTATTAAGAGTGTAAAGATTATTATTATTCGCATCAAACTATTTATTTAATTCTACATATACGTTCAGATTTTAATTTATACCAACGCTTATGGATCTGGAAAGTTGCGTGTTTATGTGTGAGCATTTTCTGAAGGAAAGTCAGATGCAAGCAAACTAAGCAATGAACATTGGTCAAGCTAAAAATAGTAATTTTTTAACTCAGTTCTTCTGTAAGCTACCCCTTTTTGTAGGCTTACTTAAAAATAGGGCAGTTTAAAAGTATATTTTAAATATCGTATCCGTTATTTTTTTGTTATAGAAAACGATTTAATGAGATAGTAGTTTTTGGAACGTGATGCAATTGTGGGCTAGCGTGCGGTTACTTATTATCTAGAATATTTTAAACTGAACTCAATAATTTCTTCGTAGGAATACCCTTCGCAAAGTGATATTTCTTTGTTTAACTTATCTATTAATTCCACATCGGTTTCAAATTCAGAAGCGTACGTATTAGCTAATAAAAGTCTAGCTTTCAAGTAATTAAGTTTAGCTGAACGGACTAGCTCTGCCTTTTTTAATTGTTTTTCGTGTTTTACATCTAAATTTCGTGATTGAAGAAATTCGAATACTTTTCTATCAAGAATTTCTCGTTTTTTAGTTGCACTATTTCTTGGTGGGTACATCGGCATTTTCTTGTAGAAATTTAATTAATTAGCTTTGCTACCGCACGATTGTATCGGGTGGTGAGTTTAAAAGTATATTCTAAATACGATAATATTATTTAATGAACCTTCTTTCCCAGCATAGTCAATAGTGTAGGCTTCCCTACAATCCCCGTTATTTCAAACGATACGTTGTTCTGTTTTTTTCTCCTATTTTCTCAAATAGATCTAATTCTACGCCCTTTTTTAAATCTCTACTCGCCGTCGCTGATGAAATATCCTTAAAAACATTCATGTACTCTTTTCTTGTAAATTCGGTTTTATCCAAAGAAACAAAATAGGCTAATCGGTCTTTTTCGGTAAATGTTCGATTATTAAAATTTAATAATTCACTTAACGAACGATCAATGACACTTAACATATATTCAATAAATGTTGTTGATTTTCCAGCTTTGTCACTTTCTGATAAGGCTTTGTAATATTTTTCTTGGTCGTTACTGATTAACGTTTCAAAGGGTAAAAACTCGAAAATGGGATATTTTTCCATTAAAATCAACGTTTGCCATACTCTTCCCATTCTACTGTTCCCATCTAAAAAAGGGTGTATAAACTCCATTTCATAATGAAAAACACAGCTTTTTATCAATTCAATTTCTTCTGACTTCTGTACGTATTCAAAAAGGTCTTTCATTAAGTAGGGAACATTTCCATGAGGAGGAGCTAGATGCTCCACTTTTGAACCTTTGACAATGCCGACAGGTTGATTTCTATAGTTCCCAGAATTTTCAATAAGCCCTTCCATCAAGAGTTGATGCGCTTTTAGGAAAGAGGTTTCGTTAAAAGGATTGTATTTATCTAAATGTTCATAGATGTTGATGGCGTTTAATACTTCCACGATATCTTTTTTGGGGCCTATGACTCTCTTGTTTTCAAGAAGTGCTGTGATTTGTTCTTCAGTGAGGGTGTTTCCTTCAATTTTTAAAGAAGCATGGATCGTTTTAATTCTGTGCTGTTTTCTTAAGGTAGGGGAAGGTTTGTTTAATAAATGCGCATTCACTTCTCCTATTTTTTCTGAAATAGACGTTAGCAGTTTTAAAATAGAGGTTGTTATTTCGTAAGGAGGCTTCATCTTTGATACTATCATTTGATACTATCAAAGATACATTTAATTAGTTTACTCTATAAAATGGGACGGTATTTTAGGTGTTTAAAATAGCAAATAATTCAATGATGTGTTTGTTTTTCGGAACGTGATATAATCGAACACCATCTGGGGTGATATTAGTTTAATCGATTATTACAAACGAGAAGTATAATTATCGAACCGCCGTATACGAGACCCGTATGTACGGTGGTGTGAGAGCCTCAACGCGGTGAGTTTTCATCGCGTCAGGCTACTCGATTGTGGTGTCGTTAATACTTTAGCTAATTCCATGATCGGAAAAACTAAACCTTCCAGAACCATAATATACTTGTCCATAGTCGATTCTTTCTGATTTCTTTGATTTGTCCTGCTCGGTCTGGTTAAGTTTCTTATTAACGATATCTTTTTCTTCCAATTCGGTTCTCTTCTGGGTCATATATTTTTCTTCCTTGATTCTTCTTTGTCTTTCGGCCTTAGATTCTCTTTTTCTTTTAGTTGCTATTTTACCATAAAACATCGGACCCGCAACAACTTGATTTCCCCCTTTTTTCTTCCCACTGAGCATCGCGTGGGCAGCTTTCGATAGCCATTCACTTGGAGTATCATTTGGATTGTATATAGAGAATCCAATTGATACAGTTACTCTTAATTCAGGTGAAATTGAGTCCCAATCAAATTTTCTAATTTTACTCAGTATCTTTTCACAGTTTCTTCTCAGTCTGGTAGATTCAGAGTATTCGTTAAATCCAAAGAATGTATCATCTCCGCATCTTCCTCTGTAATTAAATCTCTTATTATCAGCTAAAATTGATGCTATAACTGTTAATACAATATCACCAACATCATCTCCGTGTACCTTGTTAATTATGGTTTGTTGATCTATATCTAAAAACACAATGGCTTTATTTACTCTATTCGCCTTAGAATATTTGTAAATTAATGCAGGTATATCATTTTCAACAAAACTTCTACCTTTTTCTCTGCTTAACAGATAAGGAGGCTCATTCAAATATTTTTCTTTCTTAGATAGCCAATCTCTTCGAGGATCTGCATTTGAAATTTCCTCTTCAATCTCCAAGTTATCACTTTCATGAGTTATTATTGTTGAATTTGAAATTATAGTATTTCTGTTTCCACTGCCTTTATTATTTGAATGAATAGTTATATTGTTACTTCCTTCAGTTTGCTTCTTTTTTTTTGACAAGATGAGTTTTACAACCAATGAAACCAAGGCTACACCTACACCACTGAAAACCCATTCAATATTCTCAATCAACCAATTCATTCATAATTTTTTTCAAAAATTTATAAGATACTTTCCGTTTAAGTGCATAATGCACCACAACGTATCTGTATATGGCTCGTAGCGTACAAATTATGAAAATATTTTCGGATGAAGCACGAGCCGAATTTTTTAATTTTTCTTATTATCTTTTTTCTCAATAAGCCAAATTAAAAAATTTGGCGGACCAGCAAATACGCTTTAACTTCGTTTAAGCAACTGACTAGTTATGAAATATATACGTTGTGCCTGTTGCACAAGTCTTGCTAAAAATACATAAAATTAGTAACTTGTTGTATGCAAGGAGTTAAGATTTATCAAGAGAAATTATTCAACAGTTTTCAATTAAGCGATCGTGTTCCCATTATCAATTTCTATAGGCGTTTAAAAGAAGTGTTACACTTAGATTTTTTGTACTCGGATACTGATCAGTATTATGGAAGTAGTGGTCAAAAGAGTATTGATCCTGTGGTGTTTTTTAAATTTTGTTTAGTGGGTTATTTAGAGAATATCATAAGTGATCGTAAGCTGATCGATCATTGTAGTATGCGCTTGGACATTCTCTATTTTTTAGGGTATGATATTGATGAAGAATTACCTTGGCATAGTACGATCAGTCGTACGCGTCAGTTATTTCCAGAAGACGTATTTGAATCTGTTTTTACGCATATTTTACAGATGTGTATTTCTAAAGGAATGGTCAGCGGTCATACGCAGTGCATAGACTCTGCTCCTGTAAAGGCCAATGCGAGTATGGATAGTTTGGAGCTGAAGGTTCCTTCTCAAGACTTGGAGGCTCATTTATCAGAGATCCGTCATATTAGTGCTCGTGATAAAGAGGTTTTTCGCAAAGCGAAGCATAATAAAGCAACTGAGCAACAGCAAACTATTACTGCCAACCAAAAGCAGTTAGACGGTATAACATCGAGAAACAAGAAATGGTCAAAAGACCAAGACCAACGTCCAGGTTCTGGGAATAAAGGGAGTCGTTATACCAGTAATAATGCCTTCCTCTCGTTATGCTTTCGCGAAAGCACACTCGTCGGAGGCAAGACAGTCCCACAGATCCTGATGCTCGTATCAGCGTAAAACCTGGTAAGGCTAGGAAGCTTAATTATTGTAGTCAGTTGAGTGTAGATACGGCACATCATGTAATTACCGATATACAGGCCTATCATGCCGATGGGAAGGATAGTCAACAGCTAGAAGATATAACTAAACGCTTACAACGTCGTTTATGGAAAGAAGGTTTTGTATGGCAAAATTGCGTAGCCGATACAGGCTATAGCAGTGGCGAGAATTATGCTTTTTTAGAGGCAATGGGTTTGAAGAGTTTTATCCCCGCACACGGCACGTATAAAGGCGGTCCCGATGGTTTTGAGTATGATGAGCAAAAGGATCATTATGTATGTCCACAGGGAAAGATCATTCCATTTAAGAAAGTATTTATAGAGAAGAAGAATCATACGAAGAAGAAGGAATACCGAGGATCAAAAGGGTTATGTATCGATTGTCCGATACGAAGTGCATGTTTAGGCAAGAGTGCACAGGAGAAGAAATTTACGGTGACGTATTACCGAGAGGAATATGAACGTAACATCGGTAGAGTAAACAGCCGACAAGGACGCTATATGAAAGCCAAACGGCAGAGTACAGTAGAACCTGTTTTTGGTACGTTAACCCAATTTATGGGGCTGAGGAAGATCAACACGATAGGGATCCACCAAGCCAATAAAGTGATGCATCTGAGTGCTATGGCTTATAACTTGAAGAAGTATCTAAAATTCACCCATAAAAAGGTAAAAAGTGGGGTAGGAAAGAGGCTTTTATCTGGATTTTATAAAATCACTTTATATAAGAGATTTTGCTTTGATATGCGCGCTTTTAAAATCAGACCTGAATATCAGATGATATAAAAAAAGCATCGGTAGCGAGGCTTTAAATGAGTTGTTTTTGTCAGAATTATGGACTTGTGCAACGGTTACCATTGTTAGCTACTGCCCTTTTTTCGTTCGTCAACCAATTGTTCAGTTTTTTCCTCAAATTCGGCATAATTATGTAGTTCATAAGTCCGACTAAAACTACTGTTAAAATTAATGTTCGAATAGCAAGAGGTAACTCCATTAACTGCTCGTTGAACAATAAAAAAATAACAGTTATCAAGGGATAAATTACAATCCAAGTCAATAAGGCAATCTTGTGTTTTGAGGGTTCTTTAGTTTTTTTCATTTTGTAAATCATTTACTTTTTAATTCGTGTGTCTTCAATTGGGCTGGCAAATTCGATAATGTTTCCATTTAAATCTTTTATAAATGCAACACGTCTGTTATAAAAGTCCAAAGGATAAGTCTCTGCTTTAACAAAAGTTTTAATACCTTTTTCGTTGAGTTGTTTCATTGTTAAATCTATGTCTTCCACTTGAAAGCAAATGTGTGCGAAACCTTGATGTGACAAGTGTTCTTCGAAGTCGCTAACTTGTTTGTTATTTTGTGTACCTTCTTTGTTACCAATAATTTCAATTCTAAAATCGCCATTATTTAGATAGGCCAAATCAAGGTTGTCTAAACCTTCTACTTTCCATCGTACTTCTATTTCAAACCCCAAAATCTCTTTGTACCATTTTACGGTTTCGTCAAAATTTGTTACACCTAATAAAAGGTGGTCAGCTTTCATTGTTGATAAGCCATTGTCTTTATTGGATTCTGATATTGTAAATCCAAAGATTCCTATTGCTACTAATACTACTGCTGTTATTGCTATTACTTTTTTCATTGTATTTGATTTTAAGATTATAAATTAATGTTTATCGATTCTAAATTTTCCAAAAGGTGCTTTTCTGATGAAGTTCCCGCAATTGGGATGACGTTATTACTAAAATTAAGTAACCACGAAAGTGATAATTGATTTACTGAAATGTTCTGTTTTCTTGCTTGTTCGAGAATTTCGTCATCCCAATTATTAACTGCTATTGGTGTATGAGCCATAAATGCAATGTTTTGTTCAGAAAGTTTCTTTACTAACTCTTCGTGTCGTCTGTCTTGAAAGCTAAAGGCGTTTTGAACAACATCAATCTTCGCCACTTTTTGTGCTTTTTCAAATTGTTCGATTGTTACGTTGGATATTCCGATGTGCTTAATTTTTCCTTCTTGCTGAAATTTTGCCAAAGCTCCAACGGATTCCTCAATCGGAATATTTGGGTCAACTCTATGCAGAAAGTAAACCTCAATTTTTTCACGGTCAAGCCTTTTTAAACTGCCTTCAATCGCAGTCCTCAAATAATAAGGATGTCCATTAGCCATAATTGCACCTGGCTTATATTTTACTGCTCCACCTTTTGTGGCAACTACGACTTCATTTTTATAAGGTTCAATTGCCTCTGCAACCACGAGTTCTGAAGTATAAGGACCATATGAATCTGCTGTATCTATAAAGTTTACGCCATTTTCGATTGCTGTTCTAATTACTTTTATTGCAGATGCCTTGTCAGTTGGGTAGCCCCAAATTCCATTTCCTGTTGTTGCACGCATTGTTCCAAAGCCCATTCGGTTGACTTCGGTTAGGTTTCCTATTTTGAATGTTGAGTTTAATTTGTCCATTTTTTTTGTGTTTTTAATTCTTGATGGTACAAATGTATTGTGGGAAGAAGGCTTCTATTGGGTAGAAATTACTGCTTGATAGGTAAATTTTACAGAAGTGTTACTTTTTGTCCCTAAATTGGGTTGGGGAAAGGTTGGTGGCACTTTTGAAATACTTTGAAAAGTAAGAAGTGTCTTGAAATTTTAAGAAATACGCAATTTCTGAAACAGATAGTTCTGTGCTTTTGAGTAATGACTTGGCTTCTAAAATAGTACGTTCTTTAATGATTTGAGTTGCTGTTTGTCCTGTCTCTTTTTTTATGGTATCGCTCAAATAATTGGTGCTGATATTTAATTTATTCGCAAAATCTGAAACAGAGAATAAATGTTCAGCTTTTTGGGTGGCTATATCAAAAAAGTGAGATTCCAATAAATCGTAGAAAGATTTAGAAAGTAAATCTGAATCTTTCAATTTAGATTTTTGGCCATTTTGCTCGAAATACCATTTTTTTGATGTTATGAGTAAAATTGACAAATAATGATAAATCAATTTCAATTTGTCCTTTTCGTTACTTTCGTAAATAGCAATTAATTTGCTTAACAAATTAGTTAATTCCGCTATCTGTTTGGTTTTTAATTTAAGTTGAACATTTGCGTCCATTTGAAAAAATGGATATTCTCGATAGATATTCGTTTTTGAAAATTGATTGATAAATTCCGTAGAGAATAAAAAAACGAAACCGTTCCACGGTTTTGTTTTTTTATAGTAACGCAAATGTTGTGGCGACATAAAGTAGAACGAACCACTTTTCATATCGTATTCTTTCATTCCGATTTTATATTCCGCCTCTCCTTCAATAAGCAAGGAAGCTGAAAATGTATCACTTCTGAAAATTTGTGTCTCGGCAGAGTGTGTTTCTGGCACTTCTTCGTGTCTGTGAATATGAAATAAATTCGATTGAGGTGTAAACGTTTTTAACGCTTTTAGCAATTCCGAAATGTTTTTAAAGTATGATATAGAATTACTGTCCTTCAATTTATTTCCTGTTGTTTGATTTTAGCACGATGTTTTTTTGGGTTGTAGCTAACTACTTTATATCATACATGTACGATATTTTACATGTATATCATTACCTTCCTAAGGTACATTTTTTTTCAAAAATTCTAGTGGGCTAGGGGTGTTTTTTATATGTACATTCGTGACATGCGTATAGATCTCTGTAGTCTTACTAGAATTATGCCCTAAAAGCACTTGTATACTCCTTAAATTAATTCCGTTTTCATATAAATGTGTTGCATAGCTATGTCGTAAGGTATGAGGAGTGATTACTTTTTTGATCATTGCTTTTTTCGCTGCTCTGTGCAATAGTTTTCGTACGCTCGCCGCAGTGTAAGGCTTTGGATTGTCTGAGTTACTTCCAGCACCTTCAAACAGGTATTTGTAGGGCTTATATTTTTTGTAATATATACGTAGCGAGACTAATAATTCTTCGGGTACAGGGACAATTCTATCTTTTTTACCCTTACTTCCTTTTAAATGAAAAGTTTTACGGTCTCCACACACATGGGCTATTTCAAGATGTAATAATTCCGAAATTCGCAATCCACATGCATATATATTTTGTAATAATACTTTGTGTTTGTGATTTGCTACTGCATCAAATAGCCTAGAGACCTCCTCCATAGCTAAGACTGTAGGTAAGGTCTTTGACTTTTTAGGTCTGTCTATGCTATAATATTGTTTTTCATGATGTAATACTTTCTCAAAATAAAACTTAATTGCATTGATCGCTTGGTTCTGAGTACTTTCTGAGCGACCTAGACTAATAAGATGTCTTATATAAGTCTCTACACCTTCCTCCACGGCAATCAGCTCTTTTTTACAAAAACGCTCAAAATCAATAATAGCACTCATATACACCTTTTGCGTGTTAGGAGCATAGTTTTTTCGAATCAGGACATGTTCTATTTTAGTAAAATCCATAAAGGTTAAATATATTGTAATTTTTTATATAAATAAGATCATTACTGTTTATAACCGTTAAAAACGAATACATATAAAATGTTATATTTGAAATAGTTAAAAATAGTTTTAGTCGAATTTTAAAGAAAACAGTATGGAATTAGAAAAAAAATGTAAAATATGTAGCACCTTTTTTAAAGGAAGAAAAGGCAAGATTTTTTGTTCCCTACGATGCAAAAATTATTACCACACTAATTTGCGAAAAGCCACAAATAATGCATCCATTACTATAGATCGTTTTTTGCATAGAAACCGATCTATCTTATTAGAAATAGTAGGCAAAAATAAAGTTCAAATCAAAGTTCCAAGAAGCGTCTTAGAACAAAAAAAGTTTCGATTTAAATACCATACCCATCATCACATAAATAGCAAAGGAAAAATGTATCATTACGTGTATGATATGTCTTGGATGCAATTTTCTGATGATCAAATTCTCATCAATCGTGCAAAATCATAACGCACTTTTATTCATGCGCATGCTACCTATATATCTATAGACCGTATATGTTTTTTCAAGATATAAATGTATGATGTTTTATACGCTTTCGCGAAAGCATAAAAAGACATAAGACCGCTTTGCTGTAAGATCGCTTCGCTCTAAGACCGTTTTGCTGCAAGACTCAAGACTCACCACTTTTAGCCCTGATACTTATTTTCTTTTCATGAAATCGAAAAGTCTACGTCTTACCTCAAATTGCGTAGCAATCAAGTCTTACGTCATTTCATTAATTTTAGCCCTGATTCCTTTTCGCTTAAAGCGAAAAAAACCACCTCGTTTCCAAGGTGGCTGTATAAAGAATTGCATCTACTGTTCCTCTTTCTTCACAAAGAGATGGATCGTAGTGAAACGTTATTTTGAAAAATGGCGTACCTGTGCATTCAAAATAGCTAGTATAAAAACCCATATATTCCCTCTCCTTTGAAGGAGAGGGCTAGGGTCAGGATATTACCCATCAAAACGATACTGTCCGTTTTCTTCTAGGTCGGCAGCAATTTGATTACGTAAAGCGATCACGTTCGGGTGATTTTGATATTTGGTAAAACGCTTTAATCCCATGAGCATCATACGTTGTTCATCGCCTTCAGCGAAAGAAACAATCGCTTCCTTAGCTTTGGTTTGGATGATGTCTACCGCGTTAAATAAATATAATTGACACATCGCAATCTGTGTTGCTTGTGACTCCACACCAAAACGTTTTGAGTTTTTCTCCGTACGTAAGATCGCACTTTCTGCCATATAGATTTCAATCAAAATATCGGCAGCACTCATTAATAACTGTTGGTGCTCTTCGAGTTGTGGTCCGTATTTTTGAACCGCAGCGCCAGACACCATTAAGAATACTTTCTTCAATTTAGCAAGTAGTGCTTTTTCTTCAGAAAGCGTCTCAGAATAATCAGGTGTTTCAAACGAAGGAATTCCTACCAATTCTTCTCCCACCGCTGTTGCAGGGCCTAAGAAGTCAATATGACCTTTCATCGCTTTCTTAACCAACATTCCTACAGAAAGCATACGGTTAATCTCGTTGGTTCCTTCATAAATCCGAGCAATACGTGCATCACGCCAAGCAGATTCCATAGGCGTATCGGCACTAAAGCCCATTCCTCCAAAAATCTGAATCCCTTCATCCGTCGTTTGCTGTACATCTTCGGACACCGCTACTTTTAAGATCGAACACTCAATCGCATATTCTTCCACGCCTTTTAGTTCGGCTTCTTGATGGCTGTTTCCAGCTGCTTCACGCATAGCGATGCGGTCTTCTATATTTTTAGCCGCACGATACGATGCAGATTCGTCAACATACACATTGGTTGCCATAAGTGCCAACTTCGCTTTAATCGCGCCAAAATCAATGATACGCGTTTTAAACTGAATCCGGTCTTTAGCATATTTTATAGACTCATCTATGATACGACGTTGTGCATCTAGACAAGCAGCAGCCAATTTAATACGACCCACATTTAAGGCGTTCATCGCAATTTTAAAACCATTCCCACGCTCAGAAAGCATATTTTCTACGGGTACCACCGTATCGTTAAAAAATACCTGACGGGTAGAGGAGGAGTGAATTCCGAGTTTCTTCTCTTCATCTCCCATAGAGATTCCGTTGCTAGCATCATTTTCTACGATAAAACCTGTAATGTTTTTATCATCCTCAATACGTGCAAACACAATAAACATGTTACAAAAACCTGCATTCGAAATCCACATTTTCTGTCCAGAGATTTTATAACTCTTTCCATCTTCCGAAATCACCGCTTTCGTCTTTCCAGAATTGGCATCAGATCCTGCACCTGGTTCTGTCAAACAATACGCCCCAAACCATTCACCTGTCGCCAATCTTGGCACATATTTTTTCTTTTGCGCTTCGTTTCCATACAAGGTAATAGGCATGGTACCAATGCCTGTGTGTGCACCAAATGCGGTACTAAAAGATCCGGTTGCTCCAGAAATATAATCACATACTAACATCGTCGATACAAAGCCCATTCCAAGACCGTCATACGCTTCTGGTACAGCCACCCCTAGTAACCCTAGATCTCCTGCCTTACGCATACACGCCTCTGTAAACGCATAATCTTTTTGTTCAAAACGTTCCCAATGTGCCCAGATCTCACGATCTACAAACTCTTTGGTACTGTCACGCATCATTTTTTGTTCTTCTGTGATGTCTTCAAGGGTAAATACATCTTCACATGCCGTTTCCTTCACAAGGAACTGCCCGCCACGTAGGATTTCTTTTTCTGTTGTTTCTGTGCTCATCTTCTTCTGTTTATTTATAGGATTATAGAGCATAGAAAATAGAGAATAGACTTTACCAATAGGTGTCTTAATTATCTATAAGTTATGCTTTACTATTTATATTATTTATTATTCTATTTATATGCTTTCGCGAAAGCTTACTTTGTTTTATAAGAGTTTAGAGCATAGAATATAGAGAATAGATGCTATCTAAGTAGCTCTAAATAATCTATAGGTTATGCCTTCATATTCTTCATTTATATTATTTTTCCGCTTTACTGCCTACTGGCAGGCAGGCGCGAAAATTCACTTCGTTTATACAAAATAGAGTAGTACTCTATTTCTTGTTACGCACTAGTTTTACTGCATTTTTGAGACTTTAGAATATTTAAAATAGAGTAATACTCTATTTTAAAAGTACGGATTTGTCTATTTTCTATGCTCTAATATCTATATTCTCAAAAGCCGCAGGCTTTACTTAAGGAACTCATAAATCCCAGCTGCTCCTTGTCCAGTTCCCACACACATCGTGACCATTCCGTATTTACCAGACATATCACGCTTACGCATCTCATCAAACAATTGTACCGATAATTTACCACCTGTACATCCTAATGGGTGCCCTAAAGCAATGGCTCCTCCATTTACATTAACGATATCAGGATTCAGGTCTAACTCACGAATTACCGCCAACGACTGCGAAGCAAAAGCTTCGTTTAATTCAATCAGCTCAATATCTTTTTGTTGTAATCCAGCTTGCTTTAAGGCTTTTGGCACTGCCGCGACAGGACCAATTCCCATGATACGTGGTGGTACACCAGCCGCTGCATAGTTCACCATACGTGCGATAGGTTCTAGGTTTAATTCTTTGACCATCTCTTCACTCATCACAAGAACAAACGCAGCACCATCACTCATTTGTGAAGAGTTACCCGCGGTAACACTTCCACCAGCAGCAAATACAGGGCGTAATTTATTCAATACCTCAATGCTGGTTCCAGCACGTGGGCCTTCGTCTTTGGTTACCGTATATTTTTTGGTCGCTTTCTTTCCGTTTTCGTCTATATAGGTCTGCTCGACCTCAATCGGTACGATTTGATCTTGAAAACGGTTCTCGGCTTGTGCTATTAAAGCTTTCATGTGTGAGTTATAGGCAAACTCATCTTGGTCTTCACGAGAGACGTTGTACTCATTAGCCACTGCTTCTGCGGTATTTCCCATGCCCCAGTAATAGTCTTCGTGCCCTGATTTTACGATATCGTAGTTTAATTCAGGTTTATATCCTGTCATCGGTACCGAACTCATAGACTCAGCGCCGCCAGCGATAATGCAGCTCGCCATTCCTGATTGGATTTTGGCAACCGCCATTCCGATGGTTTCAATTCCCGACGAACAAAAACGGTTCACAGTTACGCCAGGTACGTCAATGATGTCTAATCCCATTAAGGAAATCAAACGTGCCATATTGAGCCCTTGTGAGCCTTCTGGCATGGCATTTCCTACAATCACATCGTCGATGCGTTTTTTATCAAAGTTGGGTAGCTCATTCATCATGTATTGAATGGTTTCTGCTGCCAACTCATCTGCTCGCTTAAAGCGAAATACTCCTTTTGGTGCTTTCCCTACGGCGGTACGGTAGGCTTTTACTATATATGCTGTTTTCATAAATCTTCGATTTAGACTTAAGACTTACTTCGCTACGCTCGTTGACGTAGGACGTAAGACTAAAGTGCTTCCATAAAGCGGGTAATCATACCCTGAATAGATTGTATTTTCTTTTCTAATTTTTTAAATATCTCTTCAGAAATATATTCGATTTCAAAAGCTATAATTAATTGTGTCTCCCACTCAAATGTACTTCCTAATGCGGTTTCTAAATATTGCTTAAAATGCTTATCGGTTCCTTTTGCAGTTCCTTCAGCAATGTTTGAAGAAATAGAAACGGCACATCTTTGTAATTGACTTGATAAACCATACATTTCTGACTTCGGGAACTCTTTAGTTAAACTATACGTTTTTTTTGCAAGTTCGATACCTTCGCGCCAGATATTTAGTTTTCTAAAATTATGCCTTGCAGCCATGTTTACGATTTATTGTTGCTATTTATTTTAATAAGAGTCTTACGTCTTCTCAAATTGACATAGGACTAACTCGCTTTGCTCGTTGACTTAGGACGTAAGACTTAATTTTTATTCTTTAATAATTATTAACCTCAATCTTATGTCAGGGCTTTAGCCCTTGTCTTACATCAGATTGCGCAGCAATCAAGTCTTACGTCTTTTTATTCCTGACTCTTGTTTCTTTAACCGTTTTCGCGAAAGCGAAATTGTAACAATTTAGTCTTACGTCCTACGTCAGATTGCGCAGCAATCAAGTCCTACGTCATTTTCGCGAAAGCGAAAAAAGCCTAATTACGAAGCGGTTTCCCTCGTTTCAACATATGCTCAATACGCTCCAATGTTTTACGCTCTGTGGTTAAGGAAAGGAAGGCTTCGCGTTCCAGATCCAGTAAGTATTGTTCTGATACTTTCGTAGGTTCAGAAAGGTCTCCTCCTGCCATCACATAGGCGAGTTTATTGGCTATTTTCTTATCGTGTTCTGAGATATAGTGACTGGCTTCCATACTGTCGGTTCCTACTAAGAACATCCCTAAGGCTTGCTTTCCTAAGACTAGAACATCATTGCGCATTACAGGTTGTGTATAGCCTGCATCTGCCATGAGTTGAGCGTGTGCTTTTGCGGTAGCAATCTGACGGTCTTTATTCACAACCACAATATCTTTTCCTTTTTGTAAGATGCCTGTATCAAAGGCTTCATACGCAGAGGTCGATACTTTTGCCATTCCAATAGTCAGGAAGTGGTCTTGCAATACATTGAGTTCTACATCGCCTTTTTGGAAGGTATCTGAGGCGCGTAACGCCATTTCTTTAGATCCTCCACCACCAGGAATTACACCGACACCAAACTCTACCAGTCCGATATAGGTTTCGGCAGCAGCGACTACTTTGTCTGCGTGTAGTGATAACTCACATCCACCTCCTAAGGTCATACCGTGCGCGGCAGAAACGGTTGGAATGGCTGAGTAACGCATACGCATCATGGTGTCTTGGAAATATTTGATCGCCATATTGAGCTCGTCATATTCTTGCTCTACTGCCATCATAAAAATCATCCCAATATTAGCACCTACAGAAAAGTTGGCGCCTTGGTTTCCTACAACGAGTCCAGCAAAATCTTGCTCCGCAAGATCAATGGCTTTATTGATTCCGGCGAGTACGTCACCACCAATGGTGTTCATCTTACTACGGAATTCTAGATTTAAGATGCCGTCGCCTAAGTCTTGTACAGAAACGCCTGAGTTTTTAAAGACTTCCGTTTGTTTTCTGATATTGTCCAAAATGATAAAAGCATCTTGTCCTGGTACTTTGGTTTGCGTTTTAGAAGGGATATCATAAAAATGAGTAGCGCCTTCTTTTACGGTGTAGAAAGACGTACTTCCAGAAGCGATCATATCGGTAACCCAAGAGGCAACTTCAAGTCCTTCGGCTTTCATAAGTTCAATTCCTTTTTCGACACCGATAGCATCCCAAATTTGGAAAGGGCCGTGTTCCCAACCAAAACCTGCTTTCATGGCGTCGTCTATTTTATAGAGCTCATCCGTGATTTCTGGGATTCGGTTTTGTACATAGGCAAATAGGTGTGCAAACGACTTGCGATAGAATTCGCCAGCGTTGTCTTTTCCGCCTACGAGTACTTTAAAACGATCGGCTACATTGTCGATGGTTTTTGTTAACTCAAGAGTTGCAAACTTAGCGCGTTTAGCTTGACGGTATTCTAAGGTATCTAAGTCTAGCGAAAGGATTTCTGTTTTCCCTTCGTCATTTTTTGTTTTCTTATAGAATCCTTGTCCGGTTTTTGATCCTAGCCATTTGTTTTCCATCATGGTTTTGATGAAATCTGGTAAGGCAAACAACGCTCTACGTTCGTCTTTAGGACAGTTTTCTGCAATTCCGTTGGCTACGTGTACTAAGGTATCAAGTCCTACAACATCTACCGTACGGAAGGTCGCCGACTTCGGGCGTCCGATGACAGGACCTGTGAGTTTATCTACTTCTTCTATGGTGAGTCCCATTTCTTTTACGGTATGGAAAAGACTCATAATAGAGAAGATTCCGATACGGTTTCCGATAAAGGCGGGAGTGTCTTTGGCAACCACCGAGGTTTTCCCTAGGTATTGTTCTCCGTAATTGTTTAAGAAATCTAACACGCTCTGATCGGTCTTGGGACCTGGAATGATCTCGAATAACTTTAAGTAACGTGCAGGGTTAAAGAAGTGTGTTCCGCAGAAATGCTTTTGGAAGTCTTCGCTTCTACCTTCACTCATAAAGTGAATAGGAATTCCAGAGGTGTTTGAGGTAATAAGCGTTCCTGGTGTACGGTGCTTTTCTAAGTTTTCAAAAACTTGTTGTTTGATATCTAGACGTTCTACGACGACTTCGATGATCCAATCGACGTCTTTTACTTTGGCGATATCGTCTTCAAGGTTTCCTGTAGTGATTCTTTTCGCGAAAGCGGGATGATAAATAGGAGAGGGTTTGCTTTTTAAAGCGGCAGTTAATGAGTCGTTAACCATGCGGTTGCGCACGACTTTATCCTCTAAGGTGAGTCCTGTTGCTTTCTCTTTTTCGTTTAGTTCGCGAGGGACGATGTCCAGAAGGAGTACATCCACACCAATGTTTGCAAAATGGCAAGCGATGCCACTTCCCATAATTCCGCTACCAATGACGGCGACTTTTCTTATTATACGTTTTGCCATTATTTATGTATGGTTTCTTCTTGATTAAATATTCTCTTATTTTGTACTAGGTCATTTATGGTTTCTATTACTTTATAAAAACCGTTGATTTCTTCTTCAGACACGTGTTCGAGTATGGTATTATTAAACTGAAGTACGTGTTCTTTTGCGTATTGACGTTTTAGCTTTCCTTCATCCGTAAGATGTATGAGGACGCTTCTACCATCGGCTGGATTGGGTCTACGATCAATAAGGTTTTTTTCTTCCATCGCTTTTAAGGTGCGTGATAGGGAAGTTGCTTCCATTCCCATACGAGGTCCTAGTGCTGTAGAAGGGGTTCCTTCTTCTGGGTCTATGCTTAACAAGGCGAAGGCATGTGCCATGGTTCCGTCGTATTTGGATGCTTGTTCGTTATACATTTTTATAACTGCTTGCCAAGTATATCGCAAACAAAAATCGATGGTTTTGTCTCTCATTAGGGATGATTTGGTTCGAAATCGTTGTAAATATACATAAAAATACTATGCGCGCATAGTAAAATAAAGATAAATTTCACAAAAAGCTACCATTGCAGCTCAGGTAAAAGACATCACATGGAGGATTTGTGATATTTTTTACAGTTTATGGTGATTATATGTTATTGGAATATGTAGTAATGTAGCGAAGTAGGAGTAGACGGTTGGAAGATGTTGGGGGAGAAGTGGGATATTTGTTTTGGAAAAGTATAAAGTAAAATGTCAAGAGAAGGTTGTTTCTTCTCTTGACATAGGTGTATTGTTGGTTCATTTTATGCACCGTCCGGGCATCCTTGTGGAAGGGCACAACACCAATCTGTTGACGGATCTGCACTGAATTCGCATTTTCTAGGTTTAGCACCTCCTCCGTTTACACGAAGTAATTGCTCTTTTGTTATCGCTTTTCCTAATGTTGAAATTGTTTTTAACATATTTAAATCTTTTAATGATGAATTACTACTATAAACATTTTGAGACACTTATAGTTTGTGTCTTACTATTATTTAAAGAAATAGATTTGTTTATAAGAATGCAATAGTCATTACAAAAGTGTTGGTATGTTTTTCAAATTTGCAGGTGTTGATAGGGTTTTATTCTTTAAAATACACTAGAAGCGTTTTGCTTTGGGTATATACGCTTTCGCGAAAGCATATAAAGAATCATCTACTATAATGATCTCGATTATCATAAAAAAGAGGCTATCTGCTATGATAACCTCTTGATAAAAATAGTATACTTACCTATTAGTTAGCACAGCATACACAATGTCCATATATTGGATGTGGGTAGTATCCTTGATTACAAGGTCCTCCCTCATTGATATAAGGATTATTACAAGTGTCTTCTTCGAACCGTCCTCCGTTTACTTCTCTTTGGGTTTCTTTACTAAGTGTTTGTCCTAGGTTTTTGATTTTTTTTAACATGATAGATTTTTTAAATGATTTATAAGAACTGCAATCATTTTAAGATACTTGCAGCTTGTATCTTTTTAGATTTTTTGATGAACCATTAATATATTCTGCATTCTTCGCTACCAGTATAATCGCTTGGACATGGAACGCATACACCTCCTAACGACGCACAGGTTGTAGGACATGACGGACGACAACCACTTCCTATAAAAGGGCGTCCTGATCCTTGAATTGTTTTTAGTTCTAAATTTGTTAATGTTTTACCTAGGTTTACAATTTTTTTGAGCATGATACATGGTTTTTAAATTAGCAATAATGATTTGATATATAAAGACTTATATGCTACAATTTAAAAATTAATTGTATAGATTATAAAAAAACAATGTTAATATAATTTATTGATTAACAATTGGTTATGATTTTACATAAAAAGCAGAATAACTACTAACACTTTTCATGATAAAAAGGGGTAGTTGATTATACTATAGGTGTTTACGTGATTTTAGTGTATTTTTTTAAGTGCTTCTTGTTCGCTCAAGGGCGAAAGACATTTTGCAGAGACAAAAGTGATTACCGCTTTTAATTTTGTTTTATTATATTCTTAACATCAAAAATGCATTCCGAATTGTCATATAAATCTTCATTTTTACTACCTGTGTATGATTTGCGACAGCTTTGAGTTGAGTTATGAGATTTTTGGTGAAGTTTATGTGTTTTGTATAGTTTATACTCTATGATTTCTTTTTAAAAATATCCAGCACCCAACACTCAGCTCATCTTATCGAAGTAGTATAATTTTTAGTCTACAAACTTGTCTTCGACAGGCTCAGACTGACAATTTTCAGCATCCAGCATCCGATAACTAACTTGTCTTCGACAGGCTCAGACTGACAATTCCCAGCATCCAGCATCCGGCAACTAATTTGTCTTCGACAGGCTCAGACTGACAATTTTCAGCATCCAACACTCAGTTCATCTTATCAAAGTAGTATAATTTTTAGTCTATAAACTTGTCTTCTACAGGCTAAGACTGACAATATCTAAAACCCAATCGCCGTATCATCCCCACGGCGGTCAGCTCCTCCTTCTAGTGTGCCATCAGGTAGCACTAAGATTCCATCTACTTTTCCAATCACGGGAGAGGCTTCTTCATTAGGGACGTAGCCTTTACTTTTTAAGCTTTGAAGAAGTTGAGCATCAAAGCTGTTTGGTTCAAACATCACGATGTCTGGTAACCATTGATGATGAAAACGTGGCGCATTCACAGCTTCCTGCATTCCCATGTCAAATTCGTGTACGTTTAAAATCGTTTGTAATACAGAAGTAATAATTGTAGAACCTCCTGGCGTTCCAACGGTCATCCAGAATTTACCATCTTTTTCTACGAGTGTTGGCGTCATACTTGAAAGCATTCGTTTGCCAGGTCTGATTTCGTTCGCTTTAGCGCCAATAAGTCCAAACATATTAGGCACACCAGCTTTTGATGAGAAATCATCCATTTCGTTATTTAAAAAGAAACCAAGTTCATCTACATATAATTTAGAACCAAAAGCACCATTTAAGGTAGTGGTTACTGCAATCGCATTTCCAAATTGATCGACGATCGAGTAGTGGGTGGTTTCCATACTTTCATAACCAGGTAATTCGCCATAATTGACGTCACTAGAAGGTGTTGCTTTGTCCCAAGAGAAGCTATCCATTCTGTTGGTACTATACGCATCGGAAATTAAGGTATCGATAGGAATATCAACAAAATCAGGATCGCCGAGATAAAAACTACGATCGGCATAGGCACGGCGTTCTGCTTCGGTAATCACCTGAATGGTTTTTTCTGAGTTATGTCCGTATTCTGAGAGATCATACGGCTCTACCATCTGCATAATTTGAGCAAGGCATACGCCACCGCTAGACGGCGGACTCATGGAAATAATTTTTAGATTATCATATTCAAAAGTGACGGGCGTACGCCACTGTGCTTGGTATGCTTTTAAATCCTCTACGGTCATAATACCTCCTTTGGCTTGTAGATAATCAACCATTTTTTGACCAGTTTCGCCGCCGTAAAATTCGGCTTTACCGTTTGCGATAATGCGTTCTAGGGTTTCGGCGAGTGCTGGGTTTTTTACGGTTTCCGCTTTCGCGAAAGCGGTACTATACAGCATCGTACTATCTTCATTCACACGGTTAAAGATTTCGCTATACTTTTCAAAACGTTTCGCCTGATTCTCGGTGACTACATATCCGTTTCTAGCTAAATCAACGACAGGTTGTAGCAACTTTTCGATAGGCATCGTGCCAAATTTCTCGTGGGCAGCAAAAATACCAGAGATTGTTCCTGGAACGCCTACTGCCATGGCTCCTTCTGTACTTAGATCAGGAATCACATTGCCTTCTTCATCCAGATACATATCTCTACTTGCTGCATTAGGCGCTTTTTCTCTATAGTCAAGAGCGCCAACATCTCCGTTTGCGGTACGATAAACCATAAAGCCGCCACCTCCTAAATTTCCTGCATACGGATAGGTAACGGCAAGTGCCATTTCTGTAGCGACCATTGCGTCAAAGGCATTTCCGCCTTGTTCCATAATCATAGCGCCTATTTTGGAGGCTTCTTCACGCGCCGAAACCACCATGGCTTTTTGCGTAATGAGTCCGCGTTGAATGGTTCTCTTTTCTTGAGGAGCTTCGGTTTTACAACTTGTGATAAGGAATAGAAGCGTGCAAAGGGAGGCGATGGTGTATTTCATAATTTAAAGTGAATGATTTATGTTGCTTCACTTTTTAAAAATAGGGATTCTTACGAAGATGGAAAAATATTATTGTAATAACACTAAAAAGCCGATATTCTCTGTTTCGGAATATCAGCTTTTACTAGTGTATGATACTGATTTTTTAATTTGCGCACGGAGAGTTTACGGATAACTCACACATACCTCCGCAAAGAGGCGTTGGGTACCAATTTCCTCCACAAAGTTCACAATCTTCTTGTGTTGAAGGAAAGTTAGTTCCTCCTCCCATAATTGATTTTTGCGCTTTCTTTTCTAGTTGCTGAACTCCGTTTAGATTCAAAATGTTCTTTAGCATAATTATATAGATTATAAAGTGAATATGCCCTGATCCTTTGAGACATTCAGGGGTATGTCTATCCTTGCAAGAATAATTTTTTAGTGTATTGAAAAATAACGTATTACATGTGTAAAGGTACATTTTTATGTAGTGAAATAGAGGTCTTTAAAACAAATGCTTACACTTTTCAATGTATTTAACATGTTGATAATCAGTATTTTTATGTTTTAGGTTGTTTTTCGTTATACATCACAAAAAAAGCAGTCTGAACAGGCACCACACCATTCAGACTGCTTATATAACCTCTTTTTATAGAGGGTATTTGTAGTTGTTTAGAAACTAGAGGCTTGCTGTACCAAGTCTCTAAATTGTGCTTTAAAGTTATATGGATCTGCAAGAGAGGTATTATCTAACCAATTGATTACTTGATTGTATGAACTTGTTCCTTTGTATTGCGAGTCACGTAACAACATCGAAAAAGAGGCGACACTTGCTGTAAATTGCATAAAATCGGATGCTTGTGAGAACGAATTTCCTTCGTCAAATATATCTAATGATACAGGAATACTGAGATCTTCACTTGGATTTTTATATCTAAAATCAATTGTTAAGGCTTTTTCGCTTAGGTTTTGATTGGATTGTGGTACAATTTCATAGATTGCTGTGATGTTTTGATTGGCTCCAATTTCTCCAGCATCTTCTTCATCGTCTTCAAAATCTTCATTGTCTAGTACTCTGTTTTCATAGCCTATTAATCGGTAGGCAAGGATGTTTTCAGGGTTGAATTGAACTTGTACTTTGACGTCTTTGGCTACGGTAAAAAACTTGCTAAAATCATAAATAAAGACTTTACGTAGTTGGTCAATCGTATCTATATATTCGTAGGTACCATTCCCATTGTTTGCAATTTGCTCTAAAGCAGCATCATTTAAGTTCCCTCTTCCTACGCCTAAAACGGTTAAGAAAATTCCGAAGTCTCTTTTTTCTTCGATCAATGTGATAAGATCTTCTGTACTTGAAGGACCTACATTAAAGTCACCATCGGTACCAATAATGATTCTGTTGTTTCCACCATCTATAAAATTTTCTTGTGCGATCTCATAAGCAGTAATAATGCCTTCTGCTCCCGCAGTACTTCCTCCAGAACCCAAACTGTTGATAGCGTCTTTGATCGTTTGTTTTTGATCTCCTGAGGTAGATGGTAATACGAGTCCTGCGCTTCCAGCATAGGTGACAATAGCAACACGATCTTGCTCGGTAAGTTCATCTACAAAAAGATTAAACCCATTTTTAAGGAGTTCTAGTTTGTCTTCACTGGACATAGAGCCAGATACGTCTATTAAGAAAACAAAATTGGAGGCTGGTAATTCCGCTTCAGGAATAGGTTTTCCTTTGATACCGATGCGAACGAGTTTATTGTCTGTATTCCACGGACAGGTACTTACTTCTCCGTTTAAATCTATCGGGTGTGTCGTGTCTGTATAGTCATAATCAAGATCAAAGTAATTGATGAGTTCCTCCGTACGCACTGCATTTGCAGGCGGTAATTGCTGACTTTCTTGTATAAAACGTCTTACATTGGCATACGATGCACCATCTGCATCTATCGAAAACGTTGATGTCGCTTCATCGACAGTATTGATAAATGGGTTTTCTACGATCTCACCGTAGTTGTCTCCAAAGAGTTGAGCGCCGCCAAAATCCTCTGTCACAGAGTTGTTTGTAAAAGACTCATCTGCTTCTGTACAGCTAATGATACAACATACGGATAGGAATAAGATAGATAGATAGTTTTTCATAGTGATGTGTTTTATATCTACTAGAGTGTAAAATCATCAAATGGTTGTGTCTGGTTATGTTAATTTATTGTAATGAATAGATTTCTGGGTGCTGGATGCTGGATGCTGGATGCTGGATGCTGGATGTGAGAAGCAGGAAGCTTTTTTGAGAGAAGAGAAAAAAGAAGAAAGAAAAGAGAGTTTTTGCTGGGTGCTGGAAGTAATATACTAAAAGTGAAAAGTGAATGCTAAAAAATCTCCATAGTTAACAAGGTCTATGTTCTATTGTCTATATTCTATCAGCGAAGCGGTCTTTTTTTTTGAATTTGTGATTTGGAATTTATCTTATGCTGTGTTGGGATGCTAAAAAATCTGCATATTTAACAAGGTCTATATTCTATGATCTATATTCTATCAGCGAAGCGGTCTCTTTTTGAATTTGTAATTTGGAGTTTGGAATTTACTTTTTTTGGGTGCGGGATGCGGGATTCTAAAAAATATCCATAGTTAACAAGGTCTATATTCTATCAGCGAAGCGGTCTCTTTTTTGATTTGTGATTTGGAATTTACTTTTTTTGGGTGCGGGATGCGGGATTCTAAAAAATATCCATAGTTAACAAGGTCTATGTTCTATTGTCTATATTCTATCAGCGAAGCGGTCTCTTTTTTGAACTTGTGATTTGGAATTTACTTTTTGCTTTCGCGAAAGCGCACTCTTATAAATAAACTAAGCCATAGTGTCTAGTCTTTGCTGTGGTCGAAATAATTAAAATGTATTATTCTTAAATAATCAATAACTAAGTAACCATTCCTACTTTAATTATAATTCTTCCATTTTTAGAGCTACAAAAGCGCGTAATTCTTCAAAGAAAGCGGTAAACTCTTTTTCAAATGCCTCATAGTGTTCTTTTAAATCTTGGATAGCCTCATCCATAGGAACTCTATTTTTAGTACGGATATTCATATTGTAAAGTACTGTCTCAATACCTTCTAGCGTTGCATAACTGAGTAACCAGTTTTGCTTCATCATAGGGATCATCATTTTTTGAATACGAGGGGTGAGAAGTTCATAATGATCTATTAACAGTTTGTAAAAATCGGCGACATATTCTTCGAGAGGTTGCTCGTGATAGTTTTTCCAATTTTTGGCTAAAAAATGATCATATAGAATATCCACGATCACACCGCTGTAATGACCATATTTGGAATGTAGTCTCTTGGTACTTTGTTTGGTAATAGGATGACTATCGGTATAGCTATCAATCCACCGATGAATCAGAATCCCTTTTTGAATCGCTTCGGGGTAATTTAAATACTTTTTCCCTTTGATGCCGTCTGCCATAAAATTGCCTATGGTCACCATATCGTCGGCTTCAGAAAGGTATATGTGCGCTAGAAAATTCATAAAGCAACAAGGTACTATTTGAGAGGCAATAACACCTAAAAACAAGCGATAAATTTTAAGAATAAAATGTATTTTTTTCGCTAGTTTGATAGATTTTATATACGCTTTCGCGAAAGCGAACACCGTCTTCCCATCATCAAATCATTACTATTTTTAAACAAGCGTGTAAAGTAGTTCTCTTTTCTTATTTTTGCATCCCCCAAACAGCATATTAATAAAAACCTACATTAATGACTTTAATTAAATCAATTTCTGGGATACGAGGAACCATAGGCGGTGCTACAGGCGATAACTTAACGCCTATCGACGCGGTAAAATTTGCAGCAGCATACGGCGCATGGCTTAAAAACGATCGCAATAAAGAAACCTATCGGGTAGTGGTGGGGCGTGATGCTCGTATTTCGGGTGCTATGATTCAAGAATTAGTTATGAATACGCTTATTGGAATGGGAATTCACGTGATAGACTTAGGGCTTTCTACAACGCCTACTGTTGAAATTGCAGTTCCAATGGAGCATGCCGATGGAGGGATTATTTTGACAGCTTCTCATAATCCGAAGCAATGGAATGCACTTAAATTATTAAATAGTAAAGGAGAGTTTTTAAATGGTATTGAAGGAGAGAAAATCTTACAATATGCCGAAAATCAAAATTTCTTATTTGCTGAGGTAGATGATCTTGGAAAAATCACCAAAAATGATGCGTATATCGATTTGCATATTGATGAAGTGCTTGATTTAGACTTAGTCGATGTAGACGCGATTAAAGCGGCTAAATTTAAAGTAGTCGTAGATGGCGTGAACTCCACAGGAGGGATTGCTATTCCTAGATTGTTAGATAGGCTAGGGGTGATTCCCGTAGAATTATATTGCGAACCTAATGGTCAGTTTCCACATAATCCAGAACCTCTAAAAGAGCATCTAGGGGATATTTGTAAATTGGTCGTCAAAGAAAAAGCTGATTTTGGAATCGTCGTCGATCCTGATGTAGATCGTCTGGCTTTTATAGATGAAACGGGAGAAATGTTTGGCGAAGAGTATACGCTTGTTGCTTGTGCAGATTATGTGTTGAGTGAAACCAAAGGAAACACCGTATCCAATTTATCTTCATCTCGTGCGCTTAGAGACATTACCCGTAAACACGGCGGTACATATCACGCAAGTGCTGTAGGCGAAGTCAATGTTGTACAGTTAATGAAAGATACTAACGCTGTGATAGGAGGTGAAGGAAACGGTGGCATCATTTATCCAGCTTCTCACTACGGACGTGACAGTCTGGTAGGAACAGCCTTATTTTTAACGCACCTTGCCAAAGGAACGATGACCGTAAGCGAACTGAAAGCGAGCTATCCTCAATATTTTATGAGTAAACAAAAAATTCAATTGACACCAGAACTTGATGTAGATGCATTATTGGATGCAATGGCTAAGAAGTATGCAAATGAGGATATCAGTACAATAGATGGCGTGAAAATAGATTTTGAGCATCATTGGGTGCATTTACGTAAGTCGAATACAGAACCTATTATTCGTATTTATACAGAAGCTGGAACGCAAGAAGAGGCAACTCGTGTCGCCGATGCGATGATTGAAGATATTAAAGAAGTCGCTGGTTTGTAAGAATTAAGACCAGCATTTAAATTTAAGAGACCGTCTAAAAGTTGTTTAGATGGTCTTTTTTGGTTATTCAGGAATTGAGTTATCTGTTATTGTTATGGTTGTGGTCGTGGTGAGTATGTAAATTATGCTTGTGTGGTAACAGCTCTAGAGTTTATAAATTGTTTGTAATCTTAAGTAGTTAAACTGTTTTAGTAGTACTATTCAACTCCTTTCCGAGTACATTTGTATCATTATTAAAATGATATAAAAACAGGAAACTATGAATATTACATTAGCACAAGCTGAAAAAATGATTTCAGTAGCAAAAGAAAAATCGATAGCAATAGAGACAAAAATGAATATTGCTATTGTAGATGCAGGAGCAAATTTAGTAGCATTTAGTCGTATGGACGGTGCTTGGTTAGGGTCACTGGATATCGCTATTAAAAAAGCTAAAACAGCTCGTTATTTTGATATGAATACTGGGCTTATTGGAGATTTATCTCAGCCAGGTGGAGCTTTATACAATATTGAGCATTCAAACAACGGACTTATTACATTTCCAGGAGGTGTGCCCATTAAAAATGCTTCAGGCGAAATTATAGGCGCTATCGGGGTAAGTGGAAGTTCTGTTGAAAACGATCACGCTGTTGCAGAAGCTGGAGCGGCAGCTATCTAAATACTATATAGTGTGTCGTTCTAAAAATTGATGTACTATTTGTAGGACGACACATTAATAATACCTTAATTCACTTTCTCTTCACCAGCAGCCGATTCTTGTTTTCGTCCAAGGAGTTTAAAACGTTTGTGCGTCCATAAGTAATATGCTGGAGCTTCTCGTATTTGGGAATCTAACGCTTTCGCGAAAGCGTCTGTAATCTTATAATCTGGAATCTCCGTAGGATTTGCTGCTAACTCAATAAAAGTACCTTCATAATGACCTCGTTTTGTCTTTTTGACTTTAAGATAGAGAATAGGAAGATCAAGCTCTTTTGAAATACGTTCTACCCCTGTAAAGAAGGGTAATTCGTGTCCTAAAAATTGGGTCCAATAATGTGACTTGGCTAATCTTGGGGATTGATCTGCAACAAAGCCATACATAGAGACAATTCCTTCTTTTTTTTGTTGTGTCATGTGTTTGGCAGCAAACCTATTAGCAATCAGTTTTGTATTCCATCGTCCTCGGATACGGCGTGCCAAAGCATCAAAATAAGGATTTTTGATTTTTTTATAAATGCCGTGGCCTGTGTTTTTTACGTGCAGTTGTATGGCAAAAGACCATTCATAACTGGCATAATGTCCTAACAGTACAATGGCACTTTTTCCTCTTGTTTCATACTCTTGGACAAGTTCCATATTGGTGTAGGTCATTCTAGCATGAAGCTGCTCTTTTGAGATACTCATGGTTTTGATCATCTCTATAAATAAATCACATAAGTGATGATAGAATTTTTTTTCTATTTGCTTTAATTCTAAAGATGATTTTTCTGGAAATGCCGTTCTAAGGTTATAGCGAACGGTTGTTTTGCGATATCCTATAATGCGATATACAAGAATATAGACCAAGTCAGAAAGCACGTATAATACGCTGAATGGTAATTTTGATAACATCCAAAGTACGGGATAGATAAGCCAATAAGCGATCGCTTGCATTTAGGAAAATTGTTATAATTCAATAACACAAATATAGGTATCTTTACTGCGTAATTAATAATAAAATATGGCGGGTTTACATCCAGTGACAATAGCGATTATAGCTATTAATGTGCTCTTTTCAATGAAGGGCTTTAGTGATTATAGTTTTAAAAATAAATATCTATTTCAAATAGGTGCTATCCGAAGAGGAGAACAGATACGTATGATATCTTCTGCTTTTTTACACGCAAATCCTCAGCATCTTTTTGTGAATATGCTTACGTTATACTTCTTTGCAAATCCAGTAATCTATCAGTTAGGTGTTTTTCAATTTGTGATCGTGTATATAGGAAGTTTAATTATAGGGAATTTGCTTTCTTATTTCTTTCATAAAGATGAGTATCATTATTCGGCACTTGGGGCTAGTGGTGCTGTGTCTGGGGTATTATATGCAGCCATTTTATTAAATCCCGATATGATGTTAGGGTTATTTTTTATTATTCCGATGCCAGCGTATGTTTTTGGAATCGGATATCTTTTGTATTCCATTTATGGAATGCGGGCTCAAAATGATAATATTGGGCATGATGCGCATTTTGGAGGCGCAGTAGGAGGGTATCTTATTACCTTATTTATGATGCCTTCTTTATTGCAAACCAATCTCTTAATGGTTATTTTGTTAGCCATTCCTATTGTTATCTTATTTGTAATGATTAAATTAGGTAAAATTTAATATCCATTTATTTACTATGAAACTACTACGTCTATTTATACTATTATGTACTATGAGTCTTACTGCACAAACACAAAACACAGAACCGCTTGTTAACGTCACTGGAAAAGGCGTTGTAAAAGTAACCCCAGATCAAGTGGATATTAAAGTACGTGTAGAAAGTGAAGGAAAAGATGCCGTAGCTGTAAAAAGAGAAAATGATGCTTCTATTAATGCTGTT
>NZ_CALEMI010000070.1 GCF_937910895.1 uncultured Dokdonia sp. | reverse complement strand
AATGTAGACTTCTTCTTATACAGACTCTCAACTATTTTTGCATAATCAGAAAATCCCACAACTTTTACACTTGATCCGTAGAAACTTGAGGTAGTTTTAAAAAGAAAAAAGCACAATTAATATTAAAAGAAAGATATGTTGGTTGCTTTTTAAATCCTACTAAAAAAATATAACCTGAATGTCAACTCAAAGTATATGAGTTAAATAATAACTATGAAAACTACAAACACAGTTAAAAAAGACACCTTTCTATACTAATATCATTGTGCTTAATTACAAGACTAATATATATAAATTCCTACATAATTGCTAGGAATTTATTTTTTACTTTAAAATATCTTCAAGCGTCTTATTTTCAAGAACTTGTAACGTACTATCACGTACCTCTTCCATCAGCCCGTGGACGGCACATTTTCCTTCATCTGGGCAATCATCACATTTTTCATAAAAATTTAGACTCACACAGGGTAACATAGCAATAGGTCCTTCTAAGACTCTTATAACGGCTGCCATTTTAATCTCTTTGGGTTGTTTTATCAGGTAATATCCGCCACCTTTTCCTTTTTTACTTCCTAAAAAACCTGCCTTTCTTAAGGAAAGTAAGATGCTTTCGAGAAACTTTCTTGAAATATCTTCAGCCTCAGAAATATCTTGGATAAGTACCCTAGTATCCTTTTCCTGACGAGCAATATAGGTAAGTGCTTTAAGTCCGTATTTTGTTTTTCGCGAAAGCATACGACAAAATACGCTATTTTTTTGGAAGAAATACTTCTGCCATCATACAGCGAGCACTCCCACCGCCGCATTCCTCAATCACATCAAGAGAACTTGAAAGTATTGTTGCATGTTTTTGTATTTGATCTATTTGAGATTTGGTAAGACTCTTATGCGCAGCAGTACTCATTACTAAATAAGGAGTATTGTTAGAACCCCTAAGTTGTAACATATTTCCTGCAAAATGAGTTACTTGTTTTTCTGTTATAGCAATAATTTCTTTGCCATCTTGCTTAAGATGTTTTAATACAACTTTACGCTCTTTTTTGTCATCTATCGTATCAAGACATATCACAGAAAATGCTTCTCCTAAACACATCATAACATTGGTATGATAAATAGGGAGTCGCTCTCCATCTACAGTTTGGTTTGCCGTAAAAATAACTGGTAGGTATTCAAAGTCTTCACAAAACTCTATCAATAATTCTTCGTCCGCTCGAGGCGAAAGCGCACAATACGCTTTACGATGCACACGATCTAATAGTAAACTTCCTGTCCCTTCCAAAAAGAGGTTTTCTTCTTCTGCTGAAGAATAGTCGATTACCTCTGTAATGGCAAATCCTTTGGATTCTAATATATCAAAAATATCCTCACGACGCTCTGTACGTCTGTTCTCTGCAAACATGGGGTAAGTAGCTACTTTCCCACTTTCGTGAAAACTTACCCAGTTATTAGGGAAATGAGCATCGGGTGTATCTGTTTCCTGAGTATCATTGACTACAATCACGTTAATTCCTACTGCTTCTAGCTTGCTCACAAAAACATCAAACTCTTTTTGTGCTTTTTGCAAAAGTGTTTCTGCCGGCACACCATCTATCTCTTTTTGATAATAATTATTAACAGCGGTTTGCTCATTCATCCTAAAATGTACAGGACGAATCATTAAAATAGTATCTGTAGTTTGATTCATAATTAAAATGCTCTAGTAAAGTTTGTAAAGCTACAACTTACTATCGATATCTTGCATAATTATAGTTGCATGTTCTCGTGTATTTTCTATAAATAAAGTACTAGTTTCTAGCCCTGCATTGATAACACCAGCCACATATACATTTTTAAGAGGTGTTTCTAAGGTTTTCTCGTTGTGAATGGGTGCTTTGGCTGCACCGTCAGAAATAGGTAATCCTAAAGATTCAAAGAGCGAATAGTTAGGCTTATACCCTATCATAGCAAGTACAAAGTCGTTTGCTATTTCGACAACACCTTCTGGGGTTTCTAGGACAACTGTATCTTCTTTTATCTCGGTAACTGTGCTGTCAAAATATGCTTTGATGGCACCTTCTTTAATTCTGTTTTCTATATTAGGTTTGATCCAATATTTTGTTTTAGGATAAATCTCTGACCCACGGATAACCATCGTCACAGTTGCTCCTTTGTAATACGTTTCTAATGCCACATCACAAGCAGAATTTGCAGCACCTATCACGACTATCTTTTGCCCCACATAAGGATGCGGACTATCATAAAAATGAGTTACTTTAGGTAGCTTTTCTCCAGGAATATGTAATTTTCTTGGAGTGTCGTAAAATCCTGTACACACAACGACAGCTTTTGCAAACGTATCACCTTTGCTCGTTTTAATATGATATCCATCTCCTTCTGGAGTCATCGCAACTACTTCTGTGTAAAGTTTTATGTTTAACCCCCAACTTTCTTTTACTCTTCTGTAATATTCTAAAGCTTCTTTACGTGTGGGTTTATCTGTATGTGATATAAATGGTACTTTTCCTATTTCCAATAATTTAGACGTACTAAAAAATGTCATTTGTTCTGGGAAATTAAAAAGAGAATTCACCAACACCCCTTTTTCTAAAATGATATAAGAATGTCCTCTTTTTTGAGCTTCTATACCACAGGTGAGTCCTATAGGACCTCCTCCTATAATAACAATATCATATTTTTTTGATAAGTCCATAGTTATCTATTTCGCCAAAAGAAGGGTGTAAACAAAATTAGTACGGTAAATAATTCCAAACGACCAATAAGCATTAAGAATGCTAGCCACCATTTACCTGCGCTAGGCAAACTATTGTAGCTATCTACAGGGCTTAAGTCTCCAAAAGCAGGGCCTACATTCCCTAATGCAGATGCCGCTCCTCCCAAGGATGTCATAAAATCCAACCCCATAGCACCTAAAACACTAGCTCCTACAATCCAAGAAAGCATATAAAGAATAAAAAATGCCAGTATATTAAAGATAATCGTCCGGTCTACAGAGCGGGTATTATACCGTACGGGAAGAATCGCATTGGGATGTAATGTGCGTTTAAATTCTACAAAAGCGTTGCGTATGGTTAATAAATGTCTCACCACTTTAATACCCCCTGAAGTCGATCCCGCAGAACCTCCTAAGAACATAAGCCCAAAAAAGATAACCGTTAGGAAGGGTGTCCACATGGTAAAATCGGCAGTTACAAATCCTGTGGTTGTGATCACTGCCAATACCTGAAAAAGCCCATGTCTAATGGCACTCTCACCAGCACCTAATACCATAGGGTGATCAATGCTAGAAACACTAACGTCAGCTTTAAAATAAACAACAAATGCTGTTATGATGGCAAAACCAAATATAAAAGTCATATAGAGTCTAAACTCGTCATCTTTAATAATTTTTTGCACTTTCCCCTTAAAAGCAAAATAACTCAATACAAAGTTCATTCCTGCCAACATCATAAAGAAAATAATAATGTATTGGATAAGAGGCGTATCATTCCAATAAGCAATACTTGCATTTTTAGTAGAAAAGCCCCCTGTAGACAAGGTGCTCATGGCATGATTTATAGCATCAAAAAATGACATTCCTGCTAGTTTTAGCGCTATGGTCTCTGCCGCTGTAAAACCAAAATAAATAAGCCATAATCGTTTTGCAGTATCGGTAATTCTTGGGTGAAGTTTATCTGCACTAGGACCAGGAGCTTCTGCTGCAAAAAGCTGCATCCCTCCAATACCTAGTAAGGGAAGTATGGCGATTGCCAAAACAATAATTCCCATCCCTCCTATCCAATGCGTAGTACTACGCCAGAAAAGAATTCCTTTAGGTAGTGATTCTATCTCTGTAAGTATGGTGGCTCCTGTGGTAGTATACCCACTTATAGTTTCAAAAAAAGCATTTGTTACCGATGGTATAGCACCAGTAACTAAATACGGCAACATCCCACTGAAAGACATAAACAGCCAACCAAATGTGACAACAATATATCCTTCTCGTTTTTTGATTTCTTTTTTGTGGTCTCTTGTTAAAAACATTAAAAGCATTCCTGCAAATAATACTAATAACCCAGAAGCTGTGATTTGTAAAGCAACCCCATCATCTGTGATAAAACTCACAAGAGCAGAAATCATCATAAAGCCACCATTAAAAAGTAATAGCAACCCCATTAAATGAAAAATAATCTTGTAATTAAGTTTTGGCATCTACGTATCTATTTAAACAAACATTTTCTCTACTTGTTTGATAGATCGCGGTAAACAACATACCACTACTCGATCTCCTGCGGTGATTTTAAAATCACCAAGTGCAATGACACCTATGCCATTACGTACAACACCCGCTATAGTAGCAGATCTTGGGAAGTCAATATCTTTTATTTTTTTTCCTTCTGCTTCAGAAGTAGGTTTTACGATAAACTCTAATAACTCAGCATTCATGTTATTGAGTTTGGTCATCGCCACCACTTCTCCTTTTCGTATATATCTAAAGATATTATTTGCAGCAAGTAATTTTTTGTTGATCAAAGTATCAATCCCTATACTCTGTGACAACTGGAAATAATCCATGTTTTCTACAAGTGCGATTGTTTTTTTAACACCTCTTGATTTTGCCACAAGGCAAGACATGATATTTGTTTCACTATCGCCAGTTACAGAGATAAAAGCATCCATATCCTGAATGTTTTCTTCTTCAAGCAACTCTACATTACGCCCATCACCATTAATCACGAGTGCCTTTGGAAGAATATCTGCTAGATCTATTGCTTTCTCTTTATCACGTTCTACGAGTTTTACATTAAACTTATGAGAACATAAATCCCTACAGGTTTTAAATCCAATGTTACTTCCTCCTAAGATCATGACATTTTTAATGTCTTGACGTACTTTACCTGTCAGTTTATAAAGCTCTTCAACACCGCCTTGTATGGTCATAAAATACACCTGATCGCCTTCTTTAAAGACGGTATCTCCACGAGGTATTAACGTATACTGTGTCCCTAGTCGCTGTATAGCGATAGGCATAAAGTGCAATTCTGGAAAAATAGTAGCGGCTTCTTTTACACTTTTACCGACAAAAGAGGCAGTACGTGATAAAGTTGTACCAACCATCGTCAATGCGCCTTCTTCAAACTCGTAGGTATCACTAAAACCACTTTGATTCAGCAATAATTCGATTTCTGATGCAGCAAGACTTTCGGGTGATATTAACTCATCGATCCCAAATTTAGAGAATCCTGCCAATTCTTTATGTTCTATAAACTCTGTATTAGAAATCCTAGCGATGGTACGTGCGGCACCTAATTGTTTGGCGAGTACACAAACCGTAATATTTGTCGTCTCACTCGCTGTTACCGCGATAACCAAGTCTACGTTTTCTACTCTAGAATCTTGTAATATAGCAATAGAGGTCGCATCACCTTTAATGGTTCGAATATCCAAATGCGTATCTGCATACGCCAGGCTATCTTTGTTGGTGTCTATAAGTGTAATGTCCTGAGACTCGTATGATAACAGTTTGGCTAAGTGGAAGCCCACCTCACCTGCTCCTGCAATGATAATTTTCATATAATATAATGAACTGAAAAAGTGATACAAAGATACATCATTGATAAGATATACGATCTAATCCTGTAGATAATTATGCTTTATACGCTTTCGCGAAAGCGGAAACACCTTTTACAGAATCAATACGACATCATATATAATCCAATTGTTAAAAATCTAAAGAAATAGCACTTCCTTTTTAAGTAAGTCCTTATTATCTTCTTTATTGATGCCGTATATTTGCCAAAAATTGCGCTATGACCAAAAAGGTAACGCCATACACAACTTCTGATCAATCTAAGAAAGAGCAAGTTGAGCAAATGTTTGACACTATTTCTGGGAAATACGACGGGCTTAACAGAGTTATTTCTTTTGGAATTGATGTAAAATGGCGAAAAAAAGTCATAAAACTTGTCACCGAAACGAAGCCAGAAAGTATTCTTGACATTGCTACGGGAACTGGAGATTTGATCATCAATTTTGCTGATAGTGGCGCTTCCAAACTTGTGGGGCTTGATATTTCTGAAGGGATGCTCTCTATAGGGCGTACCAAAATAAAAGCAAAAGGGCTGGAAGATCGTATAGAGATGATCCAAGCAGATAGTGAGGCGATGCCTTTTGAAAATGATAGTTTTGATGCGATTACGGTTGCTTTTGGAGTGCGTAATTTTGAGACGTTGGAAAAAGGTTTAAGAGAAATCTATCGGGTACTAAAGCCAGGTGGCATCTTTGTGATTTTAGAAACCTCTGTTCCTACAAAAACACCGTTTAAACAAGGATATAAATTTCACTCTAATGTGATCTTACCAACTGTGGGACGTCTCTTTTCTAAAGACAAAGAAGCCTATAGTTATTTAAGTAAAAGTGCTTCTGTTTTTCCTTTTGGTGAAGCGTTGAACAATATTTTGCGTAAAATTGGGTTTACCAACGTGAAAGATCAACCACAAACATTTGGTGTAGCCACCATTTATACAGCTTCAAAATAAATTCATGAGAGTATTCATTGCCATCGTATTTTTCTTAACTTTTACGCAGACATCTCAAGCACAATGGCTTACAAGATCCCGTGTTCAAAATCAGCAAAATTTTGATAAAAAACCAATACGTTTTGGGTACTATTTAGGATTTAACAACTATGATTATAACTTTGATTATATAGCGCAACAAGAAGATATTGAAGTAACGCGATCTATTGGTTTTAATGTAGGAATTGTAGCTAATTTAAGGCTATCTGATTATATCGATTTACGCACAGAGCCTGGCTTGAGTTTTACCAGACGTGACTTACTCTATGCGCCCGACCCAAGATTTGACAGTGAACAGGATTTAATACGCGAAGTACCTGGCACCTATATATATCTTCCATTGCTTTTAAAATTTAATACCAAGCGACTCAATAATGTTCGTCCGTTTGTTACTGTAGGAGTGTCTACAACCGTAAACTTATCTAGTAATGAGAAAAATCCTGATGATAATTTTGCAGGACAGTTTAGAACAACCACCAGTCCTTTCTTTTATGAAGTAGGGTTTGGGGTTGAGTTATATTTATACTTCTTTAAATTTACACCAAGCATACGTGGTGTCTTTGCCACGACTGATGAGTTGGTACGAGACAATATGGGAAACAGCCCATGGACAGGCAACATCAGTAAAATGTCATCCAGAGGTGTTTTCTTAAACTTTACGTTTCAGTAACACATCCTCTTTTAAATTCACTTAGACAGATGGCGGTTGCTGTTGCCACATTTAAACTTTCTGTTTTTTGTAATTGCCCAAAACGCGGGATAGCTATTTTTTGAGTAATGAGTTGCTCAATAGCATCTGATATTCCGTTGGCTTCATTCCCCATCACAATTACAGCTTCTTTAGGAAGCGTTGCTGCATAGATGTTTGAACCATTCATAAAAGTACCGTAAATAGGTCTTTTTTCTTCTTCTAGATATGCTGTTATATCGACATAAGAAATAGTAATTCTAGATAAAGATCCCATGGTGGCTTGTACTACTTTGGGGTTATAACAATCTACAGTTTGTGAAGAACACACCAAACTTGTGACGCCAAACCAATCACAAAGTCGTATAATCGTACCCAGATTTCCAGGATCTCTTACATCATCAAGAAGTAGGGTAATTCCTGTACGTTTATCATCTACCTGCTTCGGAATTTTAAAAAGTGCGAGTGCTGTTTGTGGGGTTTTCAGGAAACTTATTTTTTTAAGTTCGGCAGCTGTGACCTTTTGAAACATATTTTTGTTTTCTTCAGGAATATGTAACGACGTATCCTCTATTCCATAGATAGCTTCTGGTGCACATGAAGATTCTAATAACTCATTAATTACCTTAATACCTTCGGCAACAAAGAGTCCTTCTTGCTTACGGTACTTTTTTTGATGTAATCCCGTTATTCGTTTGATATTACTTTTGCTTAACACTATATAAAATGTACTTTTGATTTATTTTCACCACTCACTTGAAACATAGGTTTACAAAAATATCATTATTTATTCTTCTAGCAGTCCTACTTGCTGGTTGTAATGCAATAAAACGAGTTCCTGAGGACGATTTTTTGCTCAGTGATAATGAGATTACTGTAGATGGCGAGAAGATTACGGATCAGCGATTGTATAATTTTTTATACCAACAACCTAATACAAAGGTTGCTGGAGCGCCTTTTAGACTTTATATCTATAATTGGGCGCGTCCTAATATCGATTCTATTCTCAATGCGCAACGCGCCAAAAATGATGGAGAACGTACGTTTTGGACACGTTTGCTTTCGCGAAAGCAAGTAGAGTCTTTTAGAAGATTTAAAAAAGATTTTAACTCTGGTGTAAAAAACACAGGAGAAGCCCCCACGATTGTCAACGAAAATCTTACTAAAAAATCGGCAAATAGACTTGCTCGATTTTATATCAACAATGGTTATTTTAATACCAAAGTAGACTATACCATAAAGAAAGATAGTAATCAAAGAGCGGTTGTAAGTTATAATGTGGTGCGCTACAAACCTTACTTATTAGATTCTATCGTGACTAAGATTGCCTCACCTGTGGCAGACTCTATTTATGAAGCTCATAAAAATGAATCGTTTCTTGTAAGAGGAGAACCCTATCAAAAAAATAAGTTTGAAGGAGAACGATTACGTATTGAAAAATTATTTAGAAACAACGGATTATATCATTTTGAATCCGATCGTATTAGAGCCATTGGAGATACTGTAAATACAGGAAATAAGACAAATCTTGAAATTATTATAGATAATCGTAAAGAAACCGTTCGAGACTCTGTCATAGACCTTCCTTTTAAAGTTCATAAAGTAAATAAAATCAATATTATTACAGATTACAGTTTTGCTAATAAGGACAAACCCTTTGCCGATTCTATACGTGTGGATGGTTATAATTTTTACGTCTATGATAAATTAAACTATAGAACCAATGCTATCACTGATATTATTCCTCTCAAACCAAGGTCTATATATCGGGATATTGATAAAACGCAAACCCTCACACGTTTAAGCCGACTTAATACGTTTAAGTATCCAAGTATTTTATACCAACAAGATCCCGCGGATAGTACAGGGACAGACTTAATTGCCAACATACGTTTGACACCATTGGATAAATATAAATTTCGTGCAGATTTTGATGTCTCTACCTCAAACATTCAAGATATTGGTTTTGCAGGATTCGGCTCTTTATTAATTCGTAATTTCTTTAGAGGAGCAGAAACTTTAGAGATTTCAACCAGAGGAAATATTGGTGCTTCTGACGATGCTGCAAATGATAATGATAGTTTTTTTAATATTTCGGAAATAGGAATCAATGCAAGTCTTGTTTTTCCGAGAATATTCTTTCCTGTCAATACTTCAAAACTAATTCCTGCAGAATGGCAACCTAGTACTCGGTTTAATTTAGGGGTTAGCGTACAGCAAAATATAGGACTCGATAAACAAAGTTTTGCTGGAGGATTATCGTATAACTGGACACCCTCTGCAACAAATACATTTAGATTTGACCTTCTAGACGTACAGTATGTACGTAATCTAAACGCGCCAAATTATTTTAATATTTATAGAAATAGTTTTGAGGATCTCAACACCCTTGCTGCATTAAATATAACGAATATCAATCCAGATTATTTTGAGCCTGATGCCACTACACCAACGCTTACGATACCTAGTGGTGCAGATAGTTTTATTAACGATGTAGAAAATGGAGTTGTAAATGGTTTTACTAATGCACAAGTATCTGAGATAAATGCGATACGAGAACGCCAAAACAGACTAACAGAGGACAATCTCATCTTTGCACTTAACTTTACCTATACTTATAACAATCGAGAAAATTTATATGACAATGCTTTCTCAAGATTAAGAACACGTATTGAACTTGCTGGAAATGCACTTGCATTTGCCTCAACCTTAGTAAATGCTCCAAAAAATGAAGATGATAACTCACGTATTCTGGGTGTTGTTTTTTCTCAATATGCCAAAACAGAAATTGATTATACCAGACACTGGGATTTAGGACATAATAACATTTTGGCTATCCGCGCTTTTGGAGGTATTGCAATTCCTTATGGAAATGCCAACAGTATTCCTTTTATACGAAGCTTTTTTGCAGGAGGATCTAATGACAATCGTGCTTGGCGCGCCTACGAATTAGGTCCAGGTAGTAGTGGTGCTCCTAATGAGTTTAATGAAGCCAATATGAAGCTTTCTTTAAATGTAGAGCATCGTTTTGATTTACTAGGCCCATTTGAAGGTGCTTTCTTTATAGATGCAGGTAATATTTGGAATATTTTTGACAATGTAGAAGATCCCAATTCGAGATTTAATAGTTTTTCTAGTTTAAGAGATCTCGCTATTGGATCTGGTTTTGGATTACGGTTTGATTTTGATTTTTTTGTAGCGCGATTTGATATAGGATTTAAAACGTATGATCCAGCTTTAGAAATTGGAAATCGATGGTTTAAAGAATATAATTTCTCTAATGCTGTATATAACATTGGTATTAATTACCCGTTCTAATTGATGTTGTAGTACTTTCAAACGTTATCGTAATTCCGTTTTGTTTCCCTTCATTTTACTATATAATTTCTTATTTTTACGAACTTAAACATAAATCAAAAATATGGCTCATTCTATCAAGCCGTGAGTTGCTACCGGTTACCAAGTGCAAAAGATTTTTAACTATGCAAAAGAAAAAGGTTTTGCACTTCCAGCTGTAAATGTTATTGGATCTAATAGTATTAATACTGTACTAGAAACTGCTGCCGCATTAAATGCGCCCGTGATTATTCAATTTAGTAATGGAGGAGCGCAGTTTAATGCAGGAAAAGGCTTAAATAATGATAACCAACAAGCTGCTGTTGCAGGAGCTGTTGCAGGAGCAAAACACGTACATGAGCTTGCAAAACTTTATGGAGCAACGGTAATTCTCCACACGGATCACTGTGCGAAAAAATTGTTACCTTGGATAGACGGAATGCTAGATGCTAGTGAGGCGTATTATAAAGAACACGGTCACTCATTGTTTAGTTCACATATGATTGATTTAAGTGAAGAACCTATTGAAGAAAATATCGAAATATGCAAGAAATATCTGGAGCGTATGGAGAAGATGGATATGACGTTAGAAATCGAATTAGGAATTACTGGAGGAGAAGAGGATGGTGTTGACAATACAGATGTAGATGATTCAAAATTATATACACAACCAGAAGAAGTAGCGTATGCTTATGAAGAACTTTCTAAAGTAAGTGATCAATTTACGATTGCGGCTGCTTTTGGAAATGTACACGGAGTTTATAAACCAGGTAACGTAAAGCTGACACCAAAAATTCTTAAAAATTCACAGGAACACATTACAAAAAAATACGGTGTAGAACATAATCATATTGATTTTGTTTTTCACGGAGGAAGTGGATCTACCGTTGAAGAAATAAGAGAAGGAATTAGCTATGGGGTTATTAAAATGAATATAGACACTGATCTTCAATATGCAACTGCAGAAGGAATACGTGATTATTTCAATGAAAATGCTGACTATCTTAAGTCTCAAATAGGAAATCCTACTGGAGAAGATGCTCCTAACAAGAAATATTATGATCCTCGTGTTTGGTTACGTAAAGCAGAAAACACCATGGGTGCTAGACTAAAAAAAGCATTTGAGGATTTAAATAACGTAAATACACTGTAGTACGCTCCTGCCGGCAGGCAGGGTCGCGAAAGCGTATCACATAAATATACACTCATACATACATCGATATGGCTTGGTTTAAGAGAAAAGACAAAGGAATTCAAACTCCTACGGAAGAAAAAAAAGACACTCCTAAAGGTCTTTGGTACAAATCTCCTACAGGTAAAATTGTAGATACAGAAGAGTTAGAAAAAAACTTCTATATCAGTCCTGAAGATGGATACCACGTACGTATAGGTAGTAAGGAATATTTTGAAATTCTTTTTGATGATAACGAATTTAAAGAATTAGATAAAGATCTTACGTCTAAAGATCCTTTAAAATTTGAGGACAAAAAGAAATATGTAGATAGGCTTAAACAAGCACAAGATAAGACGGGACTTAAAGATGCGGTACGTACTGCTGTAGGAAAATCTAAAGGAGAAGATCTTGTGATTGCTTGTATGGACTTTTCATTCATAGGCGGTTCTATGGGGAGTGTTGTGGGAGAAAAGATAGCACGTGCTGCAGACTACTCACTTCAAAATAACATCCCATTTATGATTATTTCAAAATCGGGAGGTGCGCGTATGATGGAAGCTGCTTTATCACTTATGCAACTTGCTAAAACATCCGTAAAACTAGCACAATTATCAGATGCTAGTATCCCATATATTTCTCTATGTACAGATCCTACTACTGGGGGAACTACCGCTTCTTTTGCTATGTTAGGCGATATTAATATTTCTGAGCCAGGGGCATTGATTGGATTTGCAGGACCTCGTGTTGTAAGAGACACTACTGGAAAAGAATTGCCAGAAGGTTTTCAAACATCAGAATTTCTTCAAGAACATGGTTTTCTTGACTTTATAACACCTAGACAAGAGCTTAAAAATAAGATAAATTTATACCTAGACTTGATTTTAAACCGCCCTGTACGAGCGTAGTTATTTTCTAATCATAGTTAATACCATAAAAAAGGAGCTATTCTCAATGAATAGCTCCTTTTTTTGGTGTTTTTTATTATTAGGCTTTGGCCTTATTGGCTCTATTTCGATATAGTTTTTTATCTACACAGGTTGCCATAGCTTCTTTATCAAGATCAACTCCTATAAATGAAGTTACTGTATCTATAGCACTGATAGGATCATTTACTACATCTTTATAATTTAAATAAATCATCTCAACACCAGGCTCTTTATCATCCCATATTCTAACACTATCTAAGAGCCTTTTATAGGCATCAAAAAGATGTATAGGCAATGTATCTGGATCTTTTCCTCTCATAATCTGTTGTGATTTTACAACTTCATTCAGATCTCTTGTCATAAAAATGATTTTATATCTAAATTTTGGCGATAAGTACTGCAACAAAGGGGCTATTATTTTTACGCCTTTATTTTGAGCCTTGTCTAACCATGAATTGTCTTTATGAATAGACATGACTGGATCATATTCGTAATACCCCTTCGGATTTGAATCATCTGCTTTTCTGTTTTCATCTGTCAAAATTTCAACACCTCCTTTGGCTAGCATTTGCATCATAAGTGATGTTCCAGAACGTGGCAATCCTGACACAATGACGATTTGATTTTCGCGATGAATATACTCTCTTTTATTAGCTCCACTCCCCAGCATGTGATACTCTTCAATATTTTCTATAGCTTTTCTAGCCTTGTCATAGGAACGCGGTTGTAATCTATCGGCGGTTTCATAAGCAATTTTAGCATTTTCTAAATCTCCCATTTTTTCTAGAGCTCTTCCTAGAACGTAATGAGCTACTGGAAAATATTTAACAAGCTCTATACTCGTAAGCGCATAATCTACTGCTTCCTCATACTCGCCTAATTCAATATAGGCTTCTGCAATTGCTCGATGGTATTTTGCTCTATCAGATTCTATACTAATCGCTTTTTCAAAAGCATCTTTTGCTTCCTCAAATTTTGCAAGTTTGTATTTAACTTCTCCTATTTTGAACCATATTTCTGCATTGTTACGATTAAGACTTGCATCTTCTAATAGCCTTAATGCTTCATATAATTTACCGTTTGCAACAAGGATTTCTGCCTCAGGGAAAAAGAGATGATATTTAACCTTTGTTTTTGATTCTTTTATCTTATTAAGATAGTTTTCGGCATCTTTAAACTCATTTGTTTTGAGGCTAATAGTTAACAAATCCATATAAAAAGGCGCTAAATCTATAGGATCATCCTCTTGTAATAACTCTAGCAAAACGGCTTTTGATTTCTCATAATCTTTTTTACCTAGATATACTCTCGCTAGATTATGCTTTAAATCACATTTGGTTTTTAAAATAGCAATTTCTTTCTTTTCATCAGGTCGTTCTATATACCCTAGTTCAATAAGCTGTTCCATTGCTTCCTGATCAGATAAGGCAGCTCCTTGTTCTTCTCCTTTGAGTTCTCCAAAATCGCCTTCTATGCCTTCCCAAGTATCTATATAGGTAGGTTTTTTAATTTCTTTATAGATATCTAACATGACCTTGCCATCCATATCCTTACCTACTGGTAATCCAAAGTGGTGTAAAATAGTAGGTGCTATATCTATAAGACCGAGTCCAAAGACCTTTTCGTTCTTTTTGATATCAGGCCCCATAGCTACAAACATTCCAAATTGTCTATGCTCAAGTGCTGGAGCCGCCTGCACTTTGGGCATATCTATAATACGTTTATGTCCAGATTCAAATCCATGATCAGACATGACAATAACAGTCGTATCATCATCTATTAATTCTAAAGTACGCTCAAGCATCATGTCTTGAAACCGATACGCTCCCACTACGACATCCTTGTACATATCATAATCTTCTTGAGATACTTGAGGTAATTTAGGTGGATGATACTTCATATATGTATGACAGAAATGGTCTATGAGATCATAATAGACACACATAAAATCCCACTCTGAGGTACGTAATAATTTTGTAGCGGCATTATGAACAGAAACATTATGTGCTAACATTCTAGAAAAAGGAATCAGCGCTTTATCCTTATCTTGATCTATTTTACCAGCGTTGGGTATAAAAGGTAATATATGCTCCTTGGTCACTTCAAAAGGAAACATTCTTAAGTCTAAAAAATCTTCTCTTGCACTTTTTGGATGTATAGCATCGTCTGCTAATGGACTCTGTTTTTTAGGATCTGGGCTTACTTTCTGGTATTTATCAGAAATAACAACGCCATTAATAGGTTCTACAGGATAACTAGGCCACCATCCTACTAAATTACTTTTATATCCTTTATTGTGTAAAATATTCCATACGGTTCTACTTTTCCTAGAATTTGAAGTTACTGGTCTTACACCTTCTAAATCTGGCATAATCTCTACAAATCCTAAAACTCCGTGTTTATCTGGAGTTTTTCCAGTGACAACAGAGGTCCATAACATAGGAGAATACGGCGGGTTCATAGTACTCATGTTTCCATAAACACCTTGATCTATCATTTTTTTCAGAGCTGGCATCTGCCCTTTGGCAATTAAAGGACCTATAATCTCCCAATCTGCGGCATCCCATCCTATTAATAAAAGCTTTTTCTTACCCATTTTACTTATCTTCTTTACTTTTTGCGTCTATTATTGCGTTATTTGCTGTTTTAACCTTCCTCCATTCAGTAAACGCAACGTCTCCTACTGCCAATAACCCTAATGAACTATCAATAGGGATATTAGATAATTTCATTTTCAATTTTTTACCCTTTTGGTTATTTTCCATTTACATTTCTTTTAAATATATTGCCGTGAAACATTGCTTGTTCTAAAAATTATCTTTATTTTGTAAGCTATTATTAACTTTTTACTGCTGTTAAAGTAGCAATTAGATTACGAACATAAACAATTTAATTTATGAAAAAAATTACTTCAAAAAAATTACTTAATTACGGTGCTATGTCTGCTGCTATTTTAGGAGTAGCAAATGCTAGCGGTCAAATTGTCTTTACAGATATAGATGACGTTACTATGGCGCCTGGAGACGACGCAGTACTTATTGACCTTGATGGCAATAGTACTACAGACTTTTCTCCTGAAAACTTTGATGCTGCTGGTGGAGCTGGAGCTGTTATATTTCCAGGAGTAAATGGTGCTGTAAACGCTGATAATGGACTTATTGGAACTTCTAGTGCAGGTTTTACATACCCATCAAACTTAGCAGAAGGTGATGTTATCGATGGTACATCTCCTTTTATTTTAGGAGATAGAGGTGACTTAAACTTTTATAGCTGTGCATATTCAAATAGTCAATTCTGTGGAGGTGTAACTGATGGTTATATTGGTTTAGTATTTAACCTAGACGGAAACACGCATTACGGATGGGTACGTGTAGATTTATCTGCAGATGCTACTGCATATACTATAAAAAGTTTTGCATATAACTCTGTTGCAGACGCGCCAATTATGGCTGGACAAACACTTTCTTTAGAAGACAATACTATCGAAGGATTCTCATCGTTTGTTTCTGATAATGTGCTTACTTTAAACGCTAGAACTCCATTAGAAACTGTGACTATTCACAGTATTTCTGGTCAAGAAGTGATTTCACAAAAACTATCTAACACCATTGAAACGATTGATCTTAACGGATTAAGTACTGGTGTATATATCGCAACAGTAGCTATAGAAGGTAAATTACAAGCGATCAAGTTTGTAAAATAATACATTCTACATCATTCTACATTACATATAAAAAAGCGATCTTCGGATCGCTTTTTTTATACCTCATTATTTACAACGTCTTCTATAACATCATTGTCATATTTAGTATATTCACTCCATAATTCCGACGCATGATCATAGACAATAATCAATTATTACGTTTTACCACTGCGGGTAGTGTAGATGATGGAAAGAGTACACTTATTGGTCGACTTTTATATGACTCCAAAGCTATTTTTGAGGATCAATTGGAATCTGTAACGTCTATAAGTAAACGCAAAGGTCATGAGAATATAGACCTCGCCTTGTTTACAGATGGACTTAGAGATGAAAGGGCTCAAGGAATTACTATTGATGTTGCGTATCGTTATTTTACAACGCCAAAACGCAAATTTATCATAGCAGATACGCCTGGACACATTCAGTATACTCGTAATATGGTAACTGGAGCCTCTACTGCAAATGTTGCCTTGATTCTCATAGATGCGCGTCACGGAATTATAGAGCAAACTAAAAGACACGCATTTATAGCTTCTTTATTACAAATCCCTCACATTATTGTTTGTATAAATAAAATGGATTTGGTCGATTATTCTGAAAAGGTCTATGAAGATATTCGCTCTCATTTTGAAGAATTCTCATCAAAGCTATATGTAAAAGATATTCGGTTTATCCCGATCAGTGCTTTAGATGGTGACAATGTTGTCAACAGATCTGAAAATATGCCTTGGTTTCAGGATGCGCCTTTACTACACACGTTGGAGCATATGCACATAAGCAGTGATATTAATAAAATAGATGCTCGTTTTCCTGTGCAAACGGTATTACGTCCTCAAAGTAAAGAGTTCCTTGATTATAGAGGATATGCGGGTCGTGTTGCTAGTGGCATTTTTAGACCTCAAGACAAGGTCACCATATTGCCTTCTGGTTTTACATCTACCATCAAAAGCATAGATACGATAGATGAATCACTACAAGAAGCCTACGCACCCATGTCTGTATCTATCACGCTAGAAGATGATATTGATATTAGCCGCGGAGATATGATCGTAAAAGCAAATAACACACCTACACCTACGCAAGAATTTGATGCTATGATTTGCTGGTTACATACACATACGGCTCGTCCTAGAGCGAAGTATACGATTCTACATACATCCAATGAGCAAAAAGCAATGATTAAGGAAGTTATTTATAAAATAGACATTGATACCTATCAGCGAGAAGAAGATAACAAAGATTTAGGAATGAACGATATTGCTCGTATTAAAGTAAGAACAACACGCCCATTAATGATTGATGAGTATCGAGATAATCGTATTACAGGAAGTTTTGTATTGGTAGATGATAGTACACATGAGACCGTAGCTGCTGGTATGATCTTGTAGTTTTACCTAAGTACGCTTTCGCGAAAGCGTAAACCCAGCTTAAAAATAGCCTTGTTTTTTTCTATCCTCCATAGCAGACTCACTACGCTTATCATCTGAACGGTTTCCGCGTTCGGTTTGCTTCATCATCGCTACTTCGGCGACAATTTTATCAAGGGTATCTGCATCACTTTCTAATCCACCTGTAATCGTGATATCGCCTAGCGTTCTAAAACGCACTTTTTTAGAATGCACCGTCTCCCCTTCTCTATTATTTAAATGTTCTGAAACAGGAATCCAAGAATCATTTCTCCAAACCACATCACGTTGGTGTGCAAAATAAAGGGAAGGCACAGCTATGTTTTCTCTCAGAATATAATTCCACACATCCATTTCTGTCCAATTACTTATAGGAAAAGCTCTAAAATGTTCACCTTCAAAATGTTTTCCATTTAAGATATTCCATAGTTCTGGTCGTTGATTTTTTGGATCCCAAGATCCAAAATCATCTCGATGCGAGAAGAATCGTTCTTTTGCTCTGGCTTTTTCTTCATCACGTCTTCCGCCACCTATAGCGCAGTCTATATGATGTGCTTCTATGGTATCTAATAAGGTAGTTATTTGTAATGCATTGCGAGTGGCGTGTTGCCCTTTCTCTTCGGCAACTCTACCAGCATCAATAGATTCTTGTACAGAGCCCACGATTAACTGTACGCCTAATTCTTTTACCAAATGATCTCTAAATTGAATCGCCTCTGGAAAATTATGTCCCGTATCTACGTGTACTAATGGAAAAGGAATTTTTGCGGGATAAAAAGCTTTTTTAGCCAAGTGAGTGACCAAAATAGAATCTTTACCTCCAGAAAAAAGAATGACTGGGTTTTCAAATTGCGCGGCTACCTCTCTTAGAATATAAATAGCTTCAGACTCTAACTCCTCTAAATAGTTTAAATAATACTTACCCATTCGTAATTAGTTTACTTTCAATATACGTCAACACCAACAAAGATGCTTCTTCTACAGTGTGTTTTGAAGCATCAATTTCTATAGAAGGATATTGAGGAACTTCATAAGGAGCATCAATTCCTGTAAAATCTTTGATCTCTCCTGCTCTTGCTTTTTTGTACAATCCTTTCACATCTCGTTTTTCACATTCTTCAAGAGTAGTACTTATATAGACCTCTATAAACTTATCTTCTCCTACAATTTCTTTAATGCGAGTTCTGTCACTTTCATACGGAGAGATAAACGCTCCCAAAACTACCAAACCTGCATGCGTAATCATCAGATTAGCGACTTCTGCAATCCGCCGAATGTTTTCTCTTCTATCTTCTGGAGAAAACGTCAAATCTTGATTTAATCCCTTTCTAACACTATCACCATCCAATATGCACGTATGTACTTTCTTCTCTAATAACAATTGATTCAACGCATTTGCTATTGTAGACTTCCCAGAACCAGATAACCCCGTAAACCAAATTAAAAAAGCATTATGATTTTTTATGGCTTTGAGTTGCTCAAGATCAACACTAAAATTATGTGGAATGATGTTTTCCTGCATGCCTGTTTTAAAATTTTTTAAATATACGATTCTGGACCTAATACTTTTTTAGAAAGGTATCACAAACAACTTCTTCTTAGCTTAACAACTTACCAAAAAATAAGGATTCAGAAGATTTTCCTTATTATATCGCAGTGGTTTTTGTGTTTCTTGATCTATCACTTCTACGCCAACCGCTTTGCAGATAGCATGTCCGGCGGCTGTATCCCACTCCATAGTAGGTGCAAAACGCGGATAGATATGCGCACCACCTTCAGCGATGACACAAAACTTTAAAGAACTTCCTTTGGAAACAATGTCTACTTTGTGTTCTTTTTCGATTTCAGAAATAAAGTTTTTTGTTTCTTCATTAAGATGCGAACGGCTTCCTACAATTTTAATAGGATCTTTTTTTTCTGATGGAAAAATCTTCTCTGCATTTGCTATAATTTCTTCTACAGCAGTTTCTTTGGTAACATCTATCAAAACCTTATGGGAACTAGTAGCTTCCTCAGATGTAAAATAAAGCATCTTAGTCACTGGAATATAAATTACGCCTAGAGAAGGTGCTCCTTTTTCTATGAGTGCAATATTGACGGTAAACTCACCATTTCTTTTAATAAATTCTTTGGTGCCATCTAGTGGATCAACGATCCAACAGCGACCCCAATCTTTTCGTTGGACATAGTCTAGTTGTCGGTTTTCTTCACTTATAATGGGAATAGCTGTGGTTTCTAAATACTCATTAATGATCGCGTTTGCATTCTTATCTGCGATGGTTAATGGGGAGGCATCCTTTTTAATGATCACATCAAAATCTGTCGCATATACCTCCATAATGGCTTTACCACCGGCTATGGCGGCTTGTATGGCGGTATGTAAAAAAGAGGTTCTCATAGTTAACTAATGTGTTTTGTTATTACTGCATACGCTTTCGCGAAAGCGGCATCAAGAGGCATCCCAATATAGTATTACTTTTTTCGATCAATGACATAATTAACCATCAATTCTAGGGAGTCTCTGTATTGAGAGGTAGGATAACTCAACAAAATATCTAGCGCTTCTTGTTGGAGTTGTTTCATTTTGGTAATGGCATATTCCAGACCGCCTTGATCTTTTACAAAGTTGATCACTTCTTTGACTCGCTTTTTATCAGTGTTATGATTTTTTATGCTGTTAATGAGCCAATTTTTCTCTTTAACACTCACCTGATTTAAAACATAGATGAGAGGTAATGTCATCTTTTGTTCTTTGATATCAATTCCTGTAGGTTTGCCTATTTTTTCATCTCCGTAATCAAATAAGTCATCTTTAATCTGAAACGCCATTCCTATCAATTCTCCAAAATATCGCATCTTTTCTACATCTTCTTTAGACGCATGCACAGCACATGCACCTAAAGCACAGCAAGCAGCGATTAAGGTTGCCGTTTTCTGACGGATGATTTCGTAATAAATAGCTTCTGTAATATCTAGCTTTCTAGCTTTCTCTAGTTGTAACAATTCGCCTTCACTTATCTCTCTCACGGCGACAGAGATGATTTGCAACAAATCAAAATCACCATTATCTATAGAGAGTAATAACCCTTTAGAAAAGAAAAAATCCCCCACGAGGACGGCTATTTTATTTTTCCACAAGGCGTTTAAGGAGAAGAAACCCCTTCGCGTATTGCTATCATCTACCACATCATCATGGACAAGGCTTGCGGTATGGATTAATTCGATCACGGAAGCGCCTCTATAGGTACGGTCATTGACTTCTCCTTTTCCCATCATTTTAGCCACAAGAAACACGAACATAGGTCGCATTTGTTTTCCTTTTCTATTTACAATGTAATGGGTAATACGATTAAGGAGTGCTACTTTTGAGCGCATGGAGAGGGCAAACTTTTCTTCAAAAAGTTCCATCTCATACGATATAGGTTCTTTGATTTGAGCGACAACCTTCATATAAAATCAAAGATAAGGAATGCCTGTTGCATAAAAGAATGCTCTTATTGTTTATTTGCTAATTGCCCACAGGCAGCGTCAATATCTTTTCCTCGGGAACGTCTTACAGTTACCGTAACGCCGTGAGCTTGCAGCGTGTTCACATATAAATCTATCGCTTCTGGGGACGCCTGCTGAAACTGTCCATCATCTATAGGGTTGTATTCTATCAGATTTACTTTACTTGGGACTGCTTTACAAAAAGTAAGTAACGCCTGAATATCTTCTAGGCGATCATTAATCCCATCCCAAACCACGTACTCATACGTAATTCGTTTTTTGGTTTTTGCATACCAATAGATCAATGATTCTTTCAATTCTGCTAATGGCATTTGTTCATTAAAAGGCATGATCTCTGTACGCACATCATCTAGTGCGGAGTGAAGGGATACAGCCAGATTAAATTTCACATTTTCATCTGCCATCTTTTTGATGATCTTAGGCACTCCAGACGTAGAGACTGTAATACGCTTAGGGGACATTCCTAATCCCTCTGGAGAGGTGATCTTATCGATTGCCTTAAGCACATTGTTATAGTTCATAAGAGGCTCTCCCATGCCCATAAACACAATGTTAGATAAAGGTCTATCGTGGTATAGCTTACTCTGACGATCTATCACCATCACCTGGTCTACAATTTCATCGGGATTAAGGTTACGCATCCTTTTTAAACGAGCGGTTGCACAGAACTTACAGTTGAGACTGCATCCTACTTGTGAAGAAACACAGGCGGTTGTTCGTTTGGGTGTGGGGATCAATACAGATTCTACCACGAGTCCATCATGTAATTTTACTGCATTTTTAATAGTCCCATCGCTACTACGTTGCATCTGATCAACCTTGATATGGTTAATTACAAAATAAGTATCCAAAAGCTCACGTGTCTCTTTTGAGATATTGGTCATATCGTCAAAGTTATGTGCTCCTTTTTGCCATAACCATTCATATACTTGATTTCCTCGAAAGGCTTTATCTCCTTCTGAAACAAAAAAATCTCGAAGTGCTTCTTTGGATAATGTACGTATGTCTTTTTTTTGTGTAGTCACAGTGCAAATTTAGGCTTTTCATAAGGATTAATAGAAAATCAAAAAGGCTGCTTAAAAATTAAAGCAGCCTTTTTGATGTATCATCGTAAGGATAGACCCTCATCAGGATCATATACTCAGAAATGAGATTTCCGCCTTCGCGAAAATTAAATGATTAACATCGCATCTCCGTAAGAATAGAATTTATATCCTTCTTTTATGGCTTCTTCATAGGCTTTCTTCATAAAATCATGTCCTGCAAAAGCAGATACCATCATGAGTAATGTAGATTTTGGTGTATGAAAGTTTGTAATCATACAGTTTGCGATACTAAAATCATACGGAGGAAAAATAAATTTATTCGTCCATCCTTCAAATTCATTTAAGGTACCTCCACTGGAAACGGCACTTTCTAATGCTCTCATTGCTGTAGTACCAACTGCACATACTCTACGTTTTTCTGCAATGGCATTGTTTATAATTTTGGTTGCAGGCTCAAGGATATAAGCTTCTTCACTATCCATTTTATGCTTAGATAAATCTTCTACCTCCACAGGGCTAAACGTTCCTAGTCCTACGTGTAAGGTAACCTCTGCAAAATTAACGCCTTTTATCTCTAGACGTTTTAACAAGTGTCTAGAAAAGTGCATTCCTGCTGTAGGTGCTGCTACGGCACCTTCTTCTTTTGCATATATGGTTTGATAACGATCTTTATCTTCTGGCTCTACGTCTCTTTTAATGTACTTAGGAAGTGGTGTTTCACCTAGTTCTGTTAGCTTTCTTCTAAACTCTTCGTAAGAACCGTCGTATAAAAAACGTAATGTACGTCCTCTTGATGTTGTGTTATCAATAACTTCTGCTACTAGGCTTTCGTCGTCTCCAAAGTATAATTTATTTCCAATTCTAATCTTACGAGCTGGGTCTACTAGCACATCCCAAAGGCGTGTTTCTGGATTTAACTCTCTTAGTAAAAATACCTCTATACGTGCTCCTGTTTTTTCTTTATTTCCATAAAGACGTGCGGGAAACACTTTTGTATTGTTAAGAACCATGACATCCTTAGGGTCAAAATAATCAATGATGTCCTTAAACATTTTGTGTTCTATGGTCTGATCTTTTCTGTTAAGAACCATCAATTTTGATTCATCCCGATTTTCAGCTGGGTGTTCTGCAAGAAGTTCTTCTGGTAAATTAAAATTGAAATGCGATAATTTCATCCGATAGAAATGTTTTTAGTTAGATATGGCTTTTATTTGCTTTCGCGAAAGCGTATATAACTACACAATCGTTTTTACAAGAGGGCAAATATACAATCTCGGGATAGGGGTTGTCAAGTAATTAACCAATTATCTCTTGTTTGAACCCTAAAGTTTTTAAATCTTCCCAAAAATCAGGGTATGATTTGGAGACGACACCTGCATCTTCAATCGCTACGGGAACGCACAGACCAAGGGGTGCAAATGCCATAGCCATCCTGTGATCGTGATAGGTTGCTATGTTACCATTTTTATGTATAGGAGTATTTCTTTTTTTAAGATGCAGTGTTTTATCTGTGACTTCAATCGTGCCGCCTAGTTTTGTGATTTCTGTATTAAGTGCCTCTAAACGATCTGTTTCCTTAATTTTAAGGGTATGTAATCCTGTCAAAAAACATTCAATACCCAATCCTAAACAGCTTACGGCAATGGTTTGTGCAATATCTGGACTATTGCTCAAATCTAACTCTAAGAGGTCAGGAAGTTTTTTTTGCGTATCTAATTGTAATACAAGTTTAGTATCCTCAAATCGAGAAATAACACCCAATCGCGTATAGATTTCTGCGAGTACAGCATCTCCTTGTAGGCTGTCTTTTTTATAACTAGACATCGTGATTTGTGTTGGGTAATCACTTTTATATCGATGCATCATAGCGACTATGCTATAATAATAGGATGCACTACTCCAATCTGACTCTACTGTAATTATCTTCTGCACCTCTTTTATTTGAGCCGGTTGTATTATTATGGATTGCTCTTTAAAACTAGCTTTTATGTCTAATTGATGCAACAGTTGTAGTGTCATGTTGATATAAGGCACGGAGGTAATTTTACCTTCTAGTAATATAGTCAATCCATTAGGCAATGTGGCGCCAATAAGCATTAGAGCAGAAATGTATTGACTACTTACATTTGCTTTGAGGGTCACCTCACTTTTTGTTAGGGTCGTTCCTTGGATACTAAGTGGTGGATACCCTTCGTTTTTTTGATAATCAATCTGGGCGCCTAATGATCGTAGTGCATCTACAAGTATGCCTATAGGGCGTTCTTGCATACGTTTACTTCCTGTCAGGATGGTTTTACGACCTTTCTGAATAGCAAAATAGGCTGTAAGGAAACGCATGGCTGTACCTGCATGATGAATATCTATTGTTTCTGAGGTACTGACCAATGCTTTTTGCATGAGTGTCCCATCATCACTATTAGATAGGTTTTCTATAGTAAGTCCTTCAAAAAGGGCTTGTAACAAAAGCAACCGATTGGTCTCACTTTTAGAGCCTGTAATTTTAATATCTCCTTTGAGATGTGTGTGTGTGTTTTCTATTTTAAGAAGCATCGTTTTTATTTATTTAAGCTTCTCGTTATTGTGATGTCTGTCGTGATCACGTTTTGTTTTGATATCTAGTTTTTTATCAAACGCTTCTTGTAGATTAACTCCTGTTTGATTTGCGAGACACAGTACGACAAACATAACATCTGCGAGTTCTTCTCCGAGGTCTTTATTCTTATCACTTTCTTTCTCACTCTGTTCTCCATAACGTCTTGCAATAATGCGTGCTACTTCTCCTACTTCTTCTGTGAGTTGTGCCATATTTGTGAGTTCGTTGAAATAGCGAACTCCGTGGTTTTTAATCCAATTATCTACGGATTGTTGTGCATTTGAGATATTCATGATTCACTTTTTTTCAAAACTACCTTTTCTTTTTCTTTGGCAACAATTTGTGCGTAGAAATTTTTAATTTCATTATACGCATCTGCTTTTACTAAGGTACTGTTACTTCTAAAAGAAGTAGAAACTTGTATGCTCTGTGTATTTACTTGTTTAAAAGCAATTTTATAAGATCCTAATCCAGCAGAAAGTTTAATATCCAATGGCTCAGGCATGCTCTCTATTATGTAGCCTTCAGGAATTTTATAAGTAATTGCGCTTTCTACGGCTCTTGGATATCTAAAATCTATTGGTAATTTTCTGTCAGAGGCTTTAAAAGGATTTTCTGATTTTGTCAAAAACAAGTGAGGTGATAAGTATATTTTATCATCTATAACCTCCGTAAAATCTGTTGTTTCAAAGCCAAAAGAAATAGTAACAGGCTTTGATAATTCTTGAATATCAAAAGTAATGTCATAGACGTTATCTTGAAGTATCATTTCTTTTAAAATATCTTCTTGTTTCTCTATAGATATTCCTCTAAAGATATCTCTCATATAAAGGCCTTCATTATTTGAAAAATTTTGTCTGCATTTTCCAGAGAGTTTTCCTTTGTTGTCTATGGTTACAATCATCATAGATGTATTGTCTGAATATTCTTTTGAGAATAGTGGTATCGCAATAGATTTACCATCATCCTTTAATAATCTTCCTTCCCAATTCATCACACGTTCTGGTAACAAGCCAGGGTATAAATTTTTACCCGAGGCATCTAGTAAGAGCCATTCCTCATTAGTATATACTGCTGCTATTGCATAATCAAATCCATCTACCGTTGGGAATATAGGGACTCCGTGTTTTTTTGTACTTACCATCACAGGCGCAGCCTCTAGTCCCATTCTTTTCAGTAGCGCAACTAGCAAAATATTAATCTCATAAGCTGTTCCAGATTGATCATTATAGGCTTTGCCTAAATCTTGCATTCTATACTTATTTACGTTTTTATCCCACGTCATTCTATTTTGGATAAAATTGTATGCAAGGTTTATTCTTTCTAGTCTCTCGACAGATTTTTCTTTTAATGCTGTACTGACTTCTTTTAAAAAATTAGTCCTATCAATTTGTCCTTTGACGCGGGCATCATTATTCAAATAGTTTGCGACTTCTTCCCATGTTTTTGCTCTCTTTTCTTTTCTACCAACTCTGAACTCTACTGCTGCTAATTCATAAATTATAGATACTTGGTAGTTTGCCATATTATTGACAAAAGGCTCTTCTTTTAAGGGGGAAATATTTTTGAGACTATACTCAGACACAACTTCTTTATATTGGATATTGTTTGTAAGAGTTCTGCTAGTACGTCCTCCAAAAGGGTTCTTTTGTTCTACGCTAAAATTCTCATTACGACTTTCTACGTATTCTTTTGTTTCTATATCCATATATCCTTTAACGAACTTATTATAGTCAAAAAATTGTGGGACTTCAATTTTCGCGAAAGCGTTTTTAACTGGAATACTTTCTTGAAAAATAACATCATCTATTTCAAGATAGGTAGATTCAATAACATATTGATACTCTACAATAGACCCTTGTTTTACTGCAGGCATAGCTATTGAAATCTCATCAATATTTTGATTAATGTTATTTTTTATAATACTTTCTTTGCCCGTTTTAGTTTTCTCTACTTTCCCGTTTGCTAGATTATAGGTGTAGGCATCCAACTTTTTTATATTTTCTTCTTCTCTACCGTGTTTAAACAATCGTATTTTTTTTGTTGCATACTGAAACCCTGAAATACTATTTATCAAGATGACTTCATGAACTGTTGTAAACAAAACCCATCCGTCTAACTCATCGCGGTACTCAAAATGTGTTCTTCTATACTTATTTAGAAAAACAGCAGGAGCGGCTTTTTGTTCTGCATTTAAAGGGATTACAAAATGTTCTTTTTTGAGTTTTCCAACTTTAAATTCTTGAGCAGTTACAATACTTGTTAATAACAGAAATACGGTACCTATTATGTGTTTTTTTATCATGATTTCACAAGTACTATTTTTTGATTTTCTTTATCTACTCTTAATTTGAAAAATTCTTTAATTTCTGGATATTTATCAGATGAGATTTCGCCTTCTCCAACCATAAAATCTGTTGTTAATTTAATAGAATTTCCAGATTCATTTAAGTTAAATGTGAAAGTACCTATTTGCCCAGGTAAATTTATTTTGACCGCAGTAGGCAATGATGCTACTTTGTATCCTTCAGGAAGTTTGATTGTGATTATATTTTTTACTTGTTTAGGGAATCCGAAGCTTATAGGATATCTTCTTTCTTCTTTAATAAATGGAGATTCACTAAGTGCTAGAAAGAATAGTGGTGAAAAATAAATTTTATCATTTATCTCTTCTAGCCCATCAATATTCTCAAAGTCATAATCCCAAAATACTTTGTCATTAATACTATCTAATTTTTGAAGTTTAAAATTTGATATTATAAAGCCATCCTTATCATACTCCATTACTTCTTTTATATTATCGACACTTTCCCTATTATTTTCTTTGTAATATTCTTCAAAATTCATTGCATAATAACCAGATATTTGCTCTTTGACACTTCCACTAATTACTAAAGAATCTTTCAATGAAATATTAATGATCCTATTGATTTTTGATATAGATCTATTGGTTAGGCTCACCCACGAATATGTTTTATCATCTTTTATCATTAACCCTTTCCAATTTAATACTTCCTCTGGGATCATTTTAAAATTGGACTTATTGTGAGCTACATCAAAAATATATTGTTCACCATTAATCGTAACACCTGCAAGTATATAATTAAACGACTCCCAGCTAGCAGTCATTGGCAAGCCGTTCCATGTTGTAGAAGCTAGTATTGGGTATGCTTCAATACCAAAACTTCTAAGCATGGATACATATATTAAATTGATATCGGCGATATCTCCGCTTTTTTTATGAAATGCTACTCTAGATGATTCGCTATCTGGAAAAATACCGTAATAATCATTCCATTTGAAATTTTCTTTTACATAATCATAAATAAGCTCAGCTATTTTGTAAGAATCTTTTTCTCCCCCTACTATGTTTTGCAAATCATCTTTATACACATTTCTAGGCAGATAACCCCGAGTAAAGTCATCTGTATCGAGGAGGATTTCAACCAAATCATCAAAAGACCTTAGCGATTGTCTGCGCATCACTCCTATATTTTTAATCTCGATTTTGGATCTGTACATTTCCATATCAGAAACGTATGGCTCCTCTTCAAGGGGTTCTATGTTGTTTGCAACAATGACGGTTGTATTAGAGTAGCTTTGAATGTCTACGTCTAAAATAGCCCTTGGATTTTGTAAGAATTTAAAATTATAACCTGTAGCATTACTTAATGTAATATTAAGTTGCTTAATAGGGATATTATATTGCATAGCAATATCCCGATTGGTTCCTCTAGTAGCTTTATATCTATACTCAATAATACTGCCTACTTGGACTTTTGGCATTGTAAATTTTCGTGTATCCGCGATTTTGATTTTACGATCACCACTTCCTTGTAAAAATCTACTAAGCTCAGTTCTCTTTACTTTTCCATCTACCAGATTGTAAGTAGCCCCTTCGATTTTGATTACATTTCCATAGGGAATATTGACATTTGCTACTTCATAGCCATTTTCATTAATCACTTTAATACGCTCGTGAACGATAATGTAATTTCCTATATCATCTTCAACATATCTATATAATATAATAGCATTTGCCGATGGAAATTCGTTTTTATAGTCCTCGTTAAAATCTTCTATCTCTACATTTTCAAACGTTATTTTTTTTTGCCCGAAAAAGCAGGTACATTGAAAGAAAATAATTCCATAAAGGCACGCTCTAAGACAGTACTTGATAACGTTTAACATACAAGCAAGTTTATGATTTCACAAGTACTATTTTTTCTGATTCTTTTTCTAAAATCATTTTATAATATTGTTGTAGGTCTTTATAAAACTCTGCGCCAATAACTGGGGTTTTAATAGCGTTTTGACACGTTATGATGATCTTTCCCGCATTTTGAGAAACGCCAAATCTAAAAGACCCCATATCGTTAGAAAGATTAATAGATAATGGTTCTGGCAATGACTCCACGGTATAGCCATCTGGAATTTTTATAGATACATTGTACTTATCTGACCAAGGGTAAATATAATCTATAGGATATGTTCTATTTTCTGCTTTAAAATAATTAATCAATTTTGATTGGTGCAAAACTTTATTATTTATTTTAATATTAGTTAATTTTACATTATCTGTTTCAATATAATTTTCGTAAAATCTAGTATAATTTGAAGGTATATCATCCTTATTAATTTCACTTAAAAATAATCTTAATTCCATATCGAATGCTTTTTCCATACCATCATTTTTGAAAGAATTTTTTAAAGCATTCATTAATTCAAGTTTTTTTTCAATATTTGTTGTAATTAAAATTCCTTGATAAATTAATGCCCTC
>NZ_CALEMI010000069.1 GCF_937910895.1 uncultured Dokdonia sp. | reverse complement strand
CGTGCCGCTTTTTTAAATAGTGAAGGGCAAGAACAATTGGTTGTATTCTTTGAAATTACATCTTCCCCTGATGGTTCTGTACAACGAACGGAATTTACGGAAGTGTTGAGCGAAGAAGATATTCAGGCAATAGGTAACTCAATTCAACTAGCAAATGAAGTGATCCTAACCACCAATGGAGCCCCTATAAATGGAGAATTATCCCTTCAAAGCAAGGCAATTTACAAACTAGAGTTTTCTGACCTATAACGTATGAGAATAATTCTTTTCATATATATAGTCTTTATTGCGACACAGCTATGTGCGCAAAACAAGCAGTTGCTCTATAATGTAGATGATCTACCACAAACATTATTGAGTAATCCAGGGGCAGCTATCTCTTTTGAAAAACATATTGGGATTCCATTTTTTTCAGGGATATCATTTAACGCAGGTTCCACTGGGGTGAGTGTGTATGATATTTTTCAGGAAGGTGGTGATATTAATACACGTATCCGAGATGCTATCTTTAGATTAGATGCTAAAGATGCTTTTGTTGTTAATCAGCAATTGGAATTAGCTTCCTTTGGATGGAAAAGTAGATTTACAAACAACTATTATTCAGCGGGTCTTTATCAAGAAACAGATGTGATTGCTTATTTTCCCAAAGATATTGCTGTACTAGCCTACGAAGGGAATGCTAATTACTTAAATATACCTTTTCAATTTTCAGATGTGTCTGTTGCTGCCGAAGTACTTTCGGTATATCACTTTGGGATAAATAAAGAGATTTCTAAAAAATGGAGAGTAGGAGCTAGGGCAAAACTATACATGAGTATCGCAAATATTAATAGTACAGACAATGAAGGTGTTTTTATAACAACAACGACACCTGAGGGTCCTAACTTTTTACAGCATCAGGTACTAAATGCATCTATAACTGCTAATACCTCTGGTTTGCGATCTATTATAGATGGTGATGCTGGCGCAGGTAAAGCGGTAGGAAGAGCGATATTAAGTAATAACCTTGGGATAGGTTTTGACATAGGTGCTACACATACAATTGATGACCATTGGACAGCAACTGCAAGTATTATTGATGTAGGAGCTATATTTCATACAAAAGATTTACGCAATTATAGACTGTCTGGTAGTTATGAAACCAGCGGGATAAATCTGCAATTTCCTGATGTTTTAGATGGAGAAGAATTAACTGACTATTGGCAAAACCTAGAAGATGAGTTTGAAGAAAACATTCCTTATGAAGATGAGTTAGAAAATAGTTATACTACGTGGAGACCTACAAAATTTAATGCCTCAGTCAATAGAGGTTTAGGTAAAAATTTGAATGGCGATTGTGACTGTACAAATAGTGGTGTAGATCGGTATGCTACCAATGTAGGGATTCAATTATATGGTATAAAACGCCCAAAATCATTCCAAGGAGCTGCCACAATGTATATAGATAGATCTTGGAATCGGTTTTTAAGAACCAAGATGACTTATACCTATGATGCATTTTCTAAGAAGAATGTAGGAGTTCTAATTTCAACAAAAATTAATAAATTTAATGTTTATCTTGCAGCAGATAATATATTAGATTATTCCAATCTGGCAAAGGCTCAAAGCGCTTCTGTACAGCTTGGTTTTCAGTTACTTTTTGATCCTGAATAAAAAATGAAACTATCATTAATTGCACTACTCTTACTGATCCATGTCACTTCCTTTGCACAAAGCGTACAGGATTACCAATATGTAATCATTCCAGAAAAATATGACTTTGCAAAAAACATAGATGAATATCAATTAAACTCCCTCACACAATTCTTATTTAATAAGTATGGATTTGAGGCCTACAAAGAACGAGATGAAAAACCTTTTGGGTTTGAATACGGTAGTTGTGATGCGCTGTATGCAGATGTAGAGAGTGATTCTAACTTCCTTGTAGCAAGATTAAAAGTGGTTTTAAAAGATTGTGAAGGACAGGTCGTTTTTACATCCGAACAAGGGAAAAGCAAAGAAAAAGACTTTAAAAGAGCCTATCACGAGGCATTGCGTAAAGCATTTATTTCTATAGAAGAATTAGAATATACCTACAACGGAACATCTCATGAAGACACAAAGTCTGACGAGACCGTTACTTCTAAAAAACCTGAGATTAAAATAGTAGAAGAGCAAATAAAGCCAAAACAAGAAGAAGCTGTCAAAGAGATAGAAGAACAAGTAATAGTACAAATAAAAGAGATGTCTTCTATCACAGGATCCTATCAAAGTGCTGATGGTTTTTATACACTTGTTGTAACAGAAGATAACCTTACCATTTTTGAAGGAACACAAAAGATAGGCACCGCAATCACCAATGACAACAAAATGTATGAGGTGTTGACCACTCAGTTTAGTGGAAAAGGATATTTTAAAAATAACACCTTCATTGTAGATCGTGTTGTAAAAGGAATAGGTGTTGTACAAATGATATTTTCAAAAAGCGAATGAAACAATTTTTAACCATAGGTTTAGCCCTTTTTTTTCTAGGCTGTGGTCAGGAAAAAGAGACTAAAAATACCACCACAGTATCTGAAGAAAAAACAGATAAAACGCAGGACCTCTTTGAATTGATTCCTAGTTCAGTGAGTGGTATTACATTTTCAAATACACTTAAAGAAAATGTGGGATCGATAGAGAATCTATTTGATTTTGATTATTTCTATAATGGCGCTGGAGTAGGAGTGGCAGATATTAATAACGATGGTCTTCAAGATCTTTTCTTTACAGGAAATCAAGTAGAAAATAAATTATATCTTAATAAAGGAAACCTTCAATTTGAAGATATTTCTGAGCAAGCGGGTATCAATACGGGCAAGCAATGGGCAAACGGAGTTACCTTTGCCGATGTCAATAATGACGGATGGTTGGATATTTACGTATCACAAGGCGGTCCAAAACAAGCCGTAGATCGCAAAAATCTATTATATATAAATTTAAAAGATAACCGCTTTCGCGAAAGCGCACAAGAATACAACCTCGCCGATACAGGCATCAGTACACAATCCGTGTTTTTTGATTACGATAATGACGGTGATCTGGATTGCGTTGTTTCCAATGAAAATGAATTCTATGGGCTTGATCCGCAGCGCTTTTTTGCCACTATGAATTTAGGTGAGAATCTGGAAAAAAGCAGTGTGCAATTCTATGAAAATACGGGAAGCTCCTATACCAAAATAACCAAAAAAGCGGGGCTTCTTAAAGCAGCATTTGGATTAGGAATTACCGTAAGTGATATCAATAATGATGGATGGCTAGATATTTATATCGCCAATGATTATTATGTGCCAGATGCGATGTACATCAATAATCAAAACGGCACATTTACAGACCGGATTAAAGAGTACACAAAGCAAGTTTCTTTCTTTGGGATGGGGGTAGATATTGCCGATATAAATAATGATAATCTTCAAGATATTTTTGTATTGGACATGGCAGCCAGTGACCATGTGCGCTCCAAAACATTGATGGCAAGTATGGATGTAGATCGGTTTTCTATGCTCGTAGATGATTTTGGATTTCAACACCAATACATGTTTAATTCGTTGCAATTAAACATGGGAGGAAACCATTTTAATAATGCCGTACATCAAGCCAAAATGGCAAAAACAGATTGGAGCTGGGCAGGACTTATCGCCGATCTAGATAATGATTCGTATCGCGATGTGTACGTGACTAATGGCTACAGAAAATATGCCCTAGATAACGATATTCAGAATCAAGTGCGAGATACCCAAAAAGCCTTTGGAGGAAAAGTGCCACTAGATGTAAAGCAAAAGTTGTACGACGCAATGCCAACTGAAAAGTTGAGTAATATTATGTTTCATAATGACGGTAATCTTCAATTTAAAAATAAAGGATATCAATGGGGACTAGCCGTAGCGTCTTATTCTAACGGCGGTGCCTATGCAGATTTGGATAATGATGGTGATTTAGAATTGATCGTAAATAATATTGACGATGAGGCATTCTTGTTCAAGAATACAAGCGTAGAGAAGGAAGTCGGAAACTATCTACGGATTGCTTTAAAAGGAACTACCTCGGAGACTTTTGCCAAAGTAACGATAGCCTACGAAGATCAATCACAAATTTACGAATCCAAAAGAGCAAAGGGATATCTTTCGGCTACAGAAAATATTGCACATTTTGGGTTAGGTACTACTGAGACTCTAGATAAGATTACGGTACAGTGGCTTTCAGGTAAAATGGAAGAGCGTACAAATATTTCCGCAAATACGACCATGACATTTGTAGAGGATGCGGCAATTCTATCGGGAGATCCTATATTTAAAACGGATACAGATACGGAGTACGCTTTCGCGAAAGCGGAAACAACGTATGGACTCGATTTTATTCATACCGAAAATGTCTATAATGATTTTGCTAATGAAGTCTTACTGCCTTACAAGCAATCTACGTTAGGACCATATATGACCAAAGGAGATGTGAATGGAGATGGGTTGGATGATGTATATGTAGGTGGTGCTTCAGGACAGTCAGGACAATTATTCCTTCAAACAGCAAGCGGATTTTTAACATCAAAACAAACCGCTTTTGAAGTAGATGCCATTCAGGAAGATATGGAATCTATCCTTTTTGACGCCGACGGAGATCAAGACTTAGACTTGATTGTGGTGAGTGGAGGAAATGAGTTTGCGTCAAATGCTTCAACGTATGAGAACCGGTATTATCAAAACGATGGCAAAGGGATATTTACCAAAGTCGTTTTTGATACCAATGAAACTACAGGATTTTTATCAAGTAAATCCATAACAACCATCGATTATGATAGCGATGGAGATCTTGATATCATTGTTGGGAACCGCATTCAACCGCAACATTTCCCTGTAAGTGCGCCTTCTCAAATTTATCAGAATAATGGAGGGACTTTTATTAACGTCACAGCACAAATAGCCCCTGGATTACTAGATTTTGGCATCGTAAATAAAGTAATCGCTACCGATTATGATGCCGATGGCGATGATGATTTTATGATCGTAGGGGAGTGGTCTCATATCGGAGTTTTTAAAAATGATAAGGGTGTATTTACAGATGTTTCGAAAGAAATAGGTCTTGATACAGAAAAAGGCTGGTGGTTTGCCATCACAGAAACCGATGTTAATAAAGACGGTCTTCCCGATTATATTGTGGGAAATATAGGGGATAATGTAAAATATAAAGCGTCTCAAAAAACACCTTTTAAAGTATTTGCTTCAGATTTTGATGACAATGGAACGTTTGACTTAGTGCTAAGTAGTAGTTATAATGGTAATTATGTACCTGCAAGAGGGAAGGAATGTTCTACACAACAAATGCCTTTTATCTCAGAAAAGTTTGAAACGTATAATGCTTTTGCAAATGCTACTTTAAAAGATATTTATGGGGAAAAGTTAGAGACAGCGTATCAAAAAGAAGTAACTACATTTTTTTCAAAACTCTTGCTTAATAAAGGCAATGGCACTTTTGATGTCTCTGTATTACCCACAAGTGTACAGACAGCTCCTGTATTAAGTGTGATTACAAAAGACGTGAATCTTGATGGGTATGAAGATGTGATTGTAATAGGGAATATTTATGAAACCGAAGTAGAAACACCAAGATATGATGCTGGAAATGGCGTGGTGTTGTTATCCAATCAAAAAGATGGATATACAGCATTATCTGCAATGGAATCAGGATTGTATGTAGGGGGGAATGCTAAGAGTCTTTTAAAAGTATCTCACAAAGGTTTAGAAAAAGAAATAGTACTTGTAGGAGTAAATGATGGACCTCTTAAAGTAGTCACTTTCAAATAGGCTTAATAGCCATATTTGTCATTCCATCGTAGCTTTAGAAAATCTCTAAGACTTTTTTCTCTAGCAGAAGAACCTGGATCATATAATTTTGTATTTACTATTTCTTCTGGTAAAAATTCTTGATGTGCAAAGTTGCCAGGATAATCATGCGCATATTTATATGCTTCCCCATAGCCTAACTCTTTCATTAATTTTGTGGACGCATTGCGCAAATGTAACGGAATACTAAGATCCCCTGTTTCTTTTACGAGTTGTTGCGCTTTATTAATCGCCATATAGGAAGCATTACTTTTGGGTGAACTCGCAAGATAGGTGACGCACTGACTTAGTATGATTCTGGCTTCTGGATATCCAATGGTATTCACTGCCTGAAAACAGTTGGTGGCTACCACTAAAGCGGTTGGATTTGCATTCCCAATATCTTCTGAGGCAGCAATGATCAATCTACGGGCAATAAATTTTACATCTTCACCACCTTCTATCATTCTAGCTAGCCAATACACTGCTGCATTAGGATCACTACCCCTAATAGATTTGATAAAAGCAGAAATAATATCATAGTGTTGCTCTCCCGTTTTATCGTAGAGAACTGTGTTTTTTTGAATCTTTGACATCACAAGGTCGTTTGTGATCGTCACCTTGTCAGAAGGTTCTGTGGTCACTACAAGTTCAAAAATATTAAGCAATTTCCGAGCGTCTCCTCCACTTAATCGTAATAAGGCTTCAGTTTCTTCAAGTGCTATTTTTTTACTTTTGATGACGCTATCCTCTTCCATAGCGCGTTGTAGCAACGCTTCTAAGTCTTCTTTTCCAAAAGGTTTAAGAATATACACTTGACATCGCGACAAAAGGGCAGGAATCACTTCAAAACTTGGATTTTCTGTCGTAGCTCCAATCAAAGTAACCCATCCTTTTTCTACGGCACCTAGTAGGGAATCTTGTTGTGATTTGCTAAAACGATGAATCTCATCGATGAATAGAATAGGGTTTTTTTGTGTGAACAAACCCCCACTTTGTTTTGCTTTGTCAATAACTTCTCTTATGTCTTTTACCCCACTGTTAATAGCACTTAGCGTATAAAAAGGGCGTTTAGATTCATTAGCAATAATAGTGGCTAAAGTTGTTTTTCCTATCCCTGGAGGTCCCCAGAGAATAAGTGACGGAATCACCCCAGCATTGAGTGCCTGACGTAAAGAACCCTGTTCTCCAACAAGATGAACTTGACTTAAGTAGTCTTCCAATTTTTTAGGTCGTAAACGTTCTGCTAGTGGTGTATTCATAACATAAAAATAGGTATTTTATAAGTGATAAGAATGACAATATTGCGGTATTATTATATTTGGCTAGTTCTTTGCGCTAACTAAAATATGAATTCAAAACCTTCATCTTTCCAATTTTATAATGGGGTCATCGTATACCCTGTTGGTTTTGTATTGCTGATATGGATCGTATATTGGATTGAGATACGTTTTGGTGTAAATTTTAGTCCGTATGGCGTAAAACCGCACACAGCTCTTGGTTTGCGCGGTGTACTCTTTTCGCCTTTTATACACGGAAGTTTGTCACATTTATGGCATAATACCGTTCCTTTATTTGTGTTGAGCACGGCACTTTTTTATTTCTATCATAAAATTGCTTGGCGTGTATTTTTCTTACTTATTATTTTAAGTGGTATTGGTACTTGGCTTATTGGGCGTTCTGCATATCACATAGGTATGAGTGGTGTTATATATGGTCTTGTGTCTTTTTTGTTTTTTAAAGGAATTAGAGCCAAGCATTATAGGCTTATTGCACTTTCATTACTTATTGTTTTCTTGTATGGCGGCTTGGTTTGGGGAACATTACCTGTAGATGAGAAGGTTTCTTGGGAAGGACATTTGGCTGGATTTATAGCTGGAGGGATACTAGGTTTTTGCTTTCGCGAAAGCGTAGCCAAGCCCCCTAAATATGCATGGGAAGCAGAAGATTACAACGAAGAAGAAGATCCTTTTATGCGTCAATTTGACGAGCATGGTAACTTTATAGAAATAGAAGAAGTTGTAGAGGAAGAAATGGAGGAGGAGCCAACCATTAATTATATCTACAAAGAAAAAGATTCTAAGCCTGAATCATAAACTACGCAAGACGTTGTCTTACGGCTTCATACAACAACACGCCACAAGCAACCGATACATTTAGAGATGCGATATTACCTTGCATAGGGAGACTTGCCAAATGATCACTTATTTTTAGTACACCAGGAGACACACCTCTATCCTCACTACCCATAACGATAGCAGTGGGTTTTGTGATGTCTAATGTATAGATGTTTTCTTCGCTTTTTTCTGTTGCTGAAATTACTTGCACTCCTGAACCTTGGAGGTAATAAATGGCATCTTTAAGGTGATCTACTTTTGCAATAGGTACCTGAAAAGCTGCTCCTGCAGAGGTTTTAACTGTATCTGCATTGATAGGCGCACCTCCCTTTTTAGGGATAATAATCCCATGCACCCCTGTACAAGCTGCAGTACGTATGATAGCCCCAAAATTACGCACATCAGACAACTGATCCAATAAGATAAATAAGGGTGTTTGTCCTGACTCTATGGTTTGTATAACGAGTTCTTCAAAATCATGAAATGTAATAGGAGAAATGGTAGCAACAGCTCCTTGATGATTTTTTTGAGTGAGCTTATTTAATTTTTCAATAGGAACATACGAAGTTTGTATCCCATTTTTTTTGATAGTTTCTTTCAAT
>NZ_CALEMI010000068.1 GCF_937910895.1 uncultured Dokdonia sp. | reverse complement strand
GGAGAATTACATAACTACAGAGGGAATTACGCATACTATCTAGAAAACAAAGAGTTACGTATAGCCACTGAATCTGTCGAGTTAGCAAAATCAAAACTACTTTATAAAAAAGAACTTGAGTGGATGCGTCGCCAACCTAAAGCACGTACCACAAAATCAAAATCGCGTATTGATGATTTTCATAAAATCAAAGAACGTGCTAGTCAACGACGAAATGACCATCAAGTACAGCTAGAAATCAATATGGAACGTTTAGGAAGTAAAATTCTTGAATTTCATAAAGTAAGTAAAGCCTTTGGAGACCTCAAAATACTAGACAAGTTTGAATATGTATTCAAAACTGGAGAACGTATCGGAGTGATCGGAAAAAACGGAACTGGCAAATCTACATTTCTCAATATTATGACGGGTGCCTTACGTCCAGATTCAGGTAAAGTCGTTGTGGGAGATACGGTGAAGTTTGGATATTACACTCAAAAAGGAATTGACATCAAACCTGGTCAAAAAGTAATTGACGTTATTAAAGAGTTTGGAGACTTTATTCCCCTTAAAAAAGGACGAATCATCTCAGCGGGGCAATTACTAGAACGTTTCCTTTTTGATGCAAAAAAGCAATATGATTTTGTAGAAAAGCTCAGTGGTGGTGAGCGTAGACGCTTATACTTATGTACGGTGTTTATACAAAACCCAAATTTCTTAATTCTCGACGAACCTACCAATGATCTTGATGTGGTGACACTGAATGTTCTTGAGAATTTCTTGTTAGATTTCCCAGGGTGTCTTGTCGTTGTCTCTCACGACCGTTATTTTATGGATAAGATCGTAGATCATCTTTTTGTATTTAAAGGCGATGCTGTTATTGATGGTTTTCCAGGAAACTATTCTGACTATCGTACGTACGAAGGTGATGTGAGTTTTAATCATACAAATGAAGCTACTAAAACTGCAAATCAAAAAGTAATTGCAGAAGCTACAGAAACTCCAGCATCAGAAACTAAATCTTGGAAAGAAAAACAACACTCAGGAAAACTCTCTTATCAAGAACAAAAAGAACACGCCAAATTAGAACGTGAAATTGCGCAACTAGAAAGAGAGAAGGCAGAAAAAGAGAAAGAATTCTTAAATCCTGACTTAACACAAGATCAGATCACAAAAGCATCTACGACTTTAAAGAAAATTATTACCGCTATAGAAACCAAAGAAGAACGTTGGTTTGATTTGTCTTCAAAAATGGAAGGGTAAGGATTAATGATTGGAGGTTGTTAAAACTTGCTGAATGCTGAATGCTGAATGCTAATATTTAAAACAAAGATTATATCTTTTTTATTTTGAAATTTGTGATTTAAATTTTCAAAAAATTGGGTCTTTATATCTAAACCGCTATTAAATTATTATAAACACGTTGTTACACCAAATAATCACGTACATAAAATGGCTTCCAAAAACATTTCATCTCCATGGGATACACTCCCCTTTTGTGTTTTCATTTAAAAAAGAATGTCTCAAAGCCAAAACAAAAAAAGAAAGAAGTCAAAAATTAATCGACTATCGAAATACACTTTTACAAAATAATCAAAGAATTTCAGTAACAGATTTTGGAGCTGGTTCGCGCGTATTTACTTCCAATGAAAGAAAGGTAAAGGACATTGCCCGTTATGCTGGAGCTTCTTTAAAACGCATGCAAAATATGCAACGTATAGTGACGTATTTTAAACCAAAAAGCATATTAGAAATAGGCACTTCTTTAGGAATGGGAACTATTGCTTTAGCATCGTATGATACCTCTCAGGTAATCAGTTTGGAAGGATGTGGGCAAACAGCGCAGATAGCAAAAAAACAACTTCATCAATTTGAGATTTCTAACGTAGATATTGTCATAGGAGAATTTCGCGAAAGCATAAAAAACCTCCCTAAAAAGAAATTTGACCTTATCTACTTTGATGGGAATCATTCTAAAGAAGCCACCTTACAATACGCCCATAACTTATTGCCAACCATTACCAATGAAACGGTATGGATTTTTGATGATATTCATTGGTCTCCAGAAATGACAGATGCCTGGCAAGCACTGAAAAAACTTCCTGAAGTTACGGTGACGATCGATTGTTTCTGGTTGGGATTTATTTTTTTTAGAAAAGAACAACACAAAGAGCATTTTTATATAAAATTGTAATATAAAAACCAACGGTAAGTGATGACGTATTCTTTAATTTTTCGCTTAAAGCGAAAATATTCCATCTAAATTTGTAACAATCCCTTACTTTAGTCTTCTAATAGCAAAACCATTTGTGATCCTCCACTAACAATACAGTAATTATAGTATGAGTAATCTGATTAAGATTCGAAATATTCGAAGAGATTTTCCTTTAGGTAATGAAATTGTATATGTACTTAAAGGCATTGATTTAGATATTGATAAAGGAGAGTATGTTGCTTTTATGGGACCTTCTGGTTCAGGAAAATCTACTTTAATGAATCTTCTAGGATGTCTTGATACTCCTACTTCTGGAACGTATATCTTAAATAATCGTGATGTGAGCAGCATGAGTGATGATGAGCTTGCAGAAGTGCGTAATACGGAGATTGGTTTTGTATTCCAGACGTTTAACTTATTACCTCGCACAACAGCATTGGATAATGTAGCATTGCCTATGGTATATGCAGGTGCTTCAAAAGCAGATCGTCATAAACGCGCAGAAGAGGTCCTTAAAGACGTAGGTCTTGCAGATCGTATGGATCACAAACCTAATCAGCTTTCTGGAGGACAACGCCAGCGTGTTGCTGTAGGGAGAGCACTCGTAAATAAACCTTCTATTATTCTTGCCGATGAGCCCACAGGAAATCTTGACTCCAAAACTTCTGTAGAGATTATGGCTTTGTTTGACGATATCCATGCGGCTGGAAATACCGTGATTCTGGTAACGCACGAAGAAGATATTGCAAAACATGCCCATCGTATTATTAGACTCCGTGATGGCGTTATAGAAAGTGACGTTCGTAATAGATAAGTGTCTTACTAATTAATAGTTTTCTTTTTTACGCTTTCGCGAAAGCATAAAAAACGAGTGAATTTTCCGTACGAAAACATCTCAACTTCCTGACTATATTTCTCTAGAAATATAAACTCGCTGAAACGCTATTTATACAGAATTTTGAGTACTGTCATATAACACCTCCCTCAATCCCTTACTTCGATAAACTCAGCACAGTGCCTTTCTAGGAGGTAAGTACTCACGCCTTTTACATTTCAAGTATTCTCTGTACATTAAATATCTTTCTTTTAAACTCTTAAACTTAAAACTCCTAAACTCATAAACTCATAAACTCTTAAACCTTTAAACCCCTAAACTTTTAAGAATCCACATTTGTAATTTGCGCTGTATGGCTGTATCTTCATCACATAGAATATAGACCTATGAAATTCTTTGATTCATTATCGAATACTTCGCAAATATTTGTTGTCTTTATAGGACTTGCCATCTTATTTTTGCTCGTTTTTGCTAATAACAAACGTAATAAGAACAAACTCTACCGACGTAAGCGACGTAATTTCAAAGATAATTATGAAGCTAAAAGAAAAGAAAAAGAAGAGTAAACATGCTTTTTGTAGCCATTTTTATAGGGATTTTATTCTTGATTAAGAATATTCGTAAAGCAAAAAAGAGCATTCAAAACTTTTCGCGAAGGCGGAAAACTTATACTATTAAAAACTAATCATCTAAGGTGTATCCGATGTACACCTTACTATAAAAAAGCCGACAGCGATATTAAGATACTCGCTTTCGCAAGGATTCATGAAAATATACACTAAAACAGGAGATAAAGGAACGACTGCACTTTTTGGAGGGACACGTGTGCCTAAACACCATATTCGTATTGATAGTTATGGCACTGTAGATGAGCTTAATTCTCACATAGGATTGATCCGTGATCAAGAGATAGATTCAAGAAGTAAGGAACTATTAATCCATATTCAGGACAAGCTTTTTACTGTGGGAGCAGTACTTGCCACAGATCCAGAAAAAATGACACTAAAAAACGGGAAAGATAGACTCAATATACCACGAGTAAGTGAAGAAGACATCGTGCTTCTCGAAACAGAAATGGACACGATGAATGACCACCTACCCCCAATGACACATTTTGTGCTACCCGGAGGGCATACTACCGTGTCATATTGTCACATTGCTCGTTGTGTATGCCGAAGAGCAGAGCGCTTAGCCACGGCACTGTACGATATAGCACCTTTTGATGAACATACCCTAAAGTACCTTAACCGACTTTCTGACTATCTTTTTGTGCTGGCACGGAAGTTGTCCAACGATCTAAAGGCAGAGGAGATCAAATGGATCCCGAAAAAATTAGAATAAAAATATTGCTGCTATTTATCACGCAAAACAGTACTCTCAGTAAGATAAACACACGTACTTGATATGCCTCTGATGTATACGTTCTTAAATTTATTTTGAAATAATCGACATTTCACTTGGTTTTCAGCTCAGAAAAATTATTTTTGCACAAAATTTAAAAACATATTTGCTATGTACTGGACATTAGAACTAGCTTCTTATTTAAGTGATGCACCTTGGCCGGCAACAAAAGATGAGTTGATCGATTATGCGATACGAACTGGAGCCCCTTTAGAAGTAGTTGAAAATCTACAAGCGATTGAAGACGAAGGTGACTCTTATGATTCAATCGAAGAGATTTGGCCAGATTACCCTTCTGATGAAGATTATCTCTGGAACGAAGATGAATATTAATAAAGCATTACGTTAAAACACTATAAAAAGTCTCGCTTAGAGGCTTTTTTTTTGATTAAATTTGATGTTTATAAATTACACATAACAACACCATATATTATGGGATTATTAGATAAGGTATTAAAGGTTTTTGTAGGTGATAAGTCTAAACAGGATGTGGGTGCTATTACACCTATTGTAGATAAAATTAAATCTTTTGAAAAAGAATTTGAAGCTATTTCCTTAGACGAGTTACGAGGAAAAACGTTAGAATTTAAAGTACGACTTGCAGATGCATTACAAGATGTACATGATCGTACTGCAAAATTACAAGAAGAAGCAGAAGCAACAGAAGATATAGATCACCGTGAAGAAATCTACACACAGATAGATGCCTTAAAAGATGAAGCTTATACCGTGTCTGAAGAAGCATTAAATGCTATTCTTCCTGAAGCGTATGCTGTTGTAAAAGAAACAGCAAAACGTTTTACACACAATACTTCCTTAGAAGTGATAGCTTCAGAATATGACAGACTCCTCAGCGGTACCAAAGACTACGTAACGCTAGAAGGTAATAAAGCCATCTGGTCAAATAGCTGGGATGCTGCTGGAAAAGAAGTTACTTGGGACATGATTCATTATGACGTACAGCTTATTGGAGGTATCGCCATGCATCAAGGAAAAATTGCAGAAATGCAAACAGGAGAAGGTAAAACCCTTGTAGCCACCTTACCTATGTACCTGAACGCACTTACTGGTAATGGTGTTCATCTAGTCACCGTAAACGACTACCTAGCAAAACGTGATAGCGCTTGGATGGCTCCTATCTTCCAGTTTCATGGACTAACCATAGATTGTATCGATTATCACAAACCAAATAGCCCTGAGCGTCGCGCAGCTTATGCAGCAGACATTACGTATGGTACAAACAATGAATTTGGTTTTGATTACCTACGTGATAATATGTCACACGCTCCAGATGACTTAGTGCAACGTCCTCACAACTATGCTATTGTAGATGAAGTAGATTCTGTATTGGTTGATGATGCCCGTACACCACTTATCATTTCTGGACCTGTACCCAAAGGAGATATCCACGAATTTAACGCACTAAAACCCCAAATTGAAAAACTAGTTTCTATACAACGTCAACAGTTAGTAGGAACGCTTGCAGAAGCAAAAAAATTAATTGCTGCTGGAGAAACTAAAGAAGGAGGGGTACAATTATTACGTGTGTATCGTGGACTTCCAAAAAACAAAGCACTTATCAAATATCTTAGTGAAGAAGGAATTCGTCAATTATTACAAAAGACAGAAAACTTCTACATGCAAGATAATAATCGGGAGATGCCAAAAATTGATGCAGAGTTATACTTCACTATCGATGAGAAGAATAATCAAATCGAACTTGCTGATCGCGGAATAGAATTTTTATCTGGAGAAGACGATCCTAACTTCTTCGTGATGCCAGAGATGGGAATGGAAATTGCCAAAATAGAAGCAAAAGGACTTAGCCCAGAACAAGAAGCTGAAGAAAAGGAAGAACTCTTCCGTGAATTTAGTGTAAAATCTGAGCGTATACATACCATGAATCAGTTATTAAAAGCATATACACTTTTTGAAAAAGATACAGAGTATGTGGTCATGGATAATAAAGTAATGATCGTCGATGAGCAAACGGGACGTATCATGGATGGACGTCGTTATAGCGACGGACTCCACCAAGCTATTGAAGCAAAAGAAAATGTAAAGATTGAAGATGCGACACAAACATTTGCTACTGTAACCCTACAAAACTTCTTCCGTATGTATCGCAAACTGTCTGGTATGACAGGTACAGCCGTTACAGAAGCAGGAGAATTATGGGAAATCTATAAGTTAGATGTTGTAGAAATTCCAACCAATAGACCTATCGCTCGTAAAGATAGAGACGATCTCGTTTACAAAACGAAACGTGAAAAATACAATGCCGTTATAGATGAAGTAACAAAACTCTCAAATGAAGGAAGACCTGTTCTTATCGGTACTACCTCTGTTGAAATTTCTGAGTTATTAAGTCGTATGTTGACCATTCGTAAAGTACCTCATAACGTACTGAATGCAAAACTTCACAAAAAAGAAGCAGATATTGTTGCCGAAGCTGGTAATGCAGGTATTGTAACCATCGCTACCAACATGGCAGGTCGTGGTACAGACATTAAACTCTCTGACGAGGTAAAAGCAGCGGGAGGTCTTGCCATTGTAGGTACAGAGCGTCATGACTCACGTCGTGTAGACAGACAGTTACGTGGTCGTTCTGGACGTCAAGGAGATCCAGGAAGCTCACAGTTTTATGTATCACTAGAAGATAATCTAATGCGACTTTTTGGAAGCGAACGTATCGCCAAAATGATGGACCGTATGGGGCTTAAAGAAGGAGAAGTCATTCAACACGGTATGATTTCAAAATCTATAGAGCGGGCACAGAAAAAAGTAGAAGAAAATAACTTTGGCGTTCGTAAGCGATTACTAGAATATGATGATGTGATGAATGCACAACGTGAGGTTGTTTACAAACGTCGTCGTCACGCCTTATTTGGAGAACGCTTACGCGTTGACCTTGCCAATATGATCTATGACACCTCAGAAGTTATTGTAGAGGCTAACAAACAAGCACAGGACTTCAAAAACTTTGAGTTTGAATTGATTCGCTACTTCTCTATGAGTAGCCCAGTTTCTGAATCAGAGTTTTCTAGCCTTTCGGCGAAAGAAATTACAGACAAAGTATACCATGCTGCATTTGATCATTACAAAGATAAAATGACCCGCAATGCAGACCTTGCACTTCCCATTATAAAAAGAGTGTACGAAGATCCTGCTAGTAACTTTGAGCGTATCGTCGTTCCTTTTACCGATGGCACTAAAGAACTAAGAGTGGTCACCAATCTTAAAGAAGCTTACGAATCTGGAGGAAAACAACTCGTTACTGATTTTGAAAAGAATATTACACTTGCCATCATTGATGATGCTTGGAAAACGCATTTACGTAAAATGGACGAGTTAAAGCAAAGTGTACAATTGGCCGTGCACGAACAAAAAGATCCTTTATTGATCTATAAGTTTGAAGCTTTTGAGCTTTTCAAAAGAATGATTGACAAAGTAAACAAAGAAGTAATTTCATTCTTATTTAAAGGAGAAATCCCTCAAGGAAATCAGCAACAAGTAGCAGATGCAGGGCAAGTACGTCGTGCAAAGGAAAGACTAGAAACGTCTAAGGAAGAAATTCCTAACATGGATGAGCGTTCTGCCCAATCTAGAGCTGCAGGAAATACACAACCTCAACAACAGGTAACAGAAACCATTGTTCGTGATCGCCCAAAAATAGGCCGTAATGAACGTGTCACTATTAAAAATGTGATGACAGGTGAAAACAAAGAAGTGAAATACAAACAAGCAGAACCCTTAATCGCCAATGGGCAATGGGTGATTGTAGATAATTAATTTCTTAAAGAAGATAATATTAGTAAAGAGGCTATTGTAAAAATAGTCTCTTTTTTTTTGAAACTTACATCGTTTATTTGACACAATCAAATGCTTTCATATAACACCTCCCTCAATCCCTCCTTTCTAGGAAGTACGCATCATCCATAAATACAACTCCTCAACATTTAAACTCTTAAACTCCTCAACTTATCGACTTTTAAACACTTAAACTTTTAACCTTATACACTTCTTTACTCAACAAATAATAAGTTTCCTAGAGCTATCTAAAATTTGTAATTTAACCAGCTATGAATACGCGAGACCATATTAGCATACAAAACTACACCAACGGCACCTATAAAGCTCCTACATCTGGAGATTGGATAGACAATTACGAACCTGCCTCTGGAGATATTTACGGGAAAATTCCGAATAGTAATGCACAAGATATTCAGGAAGCGGTAGCTTTCGCGAAAGCGGCATTTCCCACATGGTCAACCACCACGATTGATGAACGGAGTCGGATTCTTTTAAAGATTGCCGATGGCATAGAAAACAGACTCCAAGAACTCGCCGAAGCAGAAAGTAGAGATAATGGAAAACCCGTGAGTCTTGCTAAAACTGTAGACATCCCAAGAGCCGCATCCAATTTTCGGTTTTTTGGACATGCTATCACCCAATTTGCTTCCGAGAGTCATGAGAGCGTGGGATTACAAGCTATCAATTTTACCCTTCGTAAACCCATTGGCGTTGTAGGATGCATCAGCCCGTGGAATTTGCCTTTATACCTATTTACTTGGAAAATTGCCCCTGCTATTGCCGCAGGTAATTGTGTGATCGCAAAACCTTCGGAAGTTACGCCTATGACTGCTTTTCTTCTTGGAGACATCTGTACAGAAGCAGGTTTACCTCCTGGTGTATTAAACATCATACACGGCTTGGGTACTACCACAGGACAAGCCATTCTTGAGCATCCAGAAATTAAAGCCATTAGTTTTACGGGGGGCACAAAAACAGGAGAACACATTGCGCGTACCTGTGCACCGATGTTTAAAAAACTATCCTTAGAACTGGGAGGTAAAAACCCAAATATCATTTTTGCCGATTGTGATTATGACCGTATGCTAGACACCACGATACGCTCTTCTTTTGCAAATCAAGGACAAATCTGTCTCTGTGGAAGTCGGATTTTTGTGGAGCGGCCGTTGTATGAAAAGTTTAAAAAAGATTTTGTCGCACGAGTTACCGATTTGGTTGTTGCGCATCCCGCTTCCGCGAAAGCGAACTTAGGCGCATTAGTCTCTAAATCACATCTCGAAAAAGTACAATCCTATATAGCACAAGCTCCCGAAGAAGATGGCACCATACTTTGTGGAGGAAATCAAGTCATTATAGAGGGCTACGAAAAAGGATACTATCTTGAACCAACGGTAATTGAAGTACAGAGCAATCGTTGTCAACTGAACTAAGAAGAAATCTTTGGACCTGTTGTCACCCTCATGCCATTTGACACCGAAGAAGAAGTTCTTGAATACGCCAATGATGTGACCTATGGTCTTTCTGCTACCCTATGGACAAAAGATCTAGATCGAACCATGCGATTAAGCAATACACTTCAAGCGGGAATCGTTTGGGTAAACACGTGGATGATGCGTGATTTACGCACGCCGTTTGGTGGTGTAAAAGCAAGTGGTGTAGGTCGAGAAGGTGGTTTTGAAGCCCTTCGCTTTTTTACAGAACCTAAAAATATATGTATTAAATACTATTAATTAGACCCTTTTATAATACGAATAGGCTAGTTATAGAATGTTACTTTTTAGTAAGGATTAAAAACTGCCTTTTATTTTTAGAAAGGTTTGCCATAATAAACTGGTTAAAACTATAGTTTCCGCGATTGGGGCTATAAAAATCTTTACGACCATCATTCTCTTTAACCATTTGATAGGTATCATTCCCATCTTGATCAAATACAATATCAAACAACGCAGATTTTTCTAAGAAACTCTTTTTTACTTTTTTCCTCCCGTTAGACTTTTCTTGAATATTCTTTCCTGTATTCAAAAGTATGTGTAGTTTTTTATCTACTGCAAATGCATTGTATGAAGGTGAATTTGCCTTTTTAAAGATACTCCTACCCCATACTAGATTTCCTTCCTTATCAAATTTTATAACCAATATATTATCATAGTGAAAAGTTGTAACTGTTGACATAGCTCCATTAGGTCCGTTATTAAACGTGTGCTGGGTAATATAAAATTGTTCTGCTGTTAGATAAGCATTTCCTTCTTCGTCTATGATAGAATAATCTAGATAATAGCTTCTAAATTCTTTTTCTTTTTTCTTTTTACGCTCAGCTTTATTTTCATTGTAAATATCATCATATATAGACGCTGGAAAAGGAGTTACTTTTGGAGTAACATTTGAAATATCGGTTCCATTAAATGCGTAAGAAATACCTCCTTTCATTCTAAAAGAGCTTTTTTCAGAATAAAATCCTAATAATCGAATAGCGTCATCTGTTTGTGCAAATCGAACTTCTTTAATGAAGTTATCTCCTAAATTTATCGTAGCAAAAGAATGGTCATCTTCTGAGACTTTATGAATCACATATTCATAGTTTGCTTTCCCTTTTTTCTTATCGCTAATACCTTCTTTGTAAAGCTTCCCTGCAGTTAAAATCTCAATATCATCTGTAATAATAAAGTCATCAAACTGAAATAAATTTTCGGTCTCCTTCACATATTCTTTTTCATAGATCTCTGTAAGATTTTTATCATACACACGAATAAGGGAACTCGTGGTTTTTGAATTTATGTTATCTATAGAAAATGCTATATATTCTCCATTAGGAGATACTCTAAAATTTTCTTGATACTTTTTAGGAGCTGGTTCAAATAGCGTAAATATACTTGTTTTACGACGCCTTCCTGTTTCTTGAGAATATAGCTTTACCTTTTCTATTCTTTTTGACGAAAGGAAATACGTGCGACAATACACATCTATATTTTCCTTATCTACTTTATCTGATGTAAATATACGCACGAGTCCCTCTGTCGCTACACTCCCAATAATCGTTTCCTTCTTAGCTTTATCCAACTCGATATTGGCGACAAGACGATGTGAGGCATCAAAAGCACTTAACACATACTCCTTTTTAATAGCTCTTATAAGAATGGTTTCTCCACTATCAAATTGATGTACGTCAACGAGATCACTTCCTTTTTTTATATCCTTAAAAGGAGTTGTTTCTTCTACATTAAAATAAGTGCTTTGAGCACAGATCATAGAAGTTGTAAAAACAAATAGCAGTGTAGTTAACAAATAACGCATAAAATTAATTTTATTAGACACGCGAAAATATTGTTTTCTTTCGATTAAAGATTCATATACCTTTACAATTATAAATTGTAACGTTTATATTTAGTCTATTAATCTCATTATCTTCCCACCTATGAATCTACATCTTACCCATAAAAATGCATTAGTTTGCGGAAGCACAGCTGGCATTGGCAAAGCTACAGCCATCGCACTTGCGCAAGAAGGCGCAAACGTGACACTGGTAGCACGTAATGAAGAAAAACTAAAAAGTGTACTTACAGAGCTTCCCAATGACGGCTCTCAAACACATGCGTATGTTGTTGCCGATTTTACACATCCGCTACAGGTAGCACAGGCGGTTTCAGAAACTAAAAAACAATACCATATTCTTATCAATAATACGGGAGGACCTCCTGGTGGTGCTATTGTGGATGCTGAAGTGACCGCTTTCGCGAAAGCGTTTACACAACATTTACAAACCAATCATCTGCTTGTTCAAACTGTTGTTCCTGGTATGAAAGCACTTGGATACGGCAGAATCATTAACGTCATTTCTACTTCCGTAAAGCAACCTCTTGATGGTCTTGGGGTGAGTAATACCATACGAGGCGCTGTTGCTAATTGGAGTAAAACACTCGCTAATGAACTTGGGTCTTTTGGTATCACAGTTAACAATGTGCTTCCAGGAGCTACTGCCACGGGTAGACTTTCTGAAATTATAGAAAATAAAGCTAAGAAAACTGGAAAATCTATTGCAGAAATTGAAACTGCCATGCAAAATGCAGCACCTGCAAAACGCTTCGCACAACCAGAAGAAGTTGCTAGTGCTATTACGTTTTTGGCTAGTGAAAGAGCCAGCTACATCAATGGAATTAATGTTCCCGTAGATGGTGGTCGTACAAAATCGCTGTAAAATACATCCTGCGATTACATTTTGTATTTTTATAAACTAACTAACATCCTTGTTGCTATTGCAGCAATCCTATATGAAAAAACTACGCATTAACGGTCATTCTCATTTACTTCCTTATCCCGAGGAGATTCCACAGTTTATGAAAGACAAAGGAATATTCTGGGTGGATAAAGATCGAAAATTTATGTTGCAAAAAAACTGGAGTCGTCCTGTGACAGATTCTAGTTTCTTTTTAGATGAGAAGTTAGCGTGGATGGAACATAATAAGATCGATCATGCTGTCGTGCTTAATCTTTCTCAGCTTTACGGAAATGGGTTACGGCTAGAAGAAATGAAGCAAGCCTTGCGGTTTCAAAATGATTTTAATGCACGGGTACAGAAAGAACACCCTTCAAAATTCACCACTGGATTTGTAGTACATCCTGGATTTGTACGAGGTGCCTTGTGGGAAATAGAACGTTGTGTAGAAGTCCTCGGGATGGATTTGCTTTGTTTACCTACACATTACATGGATACGATTGGAACGTGGCGTTGTATTTTTGATGAAGAAAACGAACCTATTTTTGAACTGGCTAGTAAGTATAATCTCGCTGTAGAAGTACATCCCTATGATGGAGAAAAGTTTATCAAATTAGAAAACACTAACTGGCGTTTTCATTTAATCTGGATGCTGGCGCAATGTGCAGATGCCTATCATTTTTTAACCTTAAATGGTTATGCAGACAAATATCCTGGAATGCGTGTTTGCTTTGCACATGGTGGACAACTAGCGCAAATAAATCTGGGAAGACGTATTCAAGGATTTGATGGACGTCCAGATCTTTTTGAAGGAAAAACACATCCTAGAAAATCAGTAGGACATCCTAATATTTTTTTTGACACATTGGTACACGACACAAATTCGTTAAAATTAGTGATAGAAAACCAAGGGAGTAAACAAGTCATTATGGGTCTTGATGATCCGTATCCACTAGGTGAAATGGAAAGTCATTCTCAAAGTAGTTATCCCGGTAAAATATTAGATCTTGCCTTAGAACGAAAGATCATAAACGCTACAGAATACGATCAAATATGGGATGATAATGTGGTACAATGGTTATATGGAAATGATGAAAAGAAGAAGGAAGCGTTTAAGAAACGGATTATGGGGAAATAGATCGCTCCGTTTAAAGATAAAAGAATATAGAGAATAGACGCTGATTTATTGAAAAAATTATAAGTGATAAGGTGGATAAGTTTTCCGCTTTCGCGAAATTAAATATATGCACTTCTTACCTGAAAATATAGACGAATATGTGGTGGCGCATTCTGCTCAAGAACCTGAGTATTTAAATAATCTTACGCGTGAGACCTATCAAAAAATACTACAACCTCGCATGCTTTCGGGTCCATACCAAGGACGTGTATTAAGTATGTTATCAAAATTGATCCATCCCAAAGCTATTCTTGAAATTGGAACATTTACAGGCTATAGCGCACTATGCCTCGCGGAAGGATTACAAAAAGAAGGAATCTTACACACCATCGATATCAAAGAGGAATTGGTTGATTTTCAAAGAAAACATTTTGATGCATCGCCTTATGGACAACAAATACAACACCATCTAGGTCAAGCGTTAGCTATTATTCCAACATTAGACGTCACTTTTGACTTGGTTTTTATAGATGCAGATAAATGTAATTACATCAAATATTTCAATCTCATTATGGATAAGATGAATTCTGGAGGTGTCATACTTTCCGATAATGTGCTTTGGAGCGGAAAAGTGGTAGAACCTCTACAAGAAAAAGATGTAGACACCAAAGTACTCCTTGAGTATAACAAACTTCTCAACGAAGATCCCCGACTTGAAACAGTCTTGTTACCTATAAGAGATGGGCTCACTATAAGTAGGATTATCTAAAAATAAAAAAAGGCTCCATAATTGACAGAGCCTTTTCTACTATATAAGCGTATGTTTTATTGAACAGCTTGATTAGCATCTATATTACCATAACCAAATGCATTACTTGGGTTACCATACAAATCTGATGATTGTCGCATTCTATTCAACACTTGCTCTCGAGTCCAACTAGGATATTTTGCCCAAACTAGCGCTGCAATTCCTGCTGTGGTAGCAGTGGCTACAGAAGATCCTCCAACATAATCATTGTCTCCTGCATAAAAACCTAATACAGCTCCTGTTCTATCTCTATTGTTATCACGTTCCATAACAATGGTAAATTCAATTTGTGGACCGCTATGGCATGTATCGCATCTTTTATAGGTATTGGCATCAGTAACACCTGTGACTGCAATGGCTTCAGGCATACTTGCTGGAAAAATGACAGGATATGAATTTGTTATTGTGGTTGATGTACCACCAGCCGCAAATATTAATTTTCCTCTATTATGTGCATAACGTACCGCATCTCTTACATTACCGATAGTCCATAAATACCCTATAGACATGGATATGATTTTTACATCATTTCGATCTCCTAATGCTCGTAATGCGTTGGATACTCCTTTACGTTCATGATAATCATTTAATAAAACATCTGCAGTACCTCTATACGAAACTAAGTTTGCATTATAGGCAACCCCTACGGGCTTATTGTCATTATTACGAGGAGCTGTAGCTGTAGCTGTCATACTAGTACCGTGGCCACATTTGTCATTTGGACCGTCCAAATTATTAGACCACCACCAAGCTGAATCTATATAGGTTCCATATTTTTCTACCGTACGAGTATCTATAGACATACCGTCTCCAAAGTTTGCGTTTAATAATGGTTGATTAGGAGAAATTCCTGTATCAATCACACCGATCGTTACACCAGCACCTGTGCTTTGGTTCCATGCTTGTGTTATATTATGGTTATCAAATGTCCAAGAAACTAATGAGCCTGGGGTAATTGTACGATAATCATTTGTATTTAAACTAGCACCAGACATATCACAACCACTAGATGAACGGTCTTGAGGTGAAACGGTGGCTTCAGATTTTGTAGTAAAATATGAATATCCATTTGGCTCTAAATATCTAATTGTAGAGATCGCTTTTAAATTCTTAATTGTTTCTAATGAAGTAATCTGAATATCAATCACATTAAGTACATCATCGCTAATGTATCTAAGATCACTTCTAGTTTGTTGCTCAGAGGCAGCTACCGTCATTAATATGTCATCCTGTATTGCTTCTAAGCGACTGTCTTTACCTTCTCTAAAACTTTCTCCTTTATTACCATATCCTACGGTTATCATTTCGCTTCCGTGAACTGCGGCACTCCATAATACATTGGCTGGCACACCATCCCAAGAAAATGCTCCTTTTTCAAAAAGTGTTTTATTGATAATTGCATTGATCTCTTCTATCGTTAAAAATGTATCAGACTCTTGAGCATTAAGTACTACATTTTCTTCTTGGATAGAAGTAATTATATCTTCATCACGTGTACAAGAAGTAAAAAAAAGCAGGGATGCTCCTGCGATAATGGCTAGTGTTTTTTTCATGGGGGATTGAATTAAATAGTTATACGACTAATATACTAAAAATTCACAACCACTATGCACGCATAATATTAATTTCTTAAAATAATTGCCAATTAGTTGTCAATTATGCAAATCTATACAGTTTTAATTACGAATAATTTTGCGCCAATTACAGGTATTATATAAGCAAGGATTCAAATTAAAGCTAAAATGATATACTTATACAATACGGCGAAGAAGTTTTCTTGAAATAATAGCCAGTACGATTCCAACAATAGCGCCAATTAATAAGTCACTTGGATAATGTACGCCCACGAAGATTCTGCTCAAAGTAAAAAGGATTGGCCAGATTAAAATCAACCAGATCCACTTGATATGCTGTTTTAAAATAAGAATGACAAAAATAGATACGGCAAACGAAACCGCTGAATGCCCAGAAAAAAAGCTAAAATCAGGATTATCTTGTAATACTCTGACAAGACCATTAAACTCAGGTTCGTTATTTGGTCTTATTCTAGTTACATAGTTTTTAACTAAGCGTGTTATACCTAGTGTAAGTCCCATTAATATAAATGTAAACAGTGTAGCTAGTAGTGCTTTTTTTCGCGGAAGCTTTTTCCAAAAAAAGAAAAAGAAAAGAATATATAGAGGAATCCAGTTTTCTATTTGAGTAACTAACAGCCAAAAATGATCCCAATTTCCTACACTAAGTCCATTGAGATATAAAAATAGTTCCTTGTCCCACTCAAGAATTTGATCCATTAAAACTGGCGTTTAATAGGTCCTGTAATATCATTAATATCTTCTTTTGCCTTATCTATCTCTTTCTTAATGTCTTTGGTTACATCAAGGTCAAGATCGATACCTTGTTTTTCTGCACTTTTAGTGATTTCAGTTTTGATATCATTAGTGGCATCTTTCAATGTACGCATCCCTTTACCTAGACCTCTGGCGATTTCTGGTACTTTATCTGCACCAAAAACCATAATCACTATAAAAATAATGAATGCAATCTCGGTACCGCTGATAAATAATGGAAGTGTGACCATACTGCAAAGATAACAATTGTTATGTTTTGTTCATTATATATTAGAAGGTGTTTTTGTTATAAAAAAATAAGCGCCAACTATACAATTGACGCTTATTACTATAAAATTTAAAAAGGATTATCCTTTTACATTCTCTTTGAATTTTTCAAATTCACCTAGCTTCTTAGCTTTAGGCCAGCTATTATTATCGGTATCAATATCTGCTGTCTCAAGATCTGGATCTATAGTGACCTTAACAATCTCTTTATCTGATGCGATCGCTTTACTTACTTCACTATCATTTTTACGCCATATTTGAACTGGGTACGTAACTTTTTCTTTTGTACCATCTGCATATTCATACTCTACAATAATAGGCATTGGAATTCCTCCTGGCTTTTCAAAAACTATTTTATATAGATGTTTAGGCTCCTTAATTTTAGCACGTTCTTCTGGAGTAAAGTTATCCATGAGGTATTCTTTAAGGGTGGCTGAGTTCTCTAACATCGATTTTCCTTTAAGTGCTGGATCAAAATCTTCGCTATCTTCATCTACTACATACACCGCTTGTATAGTACTTGGGTCTGTCACCCCAAAACGAGCTAAACGTTCTTTTCCTTCTTTTGTAACCTTATCTGTAATATAATATGATTTTACTTCTTTAACACCTATATCAACACTTTCTGTGCTATAAAACCAACCTCTCCAATACCAATCTAAGTCTACTGCAGATGCATCTTCCATCGTTCTAAAGAAATCTTCTGGCGTTGGGTGTTTAAACATCCACCTTTGGGCATACGTTTTGAAAGCATGATCAAATAACTCACGCCCCATCACTGTTTCTCTTAAAATATTAAGTGCTGTTGCTGGTTTTCCATACGCATTATTCCCTAATTGATAAACATTTTCGGGATTAGACATGATCGGAGAAATAAAGTCTTGATCCCCTTTCATATAATTTACAATCCTAGAAGGTGCTCCTCTACGTGATGGATATGCTTTATTATCTCCAATAGCTTCTGGAAAATTTTCTCCAAATTCTTGCTCAGTAAGGTATTGCATAAAAGTATCTAAACCTTCATCCATCCATCCCCACTGGCGCTCATCACTATTGACAATCATTGGGAAATAGTTGTGACCTACCTCGTGTATAATTACGGAGATCATACCATATTTAATACGATCACTGTAAGTACCATCTTCGTTAGGACGTCCGTAGTTCCAGCAGATCATAGGATATTCCATTCCTTGGTTTTTTGCGTGTACTGAAATTGCTTTAGGGTATGGGTAGTTAAAGGTAAATTTAGAGTATGTCTGTAGAGTTTGTACAACAGCCTTTGTAGAATACTCTTCCCATAATGGATTCCCTTCTGGTGGGTATATGGATATTGCCATGACATCGCGCTCTGGAAAACGTACCGCTTGAGCATCCATAATATATCTACGTGAAGTAGCAAATGCAAAATCACGTACGTTTTGAGCTTTAAGCTTCCATGTCTTCGTTTTAGTTGCGTTTCCTGCAGCTATTTGTTCTGCCTCTGCTTGTGTGCGAATGATGACAGGCTTATCATACGATTTGGTTGCATTTTCCCAACGCTTGTACTCTTCTTTACTGTAAACTTCTTTTAGGTTAGTGATTTCACCAGTACCATCCAATAAATGATCTGCTGGCACTGTAATATCTACTTCATAATCTCCAAATGGTAATGCAAATTCTCCATTACCCCAGAATTGATAATTCTGCCATCCTTCTACATCATTATAAACTGCCATTCTAGGAAAAAACTGAGCAATAATGTAAACTCTATTACCATCTTTATTAAATGTTTCATATCCAGATCTTCCATCTTGATTAACATGATCTTGAATATTATACCACCATTTTATTGAGAATGAAA
>NZ_CALEMI010000067.1 GCF_937910895.1 uncultured Dokdonia sp. | reverse complement strand
AGATTTCATGTTATTAAGATACAAAATAAAAAAAATAATGCAAAAAAAAGAGGCCACCTTTTTAGACAGCCTCTTTTTGCATAATATAAATCAAATATGTTGTAATTACATAACACTCTTCAAAAATCCTGTAATACATTATTTCCCCTTTGATTGCATCTTTGTAGTAACAAAAACGGTAAATATTTCTTCTTAATTATAGAATTTAAAACGATACAATGTAAATCTTATAATGATTAGAAAAAATCCTGTAACACGAAGCGATGCAAATTCAACAATCTTTGCAGAAGGAAATAAATGATTATGAAAAGGAATACAATTAAAACTACAGTATCATTCTTAATAATTTTAATTATTATTTCATGCAAGGAAACTATAACTGCTGAACAAAAATTAATCAATATTGAAAAAGTTCAGAATGATAAGTTAGAAGCTGATTTGTTTGTTGAAGCTACTCAACATAATTTAAATACAATTGCTCTTTGTGACGCAATAGCAGAAACAGAAAAAAATCAAGAAGTAAAAGACATAGCAATAAATATAAAAGTATCACAACAAAAAATACTTAATAAACTTCAAAATTTAGCAGAGGAAAATATGATTTCTGTAGCTAGTAAGCCAACATATCAATTAAATGTTTTAAAATACCTTAAAAATGAAGAAGTTGTTACTACAGATATTTTAGGAACTATAAAAAATAAACTGGAGACTCAAATTGAGGTCTTAGATACGTTAAGACGAAACACAGATGACGATCAAATAGAGTTTGCTACACAAGGATATATAGAAATAATAAAAGTAAATAAAGAATTAGCACAACATACTTTAGAGAGTCTAAAGTAATTTAAATAAAAAAAGAAGTATGAGAAGTTTATTATACATAATAGCGGTAATACTTGTAATAGGATGGGCATTAGGTTTTTTTGTCTATAGTGTAGGCGGATTAATACACATTTTATTAGTAATAGCAGTAATTGCGGTATTATTAAGGCTCATAGGCGGTAAAGGCGTCTAAATGAAGATTTAAAAGAAAATAAATTAATAACAACTTAAAATTTAAAATTATGAATAACTCAGTATTAGGAACATTAGCAGGAATAGCAATAGGAACGATCGTAGGAATGTTAATTGCACCAGATAAAGGATCAAAAACTCGCAAAAAAATTGCAAAGAAAGGAAAAGACACGACAGAGAGTTTGAAAGAAGAACTTAATACTTTATTAGAAAAAGCATCAGAAAAATATGATGTTTTGAAGAGTGCAGGAAACGAGATTGCTCAAACAACTAAGGCAGAAATGAAAAAAGTGAAGCAAGAAGTAAAATCATAAAAATATAATTAAGACAGCATGAGTAATACAGTAGGTCATATTGAAACTCTTTTTAACAAAGCAAAGCAATATACAGAAACAAGTATAGAGTTATATAAACTTAGTGCAATAGACACATCGGCAGACATCGTCTCTTCACTGGCTAGCAGAGCAATACTTATTTTGATTATCTCTACCTGTATTACTTTCCTTAACCTAGGTTTAGCATTTCTAATAGGTAATTTTCTGGGCGACTATTTTAAAGGATTCTTTATTATATCATTATTTTATTTGGTAGTAGCAGTAATTGTATATGCTTTCAATAAAAGTTTAATCCAAAGACCAGTTACAGATTTGGTAATTACAAAACTAATGAAACCCAAAACGAAAGAGACAGAAACCAATAAAATTACACCTATATCTAATATTGAGCAAGATGAGCAAATCTAGTACTAAAGAAATGGAACTTAAGCAGGCGATTGTTGCCCTTCGCAAAGAGAGACGTGAAACTTTAAGAGATCTAACACAACAAGCCTACATCACTGCAGAATACTTTAAGCCATCTAATATGATTGGTAGAGCTTTTGAAGGTTTCAAAAAGGAATCAGATTTCAAAAGTTCATTATTGACAACTACAGCAAGCTATATAGGAGGCTATATCTCCAAAAGACTACTATTTGGTAAATCTTCTTCAACACTAAAGAAGATATTTGGTTTAGGATTGCAAATTGTCACGACAAGATTAATTGCAAATAGGATGTCGAATTAATTCTGGTCTGCCACGAGATAAATATTAACTTTTTAAAAAACAAAAAATTATGAAAATTACAGACCATACAAAAGAACAAGTAGACGCATTACAAGAATTATTACAAAAAACATACGATGCAGAAGCTGGATATAAGCAAGTAATGACTAAAGCTGAGAAAGAGCCATTAAAAAATTGGTTACAAGAAAAAGCAGCGCGTAGGTCACAATTTGCAAACGAACTAGATTTACATATCAGAAAATTTAACTCAGAACCTGTAGCAAAAGGAACAACACTAGGAAATGTACACCGCACATGGATTGATGTAAAATCAGCGATGAGTTTTAATACGGACGAAGCTATTTTAGAAGAATGTGTAAGAGGAGAAGAAGCAACAATAAGTGAATATAAAGAACAAATTTCTAATGTCAACTTTAATCCAGAAGTTAGAAGTCTGTTAGAAAGTCAAAAAGAAATGGTGGCAGCGGATCTTAGAACTGTAAAATCATTAGAAAATATAGTATCATAATAGATAAGAGATTGCAAATAAGAAATATAAATTGCTTAAATGCTCTTAGTTCAACTAATGGCTCTTACTTAAGAGCTTATAATCTTCAATCCCCTTTGAAGATTAGCTCTGAACTAAGAGCTTTTTAATTATACTTAAATACAACCATTATGAAAAAAATAATCTATACCACAGTATTAGCATTAGCTATAGGATTCATAAGCACATCTTGTAGAGAGAAAACACAAGAAGAGAAAATCATGGAAGAGATGAAAGATCAAGGTGCTGAAATCAAAATAAAAGATGGCGGTGATAAGATTAAAATGGAAACAGAAGACACCAAAGTTAAAATCAAAAAAGACGATGGAGAAACTGAAATAAAAATTAAGAGCGAGTAAAATCAATTTCTTTTTACAAACACACTACTTATATTAGAATTCTAAAATGAATAGGACGATGATGACTGATGGAATTGCAAAAAATCCAGAATATATATAATTTAACATAACCGTAAATTAAGAGAGTTACAAAAAATAAAGAATAATGATTGCAGAAATAATGAAAGTAAGTTTTAAAGATGCTGTAGATAAAATGCTATCTAAGTTAGAATCTTGGTTAGATACTATAGTACTTAATATTCCTAATATCATTGTAGCGATAATAGTATTTACACTAGTAATTATAATCTCTAGGTACGTAAATAAATTGATGAAGAAACTGTTAACCAAGACTTCATTACAATTATCTATGCGAAGAGTGATTGCAAGATTTGCAGCCATCATTATTGTAGCTCTAGGTTTATTTCTAGTACTCGGAATTCTTGATTTAGGTAAAACATTAAATACCATACTCGCTGGTGCAGGAGTCCTTGGACTTGCTGTAGGTTTAGCACTTCAAAGCGCACTTGCAAATACCTATTCTGGAATTGTACTCTCCTACATTAAAACAATTAAAAACGGCGATTGGATAGAGACTAATGACTTTGAAGGAGAAGTAATTGACATTAACTTTAGAGCGACCACCTTACGACAAAAAGACAATAACTTAGTATACATCCCTAACAAATTAGTAGTAGAAGGACCCGTAAAAAACTACTCTTCAACACCACAATCAAGAGTTATTCTAGAGTGTGGCGTTGCTTATGGATCAAATTTAAGAGATGTGAGATCGCTCACGATAAAAACAATTATTGACAATTTTGAAATTCCAGAAACAGACGAAGATGTTCTGTTTCTATACAGAGGTTTTGGAGATAGCTCTATTAACTACGAGATCAGATTTTGGATTAACTCCTCATCTGGACTAGAAGTTGCAAAAGCAAAAAGTGAAGCTATGATTTATATCAAAGAAGCATACGATAATGCAAAAATAGAAATCCCATTCCCAATCAGAACACTAAATCTTGGAAATCAGTTAGATCGCTTCATGCCTTCAGAAAGTGGAGATACTGGAGAAGAGAGTCAAGTGAGCCAAGTAAAATAATAACACAAAAAAAACATTATGAATTACTTAAATATAGATCAAGACAAAATAGAATCTGTAGTAGACGAACTTAATATACTACTCGCAGATCACCATATATATTATCAAAACTTAAGAACGTTCCATTGGAACATTTTAGGAAAAAATTTCTTTGACCTACATCAAAGATTTGAACATCTATACAACGAAGCCAGAATAAAAATAGATGAGTTGGCAGAACGTATTCTTACCCTACGGTATCACCCGCTAAGTAAAGGAAGCCAATACCTAGAAATGACTTCGATAAAAGAAGTAGACATCATTGTAGATGACTCACAGATGGTAAAAATAATTTTAGAAAACCATAAGATTCTACTTATGCAAATGTCTGCGGTGCTTAAAGTAGCAGAGGAAGCTGGAGATGAAGGTACGATAGATCTGATAGGAGCATACATAAGAGAATTAGAAAAAGAAAGCTGGATGCTCAACGCTTGGAATCAGAAAACAGATGAGGAGCTGCATATTAGTAAAATGCCTACTAAGAAAAAGAAATAATAGCATCGCTATAATTTTAATAAAAACTTCGATATGTTCTACATAAGAACGTATCGAAGTTTTTTAATTTAGAAACATACGTTCAATAATCTTATTTCATAATTTAGGAAAAGGGTTGAGTACGCTTTCGCGAAAGCGTATAAAATATAACCACACTAACATCCTGTAATATTGAAACATAAAGAAATAATCATGTAACACAAAAAGCGTGTTTGAGTTGCATCTTTGTAGTGTACAACAGGAGAAGTGCTTAGTAGTTTCTTCTAGAGTATTTAAAAAAACAATCAAACCATAAAAATTTTAAACTATGTTACGTTGGACCATTACATTTATTATCATCGCTGTAATAGCAGCAGTATTAGGATTTGGAGGAATTGCAGGAGCAGCTTCAGGAATAGCAAAAATCTTATTTTTTGTATTTATTGTACTTTTCATCATTTCCTTAATAAGAGGAGGACTGAAAAAATAATTGAAAAAGAAAATACAAAAGCCATAACATTTCCTCTTGTTATGGCTTTTTTGCGTTAAAGATATATTTAGATAAAAGTGTCTTAATATAATGGAAAATAGATATTAATAAAAAGATATTCTCAATAAAAACATATAACAGAAATCAAAAATTCTGTAACACAAAAAGCAGACTATTGTAGCATCTTTGTAGTGAACAATAAGAAAATAATAATATAAAACAACATACCATGAAAAAAACAATTTTCACAGCCATAGCATTAGCATTATTTACGATCTCTATATCAAGCTGTAGAGAAAAAACAACGGCAGAAAAAGCAGGAGATGCTGTAGAAGAAGGCGTTGAAGAAGTAACAGATGAAATTGACGATGCTACTAAAAAATAAAAACCAACAATAATCGAATATTAACTTTAAATACAAAATTATGAAAACGACGATGAAGACACTATTATGTTCATTACTAATTGCAGGATCTGTAAGTGCACAATCTGTAGCAGATAAAGCAAAAACTACAACCGTAAAGGAGTATGAACTCAATAATGAAAAAACAATCACTATTAAGACAACAAGTACAGAGCGTAGAAACTTAATCCTCGACCCAAAAGATGCTGGAGAACTAAATCAAAGTTTAATAAACTCCCCGATCTACGTAGAAAAATCAATTATGATAGATTATGACAACGATGATCGATTTGATAGAGAAGTACAATTGACGTATCAAAAGCGCATGGAGGGTGATTTGAATTATGTGGCAACACCAAAAGGAATATACATTTCCTCTTCAGATAGTACACCACTATTTATTACAAAGCCAGGAGCTTATGAGTTAAGCTCAAAAAATATTGATAATATTAAGATTTTAGTAAAGGATATCAATACAACAAAATAATATAAGATTTGTTTTCTTGTATAATCCCTTAATGATTTCAGTGAGCATACCAATGGATTAGTAAACATTACAAATTGAGAGTAGATAAAATAGAGTTAGTTTTAATACTTTTAATGGTACGCTTTCGCGAAAGCACATAAATAAAAACCTAAATTTCATATAGAGATTTGGGTTTTTTAGTTCCTATCTTAGCCTATAGGAATAGAAAATATCAAATCCATGAAAAAGAATCTTATTTTTCTTCTCGTAGTGCTTTGTGTGGGATATATAGGCTACGCACAATCCTTTGACGAAACACAGCTTTTAGAACGTCTCAAAACACTCTCATCAGATACTTATGAAGGTAGACGAACAGGAGAAAAAGGAAACATGCTTGCGAGAGCATATATTATAAAGACATTTAAAGAACTTGACATTGCTCCTTTTGGAAGTAGGTATGAGCACCCTTTTACATTTGAAGCAAGAGAAGAAGTATTTAATGCTACCAATGTGCTTGCACACGTAAAAGGAACCGTTTATCCAAATACATATATTGTAGTTAGTGCCCATTACGATCATTTAGGAGTAAAAGACGGTGTTATCTATAATGGAGCAGATGATGATGCGTCTGGAATCGCAGCACTATTTAGTTTTGCTGAATATCTTACCAAAAATCCACCCAAACATACCGTAATCTTAGCAGCCTTTGATGCAGAAGAGCTAGGATTACAAGGAGCTCATTATTTTGTAGATAAGATGAAAGATGCCAATATCCTAGTAAATCTTAATATGGATATGATTAGTCGCAGTGTAAAAGACGAATTATATGTGGTAGGAACACCTCATAATAAAAAGCTAAAAGCAATTATAGATACTTTTGAAAATCCTACCTCTTCCAAGGTGCTGATTGGACACGATGGTAATGACGATCAACAAGATTGGACAACAGCTTCAGATCACGGTGCATTTTATAAAGAGAAGATTCCTTTTCTATATTTTGGAAATGAAGACCATCCAGGATATCATGATCCATCAGATGATTTTGACGATATAACACCAGCATTCTATAAAAATGCGGTTCAGATCATACTTTCTGTTTTTATTCAAATTGATCAAAGCGGACTTTAAAAAAGGAATGATGCTTTAAAATAAATATCTCTCTTTAATCTTAATAGCAGCTACGTTTTTTGTCATCACGGTTTTGTGTAAAAAAGACGTCCAAAAATAAAACAAAATGTGTTTAATCTTTTTTTTGAATTAATCACAACGTTAATTCTTAATGTTATCAAAACGTTATCAAAAACGAATGGGATCAAGTGTAAAACCCCTTGATGCGACTGTTTTTAGCCTTTAAAACACCTTCTTTTCGTACAAATAAGAAATGTATTTAAATAATTGATTTTTAAATGATTGTATGTTTTGTTTAACAAAAAAATAGGAAAAATATTTTTTTTACAATGTTGAAAACTTTGTGGATAACCATCACATGAAAATGTGAAGCTCCCTCTCTTTTTTATGGATATTTGTTAGTCCCTAGTGGAATGAAAAAGAAACCAATTAAATCATAACGGACAATGAGCGCAGTAGAGCCTATCTTAGCAGAAAATAAAGACAGATTTGTAATATTTCCTATACAACACCATGATATTTGGGAGTGGTATAAGAAATCTGAAGCAAGTTTTTGGACTGCAGAAGAAATTGACTTACATCAAGACCTTACAGATTGGTCTACAAAGCTCAATGATGATGAACGTTATTTTATCAAACATATCCTAGCTTTTTTTGCCGCATCAGACGGAATCGTAAATGAAAACCTTGCCGAAAACTTTGTAAACGAAGTACAATACTCTGAAGCAAAATTCTTTTATGGATTCCAAATCATGATGGAGAATATCCATTCAGAAACCTACTCTCTACTTATAGACACCTACGTAAAAGATGAAGTAGAAAAAGGAAAACTTTTTAATGCTTTAGATAACTTTCCTGCCATTAAGAAAAAAGCAGACTGGGCGCTTAAGTGGATAGATAGTCCAAGTTTTGCAGAACGCCTTATCGCTTTTGCAGCTGTAGAAGGAATTTTCTTCTCAGGAGCTTTCTGTTCTATATACTGGTTAAAGAAAAGAGGCCTTATGCCAGGACTTACCTTTTCTAATGAGTTAATCTCACGTGATGAAGGAGTACACTGTGACTTTGCAGTGCATTTACACAATCATCACTTGATTAATAAAGTGCCAAAAGAACGAATTAAAGAGATTATTGTAAACGCACTAGATATAGAACGTGAGTTTATTACTGAGTCACTTCCTGTAAGTCTTATTGGGATGAACTCCACTCTAATGACACAATATTTAGAGTATGTAACAGACCGCTTACTTACAGAATTAGACTGTGAGAAAGTATATAACACCACAAATCCTTTTGACTTTATGGATATGATCTCACTTCAAGGAAAAACAAATTTCTTTGAAAAACGAGTGGGAGAATACCAGAAAGCCGGTGTTGTAAAAGATAAGGATGACAATGGAGAAGGGCAGAAAATTAGCTTTGACGCCTCTTTTTAAATTAAGAATAAACTTTTAGGCCTTTAAATTTTATAGTAATACTCTTTGAAGACCGCTTTCGCGAAATGGTATAACTTGATATATCAAAATAGCGAATACAATAATAACAAATCATAACACACACAGTTTTGGGAACAACAGTGTGTAACTAATTAACAACCTTTTTCTCAATTGGGGGAAGACTTTTTGGGGAGAATAAATATTTTAACAATATGTATGTAGTAAAAAGAGATGGGCGTCAGGAACCGGTCATGTTTGATAAGATTACCGCCAGAGTAAAAAAATTATGCTATGGACTTAGTGATTTTGTAGACCCCGTAAAAATATCGATGCGTGTCATCGAAGGTCTTTACGATGGAGTAACAACAAGTGAACTTGATAACCTTGCCGCAGAAACCGCAGCATCAATGACCACAAGTCATCCTGATTATGCGAAACTGGCAGCACGTATTTCTGTATCAAACCTACATAAAAACACAAAAAAGTCGTTCTCAGAAGTGATGACAGACTTATATGAGTACGTAAATCCACGTACGGGTAAGAAAGCATCAATGATCGCAGATGAGGTCTATCAAGTCATGATGGATAATAAAGATGCGATCGACTCTATGATTATCTATAATCGTGACTTTGGATACGATTATTTTGGATTTAAAACCTTAGAGCGCTCTTACCTTTTAAAAATTAATGGACAAATAGCAGAGCGTCCACAACACATGTTAATGCGTGTTTCTATAGGTATCCACTTGGATGATTTAAAAGCAGCAAAAGAGACATACGAGTTAATGTCTAAAAAATACTTTACACATGCGACCCCTACCTTGTTTAATGCAGGGACCCCTAAACCGCAAATGTCTTCTTGTTTCCTACTGACAATGAAAGAAGACAGTATCGATGGTATTTATGACACTCTTAAACAAACAGCAAAAATTTCTCAAAGTGCTGGAGGAATAGGATTATCTATTCATAACGTCCGAGCAAAAGGAGCGTATATAGGCGGTACCAATGGAACTTCCAATGGAATCGTACCTATGCTTAAAGTATTTAACGATACAGCAAGATATGTAGATCAAGGAGGCGGAAAACGTAAAGGTTCTTTTGCAATCTATATGGAGCCTTGGCATGCAGATATTTTTGATTTCTTAGATCTTAAGAAAAACCATGGTGCCGAAGAAATGAGAGCCCGTGATTTATTTTACGCTATGTGGATCTCAGATCTATTTATGAAACGTGTACAAGAAGATGGACAATGGACGCTTATGTGTCCAAATGAATGTCCAAATCTCTACAATGTATACGGAGATGAGTTTGAAGCATTATATACAAAATACGAACAAGAAGGAAAAGGGCGTAGAAGCATCAAAGCACGTGAGCTTTGGGAGAAAATTATGGAATCTCAAATTGAGACAGGAACCCCATATATGCTCTACAAAGATGCCGCAAACCGTAAATCGAATCAGAAGAACCTAGGAACCATACGTTCATCAAACTTATGTACAGAGATTCTTGAGTACACCTCTCCAGATGAGATTGCTGTATGTAATCTTGCATCAATTGCGCTTCCTATGTTTGTAAAAGATGGAGCCTTTGATCATGAAGAATTATATAAAATCACAGTAAGAGCGACCAAAAACTTAAACAAAGTAATAGATCGTAATTACTATCCTGTAATAGAAGCAAAAAACTCAAATATGCGTCACCGTCCTATTGGATTAGGAGTGCAAGGACTGGCAGATACGTTTATTAAATTACGTTTACCTTTCACTAGTGACGAAGCAAAAAAACTGAATCAAGAAATTTTTGAGACCCTTTATTTTGCAGCGGTAACTGCTTCTAAAGATTTAGCAATTAAAGAAGGGCCTTATTCTACATTTGAAGGATCACCTATTTCTAAAGGAGAGTTCCAGCATAACCTTTGGAATATTAAAGATGACGAATTAAGTGGTCGTTGGGATTGGGTAGCATTACGTAAAGAAGTGATGGAAAATGGCGTACGTAACTCATTATTAGTAGCGCCTATGCCTACCGCTTCTACCTCACAAATTTTAGGAAATAATGAGGCCTTTGAACCATATACTTCAAATATTTACACACGTCGTGTACTTTCAGGAGAATTTATCGTAGTAAACAAACATCTTCTTGAAGACCTAGTTGCACTTAACCTTTGGAATGAAGACCTTAAAGCTGCTATTATGCGTGCCAATGGATCTATTCAAGGAATAGATGTGATTCCTCAAGAATTAAAAGAACTCTACAAAACAGTTTGGGAGATGAGTATGAAAGATATTATAGATATGTCTCGTCACAGAGGTTATTTTATAGATCAATCACAATCCCTTAACCTGTTTATGGAAGGTGCCAACTTTGCAAAATTAACATCTATGCATTTCTATGCTTGGCAAAGCGGACTCAAAACAGGAATGTATTATTTACGTACAAAGTCTGCGGTAGATGCGAAGAAATTTACACTGTCTGCAGAGAAAAAGAGCGCTCCGGAACCATCACAACAACAAGTGGCGGCAAGAGCAGCACAAAAGTTAGAAGCTACGCAACAACCTGTAGCGGCACCGTTAGCATCTAAAAGTACAAATGTGTCACCACAGGTAATACAACACGCACAAGCAGCAGCAGATATGCAAGTGCAAATGAGTCTTGAAGAACCAGCGCCCTCTTATGAGATCCAGCAATCTAACCTTCAAGAACAAACTCAGGCAACACCACAGCCTAATACAGCGCCTATGACGCCAGAAGAAATGAAAGCGATCATAGCGCAAGCAAAAGCAGCTCAAGCAGATGATGACTGCTTAATGTGTGGTTCTTAATACCTTTTTGCGAAAGCAAAATAATACCAAGTGTTAATACAAAAACCCAATTTCTAACATTAGAAATTGGGTTTTGTTATGTTAGTGAAACTTGATTTTGAGAAGTCCGCAGGACGCACTCAAAATTATAGTTGAACTAATCCCGCTGCATAGCGGGATCTCAAGACTACTATTTCTTTGAGAAGTTTGTAAGACACACTCAAAATTGTACGTTAATCTAGCTATCTGCTGAATTCGTTTCAGTGTCTAGCAAGATTTCTATTTAACGTGAGTTCGATATAAGCTTTTCTTCTTTTTCTCCAGTATAACAAGAAGTGTCTTTTCTTTTGGTTTTGTTTTCTTTGGACGAGCAAAGAAAATGAACAAACATATTGATTGTAAGCTGATTACATTAAATTTTAATGTAATTACACTAAAAGACTTATTAATTTTTACGTCGAACTCACGTTATTTAATACCTTTCTTATGGGATACAGGCGATAAGTTACACGCTTTCGCGAAAGCGTATAAAGAATGATTAGTTGCTTTAAAGAAGTTGTAATAGATATCCAAGAATAGCCCCTCCTGCAATCAGCCACATGACACTAATTTTCCATTTGCTAAATATGAAAAATGCACTGATGCCTACAATAAGAATCGCACGCCAATCCGTAAGGGTATCTATACTCATCGTGATCAGTACGGAAAGCATTACCGCTACAGCGGCAACATTTACGGTGTCTAGGAAGTAGCTCAAAATTTTAGAAGAACGCATCTTAGGTACAAATGGATTTAAGATAAGCACAAATAGGAAAGAGGGAAGGAAAATCCCTGTGGTGGCAGCGAGTGCGCCTCCAAAACCAGAAAGTTGGTATCCTATAAAAGTAGCGGTAGAGAGTACAGGACCTGGGGTAAACTGTCCTACAGCAATAGCATCTATAAGTTCGGTTCTTGTGAGCCATCCTTTGGAGACAAGTTCGGCATCTAGGTAGGCAAAAAGCACATAGCCACTGCCATAAAGAATAGCGCCTACTTTAAGAAATGTCCAAAAAACTTGAAGTACGGGTGTCTTCATCAATAGTGTAGAAATCAATATCGGTAATGGAATGATTGCTTTTGAGGTGGTTACTTTTGATTTTAGATAAAAGTATAAAGTCCCAATAATCCCAGCACCAAGCAATGCAACGACTTCATGTACACCTAACAAGGCTGTCATTAAGACGAGTATCCCTATGATGATAAGCTCTGTTGTTTTGATGGCTTTCTTTCCTAACTTTAATACGGCTGATGCTATAATAGCGAGTACAGCAGGTTTGATCCCAAATAGAAAAGGAGCGACTTCAGGAAGTTGCCCGTAGGAAACATAGAGATAGGCGAGTAGTGCCGTAATGACGACAGCGGGTATGATAAAAGCAATTCCAGCAACAAAGAGGCCTTTGCTTCCTGCGCGTTCATGACCACAATGCATCGTCATTTCTGTAGAGTTGGGACCAGGAATAAGATTGGTAGCGCCTATGAGATCTAAAAAGTGTTCTCTAGACATCCATTTGCGTTTGGTAATGATTTCATCTTCCATCATAGCAATGTGAGCTGCAGGTCCGCCAAAGGCAAAACAACCTAGCTTAAAAAAGACAAGAGCTACTTCTTTAAGTGTTTTTGTAGAGGCTGGCGGTATTGATTTTCGCGAAAGCGTATCCATAATTTTAAGTATAAAAAAGACCTGATAAAGAAATACTCTATCAGGTCTAAGTTATTACATACGAGTACGTATTTTATGACTGTTGGTGCTCATTGTGATATAAATCTAGAAGATTCATAATCTCTTCAATAAGATCTTTGGTTTCTAAGAGCAGTCCAAAGTATAGGGTGGTGTTTTTAGGACTCGATTCTTCAGATCGTGTGCGAGCCACCTGCTTCTGAATTTTTTCAGTCACACTGTTATAAAGATCTTCTTTTCGTCCTAGAAGTTCTCCAATCTGTGCATAGTTACGATCTTTAAAGGCTACTTCGGTAGCATTCAAGAATTCTTCTAATTTTTGATTAATTTCTTGAAGGTCTCTTATCTGATTAAATCGTAAAGGTTTATGGTTATTGTTTACGTGTTTGTAACTCGCTTTTGCAATGTATTCCAGCGATTGTGTGATGTCTTCTAGATAGCCTAAAATCTGAATGTAAAAGTTACTACCACGTACACTGGTTTCTTCAAGGTTTTTAATGAAGTAAAAAATGTTGTCACGTAATTCATCAATCTCATCATTCAACTTTTCTACCCCAGCGCGACTCTTTTTGAGGCTACTCACTTTTCCTTTGGATAATCCTTTAAGAACGTTGGTGTAGATTTTATTGGTTCTAGAAACTGTTTTTGCAATATTGTCTGCACTTTCTTCTATAATACCTGTAATGGTTTGGCTTTCTGCTTTGCGTAAGTCTTCTTTAATTTCTGCTTCTTTATTTTTCTTTTTACTGGTAACATAATTGCGTACAAGCATAATGATTGAAAGAAAGAATAATGCGATAATAGCATAGTGACCTCCTAAATACATGAGATATGCTAGTACACCAGCAGCGGTAAAGGCGCTAAATGCCGTTAAAAACCACCCTCCAATCACATTAAGTACTCCAGCAACTCGATATACAGCACTCTCTGCTCCCCACGCACGATCTGCTAATGAAGTTCCCATCGCCACCATAAAAGTAACATAGGTTGTTGATAGTGGAAGCTTTAATCCAGTAGCTATTGAGATAAGCACGCTAGCGATCACTAGATTTACAGAAGCGCGTACCATATCAAAAGCAGGAAGTTCTGACTTGGGGATGGTTGCAGTTGTTTCTGCTTTTTTAAAGCTATGCTCAATTCTCTTTTTCATGCTGTCGGGTAGCATTTTATTAACACCTGAGTTTATGATAATAACAGAGCGCACTAAGTTTTGAGATAACCAATTAGATTTAAAGCGTTCTTTAACTTCATCTTGACGTGATAAATCAACAGATGTTTTTACAACGCGTCGTGCTTTTTTGCTAAACCATAATGTAAGTACCATAATAAGTCCAGCTACAAGCAGTAATAATGGTTGTGTAGGTACTTTGGCAGCCAATTTTTCCATACTGAATGCAGAGGGTACTATACCAGATCCAGACCAGGCTTCAAAAGAGTTATACGCTGCTATAGGGACTCCAATAAAATTTACCAAATCATTTCCTGCAAAAGCCATTGCAAGTGCAAATGTTCCTAATATAATAACTAGTTTGTAAATATTTTGTTTTAAGACACTTTGAAACAACCAAGAGATAAAAGTCCATATAATCATATTTGCTCCAAGAAATTGAAGTAAATTTTCATTAGCCCATTTACTAAAACTAAGGGGAAGAATGTCTGCGCCTTTAAGACCTTTGATAATGATAAAGTATGAAATTGATGTAATAGCTACACCTCCAAAAATAGCAGATGCCCAAGATGGTTTTTTGTCGAAATTAAAAGTAAGCAAAAGTCTAGTCAGGAACTGAATAATAGCACCGACCGTAAAAGCAATAAATACGGAGAGTAAAATACCAAGAATGATTTCTGTAGCCTTATCTGTATTTATGTAATTCCCTAATTGAGAAAGAGAGTCATTGTTGTTTGAAATTTTTACGATAGATATCACTACCGCGGCTCCTAATAATTCAAACACAATGGAGACTGTTGTAGAGGTGGGCATTCCCAAACTATTGAAGATATCTAGTAAAATAATGTCTGTAATCATAACCGCCATAAAAATAATCATGATCTCATTAAAATAAAACTGACTTGGATCAAAGATTCCTTTACGAGCCACTTCCATCATCCCACTAGAAGAGAGTGCGCCAAACGCAATACCAATACTAGCAACAATCATAATAGTTTTAAAAGTAATTGCCTTTGAGCCTATAGCAGAATTTAAAAAATTTACAGCATCATTACTCACGCCTACTACTAAATCTGCAATAGCGAGAATGGCTAAAGCAGCAATCATAAAAATATAAATGTTCTCCATGTATTATATGCTATAAGAGCGATTAAACGCAAAAGTCTCAATTTCTTATTGCTCTTGTGTTATGTAAAGGTTATATCGGTGAGAAAGATAAGAACTTTTGCTTGTTTCTTATGCGTTATTAAACTGTTAAGGTGATATAATATTTGGTAAAGAAATGAGGTGTATACCTCTTTACAAGCAAATAAATGCTTATCAATGTTATGAAATAACTAAAATATAATAAACTGAATATCAAATAATTAAAAGTTTAATGTAAACTTAATGTAAATAAAATGTTAGGTAAACTTGTTTTAAATGTAAATTTTTAATTAACTTAGCGTTAAGTTTAATGAATAAAGCCTCAAATTATGAAAAAGATAATGATGTTATTAGTAGCCGTTTTAATGATTACAACGGTACACGCTCAAAAAGAAACTAAGAAGAACATATATATCAAAAAGGGAGACCTTATTGAAGCTACCTTATATCATGATAATGGTACGGTGAGTCAAACAGGTTTTTACACAGAGCAAGGTAAGCTTACTGGGGAATGGGTAAGTTATAATGCACAAGGAGAAAAAACAGCTACCGCACAATACAGCAACGGAGCAAAAACAGGTAAGTGGTTTTTCTGGAATGATGATACTCTTATAGAGGTTGACTACAAAGATTCTCGTATTGCAGCTGTGAATACCTGGAAAAATGAAGGTACACGTGTGGTAAGTAATAAATAATTTTCTTTTTATAAGGCACAGTACGCTTTCACGTAAGTGTATATAAAACAAAAATCCCGATCTAACGTAGATCGGGATTTTTTAATTGGCTAAATTCTTTTTACTCGTATTGACTAGTTACGAGTCCATCCTGCTCTCCAAGAAGTGTAGTCAGTTCCTGTTCCGTTTCCTATTCCTGTGAAAAAGGTAGCATCTGTAAAAGTTGCTCCTGTATCATTTTTAAGGTTTAAGATTACGTCTGTAAAGGTAACATCTGTTACTCCAGTATCACCATCTAAAACACCTTGTCCCGTTGGGCTAGCACCCGCATCACCGTCAAGATCAAAACCTTCTTCAAAACCTTCTATCAATACGTTTGTAAATAAAGCTCTTGTTCCAGCTCTTAAGCGTACTGCTTCGTTTTCATTTGTAGATCCAAGACCTACAATGGTAATGTTGTTAATTGTTGGGGCAGACCAGAAGATAGGGCTTGCGTTGTTTCCTATGTCTGTGTTAAATCCATCACCTTCTATTCCTTTATCGTGTGATTGTCTGTGCTCGATATATACATCTGTAAGTGTTCCAGTAAATCCTTCCGTCCAATCTACAGAGTCATCTTGAGCACCTACTACAGAGATGTTACTTGCATTTACAGTGCCTCCAAAAAATTCAATACCATCATCAAGACCTTCAAAAGCTTGAATAAACGCTACAGTCGTTCCATTTCCTACTCCGTAAAAAGAGAATCCATTATTTTCTGATGAAGCACTTGCGCTTCCTCCTGAATATTCAATACGTAGGTAACGAATGATTCCAGAATTATCGTTAACTATACTTCCACCGTAAGGAAGACCACCTATTTCAGAAGTAGATGTAGCGTTTCCGCCAGCAACAGAGTTAATTGGAGCTCTACCTAAAACAATAAGTCCTCCCCAATCACCAGCATTAGGTGTTGCATCATTTGATGTAAATACAATAGGATTTGAAGAGGTTCCTTCTGCATTAATAGTTCCTCCTTGAGCAATGGCAACAAATACGTCAGATCCTGTATTTGCTCTTACAACAACACCAGGATTGATGGTTAATGTAAATCCTTCAGGAACGATAAGCGCTTCTGTTAAGATATACTCTTCATTTGCTTCTAAAACTAGATCGGCAGTTAGGGTTCCTCCGATTTCATTTCCTTCTGCCATTGGATCTGGATTAGGATTTGTATCTGGATTGATGATCACTTCTACATCTCCATTATCATCACTAGAGCAAGAGTTAAAGCCTGTAGCTAAGGCTAATAAGGCACTGAATAAAAGAATTGATTTTTTCATTTTTTCTGTTATTTTTTGATTTAAATAATTAGATTGATTTTATTTTTAAAATTTATATTTGAATTGTAAGCTTAGATTTACTCCTCGCTTGTATTGTGCGATACTACTACTCCCATTTGCAGCACTTACAGGAATATCTCCTAAACTTGTTCCTTCTCTGAAGAACTCGATCGTAGGGTTTAATATGTTTTTTGCGCTGGCATTAAGTTCAATATGTTTACCAAAGCTATTTTTCCATACAAGGTCTAGTGTTGGGATTCCAGTTTCTATAATATTCCCTAGTTGTCCAGAGCCTAATGCGTCTATACGATCTGAGAAATAAGAAAATACAAGGTTAGCTGTTGGTTTGTAGTTTTCATATTTGGTAAATACTGGACTATAGCTTACATCTGCATTAATTAAGAAAGGAGAGGCTCCTTGTAACTCATCAGTATCTCTATCAAAAGTGGTATTGATAAACCCTTCTGAATTTCTCAAATCTTGCTGTGTGTAGATATAGGTGGCGTTTAATCCAAAAGAAAGAATGGCATCTTCCTCCTCGTTTTTAAGAAGAGATTTACGTAATTCTACTTCTAATCCTAGTACTTCTGCTTGGTCTCCAGAGCGCACAAAACGTTGTGTTCCTGTAGCATCGTTTGCCACTACAAGATTGACAGGATCATTAATTTGTTTCGCGAAAGCGGCAACAGAAAAAATCTCTCCTTTTGCAAAAAACCATTCGTATTTTAAATCAACATTGTAAATATTTGAGAATGGATTGTTTCCTAATATATCAGGGTTACCTCCTGTTTGATTAGTAACATCTTCATATACAAATGGAGCTACTTCTTTAAATTCTGGATTTGATACGGTACGACTAGCAGAAAAACGTAAATTTTGATTTTCTTTTAAAGCATACTTAATGTTTAAACTTGGAAGTATAAATGTTTCACTAGCACTTGCAAAACCAGGATCTGTAGAGAGTAAGTTTATTACATCATAGGTAATATCTTGGTTGTATGATTCAATACGGATTCCTGGAGAAAATGTCCATTTGTCTCCTAGCTTGAGTGTTGCATCTACATTTCCAGCGTGAATATCAAGATTTCCGGTATAGGTGTTTTCAGGATCACCAGGTACGTTTCTATTGCCGATTCCAAATTCATTATCATTTAAAGAATTGAAAACAAAGGTGTCATAGACAACACCAAGATTTTCAGGAGTAAATACAGCATCAAGGTTATTTACATCAAGGACAGGAGTGTTAGGTTCAATAAAATCGTATCCATAACGGATGTTTTCAAAATTACGTTCTTTCACTCTTCCGTTATACCCGATATTGAATACTACATTTTCATTTAAAGTGTACTCTAAATTAAATCTGGCATTAACTTCTTTGTCTTCTATATCTTGGAAATACCGTTGGTTATCGAAAGGAATGTTATTAAAGAAGATAGGATTTGTAGTTGGGTCATCGTCAAACGTTCTATCAAACCCTTCTACACTAATTCTTCTACGATCTGGTTGACGTGCTAATACCGTATTTGCTCCTATCGCCCAGTCAAGTTTTAGATTTTCATCTAAAGTATGTGTTCCTAATACCTGATTTACAAAAATCATATCTTGATCAAACTGTATGTTTGATACATAAAAACCTTCGTCGGTATCTAAGATAGCATCTCTGTTACGACCTTGTCCTTCTGTTCCAAAATAGCCTACTTCGTCTGTAGCATCATTAATGAACACAGAATTAAATTTTAATTTGTGATCGCTGTTTATTTTATACGTAAAATTTAATAGCGCCGTAGTGTTCGTATTATATACGTACTCTTCTGCATTTGGGAAGACTACATCTTCTACAATAGTAAAATTGGCAGCTTGTCCTTGGCGATATTCAAAACCATTACTAAAAGCAGCAGTTGCAAATACACTAAAACGAGACTCTTCTCCTATATCCCAAGAATTACCACCTGTGATTTTTCCAGAAATATTAATAGGAGTGCCACCATCTACAGGATCAAATCCATTTTGAATAATGGTTGCAAATGGGTTGTTATTATACCTGTTATAATATCCAAAAAAGCTAGTGCCTTCACTTCTTACAAAATTTTCGCCTTGAGCATTGGTATTAATACCTGTACCTAAGCTACTTTCTATAAAGAACTTACCTGTGTATTCCTTTGAAACGATATCTACGTTACCAGCTGCAAAGTCTCCATAAAAGTTGGATGCGTATGTTTTACTTACGCCAATGTTCTGAATAAGATCTGAAGAAAATAGACCTAAATCTATATTCTTTTTGTCAATATCATTAGAAGGTAATGGCAATCCATTATAGGTTGTGTTTTGATACCGATCTCCAAGACCACGCACATACACATTACCTCCGCCTTCTTGTTTTGAGATTCCAGAAATTTTTGTGACAGCTCCAGCGGCATCATCAATTCCTTTTCTAGCCAGCTCTTCTGCACCAATACTTTGTTTTTGAACAACAGCTTTTTGTTGGTCAAGAAGTAAAGCAACTTCACTTTCTCTACGAACGGTAGTGGTTATAATCACCTCATCTAGAGCCGCTGCACTTGCGCCAAGCCCTGTATTTACTTTTGTTATTTTATTAGATTCAACCACTACATTGGGAACTTCTAACGTTTCATATCCTACAAAAGAAATGGTAAGTGTATACGTGCCTGGCACTACGTTGTCTATAATAAAATTACCATCAAAATCTGAAGTAGATCCTTGCGTGGTTCCTTTTATGATGACACTAGCAAAAGGTAAAGGCTGTCCATCAGCACTTTCTTTATCTGTTAACGTTCCTGCAATGGAGCCATTTCCTTGTGCCTGCATTGCAAGTGAAAAAAGTAGTATTGTAAAAAGAAAAAATTGTTTCATTAATTAGGGTTTATTTTCTGGTGCAAAGAAATGGCAGTAAAGAGGCAAAGTGGTTAACTGAGTGTTATTGTTATTTTAGGAAGTTGTGATGTTTATGTAAGGTTAATGTTAACTGAGACGGCTTTATGTTTACTTTGTGTTTCATAAAAAAGGAATGCACATAAGTACGCTTTCGCGAAAGCGTAACAACACGTATCTTGCAACTATAAAATTAGAATACTATGATGCAATGGGAACGCCTATTATCTCTCAAAAAACAAGGAGATACTAATAAGCGATTACGTAAAGAGCAGGATGAAACTCGACTGGGATTTGAGGTAGATTACGATCGTATTATTTTTTCGTCGGCCTTTAGAAGTCTTCAGGATAAAACACAAGTCATCCCTTTATCTAAGACAGATTTTGTACATACACGGCTTACACATAGCTTAGAGGTAGCTGTGGTGGGAAGGTCATTAGGAAGACAAGTAGGGAAGCAAATTCTCGAAAAATACCCACACCTTTCTGAAGTACACGGCTATCAGTTTAATGATTTTGGAGCTATTGTCGCTGCAGCAGCACTTGCTCATGATATAGGTAATCCTCCTTTTGGACACTCTGGAGAAAAAGCCATAGGGGACTACTTTAAAAATGGGAATGGCAAACGATTTGCTTCACAACTTACTGATAAAGAGTATCAAGATCTTTGTGCTTTTGAAGGAAATGCCAATGGATTTAAAATACTCACAGCATCTAAGCCTGGTGCTACTGGAGGCTTACGTCTTTCTTATGCTACATTAGGGGCTTTTATGAAATACCCAAAAGAATCGTTGCCTGTAAAGCCAACAAAGCATATCGCCGATAAGAAATTTGGCTTTTTTCAAAGTGAAAAACAAGCTTTTCAAGAAGTGGCAGAGGAGTTAGGGCTGCTTCAGACGAATACTGGGAAAGATGTGCGTTATGCACGTCACCCATTGACTTTCTTGGTAGAAGCGGCAGATGATATTTGTTACACGATTATAGATTTTGAAGATGGGATTAATCTCGGACTTATCTCAGAAGACTATGCGCTAGAATATATGGTCAAGCTGGTGCCTAATATCAATACCCAAAAGTATCATGAACTTACCACAAAAGCGGCTCGGGTGGGATATCTCCGAGCGCTCGCCATAGGGACGTTAATACAGGAGGCGGTTGCGATATTTATGGAAAATGAAGAAGCTATTTTAAAGGGCGCTTTCGCGAAAGCGTTATTAGACAAATCCAAATACGAAGCTCAAATTGAGGATATTTTGAGGATTAGTGTTTCAAATATTTACCAAAGTAAGGAAGTTGTCGAAAAAGAGATAGCTGGGTACGAAATTCTTTCTACCTTACTTGATAAGCGTTGTAAAGTGATTACGAATTCCCCAACGCATTATGATAATCTTGTCCTTAAATTATTTGAAGATGATAGTCAGGAGGAATTAACATTATATCAAGAGTTAATGAAAGTATGTAATTATATATCTGTGATGACAGATAGTAAATCTCTGCGTATATTTCAGAAACTGAAAGGGCTTGATGTCAATTGATTACTTTTTTAAAATGTGCTTGCGTTTGTCTGTTTTCAAATTTCTTACTTTCCTCATTGAAAAACACTAAATAGTATAGTGATAAGCGTATGACCACGTATATTATAAAGTAATCTTGATGATACACTAAAATTAGGAAGACTTTTTAATTAAAAATATATAATTATTACTTATTTTCTTTTAAAGATAATTTAAAAAATTAATGATATACATAAGATTTATTAATAGGATGTGTTAATTTTTAAGTTAAAATTTTAAAATCCACAAATTTGCAATACTTTTGAATTATTCCAAAATAAATAAATTTTTGAGGATAAAGTAGGAATTATAGATGTGATATTGTTATATACGTAGTGTAACAATATGATCATATTGATTACTACTTGTTTTAATTTACAACATAATTTAAAAAAAATGCTAAAACTCTACAAATCAATGCTGTTTGTATGCGTGTTTGCTGTTGCAACACTCACAAACGCACAAGACTACAGTACAATCATTAGGGATCACTTAGATGCCAACAGATCTACACTAGGAATTACAAGTCAGGATATTTCTGGTCTAATCATTAAAGACGAAGCTTTTTCAAAAAGAAGCGCAGTAACGCATGTATATGCGACACAATCTATAAATAATATTGAAGTCTTTAATGGAAATGTAAATGTTGCTTTTAAAAATGGAGCAATTATTCATGTGGCAAGTAATTTGCAAAAAGACATTGCAAACAGAGTAAATGGTATTTCTCCTGTGTTAACCCCTACGCAAGCAGCATCTCAAGCAGCAACTTCTTTAGGTTTAGGAAGTTCAAACTTTTCATTAACACAAACCATTTCTTCTAATGAGTTTGTATTAAACCAAGGAGGTGTTTCTCTAGAAGAAGTGCCTGTAAAATTAGTATATCTTCCTACAGAAGACAATGCACTTACACTAGCGTGGGATTTAAGCATCCATACCGTAGATGCAAAGCATTGGTATAGTGTTCGTGTAGATGCTCTTACTGGAGCGCTTTTACAACAAAATGACTGGGTAGTAAGCTGTACTTTTGAAAGTCATAACCATGAAGCTGTAAAATCAGCAGATCAAAGTGCTTCAGGTTTCTCTATGAATCAACAGTCAGTGATTAGTAATGAACTTTTAGCAGGAGAGCAATACAATGTTTTTCCTATGCCAATAGAGAGCCCTAATCATGGCGATCGATCTATTGTAACTGACCCACAAGATACAGGTGCTTCTCCTTTTGGATGGCATGATAATAACGGTGCTGAAGGAGCAGAGTTTACGATTACAAGAGGTAATAACGTTTGGGCATTTGAAGACATAGATGGGCAAAGTGATATAGGAGAGTCTCCAGATGGAGGAAGTGAATTAATTTTTGACTTTCCACTAGATGATAGCCAAGATGCTAGTACGTTTACAGAAGCAGCAACTGTTAACCTTTTTTACTGGAACAATATCTTACACGATGTGTTTTATAACTATGGATTTGATGAAGAAAGTGGAAATTTCCAAGAGAATAACTATGGAAACGGAGGTAGTGCTGACGACTTCGTATTTGCTCTTGCACAAGATGGAAGCAGTACTAACAATGCAACATTTGGAACTCCTCCAGACGGGAATAATCCAGCGATGCGAATGTTCTTATGGACAACAAGTGGAGAGATACCAAATGTAAATATACCTTCAAGTTCACAGGCAGGAGATTATCCTATCACGTCTAGTACGTTTAGTTCTATCTGGCCAATTGAGGGTCTTTTAGGAGATCTAGCATTAGCTATGGATGACGATGCCTCAGCAGAAAGTGATGATCCTCTTGATATTTGTGATGCGATTACAAACCCAGGAGATCTTGACGGAAAAATTGCAGTTTTACGTAGAGGGCAGTGTTCATTTGTTGAAAAAGTAGAGGCGGCTGAAGGAGCTGGAGCGATCGGGGTTATTATCGTAAATAATGTTGGAGATGCCCCTATTAACTTAGGGATTGGAGCAGGAGTGACAACAACAGCAACAATACCCGCAGGAATGGTAACGCAATCAGTTGGAGAAGCTATTATCGCAGCGTTACAAAATGAAGAGGCTATCAACGATGTCCTTATTACTGGAGCGCGTCGTATAGATGGCGATTTAGATAATGGAATCATTGCCCATGAATATGGTCACGGAATTTCTAATCGTTTAACTGGAGGTCGTTTTAACTCTGATTGTTTGTCTAACCAAGAGCAAATGGGAGAAGGATGGTCTGATTATTTTGGAATGATGCTAACGATGAGAGCTGGAGATACAGCAGAACAAGGAAGAGGTGTTGGAACATACGCAGTGAATCAGCCTACTACAGGACAAGGAATTAGACCAAGACGTTATAGTACTGATTTTGGTGTAAATGATTTAACATACGCAGATGTAGCAGATGCAGCCAATATCTCACGTCCACATGGTATTGGAACAGTTTGGGCTACTATATTATGGGATATGAGTTGGGCATTTATAGATCAATATGGTTTTGATGCAGATATGTATAATGGTACTGGCGGAAATAACATCGCATTACAATTAGTTGTAGATGGTTTGAAATTACAACCGTGTAGTCCAGGATTTATAGATGGTAGAGATGCTATTCTTGCCGCGGTAGAGATCAATACACTTATCCCTGAAGATGAAAAAGATTTTGCAACTTGTACTATTTGGAATGTTTTTGCTGCTCGTGGAGCAGGATTTAGTGCAGAGCAAGGAGATTCAGATAATAGATTTGATCAAGTAGAAGCTTTTGATATCCCTAGTGATGTTATTGCAAATTGTGAAGAATTATTGAGTGTCAACGAGAATGATTTAGATACTGTGTTCAGTATCTATCCTAATCCTTCCAATGGAGAAATTACAGTAAATATTGCTGGAACATTCGGAGAGGGTCAAATACGTATCTATGACATCAACGGTAGAGAGGTATATAATAAGCCTGCCACACTTGAAGGTAACGTATCTGTTAATGCAACAGGATTATCTAGAGGAGTATATATTATGAATATTACGAGTACTAGTAGTAGTTATACATCTAAACTTATTATTGAGTAAAGAGATAAATTAACATAGATTAAAAAGGCTAGTTTTAATTAACTAGCCTTTTTTATATACATCAATTACGTTTGAGATTTCTTTAGGTGAGATTCCGATTTCTTCTTGAAGTTCTTCTATAGTGCCATGCGCTATAAAACGGTCAGGGATTCCTAGTATTTTTAATGTGCCTTTATACGCTTTCGCGAAAGCGTAATCAGCAACAACACTCCCTAATCCACCTTTGATAGTGCCGTCTTCTAATGTGATGATGACATCATGCGTTTCAAAAATAATATCAAGAAGGGCCGTGTCTAAAGGTTTTAGAAACCCCATATCGTATACGCTGATGGCGTCTGAGTGGTCTTTTGTTGCTTCTATGGCGTTGTGTATGATAGTTCCTATAGAGACAATAGCAATACGATTCCCTTTTTGGACGCAACGTCCTTTACCAATAGTAATTTCTTGAAACGGTTGTTTCCAGTCTACTGTGACGCCTCTACCTCTTGGATATCGAATGGCAATAGGGTGTGGTAATCCTAGTTGTGCTGTATACATGATATTGCGCAGCGCTATCTCGTCTTTTGGCGCATAAATGATTAGGTTGGGTATACAGTTAAGGTAGGCTAGATCAAAAGATCCGTGATGTGTAGGGCCGTCTTGACCTACAAGTCCTGCTCGATCTAGACAAAATATAACAGGTAAATTCTGTAAGGCAACATCGTGTATTATTTGATCATAAGCTCTCTGTAAAAAGGTAGAGTAAATGTTACAAAAAACAACCATTCCTTGTGTTGCCATTCCTGCAGATAGTGTGACCGCGTGTTGCTCTGCAATACCCACATCAAAAGCACGATCGGGGAATGCTTCTATCATATATTTAAGAGAGCTCCCTGTTGGCATGGCTGGAGTTATGCCTATTATTTTTTTATTGATAGTAGCAAGTTCTACTAGTGTATGACCAAATACATCTTGATATTTAGGAGGTAGTTGTGTCGTATCTTTAGCATGGCGTTCACCAGTTACGGCATCAAATTTCCCTGGGGCATGATAGGTTATTTGATGTTTTTCGGCAAGGGCTAGTCCTTTTCCTTTGGTTGTAATTACGTGAAGGAATTTCGGGCCTTTCGTTTTCTGTAATTTCTTCAATACGCTAATGAGCTCAGGAAGATCATGTCCATCTACAGGACCGTGGCATTCAAAATTAAGCGCTTCAAAGATGTTTTCTTCTCTAGCAGTTCCCTTTTTGACATTGGTGAGGTATTTTTTTAAAGCACCTATGCTAGGGTCTATGCCTATTGCATTATCATTAAGAATGACTAGCAAGTTGGCATCTGTAACACCAGCGTGGTTAAGACCTTCAAATGCCATACCGCTAGCAATAGAGGCATCTCCTATAATGGCAATATGTTGTTGTTCTTTTTTACCTTGTAGATTGGCGGCAATAGCCATACCCAATGCTGCCGAAATAGAAGTGCTACTATGTCCTACCCCAAAAGTATCATAATGGCTCTCAGAAATTTTAGGAAAACCACTGATGCCTCCTTTTTGTCTATTAGTATGAAAGATATCTTTTCTACCCGTTAAGATTTTATGACCGTAGGCTTGATGTCCTACGTCCCAAATAAGTTTATCTTCTGGAGTATTAAACACATAATGTAGTGCTATGGTTAACTCAATAACTCCTAGGCTTGCGCCTAGATGTCCTTCTTTTGTGGCTAGGATAGTGATAATAAACTGGCGTAACTCCTTACTCAGTTGCGGTAATTGGTCAGCAGTGAGCTGTCTCAATTCGTATGGACTATCAATGTGATCTAGCATATAACAAAGGTACGTCTTGATATTGTATTTTTGAATATTGAAAATAGCAATCCTATGTTAGAACCTTTTGATGACATTTATTTTATGAAGAGAGCATTGGTTGAAGCTCAAAGTGCCTATGACCTTGGAGAAATACCTGTAGGCGCTATTGTTGTTGCAAATAATGCCATTATAGCAAGAGCACATAATCTTACAGAACGTCTTACAGATGTTACAGCACATGCCGAAATGCAAGCAATCACATCGGCTGCAAATTATCTAGGAGGTAAATATTTACATAAATGTACATTGTATGTGACACTAGAGCCTTGTCAGATGTGTGCAGGTGCTTTGTATTGGAGCCAAATAGATAGAATTGTTTATGGTGCTATCGATACTCAAAGAGGTTGTGGTGTGATGGGAACAACGCTGCATCCTAAAACCAAAATAGAAGGAGGAGTACTCGCTAAAGAATCTCAAGATTTAATGAAACGTTTTTTTGTGGAAAAGCGTAATTTGAATTAATTGCATAAAAAAAGCCTGCAATCGCAGGCTTTCATACTCGTAAAAAGATACTATCTATATCATTACAGTACACGCACTTGTGCAGCTGTCATTCCTTTTCTTCCTTCTTCTTCTACGTACTCAACTTTGTCTCCTTCGTTGATAGTTTCACCGTTAAGACCTGTAACGTGTACAAAGATGTCTTTACCAGTGTCATCATTAGTTATAAAACCATAACCTTTTGACTCATTGAAAAATTTAACTGTTCCTTCCATTGTAATAAATAAAAAATATTAATAAAGTACAAACTTACGTTTTTAATTTTTAAGTTATTGTTTACAAATCATTTTATTTTTGTAAAGGAATGGCGGTCAACGCTCTTTTGAGTCGTTAAATTCCTTCATTTTCATAATATTTTCCTTGGTAAGCATATAATCGTGTACGTTTTTATTTTTCCATCGATGATAGATAAATAGGGGCATGAGTATAAAAAAGCCACCTACAATAGAAAGACCTATCATTTTATTGCCTAGAATGAATCCATCTTCTTGAGATTTATAATAGAAGCCAAACGCAAATAGCGCAATTAAAGCAAAAAATAGAATGATGATAAAAAGGCGTCGTATTTTTTTCATTTCTCTTTAAGTGAATCTGTAAGTATCATAAGGTCTTGGATATATAACTGTCTCATTTCTTCTACATAAGGTCTTTCGTTGTAATAACCTTCATTAAATGCTTTTAATGCGTTATCTGCATGTACTCTCGCAGCAGAAATGTTTCCTATTTTTTGTAGCGTTAAGGCTTTGTAATAATGGGCATCTGCAGTTTTATCTTTTGAATAGTGAATGACTTTGTCGAAATTAATGAGTGCTTGTTCATAGTCTTCCAGTTCATAATATGAAATTCCTCTGAAAAGAAAAGCCTTTTGATCTACCCATTCCTCACCAGCTTGAAGCGTCTCTGCTTCAATATTTTTATTGAAATAATAGATGGCATTTTTATAATCTTCAAGACCTAAATAAGCTACACCTCTCCAATAATCTACGCTTTGTCCTTGTGGAGCATCAATAAAATCAGGAGTCAGTGTATCACTGGCATTAAAATCTGCAATAGCTTTCTCGTAATCTCTGTAAAACCATAAGTATAAATATCCCCTCCACGGTTGCCACTCTTCTGCATCATAAAGTACGGCTTTGTCATAATATTTTTTCCAGTCCGATGGAATTCCTCTCTTAAGATAGGTTACTGAGAGTTCTCGCCAGTTTGCAGCATTTGTGCTGTCTAGTTCTATAGCATAAGCAAAGGCATTCATATGCTGGGGTTTGCCCTGATAGAATGAGAAACCATAGTCTGTCGCTTGTTCGATTTTTTCTTCCTTGGACTGACAAGAGAAGAAAACAAACAACAAAAAGCTAAGGAATAATCTGAGTAATTTTTCCATTTTCAATTCTATATAATATATACATATAGCTATCTACTTTCTCTCCTCTAATCACATTAGGATTCCAAAGTTTAAGTTGTGTAGTAATCGTTACTAAATCTTCTACCAAGTCTTTTGACAAGGTCGTAGGCTCTAAATCCAAGTTTGTTTCATGCCAAACGTATCTACCTGCCTGCCCTTTACAGTTAATAACAAATCTAACAGAAAGATACCCAGAGTCTGTGTACTTTGTATGATCATAGGCATTAAAAACCTCTTCTTTTAAGCCATACTTTCCAGTGCTATAGGTCGCTCTTGTAGGATTGTAATAATCAAAGATATAATCCTGGCATGTTTCAAACCCTTCAGATAGTAAGCTGTTGTCAGGATCTATGTACGCTACACGCTCTGTAAATACGTCTTCTGAGGGAATAAATTTTTCGTTATAATAGGTATATACTCCAAAAAAAGCAATGATGGCCAGTACTAAAATACTGACTAAAGTAACTGCTATAATCTTCAGGATACGTTTCAATAGATTACTTCCTTAATTTCAAATTCAATTCTTGTAGCTGTTCCTCATCAATGGCTGCTGGCGCATCAATCATCACATCACGACCACTATTATTTTTTGGAAAAGCAATAAAATCACGAATGGTCTCCTGCCCACCAAGTATCGCCACAAGTCTATCCAATCCAAAAGCAAGACCTCCATGTGGTGGAGCGCCATACTGGAAAGCATCCATTAAAAAGCCAAATTGTGCTTTTGCTTCTTCAGGCGTAAAGCCTAAATAATCAAACATTAATGCCTGCGTTTTCTTGTCGTGTATTCGTATAGAGCCACCACCTATTTCGTTTCCGTTAAGAACAAGATCATAGGCATTTGCTTTTACAGCACCTGGATCTGTAGCTAATAGCTCGAGTTGTCCTGGTTTTGGGGACGTAAATGGGTGGTGCATGGCATGATAATGCCCTGTTTCTTCGTCTAGTTCTAGTAATGGGAAGTCAATGACCCATAATGGTGCAAATACTTTAGGATCTCTAAGTCCTAAACGGGTTGCGAGTTCCATACGTAAGGCGCTTAGTTGTGCTCTTACCTTATTAGTATCTCCTGAAAGCACACAAATAAGATCTCCTTTTTTTGCTCCAGTGACTTCCGCCCATTTTGCAAGATCATCTTGATCATAAAACTTATCGACAGATGACTTATAAGATCCATCATCATTACAGCGTGCGTAGACCATTCCTAAAGCCCCTACTTGAGGGCGTCTTACCCAGTCTATAAGTTGATCTATTTCTTTTCTAGTATAGCTATTTCCGCCTGGAACGGCGATTCCTACCACAAGTTCAGCGTTGTTAAATACATTAAACTCTTTATGTTGTGCTACATCGTTAAGTTCGCCAAACTCCATTCCAAATCTAATGTCAGGCTTGTCATTTCCATAACGACGCATCGCATCGTCATATAACATTCTAGGGAACTTCTCTATCTCAACACCATTTACTTCTTTAAGCAAATGACGGGTTAATCCTTCAAAAACATTTAAGATATCTTCCTGTTCTACAAAAGCCATTTCACAGTCTATCTGTGTAAACTCAGGTTGACGATCGGCTCTTAAATCTTCATCTCTAAAACACTTTACAATCTGAAAGTATTTATCCATACCTCCTACCATCAAAAGTTGTTTGAACGTCTGCGGTGATTGTGGCAAAGCATAAAACTGCCCTTGATTCATACGAGAAGGGACTACAAAATCACGAGCGCCTTCTGGCGTAGATTTGATAAGATATGGGGTTTCTACTTCTATAAAATCCTGATTTGAAAGATACTTGCGAACTTCCATAGCTACTTTGTGACGAAAGATCAAGCTGTTCTTCACAGGATTTCTTCGTATGTCTAAGTATCTGTATTTCATACGTACATCTTCGCCTCCGTCAGTTTCATCTTCAATAGTAAAAGGAGGGGTCAGTGCTTTATTGAGAATGGTAAGTTTTGATACCAAAATTTCAACGTCACCTGTCGGAAGGTTTGGATTTTTAGAAGAACGTTCAATAACAGTTCCCGTTACTTGAATGACAAATTCTCTTCCTAGCGTACGTGCTTGCTCCATCATATTTTTTGGAGTGCGTTCTTCATCAAAAATAAGTTGTGTAATTCCGTAGCGATCCCGTAAATCTACCCAGATCATAAATCCTTTATTCCTAGATTTTTGAACCCATCCAGATAGGGTAACTTCTGTGTTGATATCGCTAGCTCTTAGGCTTCCGTTGTTATGACTTCTGTACATGATACTTACTACATTTGAGAAGTGCAAAAATAGAAATATCTTAGGTCATTTTAGGTGCGCTTTCGCGAAAATGTAAAAAGCCCAACACCACTAAGAATATTGAGCTTTTAGAAATATCAAGAAATTAAAATACTAGTTGATAATGAGTTTTTTTATTTCTGTACCTTTATCTGTAACAACTTCTATAAAGTATATTCCAGTTCTCAATACTGATACATCAAGTTCTCCATATGTCTTCCCATCTCCAAAGTCTGAGACTTGTTGCTGTAACATTGTATTGTCAAATACCGTGATTTTCTGAATTTCAGTGGCTTTGTCTGTTCTAAATGTATCATTAAGGGTAATATTTACAATATTGGAAGCTGGATTAGGATAAGCGAGTATCTGTACGTCTTCGGCTATACGTTCTATACCGCCGTCGCCTCCTCGCTCTACAGTTACTGAAATACTTAAATAAGGGCTTGTGCCACAATCATTTACACCACGAACCCTTACATCACCTTCTATTTCCCCTTGACCAGTAAATACCAATGCAATATCAGTATTCCAAGGGCTTCTTAATTGCCAGTTGTTACTGTTTTGGTCAAATGTTGTCACATTTTGGTGAAAACCTGGCAAATCCCACTCATAAGCAGAAGATCCTTCCGAAGGACCCGCATCATAAGAGGTTGTAGCTCCTATCTCAACAATTTCTGGACCATCCAGTGTTTCTGGTGTTTCAGGTCTCCCTATCCTAATATCTTTTGTTAATGTGGTAAATCCTCCACAGTCTGGGATATTTATAGTCGCTGTTAATATGATAGTAGCTAGTTGGTTAGGCACTGCTTGTATAGTTACATCTGTGCTAGTGCTACTGGTAATAGTCGCTGCACTTGTGTTACTCAAGGACCAAATTGTCGTTACACCAATGGGGCTTATGTCTATAAAGTATAATCCTGATGAGCATAAAGCATCCTCTCCTTGTATACTTTGATCATTACATAAAATACGACAATCAAACACTGAACCGTTGGGCGAGGCATTAAGTTCTTCGGCAAGCCAGTCACCATTACGTCGTTGAAATGATAAATGCTCATTATTTATTTCGCTCCAAAAGTATTATAATCTACGATAAAATTATCAAATTCAGAGTTGAGACCTGAATAGTCGATGTTTCCTCCGCCATACTTTCGTTCATGATCATCTATCAAGGGTAAGTCGCCATTATTCCTTTTTACATCTAGGGAGCTGGCGGTTGGTATAAAGCCATAGTTGTTATTTACAATATCTACAGAAAGCGGTAAGGGCACATCGTCTAAAATACCGCTAATACCTCCTGGTAGTTGACCTCCTGTAAAAGAACCGTAAGGGAAGAACCCTGATGGCGCATCTTTATCTCGTCCTGTAAGAGTATGCGTTACAGGAAATAACCATAAGACTTTTTTAGTGTATTGAACTCTACCGCGATACACTTCTTTGTTAAAATCAAAGACATCTGGAGTGCTGTAAATATCGAAATCAAATTTCCATTCGCTTGATCCTGGTATTAAGCCAAGACCTATGAGACCAGGATCAAATAGTAGAACACCTCCAGCGGGTACCGCTACAAGAGATAGTAAATCTCCCCAAAAATCTGGATTATCAAGATCTAAGATATCTATAAATTCATCTCCCGCTACAAATCCGTGATCTGTGGCACACTCATTACCATTACTTATGGCAATATTGCGTGAATTTTGTGGGTAACCTACTATATCTAAGCTATTCTGCCATTGGTCATGTATAAGGGTTATTGCTTGCTCCCCTGGGGTAACCCAATGATAGTTGAGTTGCACGGCGGCTGGTGTATCTTGTATTGTTAAAACATGGGTGGGGGATATATAGGGGTCGATAAAGCCAGCATTGATATCCATAGCTGTTGTACTTTCCCAAAAATCTATAATATCTGCCGCGAGAGATAAGGTAATATCGAGTCCTTGAAGAATAGGTATGCTCGTAAAAGCATTGAGTGCGTGTCTCGTAAAGTGCTGTATGCCTATAGGAGTATTAGAACCTTGCATAGGCGCGTCATGACTTATAAAAAGGCGTACGTCGTGATCTATAGTATCATTTTCCATAGTCGCTAGGGTATAACGCCCTATCACACCACCCATACTTTGCCCAAGTAGTACATTAGGCTCATTCCCTACTTTTTCAGAATTTATATAATTGATCACATTTCTCAAAGTGATGCTATTGTCTTGTATGGCAGCTGTGCCATTTTTCCAATCTACATAGACGATATCGTATTGGCGTGACTGACTTTCTAGATCAATTAGGTTTCGAAGATTGCTTCCCGCATTCAATAGACTAAGGTTAAAGCCATCCAAATCATTTATACCACTTAATGACTCAGGAGCTAGCACATTGCCAGGATCAAAGCCTTCGGCAACGATTAAGGGCTTCATAAGGGTTGTGCCATTTCCTGGTGCATAATCTATACTTAGGATGGCGCCTCCATTATAGCCAGGACCAGCAATTTCAACCGTATTGTCAATGGTACGAGAAGATGAGCCCCCTTCTGCCTGTGCTTCAATTCTAATCTTAGATTGTGTGTGTAGTGTTTCTCTGCCTGTTTTCAATATTCGAAACGTCCAAGTATAAATCCCATTTCTTCTATAATTTACCGATATTGGATTGTCAAAATCAATGGTGCGATATCCTAAGCCGTCTTCAAAATCTATTTGAATAGATAATATGTTGCCTTGCGCATTAGATAAGAAAAGGTTACTAGGAATCACTACCTGAAAGTTTTGCTGATCCATCGTACTTACAGGAGGGGCAAACGCAATGGTTTGGGAAGTTTTATATGGATTTTGCCAGACCCCATTGATGTACTTGTCAGAATAGCGACGCGATAGTGGGTTGACGTTGATCTCATTGTCATTAAGGGCTGTTTCTTTCATTTGAGAATATTGATAATACAAACCACCAATGGTCAGTGTTTTTATATTTCCGAGGTTTTGTGCTCTGCGCTCATCTAGCCAGGCTCTTGCATAGTTTTTTAATTGTGGGAAGTCTGTCGTATCTGTTGTTACCTGTCCCATATATAAAGTCTTATAGATATTGCTTAGTACCCCTACATCTATATAGGTGCTATCGGTAAGATTACCTTTATACGAAGGTATATCTGTAAATTCCATCGCATAATCTAGAAGGATACCATGAGGGATGCGGTTTTTTTCAATGTTTTGAAAGACATTATTAATTTCTGTTGCCCATTGCGTATCTACTTCGGTTTGAGCATAGGTGGTTAAGGTCGCTAGAAATAGCAACAAGAGTACTGATCTTTTCATAAAAATTATTTTAAAATATTTATATATAGTAATGAGGAATCTTTATTGGGTAAATAGCGTATCAAAGCGTCCCTCAGTGATTGTAACTACTTCACCCGTAAAAGGATCGATCATATTCATTTCAAAAGTGCCAGAAACAATACCGTTTTCAAAATCTAGCTTTGTAATCGTTAGGGTTCCCGTGTTCTCTTGTTCATCAGTAAAGGCTGATTGGAAATTGTTCTCAGAGGGAGAAAAGAATACACGGGCATAAGCATTACCAGACTCATTTAGCTTTAAGTTTAACGTCTCTCCTTCTTCTATGGTTCTTTGATTTGTACCCATTGCAATAGCACTAGGATTTTTATCTTCAAATTCACCAGTAATTCCAAAGAAAAACTCCCCATCTACCTGTTGGTAAAAGGTGTTGAAGAACGTTCCTGTCTCGACAAAGGCTTGACCATTTATTAGGCACCCAAAAGTGCCGAGACCTTCTTGGGTGGCTTCTGGGAGTTGTTCTATAGGAGGTGTATTGTCATCATCGTTTTTGCAGGATGAGACTGTAATCGTTAGTAGTGTGAAAAGCAGTAACGTATAGGTTTTCATATTTTTTTACTGTGATAGTCTTTCTTATTGAGTAAATAGTGTGTCAAAGCGACCCTCAGTGATTGTGACTTCTTCGCCTGTAAAAGGATCGATTATATTCATTTTAAATGTGCCAGAAACAATACCGTTTTCAAAATCTAGTTTCGTAATAGTAAGAGTTCCTGTATTTTGCTCACCATCAGAAAAAGCTGATTGAAAATTGCCTTCTGAAGGAATGTAAACAACTCTTGAATATGCATTACCAGGTTCATCAATATTGAATATTAACACATCACCTTCTTGAATTTCTTTCATATTTGTACCCATTGCAATAGCCCTAGGGTTTTCATCATCAAATTCTGCGGTAATTCCAAAGAAAAACTCTCCACCTACCTGTTGGTAAAAGGTGTTGAAGAACGTTCCTGTCTCGACAAAGGCTTGACCATTTATTAAGCACCCAAAAGTGCCGAGACCTTCTTGGGTGGCTTCTGGGAGTTGGTCTATGGGTGGTGTGTTGTCATCATCGTTTTTGCAGGATGTAAAGGATAGGGTGCAACAAGTGAGTAAAAGAAATAGGTATTTTTTCATAAGTATAAGTTTATTCTTCATATATCTGATCAAAGCGTCCTTCCGTAATTTCTACTAGGGTATTTCCATTCATTACATTAAAGAAAAATGTCCCAGACACAATGTTTGTGGTAGGGTCAAGTTTTGTGATGGTAAGAGCGCCGGACATATTAGCGGTTGTAATCGGATCTTCACTGTCATTAAAGGTCACTTCTCCAAAATAGTTTCCATTAGAGCCTACTCCGATCTCATAGGTCATATTTTCTTCAATAGGTGCTTCTACAGAGCCTATGCGTATCTGACGTACCACGCTATTGAGATTGAGCGCCCCTGTTAGAAAGAAGAATTCTCCATTTACATTGGTGTAAATAGTCAGGAATGGGTCAGTGTCTTCACTAAACACCTCGCCATCCACGAGGGCGCCAAAAGTTCCTGCTCCTGTTTGGGTAGCTTCTGGTAGTACTAGCATCTCCATTTCTTCTTCATCAGGAATCATCATTTCTGGACTGTTATCCTCGTTTTTGCAAGAGAAAATAAACGTGATGATAAATAGGAAGTGTACAAGAGGTAATATTCTTTTCATAAAAGGTAATATATAGCAATTTATTCTTAAAATTAATTTTAGATTTTTTGAAAGATAATTATTAATTTGTTTAATAGTCAGCTTATTATGAAATTTTTTTATCTAAAACAGAAAAAACAGAAAAAACAGAAAAAACAGAAAAAACGGAATGAAATTAACAAAAGTTAAATTATTATACTGCTTTCGCGAAAGCGTATAAAAAAACCCACAAAACAGATCATCTTGTGGGTTTGTGATGTATAAAGAAAATCTACTTTTTGTTGATTTCTTTGATATATTTTTCTAGTGCCATGGTCATAGACGGGGTCTGAGGTGTAGGCGCCTGAATGTTAATTTTAAGACCTGCTTCTTCAGCAGCTTTGACAGTTGTGTTGCCAAATACAGCAATGCGCGTATCGTTTTGCTTAAAGTTGGGGAAGTTATGAAGCAGGGATTCTATACCGCTAGGGCTAAAGAATACAAGAATATCATAAAATACGTTTTCTAAGTCTGAAAGGTCACTTATTACCGTCTTGTAGAAGGTAGATTGTTTCCAAGAGATCCCTAATTCATCCAATGTTGTCGGTATTTCAGGCTTTAATTTGTCAGACGAAGGCAATAAAAACTTTTCATTTTTATGCTTCTTGATCAGCGGAGCCATCTCTACAAATGTACGCTTACCGACGTAAATTTTACGTTTACGGTACACTACATATTTTTGTAGATAGAAAGCCACAGCTTCACTTTGACAAAAATACTTCATCGTGTCTGGCACTTTAAAGCGCATTTCTTCTGCAATTCTAAAGAAGTGATCTACAGCATTACGACTTGTTAAGATGATAGCTGTGTAGTCTTTTAAGTCTACTTTTTGTAACCGAACCTCTTTACTTGAAACTCCTTCCACATGGATAAATGGGATGAAATCTATCTTTACGCGTTGTCTTTGTTCTAACTCAAAGTACGGCGAGTTTTCAACCTTTGGTTTAGGTTGCGAGACTAAAATAGTTTTCACTTTCATAGATACTCTTTTTCTAAAACCCTGCTTATTTATGTAGCTATATGATACAAGATATAATAGGGTGCTATTTCGAGAGTGCAAAAATACAAAATAAAATAAGACGGTAGCGAAAGAATTTGATCTTGATATTTACTTATGGTAATAGCTAAGGAAATGAAGTATAAACCAACAATGACCCATAGACTTATTTGTAAAAGTTGAACTGTGACAAAATTGCTATACACAATAAAAAAGCAAAGGATTAAAACAAGAATACTTAAAAAGTTTTTAAAGTTTACTTTCCTGTATAAGTATACTTGCATGAGTCCCTGAATATTCAATAAATAGCTTATGATTTTATCTATAAAGACTTTTAGTATCTCAAAAATAAGATAGCCTATACCTATTTTAATGTATAAATAAGGTAGTTGGGTGTAATCTTTTCCCAACGATATGGTGTACCATAAGAAGAGAAATAAAGAGAGTATAGAGATTTGATGTATAGATAAAAGGATGTTGAAAGGGTGTAACTCTCTTTTTTCTTTGGATCTCGTTGTATATTTATCTGATCCAAAAAAAAGGAATAGCCCCTGAAATCGTTGTGTGTAAAAAAATTTACTTAGCGCAACAATCAAAAATGACAACACTAGGAGTAACGTAATCCAGTCTTTATGAATGATTGTTTTTAAGGTGGTTTCCAAATTGCTGTGATTTATGAAGCGTTAAAAATACCATAAATTAAGCGTAAAAGCCATCAACTTGATATTTTCTACATCTATAAAATAAGTACATTTGCTGAAAGCAATAATAGTTTATGGCAAATGCTTTAGTAGTGATACCTACCTATAATGAAATTGAAAACATAGAACGCCTTGTGCGCAATATTTTTGCATTACAAAGAGCTTTCGATATTCTTGTCGTAGACGATGGATCACCAGATGGTACTGCTACCTTGGTAAAAGAACTACAAATAGATTATAAAGACCGTTTATTTATCATAGAAAGAGAAAAGAAGCTTGGACTAGGAACCGCCTATATTGCAGGCTTTACATGGGCACTAGACAAAGGGTATGATTATATTTTTGAAATGGATGCCGATTTTTCACATAATCCTAACGATCTCATACGTCTTTATAATGCTTGTGCAAAAGATCAGGCAGATGTAGCTATAGGATCGCGCTATGTTACAGGAGTGAATGTTGTTAATTGGCCTATGGGAAGAGTTTTACTTTCTTGGGGAGCTTCAAAATATGTGCGTTTAATTACGGGTATGAATATACACGATACTACAGCAGGCTTTATATGTTACAAAAGAAAAGTGTTGGAGGCAATCAACCTAGATAAAATTCGTTTTGTAGGATATGCTTTTCAAATAGAAATGAAGTATAAAGCATACATTAAAAAATTTGCTATTGTAGAAATACCCGTTATTTTTACAGACCGTACTAAGGGGCAAAGTAAAATGAGCAAGGGGATTATTTCAGAAGCTGTTTTTGGCGTCATACGATTACGATTAAACCATCTTTTTAAGGGGAAAAACTAATATGGAAAAAATATTAATAAAAGATGTACATATAGTAAATGAGGGTGCTATTGTACATGGAGATGTTCTTATTCATCAAGGAATTATTCAAGAGATTGGAGAAAGTATAAGTGCAAAATCTTCAGATGTTCACGTTTTTGATGCTGAAGGAAAATATCTGTTACCTGGGGTTATAGATGATCAGGTACATTTTAGAGAACCTGGTCTTACACATAAGGCAGATATCAAGAGCGAATCCAGAGCAGCAGTGGCTGGTGGAATTACTTCTTTTATGGAAATGCCTAATACAAACCCGCAGACCACAACCATTGAGAAGTTAGAAGAAAAATTTGCGATTGCTAAGGAGAACTCGCACGCAAACTATTCTTTTATGTTTGGAGGGACAAATGATAATCTAGAGGAAATTCTTAAAGTCGATAAGAAAAATGTCGCTGGGCTTAAATTATTTTTAGGAAGCTCTACAGGAGATATGCTTGTAGATGATGAGCAAGTATTAGAAAAAATATTCTCCTCTACAGATTTATTAATTTCTGTTCACTGTGAAGATGAAGATACCATCAAAAAAAATCTAGCGATCTATACAGAGCGGTATGGAGATGATATTCCAATACACTTACATCCTGTTATTCGTAGTGAAGATGCGTGTTATATTTCTTCTTCTAGAGCTATTGAGCTCGCAAAAAAGACAGGAGCTCGATTACATGTATTTCATATATCGACAGCAAAAGAAACAGAACTTTTTACTAATAAAATACCTTTAGAAGAAAAGAGAATAACCTCCGAAGTATGCATACATCACTTATGGTTTTCTAGTGAAGACTATGAAGATAAAGGTACGCTCATAAAGTGGAATCCAGCAGTAAAGACACCAGCCGATAGAGAAGGGTTACTAGAAGCACTATTAGATGATCGATTAGATGTGATCGCAACAGATCATGCTCCTCATACGTTAGAAGAAAAAAATCAGGTATATACAAAAGCCCCTAGTGGTGGTCCATTGGTCCAACATGCATTACCTGCAATGTTAGAGTTTTACCATCAAGGACGTATTTCTTTGGAGAAAATCGTTCAGAAAATGTGCCATAATCCAGCGATTTTATTTCAAGTAGAAAACCGAGGATTCATTAGAGAAGGCTATAAAGCAGATCTAGTTCTGGTAGATTTAAATGCTCCATGGACTGTGCAAAAAGAAAATATATTGTACAAATGTGGATGGTCTCCTTTTGAAGGAACTACTTTTAAGTCACGGATCACACATACATTTGTAAACGGTAGATTGGCGTATAAGAATTTTAAAGTATATGATGATACGTTTGGAGAGCGATTAACCTTTGATAGATAGTGAAGCAATTTGCATACATATTTTTTATCTTTCTTGTCATAAGCTGTCAAGACATACCGTCTGTAGAAAAACCTACAGATCTTATTGACAGAGCCAAAATGGAAGAGATCATTTATGAAATGGCTGTTGTAAATGGAGCGAGAGGATATGATATCCAAAAACTGAGTAAGTACGGTGTAGCGCCAGAAACATATATTTTTGAAAAGTATGCTATAGATAGTTTGCAGCTAGCAAAAAGCATCACCTATTATGCTTCAGATATAGAAGATTATAAAGACATGTATGTCACTATTCAGAAACGAGCTGAAGCTGAATTTAAAGGCTACGATTCATTAGCTAAAATAGAAAAAAAGGTAAAAGACTCTTTACGTACAGAAAAAGCAAAGCAGTTACAACGAGAGAGGGATAGTATTAAAAAACTAGATAGTCTCAAAGGCAAAGTAAGTGATAAAATAGAAAAAACACGTTCGCCTATTAGAGTTTCTAAAGAAATTTTTATAGATTCTTTGTAGCTTCCAGATGTAGCTTTATTCTTTTTAAGGTTTCATCTATAGGTGTAGGAACATAATATAATTGTTGTTTTGCCTTTTCAGAACTAAATCTTTTAACTTCCTGCATCGCTTTAGCACTAGCACGAGTCATGTTTCTCTTACGAGTAAACAATCCCAAAAATCCATCTGCTACAGCAAGTAGCGTAAGAAATCCGCTTGGGAGTGATTTTTTGGGAGGCTTTTTAGAAAATTGCGTTGCCATACGTTGCAAGATGTCTTTATAAGATGTGTTTTCTCCCACCAGAATATAACGCTCATTTGTTAAGTTACTAGAAAGTCCTTGTATCATAAGGGTAACAACATCTTTCACGTCTATAAATCCATTACTTCCTTTTGGGTAGAATGCTTTTTCTTTCAATACGTGATTGCATAATTCACCACTTCCTTTCGTATAATCTCCTTCTCCTAGAATAATTACTGGATTAAAAATGATAGCGTCCAATCCTTCTTGTGTACCCCGCCAGACTTCCATTTCGGCACCATATTTTGAAATGGCATAGACCGAATTTGATTCATTGGGATCCCAGATGTTTTCTTCGGTAATAGGGTTGTTGGGTAGTTTGCTTAACGCAGCAACAGAGCTTACATAACATAGTTTTTGCACTTGATATGACAGACATAGATTGACTACGTTTGCGGTGCCTTCGACATTTGTTTTTAATAATTTTTGAAAGTCATAAGGATCAAATGAGATCAGTGCGGCACAGTGATATACGTGTATGATGTCCTTAAAAGCAAGCTCTAGTAAAGGAACGTCTATGATATCGGCTTGTATCCAATCTATTTTTTTAAACTGGTTTTCCGCTTTCGCGAAAGCAAAAAAAGCCTCCACCTCTTTTATTTTTTCAGTAGTTCTGAATGTCGATCGCACGGGCGTATGATCCCGTGTAAGTTCAAGTAATAAATGCATTCCGACGAGACCTGTTCCTCCTGTGACTAAAATCATAAGTATAAATATAATCTACTCTAGGCAAGTACCCCAATAACGTCACTTTAATTTTTATTAGTGAAACTCAATTTTGAGAAGTCTGCAAGACGCACTCAAGATTACACATTGAACTAATCCCGCTGCATAGCGGGATCTTGATTAAATAACGCCTGATTTTAATCTATCTTTTTTATTGAGTTCAGAGTTTGTCATGAGACTTAATACCCTTTATCTTTGCACCCTCAAAAGAAAATCTAATGATTAAAAATTTTGTTCAAGAATTGCAATGGAGAGGGATGGTGCACGATGCAATGCCTAATACAGAAGAACACCTTATGGAGGCGATGCGTAGCGCCTATGTGGGGTTTGACCCTACAGCAGATTCTTTACATATCGGAAATCTAGTACCTATTATGCTATTAGCGCATTTTCAAAGAGCAGGTCATAAGCCTGTTGCTCTTGTAGGAGGTGCTACAGGGATGATAGGGGATCCTTCTGGGAAATCTTCAGAGCGTAATTTGCTAGACGAAAAAACACTTCGTCATAATCAAGAATGTGTGCGCAATCAATTGTCTCAATTCTTAGAGTTTACTTCTGGAGCAGCAAATGAAGCGGTGATGGTCAATAATTATGACTGGATGAAGGAGTTTTCTTTTCTGGATTTTATAAGAGATGTTGGAAAACATATTACAGTAAATTATATGATGGCAAAAGATTCTGTAAAGAATCGTTTGTCTGGCGAGTCGGCAGATGGAATGTCTTTTACTGAGTTTACCTATCAATTAGTTCAAGGATATGATTTCTTGCATTTGTATCAGAACTATGATTGCTCGCTCCAAATGGGAGGAAGCGATCAGTGGGGAAATATTACCACTGGAACAGAATTAATACGCCGTATAGGTAGAGGAAAAGGATATGCACTTACGTGTCCTTTAATCACAAAATCTGATGGGAGTAAATTTGGAAAAAGTGAAGGTGGGAATGTATGGCTAGATGCTAAACGTACATCTCCGTATAAGTTTTACCAATACTGGTTAAATACAAGCGATGAAGATGCAGAGAAGTATATTAAGATTTTTACGTTTTTAAATCAGCAAGAGATAGAAGCACTTGTTGAGCTTCATAAAGAAGCGCCACATCAACGTGCGCTTCAGAGAAAATTGGCAGAAGAAGTGACGGTCACGGTACATGGAGAAGAAGCGTTAGAAAATGCGATAAAAGCATCCAATATTCTTTTTGGAAAATCTACTGGAGAAGACTTAAAAGCACTTGATGAAGCTACTTTTTTAGATGTTTTTGAAGGCGTGCCTCAAGCGGAGGTCGCTGCCTCAGAAATAGAAGGAGGTCTTGATATCATAGGAGCACTTGCGGAAAAAACAGGATTTTTAAAATCTAATGGAGAAGCAAGACGTGCACTTAAAGAAAATTCTATTTCTGTGAATAAAGAAAAAGTAACAGAAGATTTTAAAATTACTAAAGAACATTTGATCAGTGATACTTTCATATTACTTCAAAGAGGAAAGAAAAATTACTTTATCATTAAAGTGATTTAGTACATACAAAAGAGATCATAAAAGATTCTTATAAGCTATAAAGTGAACACCCCATTAGAAAAATTCTAATGGGGTGTTCTGGTATACAGGGGGTGAAATTAATTTTTGTATTTTACTTTTTCCCAGTTGGTGTCAGCTTTAAGTCGTAAGGCGGTAGGACCTTCTTTTTTCCAATTTTTTAAAGTGTTTTTACCCCAAGAGTTATAGAACATGTATAATTTTCCGTCTCGTATTTCGAATGTTTCTGGATCTGCGTCTACTTTTTTTCCATTTGTAGCAAGCGCATACGCACAATAACCACCATATTGAGGAACATATTTGGATGGGTTTGCCTTAAACTTGTCCAGATTTACTTGTGAAGCAAACTTGAATTTAGCGCCGTCGTATGTTGTTGTGTAGCTTTTACTTCCTTCTACAGCTTCATTGTTAAAATAAGCTGTAACATCATATCCTTCGGCAACATAGCCACTGTCTAGGTAATAGTCAATTTGTTGTGCTTGTGAAGAGAATCCAATAAGTAATCCTATAAGTATGATTATTGATTTTTTCATGAGTGTGTCTTTAATTTGTGATTTTTAATTTATAAACACTCAGTCGACAGCTATAAATAATCTTACAAAGAATTGTCAATTTTTCTTATTTATTTTTCATACAAATACTTTTACTTGGTATTTTCAAGTTTTGATTGTCAAATTTACATAAAACAAAAACCCTAGTGGCAAGATGCTCACTAGGGTTTTCTAACTAACTAACCAATCAATTATGAATATTCTTTATCTATTATATTTTACTTTATTCCAAGCCGTATCTGCTTGTCCTTTTAATTTTTCAGGACCTTCTTCTTGCCATTTTTCTAGTGTGTTGGTTCCCCAAGAATTATAGAAGAGATATAACTTACCATCTCTTATTTCAAAGGTTTCAGGATTTACACTTACTTTTTTTCCTTTATCAGCGATTGCGTATGCACAATAACCACCATATTGAGGGACAAATTTTTCAGGGTTTGCCTTGAACTTGTCAAGATTCTCCTGACTCACAAATTTGTATTTTACTTTGTCATGCTCTGTTGTAAATTTGGTAGTGCCTTCTATTGCTTTGTTATTAAAATACTCAGTAACATCATATCCCTCGGCAACATATCCTTTCTTAAGATTATAATCTATTTGTTGTCCGATCGCTTGAAAACTTACAAAGGCGATGACTAGAATTAAAAACTGTTTCATTTTATAAATTTTTACAAAGGTTAGGTCGTTAAAAATAGAGAACATTACATTTTTAACATAATTATAGGAATTGACTGCTTTTACAATACCATAAGATTACATCCTCTTATGTCCGAATTATCAAATCTACCCACAACAGAGAAGCTTCCATCTGGGTGTATTCTGCCAAGATCTTGTGTGGCAATAAAGGAACAAGAATGAATATTTGCTAAGTCTATGACGTTAAGCCCTCCAGTTTTTGAGTTGGAGAATATCGTTAAAGGATCTTCAGGATCTCTTATTAATATCTTCATCCAAGGAGGGGTTGTAAACACTCCTTTTCCATTGGAGTATGCCTGAGATAATAACTCTGTCATCCCGTACTCACTATGGATTTCAGAAACACCAAATCCTTTAGATAGCATTGCATGAAGTTCTTCTCGGATCATTTCTTTTCGTTTTCCTTTCATCCCTCCTGTTTCCATAATAATGGTGTGCTGAAGAGAGAAATGATCATTTTCTATAAGATCTAATAAGGCAAAGCTCACGCCTATGAGAAGTACTTTTTTGCCCGAGGTATCAAGATCTTTTAATTTTTCGCTTAAAGCGAAATAATCATCTAAATAAAATCCGCTATCCTCATGTTTGCTTGCCTTAATAAGATGGTCTACCATATATACCAAGGAAGAGCCTTCTCGTTCAAGATAAGACGGTAGCAAAGCCAAAACGACATACTCTTCTATGGCTCCATACGATTGTGTAAATCCTTTTTGGAAGCTGGTTTCGTAGAGAGAAAGGTCTTTTACATAATGTTTACTCGTGATACTACCAGTGGTTCCACTACTCGTAAATATTGCTTCTGTTTCTTTTTGTGAAGAAACGACTTCGTGAGATTTAAAAAAGGAAATAGGTAAAAAAGGAATTTCGGCTACCGTTTTAATATCACTTGGATTCTTATAAAGAAGGTCACAAAAAGAGCGATATACTGTATTATGTTCAAATTGATAACGAAATACGTCAAGAGCTTTTTGCTCAAATTCCTGAGAGTTTTTTATAGCAAAAATATCTTGGTATTCCATACGTCAAATTTAGGACAAAGGTATTCATCTCTGTTGAATTTAAAGTGATATAAAAAGCAAAAGCGTCCTTTCAAAAAGGACGCTTTTTATAAAATATAAATGATATGCGTATTATCTAACGATCAACTTGACAGTTGCTGTAGCGTTATTCTCTTTAATTGTCATTAGGTACATTCCTGTTTCTAGTGTTTGTACATTGATAGTATTCACTGTGTTTGTACGTAATACTAATTTTCCTGTGATATCAAATACAGTTACTTCTTTTTGAGTGTTTGAAGTGGTTGTAATGGTGACGATATCTTCTGCAGGATTAGGATATATAGATAATCCATCAATAGTGTTTTCTTGAACAGAAAGTGTAATATCAATATCGGCAGCACTTCTAGGAGTGATTTGATACGTATCATTAAACTGACCAATAAGCCCAGCAATATTTACTGTTGTAGTAGGTACTGCATCTGGATTTACTACATAATCAGCTTCATCAAAATTGGTGCGTAATGTAAAAGTACCATCTGCATTTGTGATTTCATAGTTAGTATCCATGAGCCAGTTCGTATCTCCACTTGTATTGGTTACAGTAACTGCAGCCACTGCTACATATTCAGACTCATAGTTTTCACTATTGGTGTTAAGCTCAGTTATGGTAACTACCTGTGGTGCTATTGGATTCGCCATAGAGCTTGGTGCTCCAGCATCTTGAGAAGGAACAAACTGCATAAGACCATTAAAAGAACCTAGGGTTCCTCGTATACCTGTGATACCGTCTCCGATAGCGTATGTAGTTGTAATGACTCCTGCAGGATCATCAATCACAATAGCTCCTGTTGCGTCTTCAATCCATTTTTGGTTACGTTGTGATTGTTGGAAAGTAAGTATTGCTTCAGTACTCAATACATATTCTTCACCTTCTGTTTCTGCTCTTAAAGCAGCTATTGTAGCAACTTCAGGAACTGGTTCACAAGCAGGCGTTGTAATATCTGTAGAAAGATTGCAATTAACACTGGTAATTTCTAGTGTTACAGTAGTAGCTTCTGATACTGCAATTATTGTGATAGTACCTTCGGCAACAGTGGTAGGATCATCTCCAGAGATCACACCTCCGCCTAACACTTCAAGAGTATATGTTTCATTACCACCACCAGTATAGGCTACAGTAATTGTCGTTCCATCTTGACTAGAAGTTTCAGTATCACATGTAGCTGTGATAGTACCTAATACCAGTGAGCAAGAAGAAGTGTTTTCTATATCATTCAAGTCACGAGCAGTGATGAAGTAATCTCCATTATTACGTTCTGTGATGATACCAGCAATAGTAGCTTGTGTAGGAACTGTTTCTCCAATATAATCTACAGCAAAAAAAGAAGTTCTAAATACATAATCTCCATCTGCATTTGAAAGTGGATATTCAGCACCAGTGACCCAAGTTGAGTTTGCAGAATTGTCTACAGCAACGTCTGCTATTTGTACATATTCAGATTCAAAATCATTTGGATTTGCATTAAGTGCTGTGATGGTTACCATTTGAGGAGTTACAGCATTGCCAGTTGAAGTTGCAGCACCAGGATCTTCTGAGGGAACAAATTGTAACATTCCTTGAAAAGAAGTTAATGTTCCTAAGATGCCTGTAATACCATCTCCTACCGTATACATGGTTGTGATAGTTCCTGAAGAGTCATCTATAAGAATAGCTCCAGTAGCATCTTCTATAAATTTTTGATTTCTAAAATCTTGTTGGAACGTCAGAATCGCTTCTCCTGTAAGAAGGTATTCTACTCCTTCGGCGCTTGCTCTTAACGTAGCGATATCTGCAACATCTGCAGTAGGGGCACAGTTTACAGCAAATAGATCTATAGAGACATCACAGGTAGCACCTGTTGCTGTCAGTGCAAAATCTACACCTTCATCTACAGATATAGAGATTGTTCCTGTAGCTTGTGTGCTAGGATTATCTCCACCAATAGTTCCCGTTGTGCCGTCCAATGCTAGGGTAATTGCTTCTCCAGCACCCCCAGTAAAGTCGACAAGGTAGGTAACACCGTCTACTCCAGTGGTAACATCATCACAAGTAGCATCGTTAAAACTAAAAACAAGTGCACAGGCAGAACATCCATTGGTTGCACGAGGTGTAGGTGTAGCGGTACAGAACGTACCATCATCACGGCGTTGTAATGATTCTATGTCTGCATCTACATTATCTTCATTGTATTGAATTGTTTGTCCTAATGCAGCTAGCAGATCTACATCATCAGCATCATTGGTTCCATAGACAATAGCATCAATAAGATTTGTTGTTGTAGCTGGGGTATCATTTGGAAAATCAGCGATATTTCCTGTGTAAATTCCAATACCGTCAGCTCCATTTTGGATGGTATTGTTGGCACCTATCATGATATCAGCACCGGCAACTTCATCACCTCCTACGATAAAAAATCCATTACCATCTGTAGAAAAACCTGTTAAATCTATTGCATTATAACTAGCATCATCAGATCCATTAAAAAGAACAAGAACAAGGCCATCAAGAGACTGATTTGGCGTCTCTGAGAAGAGTTCGACAAACTCCATAGTGTCTGTTCCAGTTTGATCTGCATCGACTTCATTGATCACCACCTGTCCAAAGGAAAGGTAACTCATGAATAATGCAATTAAAAGCGTAATTTTTTTCATAATTAATTAGTTTAGTAAATAAGGTGCAAAAATACAAAATGTAATAGACAGAGTTGTTTATGCTTTCGCGAAAGCGTAAATATTTAACCCATTCTTAATATAGATACTGCTTAGGTAACCAACGGAATAAATTATTTTAGTCGTTTATTAAAGAATTTATAATAGACTATATTTATAGAATGAAACCTTGGTACACTCATGAAGAATAAAAACATCAAAATATTATTAGTAGATGATGAGCCGGATATTCTAGAAATTGTAGGGTATAATCTATCTAATGAAGGATATCAGGTAATTACGGGAACCAATGGTGCAGAGGCAGTTAAACTAGGAAAGAAACATAAACCTCATCTTGTGATCTTAGATGTGATGATGCCAGAAATGGATGGAATTGAAGCGTGTGAACTACTACGTAAAAATCCAGATCTTTCTGATACTATCATCACTTTTTTTACAGCGCGTGGCGAAGATTATTCTCAGGTAGCAGGATTTGACGCAGGAGCAGATGATTATATTACAAAGCCTATAAAGCCGAAAGTGCTCATTAGTAAAGTCAAAGCACTATTGCGAAGACTGAAAGAGAAAGAGGAATCTTCTGAGATTATCAAAGTAGGAAACCTAGTGATAGATCGAGAGGAGTATAAAATTATTAAAGATAAAGAAGAGATTGTCTTGCCTAGAAAAGAATTTGAATTACTCTCACTACTAGCTTCAAAACCAGGAAAAGTATTTAAAAGAGAAGATATCTTGGATAGAGTTTGGGGAAATGAAGTGGTTGTAGGTGGCAGAACAATAGATGTACACATACGCAAACTAAGAGAAAAAATAGGCGACGAGTCTTTTAAAACAATTAAAGGAGTAGGATATAAATTTGTAGTTTAATGACAGACGACTTTAGGAGGTCATACGGTTTTTCAATAGTTACAGCGTTTTACGTAACACTTTTTTTTTCGGCGATACTTATAGGCATTGGATATTGGCAAAAAAACATAGATTGGCCTTTCATCGGGATGGTCGCTATATTTTGTTTTATATTTCTTTTTATTATTATTTATTATCGTACTAAAATTTTTATTTACAGGAGAGTAAAAAAAATATACGATGAGGTCACATTACTAGAAGATGCCGAGCTTAAACCTAGAAGAATAACGACCGACTTAAAATCTCTTACTGATGAGGTAGAGCGTTATGCTACAAGTAGGAAACTTGAGATAGAATCGCTTAGAATCAAAGATGAGTACCGTAAAGACTTTTTAGGGAATGTAGCTCACGAACTCAAAACACCATTATTTACAGTACAAGCGTACATTCTCACATTACTAGATGGGGCTGTTAAAGACAAATCTGTTCGTATAAAATACTTAGAAAGGGCAGATAAAGGCGTAGAGCGTCTCATCTATTTGGTGAACGATCTGGATATGATCACAAAACTAGAAGTTGGGGATTTAAATCTTAATTACACGTACTTTGATATCGTAGCATTGGTCAAAAATACTTTCGAACTTCTAGAAATGAAAACAGCAAAAAAGAATGTGACCTTAACCTTTGATCGGGACTATGAAGAACCTATCCTTGTAAATGCAGACGAAGAACGAATCCAACAATTATTGACCAATCTCATAGAAAATTCTATCAAATACGGTAAAAAAGATGGAACCACTGAGATCAGTATACAAGATTTAATCCAAAATAAAGTCCTTATCCGAGTTACAGATAATGGAGAAGGTATTGAGAGAGAGCACATCCCTAGACTTTTTGAACGCTTTTATCGCGTAGACAAGTCAGGTAATCGAAAAGTAGGAGGTTCTGGGTTAGGCCTTTCTATTGTCAAGCATATTATTGAAGCGCATGATGAGAAAATCTACGTTGAAAGCGAATACGGAGTGGGATCTGAGTTTTCTTTCACTCTTGAAAAGGCCGAAAAATTGCCTTAAATCAATGACTTCTTGTTGATCTTCAAACCCTTTGTAAATACATAATTTTGTAAGATCTTTTATTCTAAAATCTTCTTGTATTGCGTACGGCGCAATTCCTTTTTCTTTTAATCTTTTGGCTAAATACTCCTGTTCTGTTTGTCCTGGAGTTGGGATAAAAAAGACTTTTTTCTGCAAAGCTGCCAGATCCATAATAGTCGTATAACCTGATCTTGCTATGACAAAACCAGCACTATTAATAGCCTTTGCAAGTTTATCTGAGGTCAAGAAATTTACAATTTCTATATTTTTTTGTTGATGACGTGTTTCTGCCTTTTCTATGACACCTCTCACAAATAGTACTTTACCATTATACTTTTTTAGTTCAGTTAGCAATATCGTTTCTAGCATAGACCGTTGCGGTTCTGGTCCTGATAAAATAACAAGCGCATCATATTTTTGTGGCTGTGCATCTTTTTTCATTCTACTCAGTAATCCTATATAACGTACTTTAGAAACTGCTTTTTTAGGATGCCCAAGAATACCACTTAAGTTTGAACCTCCTTTGTAATCTGGCACCCAACATTCGTCAAAGCGTTTGATAAAATATTTGTGTAAAAATGTAGTAGCGGCTGTTGTAGTACCACTTAAAACTTGTAATTGATGTGTCATAAAAACAGTAGGAACCTTTGAAGTATAAAGTCCTAATCTGTTATCGGAGATCACGCCATCAATATCATAATGCTCTAAAATCTGTTGTAACGCCTTGTGTTCTTTACGTATAGCTGTTGCTATTTTAGGAATACTGGATAGCATTTTTAGTTTAAAATGCTGTGCTTTTTTTGCGTATTCTATGTCATAGGAAGGAAGTGTAATTGCTTGTAGTTGAGGAAATTCTTTCTTTAAAAAAGCCAACGCAATCCCATCACTAGCAATACTTACCTTGAAGCCGTCTTCTAGCAATGCATCTATAATAGGAATACAACGTGTTGTATGTCCTAACCCCCAATTGAGAGGTGCCACAAGTATATGTATAGCTTTACTCATAAATGCAAATTTCAGATACTTATAACTATTGAAAGTTTCCTTAATTTTACCAAAACATTAAATAGTAGTTTGGGAAGTAAAAATAAATTAAAGCGTTTTCGTGAAAACGAAACCTTCAGTAACGTCATTCAACCAACTCGTGAAGAATTGGTTGATGGAAGTTTTCCTTTGAAAGGTAAGTGGAAAACTGATTTTTTCAAAAATAATAAACCTATTATTTTAGAATTAGGATGTGGTAAAGGAGAATATTCTGTAGGATTGGCAAGAACATATCCAGATAAAAATTTTCTAGGGATCGATATTAAAGGAGCCCGTTTTTGGAGAGGTGCCAAGACCGCACTAGAAGAAAATTTGATCAATGTAGGCTTTATGCGTACACAGATAGAGCTTGTTGATTACGCTTTCGCGAAAGCAGAAATAGCCGAAATCTGGATCACCTTTCCTGATCCTCAAATCAAGTATAAACGCACTAAGCATAGAATGACAAATACAGAATTCTTGCAAAAATATAAGCAGATTTTAGAACCAGAAGGCGTCATTCATTTAAAGACAGATTCTGAATTTATGCATGGATATACCTTAGGACTTCTGCATGGGGAAGGGCATGAGATTTTACACGCAAATCATCATGTCTATAAGAATGAATATTCGCCAAAAGAAGTAGTGGGAATACAAACATTTTATGAAAAACAATATCTTGAGCAAGGAAAACCGATAACTTATATTAAATTTAGAGTTAAATAGCTCAAGACCTTTGGAAATAACCAAACTCTTCTTAATCACTTATTTTGCAGCATTGGCAGGTGTCATCCCACCTGGACTCATTAATATGTCTGTTGCAAAAACCTGTGTCCAACAAGGAAAAAATAGTGGGCTTCTAGTGACGATAGGTGCGTGTTTGGTCGTTGCTTTTCAGGCTCTTATCGCTATTTTATTAGCACGTTATATTTTTGGAAATCCCTTTGTACGTAATATGTTACTGCGTACAGGATTGGTCATTTTCTTAATCATGGCCATTTTCTTTTTTATAAAAGCAAAACGAAGTCATGTAAAGAAAGTGAAGATTTCCAAACATAGAGGCATACGAAGTCTAGGCAAAGGTATGATGGTTTCTGCCCTTAATGTATTGCCTATCCCTTATTTCTGTGCCTTAGGCGTCGCATTAAATGTAAGTGGCAAGGTAGAATATGATGTTATGGCAATTAGCATATTTATTGCCGCAGCCGTATTAGGAACATTTACCGCCTTATATCTATATGTGATCTTCTTTGCGAGGATAGAAAATAGAAGCGCTTCTTTTGCAAAGTACTCCAATTATTTTATGGCGGCATTGATGCTTGTTTTGGTGATTATCACATTAATACGAACGATTTACTTTGAATGAAATACTCGGCAAAAACAGAAAACTTTTTTGATAAGGTGTATGCAGTCACAAAACGCATTCCTTACGGGCGTGTCACGAGCTATGGTGCCATTGCCAAGTATCTAGGCGCTGCTCGTAGTAGCCGTATGGTAGGGTGGGCGATGAATGGTGCAGGAAAACATCCAGATGTACCCGCGCATAGAGTAGTGAATAGAGTAGGATTGCTTACAGGTAAAATGCATTTTGGAAGCAGTAATGCCATGCAACAAATGCTTGCAGAAGAAGGCATTCAGGTAGAAGACGATCAAGTCGTCGATTTTAAAAAACACTTCTGGGATCCTGTACTAGAGCTAGGGATGGACTAAAGCTATTTGGGTTACAATCTAACAGTACTGGCTGTTCTTTCTTAGATTCGCTTTCGCGAAAATTGACTTACACTTAAGCAGAAGCATATTCACAAATCCTTAACTTTTGGGATGACATAAAGTACTTTGTACTTCTTACTTTATGCGGTATCTTTGCATTTAGAATTAGTCTAAGTAAGGTTAACAATTTTTAGACGATCCTTTTTAAAAAAAGAAATGAAGCTGAATAAGAAAGATATCCTAGAAGCATTAAGGACAATAACAGTTCCTGGAGCTGGAGAAAATATGGTTGATAGTGGTGCAGTAACAAACGTTTTGACGTTTGGAGATGAGGTCATTGTAGATATTACAATTAATAATCCAACTCTGCAAGCACGTAAAAAAACAGAAGTTGAAATTATGAAGGTTATCCACGAGAAAGTGGAGCAAAAAGCCCAAGTAAAAGTAAACTTAAAAGTAGACGCTCCTGCTCCCACACAAAAAAATGAGATCAAAGGAAAAGCTATTCCTGGGATTAAAAACATCGTCGCCATTGCCTCTGGTAAAGGAGGTGTAGGTAAATCTACCACCACAGCAAATATTGCAGTAAGTCTCGCAAAAATGGGCTTTAAAGTAGGCGTACTAGATGCCGATATATACGGACCATCAATTCCTATTATGTTTGATGTCACCCATGAACGTCCACTCTCTGTAAACGTAGGTGGGAAATCCAAAATGAAACCTGTTGAGAGTTACGGTGTAAAAATATTATCTATAGGCTTTTTTACAAAACCAGATCAAGCTGTAGTATGGAGAGGCCCTATGGCAGCCAAAGCATTAAATCAGATGATTTTTGATGCTGCTTGGGGAGAATTAGATTTCTTATTGCTAGACTTACCTCCAGGCACGGGAGATATTCACTTAAGTATCATGCAATCCTTACCCATTACCGGAGCTGTGATTGTAAGTACACCACAAACAGTAGCACTTGCAGATGCAAAGAAAGGAGTCGCTATGTTCCAACAAGAAAGCATTAATGTCCCAGTACTCGGTATTGTAGAAAATATGTCCTACTTCACTCCAGAAGAATTGCCAGATAATAAGTATTATATTTTTGGAAAAGAAGGCGCAAAAAACCTTGCCGAAGATCTAGATGTACGACTTTTGGGAGAGATTCCGCTGGTGCAAAGTATCCGAGAAGCAGGCGATGTAGGACATCCAGCAGCATTGCAAACAGGATCACTACTCTCTAAGGCGTATGAAGAACTTACCAAAAATGTTGTAGAAGAAACCGTACGTCGTAATAAAAGTTTGCCTCCTACAGAAGCAATAAAAATAACCACAATGGCAGGATGTAGCGCCGTTAAAAATTAGGGTATGACAGATCAAGAATTAACTCAAAAAGTAGAAGACGCGCTAGAAGAAATCAGACCATTTCTTCAAAGTGATGGAGGTGATATTACCTTACTCGGTATAGAAGATGGAAAGATAGTTCGTGTGCAATTAGAGGGTGCTTGTGTAGGATGTTCTGTCAATCAAATGACCTTAAAAAGTGGCGTAGAGATGACTATTAAAAAGCATGCCCCTCAAATAGAAAGCGTGATTAACGTCGTCGCTTAAATTAGATATCATCTTTGTAATAAATGTATGTGTACATCCGCTTTCGCGAAAGCGTACTTAACAAGAATCAATGATTAAAACAGATATACTCATTATAGGAGCCGGCCCTACAGGACTCTTTGCTGTTTTTGAAGCAGGGCTTTTAAAGTTAAAATGCCACCTTATTGACGCTCTTCCTCAACCCGGAGGACAGTGTTCAGAAATCTATCCTAAAAAACCTATCTACGATATTCCTGCATTTCCAGAAGTACTCGCAGGAGATTTGGTCGATAATCTGATGAAGCAAATTGAACCTTTTCAGCCAGGATTTACATTGGGAGAACGTGCAGAAACCATAGAAAAGCAAGAAGACAATACCTTTATTGTCACTACCAATAAAGGCACAAAACATCAAGCATCTGTAGTTGCTATTGCAGGAGGGTTAGGAAGTTTTGAACCCCGTAAACCAATCTTAGAAAACATCACAAGTTTTGAAGATAAAGGTGTTGAGTATATCATTAGAGATCCTGAATTTTATAGAAATAAAAAAGTGATTATTGCGGGAGGTGGCGATAGTGCACTAGATTGGAGTATTTTCTTATCAGATGTTGCGAGTGAAGTGACATTGGTACATCGCCGTAATGAGTTTAGAGGAGCCCTTGATAGTGTTGATAAAGTACAAGAATTAAAAGATCAAGGTAAGATTACGCTTATTACACCTGCTGAGATTACAGCACTTTCTGGGAACGAACATCTAGAAAGTGTGATCGTAAAACGTGGAGAAGAAGAGATGGAGATTGCAGTAGATCATTTTATCCCTCTTTTTGGACTCGCTCCCAAATTAGGTCCCATCGCAGATTGGGGACTTGAGATCGAAAAAAATGCCATCAAAGTAGATAACAGTCTTGACTATCAAACCAATATTCCAGGGATTTATGCGATAGGAGATGTAAATACGTATCCAGGTAAATTAAAACTGATTCTTTGTGGTTTTCATGAAGCGACACTCATGTGTCAAAGTGCCTATCAGCGAATCTTTCCAAACAAAAGATATGTGATGAAATACACAACTGTAGGTGGTGTTACTGGATTTGACGGGAGTAAAAAAGAAGCACCTAAAGCAGTTGTAAAAGCCATAGAGTAGATATATGCAAAATCCCAGTATAGCTAGTATTATTGGATTTTTTGTAGTTGTCCTTACTGTAGGATATGTCCTCCATCGGATCCTCTCAAAAACAGGAATCTATAAAAAGAAGATTAAAGGCAAGGGATTTTTCTCTGGTTTTTTATACACCATTGTTCTCATCGTAGTACTCTATATCGTATTGTTAGTTATTTTTGGGATACTTAATTTAATAGACTTTTAATATGTCAGACATAACCATACATATCACAGATAGAGAAGGTACTACCCATACTGTAGAAGCCCCTACAGATATGAATATGAACCTAATGGAGATTGTTCGCTCGTATGAGTTGGCTCCAGAAGGAACCATTGGAGTTTGTGGAGGAATGGCAATGTGTGCCTCTTGCCAATGCTATGTAGAGAGCGATCACGAATTGCCTGAAATATCTGACGATGAAGATGCCATGCTTGCCGAAGCATTCCATGTAGAAGACAATAGCCGATTGGGGTGTCAGATCCACATGAATCCAGATCTAGAGGGGCTTAAAGTACGATTAGCACCTGAGAGTTGATCTTACTTTATATTTTCTGCTATATTGAGTTATTTTATAAAGTCCTCACTAGCCTGTTACTACCCAATAGTTATAGAAATACTAAAATAAAGATTGCTAATTATAGTCTGTAGTATGATTTGAATACTAAAGGTAGCTTTATGCAGACTTTAGTTAGCAATGGAATCTAAACACGAAATACTAAATTTATTTGGAGAAAACGTAAGGAAATACAGGCGCTTACTCAATATTTCACAAGAAGAATTAGCTCATAGAGCAGAACTTCATAGAACTTATATTGGAATGATTGAAAGAGCTGAAAAAAACATTACCCTCGTAAACATTGAAAAAATTGCTAATGCTTTAGAAGTCAAAATTGAAGACTTATTAAAACATAGCGATAATGCAAATATCCACTGAAGAACTAAACTCAAAACTTAATGCGTTCGGCATTAATGTTATTCAAGTACGTGAAGATTTAAAATCTTCTGAAAAATACGTTGATTTAATTATTACTCAAGAGGACGGCTTTAAATGGGAAGGGTCTATTCCTTATTTTTATCGTAGAACAGGTCTTTTTATTCATGAAATTGAAGAATTAGTAAAGTATTTAAAAAAAGTGAAGATATATTTCACTAAAGAAAATATCAAGAAGTTTCAAAGAAATGAAAAGAAGTATTGGAAGGATAACATGATGAATAGTGACGTTACAATTCACTTTTTTAACGAATTAATTAAAATGAAATGGACTACTACATTTCCTCAAAATGACAATCCGCAAAGAAGGATTCAAGCTATTAAAGAAATGGGGTATACAATAGCTTCAAAGCGTTTGGGTAGAAAAGCAGCAAGATTAATTTTACCAATACCAAAAGGATTAGGAACAGGGTATGAATATATGTCAGCTAAATTCAAAAAAAAAGCCATATCAGTTCTTGGATATATAAATGTCTATGAATTAAGTAAAGCTAATAAGCATGGTCTATTACCTGATCATAAATTCCCTGAAATAAGATGGGATTTAGAAACCAGAGCAGAAAATCCCGAAGAAATGCCTAATAATGAAATTAAAGAGAAATTTCAACTTGTAGATAATCAGAGAAATCAACAGAAACGAGAGGTTTGCCGAAAGTGTTTTCAAACAGGAGAAAGAGGGAAACTTTATGGTATGAACTTCTTTTATGAAGGTAATGAAAAGTGGGATGCAGATATTCCAAAAATAGGAAAAGAAGCCGAAAAAGGATGTATAGGTTGCGGATGGTATGACATTCAGAAATGGAGAGAAAGTTTAAACGAGTTAATAGAAAACAATAAATAAAATTGCATACTAAAGTTATCATTTTTTTGTAGCTTTGCATCAACAGTAAGAAACAATATGACTAATAATTTAACATTTGGCAGTGTTTGTTCAGGTATTGAAGCTTCTCAATTAGCTTTTAGTCCATTTGGTTTTAGACAAATATGGAGTTCAGAAATTGCCGAATTTCCTTCAAAAGTACTTGAATATCATTTTCCTGATATTCCTAATGTTGGAGATATGATTAATATTCCGAATTCAATTTTAAATCGAGAATATGAAGCGCCTGACCTTTTTTGTGGAGGCACACCATGTCAAGCATTTTCATTAGCAGGGTGGAAAAATGGACTTGCTGACGAAAGAGGACAATTAACCATGACTTTTATTGAAATTGCAAATGCAATTGATAAAATAAGATTAGAAGATGGGAAAGATAAAAGCATTGTTCTTTGGGAGAATGTGGAAGGTGTATTGAATGACAAAACAAATGCTTTTGGAAATTTTATTGCAGGTTTAGCAGGTTTTGAGGAAGAAATTAAGGTTAGTAAATGGACTAAATCAGGTTATTTAGAAGGTAAAGAAAGAAATGTTGCTTGGAGAGTAATTGATGCCAAATATTTTGGACTTCCACACCAAAGAAAAAGACTATATGTGCTTGCAGGTGGTAAAGACTTTAAACCTGACCAAGTGCTTTTTGAATTCAACAATAAAGATATTGTAAAAGAACTAAAATTAAAAGCTAAAAACGGTTCTTCAAATATCCCAAATTTATTCTCAACAAAGATTCCAGAAAAAGAAACAGAATTAGTTTTTTACAAACAAGGAGTAAAATTTGAAATGTTCAGAGAATACACAGACTGTTTATATGCAGCTTACGGCACTAAATGGAACGGAAACGCAGCAGCCTACAATGGTTCTCTATATGTGTCAGAGAACGATAAAATTAGACGATTTACACCTTTAGAATGTGAACGTCTTATGGGTTTTCCCGACAACTACACAAAAGTTAACGGAAATAGCCATACAAATAGATTTCAAGCAGTTGGTAATTCTTGGGCAGTTCCCGTAGTTAAATGGATTGGTAGCCAAATAAATACTTTTCTTGATATGAAAACTGAGAATTTACTTAATGAATGGCAAAAAGCTATTCAGCCCCAAAAGAACAAATTAAATGCATTGTTGTATCTACTTGAAGGAACAAGCCAAATTAATCAATCTGAATTTTTAAACACTTCTAATGTTCCAAACAATCCAGTTTTTGGAGATTTAAAAGATATTGTTGAGCCAAACCATGCAATAGACAAATTTTTTTTAAGTCCTAAAGCTTGTGCAGGAATTTTAAGACGGAAAAATGAACGTAGCATAAACATGAATTCTGAGCTAGAAGCTTTATTGAAAAAAATTAGTAAAGATGAGAAAGTACAAGCCAAGAATAAAAGCCAGTATATAAAGGGGGTTAAAGCCAATAAGGGTCTAGTTATAGATCCCGAAGTTATAGCGGTTAATCAAGGGTAGTTTTTTCAAAAGCTAGTGCTAATTGTTCCTTTACTAGCTATTGTCTAACTGATTTTTATAACTTTGAATAGTGTTGATCAACCTCCTTATAGAATTTCCTAGTTTTAATGTATACAGTACACCATTGCTTGTGTTGGTATTACAAGGACTTATTTTTGCCTTTCTTCTTTTTGGAAAATACCGTAAGAAAAAAAGCATCTCCTATCTTATTTTAGCCTGTATCCTTCTCATTACATGTTACCATCGTACTACCTATACCATAGGGTTTATGGATTGGTATGATACCTATAGAAATACAAAGATTAACTATTACCTTATTAACTTAGAGTTGATTTTAGTGCCACTGATCTACTTTTATGTAAAAAGTATTACCGTATCAGATTTTCGTTTTAAGAAGCAACACATTTGGCACTTTATTCCTGGCATTGTTTATTTCTTATTAAAGGTGATTATTTTAGCGTATGACGCCAGCCAACTTGGATTTTCAGAAACTCAAAATGGATACCTCGTTCAGAATTTTGAATGGAAATATGTAGCGCCTTTTCACTCTATGGTTTCATACATTCAGATGATTGTATATCTCGTTTTGACATTGCAGTTATATGTAGCCTATCGCAAAAATATCCAACAGTATTTTTCAAATACGTATACGTTAGAACTTAATTGGATTCGTAATTTTTTATTGATTTACACCGCTTTATTTATCTATGATATTGGTCAAACTATGGTAGATATTTCCATCACAGAATTAAGTTGGATGCAAAAATGGTGGTTGCAATTTTTAAACGCACTCGCTATTATTTATATAGGTATCAAAGGCTATATGACCGATACTGATAAACTCAAGGGTTTAGATTTTAATATCACAATAGCTTCTCCGTTTCATTCGGAGGGGATAAAAAGAGAGCTTCCGCTTTCGGAAGAATTACAAGCGAGCAGGCAAATGGTGAGTGATTATTTTGAGTTAGAAAAACCCTATCTGGATCCTGATTTGAATTTAAATACGCTTTCGCGAAAGCTAAAAATGTCCCGTTCCCAAGTATCTGAAGTCATCAATGAAGGCTTTGGTAAAAACTTTAATGATTTTGTGAATTCCTATCGTGTTGAAGCTGTAAAGCAAATGTTGCAAGAAGGAAAACAAGAGCAACTATCTCTACTAGGAATCGCCTATGACTGCGGTTTTAATAGCAAAGCTACCTTTAATAGAGTGTTTAAAAAGATAGCACATACCTCTCCTACAGAGTTTGTCAACTCTTTATAAAATTCTATTTCTTCTCGTTTTTTGACGTATTGAGACGGCTCAAATCGTATATGAGACCTATCAAAATGTTATGAGACGTGGGAACCGATTGTTTTAGGCAATTTTGACCTGTCAAACAAAAACAATTAAAACACATGAAAAAATTAACGTTTATACTACTTCTTGTTGGAATGACAGGTGTAGCACAAGTAAAAGGAAACAAGAATATCACCACAAGAACCATAGATATGCAAGGCTTAACAGCTATTGAGATGGGACTTTATGCACAGGTAGTCATCGATCAAAATGCAACAGCAGAAATGATCATTACCACAGATAGTAATCTCCAAGAACTTATAGATACTGAGGTGGTCGATGGCATCCTCAAACTAGCACAACTAGAGTGGATACAACCCTCACAGCGAATTAAAATCACCATTGGGGCTCCGAGTCTTACAAGACTACAAGTCGGCGTTAATGAAACGGTGTTGCTTAAAAATGTAGATCGGGAAGCGATCTCGCTTATGGCGCTTAACGGGGAGATCGTAGCTTTTGGGAAAGCCAACAAAGTAGGGATAGGTGCAGAAAATGGAACGGTGAATGCTTCAAAACTTGAGGTGAAACAAGCCAACGTGAATATTTGGGGTCATGGAAAAGCGATAGTAAATGCCACAGAACTTGTAGAAAGTACCCTTGATAAAAATGCACGTTTGGAATTTGTACAGCAACCCGAAAAGGTAATAGGAGAAACCAATACTATAAGTGAGGAGGCAAAGACCGCTTTCGCGAAAGCAAAATACATAGACATTAAAATCAAAAATAATTCTTGGAATCGTAATCACTTTGTCGTTAAAGGCCCTAAACAAGACGGAAGCTACTTTGGCTACGGTTTCCCAATGATGCCAGGCACTGTCAAAAAAGAACGATGGACTATAGGAACCAAAGTGTACAAAGTAAATAAAATAGGAGTCAAAAAACTATTGGTTACCATTACCGAAAAAAATGAAGGTGAGACTTTAGAACTTTTCAAATCGTAGTTAACAAGAAATATAGAGGACGGAGAACTGAGTTTTTTATAAAAGAGGCTCAGTTTTGTATGCAATCATCTCTTTTGGTCCCTCCAGTAAAACACGATTGACTCTAAGTGTACCATCACTATGCGTTGAGATATGCCATTTTATTAACGAGATAGCACCATTTTCTATTTCTATCCCTGTAATACTTCTAGGATGTACACAACTACCATCATTAAAAAAAGCAATGTCTCCAGGTTCTGGAAAACGAGGTCTGTGCGTATGACCCGTAATGGTCATAAGATTATTATTCTCTGTAATCCACTTTTTTAAACGTCGCTCTACTTTTATAAGTTCTTTGTAATTTTTAGCAGGGCTGGTAGGATCCGTAATCCCAAAAATCTGTAAAGGCTTCCATAAGACACGTACAAGAAATCGATTGAATCGCCATGCGTGATAGTTGATCCAGTCTGCTTGATGTCCGTGACATAAAAACAGCTTTTGCTGGGTATCAATGTGTTGTAAAACAAGAGCTTCATGGTATTGTAAATCTCTAAAAAGAATTTCTTCTCTACCATCTTTAGGATCAAAATAGGTAGTCAAATGCTTCTCTACATAGCTTTGATCTTTGTAAACCATATCGTGGTTTCCCCATATTAAATACAATCTATTTTCTACATGAAATTTTTGAAGAAGATGATACACGTTTTTATGCGCCTTGAAAATCGTATCAAAAGAGTTGTGTTCCCATAACTCGTCTCCATCACCTAATTCAAAATAGGTAAAACCCTCTCTATAGTAATGGGTAAGCGCATGGAAATAAATATTTTCATTACGCGCAAAATCATCAGCAAAGCTTTTATCTCCACGATGACAGTCCGAGAAAAAGATCATTTTATCGGCATTGCTATAGTGGATCACTTTAGCATTTTTATAAGCCCTATCTAAGCGTTGACGAGAGTTCATATCGTAAAGATGCAAAAAACTATTGTAGTACTATACGGAGAAGGTTTTTTCTTTTGTTATTATACGAACGATTAAAGCACAAAAAAGCCGAATCTTTATAGATTCGGCTTTTTGAAAATATATAATTCTTTGTTACTTAAAAGCATTCTCACCTGTAATATCCAACCCAGTAATGAGAAGATGAATATCATGTGTTCCTTCATACGTTATCACACTTTCTAAGTTCATCATGTGTCTCATAATACTATACTCGCCTGTGATTCCCATCCCTCCAAGGATTTGACGCGCTTCACGAGCAATTTTTAGAGCCATATCCACATTATTACGCTTCGCCATAGAAATCTGTGCAGAGGTCGCACGATCTTCATTTTTAAGTTGCCCTAAACGGAAAGCAAGTAATTGTGCTTTGGTGATCTCTGTGATCATTTCAGCCAGTTTCTTTTGTTGTAATTGGAAAGCAGCGATTGGTTTTCCAAATTGGATTCGCTCTTTTGCATAACGCAATGCCGTATCATAACAATCCATCGCGGCACCTATCGCACCCCAAGCAATTCCAAAACGGGCAGAATCTAGACACCCTAATGGAGCACCAAGACCTGATTTATTTGGCAATAAATTTTCTTTAGGCACTTTTACATCTTGAAAGATAAGCTCTCCTGTTGCACTCGCACGTAAAGACCATTTGTTATGTGTTTCTGGTGTAGAAAAACCTTCCATATCACGTTCTACAATAAGACCGTGTATACGTCCTTCTTCATTTTTTGCCCACACTACGGCAACGTTGCAGAACGGTGAGTTAGAAATCCAAAGCTTCGCTCCATTTAAAAGATAATGATCTCCCATATCTTTATAATGAGTCACCATTCCTGCAGGATTAGATCCATGATCAGGTTCGGTAAGACCAAAAGACCCCATCCATTCTCCAGAGGCTAATTTTGGTAAATACTTTTTACGTTGCGCTTCATTCCCATATTTCCAGATAGGATACATCACTAGTGATGATTGTACAGAAGCTGTAGATCGCACCCCAGAATCTCCTCTTTCTATCTCCTGCATGATTAATCCATAAGAGATTTGATCAAGTCCTGCGCCACCATATTCTTCTGGAATATAAGGGCCAAAAGCCCCTATCTCAGCAAGTCCAGGAATGATAGATTTTGGAAATGTAGCATTCTGAGCTGCCTCTTCAATAATAGGAGACACATCGCGCTTTACCCAAGCACGAGCAGCATCACGGATTAGTTTATGTTCTTCGGTTAAAAGATCGTCGAGATTATAGTAATCTGGCGCTTCAAAAAGATCTGGTCGCATAGCTTTATTTTTAGTCTCGCAAAGGTAACGAAAACGTTTTCTATGCCCAATATCACTCTTACATTTTTAAGTAAAAATCTTTGACTAACGCAATATACCCATTGGTGTATTCATGCCTCCCGTATTCGATACTAAGTTCTTGGGGGAGTACGCTTTCGCGAAAGCGTATCACATCTCCTTCTATAGTCTGTTCGAGTTGAGATAAACGGGCAAATTCTAATAGGCTTCTTTTGATAGGGCTCTCAGGAGTTCCTTTTACATGCGTAATGCGGGTTGGAAATAGATGAGCGCTGGAAGCCAAAGCAATAAAATCTTCTTCTCTATGATGCGGAATGATCACGTTAAATCTGCCTGTGTCTGAAAGTAATTTGGCAACAGCCCCTATGAGTAATTCAAAAGGCATCGCATCTTCAAATCGTGCTAGTTTCCTGGCATCAGACATGCTGTTCTCTTCGCTTTTAAGAGATTCAGGAGGGAGAGAGGAAGCTTCATAAAACGGCGGATTAGAGATAATAAGATCATACGTATCTTCTATTTCGGTAGCAAACTCGTACAAATGTGCGTGATAACAAAACAGCCGATCGCCCCAATTGCTATTTTCAAAATTTTCCGTAGCCTGTTCGTAGGCATCATCATCTAGTTCTAGCGCATCTATGGTTTCGGCATCACTTCGTTGGGCAAGCATCAACGCTATAATGCCTGTCCCTGTTCCAACATCTAAGATAGAAGAAGGGTCATGAGCAATAGAAGACCATGCGCCTAATAAGACCCCGTCTGTGCCTATTTTGGCAGCACAACGGTCTTGAGCAATGGTAAATTGTTTGAATTGAAATGGAGCTTGTGACATATTCTGTACACTTACAGATACAAATCTATAAGTCCGTCAGGAACTTGAAGTAAGATAGTTTTGTTCTCCCGATCTAATTTTTTGATAAAATCATCAATCATAGGAATGAGTATTTCTTTCCCGTCACGATCTATTTCAAAAATAGCTTGTGACGTAGTATCGTTGATACTTTTAATGGTACCAATTTCTCCAAAATTTTCATCGATGGCCGTATATCCTATCACTTCGTGGAAGTAAAACTTGTCTCCATCTAATTTTGGAAGCATATCAAGTGGGAGGTATAAATCGGCACCTATAAGATCATCTGCATCCTGTTCGGTATTTACATCTTCCAGTTTAAAACGTAAGAGGGTGGACTTATGGAGTTGAGAAGATTCCATAAAAAAAGGAACCAGATTCGGGTTAAAATCCACGAATACTGATTCCAAATTTGTATACATTTCAGGTTCGTCTGTGTCTAGCTTTGCTAGGAGTTCCCCTTTGAAACTATATTTTCGTACGATTTTACCTAGATAGAAGCATTCTTCTTTCTTCATCGTGCTAAAATATAATGATTACTCTTCTGAGTCTGCTGCTGCCTCAGTAGCTTCTGCTGGCGCATCTTCTGCATCGGCAACTACTTCTGGTTCAGGTTGTGCTGCTGCAATACGAGCTTCGTTTACAGCTTGCTCAGCTTTAAATGCGTCTGCTTTCGCCTTCTCTTCCGCTTTAGAAAGATCACCTTGTTTAGATGTAATTTTTGATGTTTTTTCTTCTACCCAAGCATTGAATTTTTCTTCTGCTTGTTCTTCTGTAAGCGCTCCTTTACGTACACCTCCAGCCAAATGGTTTTTAAGCATAGCTCCTTTATAAGAAAGAAGACGTTTTGCTGTTTCAGTAGGTTGTGCACCATTCTGTAACCATTTTACAGATCCGTCAACATCTAATTCGATAGTTGCAGGATTTGTGTTTGGATTGTAAACGCCTAATTTTTCTAAGAATTTACCATCTCTTTTTGAGCGAGCATCTGCCGCTACGATCCAGTAAAAAGGCTTTCCTTTTTTACCGTGTCTTTGTAATCTAATTTTAACTGACATAATTTGAATTAATTGTTGAGGTACTCGACCTCAGGTTTAATTAAGCGTGCAAAGATAACACAATTTTTTAGCCTACATTACGTTATTTACTTTTTTATAGTACATTTGCCATTAAACCTATTTATGTCATTATGAAATCTTTATTAGCCCTTATATTTATTACAACTTTGATATGTTCTTGCTCAAGTGACATTCAAGATAATTCTCCTGCTTTACAAGGAGTCGTAGATAGTATTCTTTTTAGATCTGCAGATAGTCGAGCAATTTTTACTGATGATGGAGGTCTTCTTGTACAAGGAAACTCAGACGCACAAACACTTAATTTATTGATTAACTCCCTTAATCAAACACAAGTTCAATTAGGAGGAGATAATCCAAATACCAATATTGCTTCTTATACGGATGCCTTTGGAAATGTATTTTCTACAGCTTCAACAAATGCAAACGGTCAAATTAATTACCAGATTAATGGTGACAATACCGTATCAGGAACGTTTAATTTTACAGCATTACGTAACGGGATTCAAGATACCATAACCCTAAGTCAAGGTTTTATGTTTGGAGTTCCTATTCTTACGGCATTAGGAGATATGCCAGATGTAGGTACGAATGACTCATTTACAGCAAGAGTAAACTCTGTTATATTTAATCCAACTATTATCTCAACAGTAGGCGCTAATCTTTTAACAGTAACTGGACAAACACAACAAGCATCTATTTCGGTTTTGTTTCCTCCAAACACACCACCAGGAACGTATGATATTGCGCCAGGCACAGATTTTGAAGCTTCATATATTTTACTCGGAACAAGTACTGTCTTAGAGGCACAATCTGGTACACTAACCATTGTTTCAAATGATACAACTGCTAGTGAAGTTTCAGGAGAATTTGTTTTTGAAGTCGATGGATTCTCCATTACAGACGGAGAGTTTTCTGTAAGTTACTAGTTTACAATACTAAAAAAAATAACAAAAAGGGCTTCATTTTGGAGCCCTTTTTTCGTGTATAACATTTTATAACTCCTATCTGAAAAGTAATGTGCTATCTGAAGATTTTTAGTACATTTCTTTGTGATAAATACGCATACGTATGTACCTTATTTTTGATACCGAAACCACAGGATTACCTAAAAACTGGAATGCCCCAATAACAGACTCAGACAACTGGCCTCGCGCGATACAAATCGCTTGGCAGTTACACGATGCGATGGGAAATGTGATAGAGCATCAGGATTATTTGATCAAACCACAAGGATTTGATATTCCGTATGACGCAGAACGTATCCATGGGATTTCTACAGAACTGGCCATACGTGATGGTCTCTCATTACAAGAAGTGCTAGAAAAATTTAATATTGCGCTATCAAAAACAAAATTTGTTGTAGGTCAAAATGTAGGCTTTGATCTCAATATTATGGGAGCCGAGTTTCATAGGCAATCCCTTCCTAACGATCTTCAAGAGTTGCCTGTACTAGATACCTGTACAGAAGTTACCGCAAAATTATGTCAGATTCCTGGCGGTAGAGGAGGGAAGTTTAAATTGCCTACCCTTACAGAGCTTCACAAACATTTATTTGGAGTAGGTTTTGGAGAAGCACATAATGCAACTGCCGATGTAGAAGCGACAACACGCTGCTTCTTTGAATTGATTAGGCAAAGAGTCTTTACCAAAGAAGAACTCGACGTACAACCAGACTATTTCGAAAAATTCTCAGAAAATAATCCGCAGCCTATACAATTTATAGGACTCAAACATATCAATCTAAAAAAAGCGTCTAAAAAAATTCGGGAGTCACTTGAAAAAGAGGAAGTGCCTGAGATTTCAAAAACAGTTATAGAAGATAATGAAGCGCAAATGGCAGAAGTCGCCTTTGCACATCTTCACAATCATACACAGTTTTCTATTTTACAGTCTACAACCAACATTCAAAACCTTGTAGATGCGGCGTCCAAATATGATATGCCTGCGGTTGCGATGACCGATACAGGAAATATGATGGGGGCTTTTCACTTTGTGAAAGCTGTCAAGAATTATAATAGAGCGGTAAATGCTAAAAATGAAGCAGCCATCGCAGAAGGGAATGAGCCAGAAGCAAAAACGATCAAACCTATTGTTGGTTGTGAATTTAATGTATGCGTAGATCACACCAATAAAAGTCAGAAAGACAATGGCTATCAAATTGTGATGCTCGCCAAAAACAAAAATGGTTATCACAATCTGGCAAAAATGGCGTCCATTGCCTATACAGATGGTTTTTATTACATCCCACGTATTGATAGAAAAGTCATTGAGCAATATAAAGATGATATTATTGTACTCACAGGAAATCTCTATGGAGAAGTCCCTAGTAAGATTTTAAATGTGGGAGAAAAGCAAGCAGAAGAAGCGCTGCTTTGGTGGAAAGAACAATTTGGTGACGATTTATATATCGAGCTTATGCGACATGGGCAGGATGATGAAGATAGAGTGATGCCAGTGTTGGTTACGCTTTCGCGAAAGCATACCATTAAATGTATCGCAACCAATAATACCTTTTATGTAGACAAGGCAGATGCCGAAGCACACGACATTCTATTATGTGTAAAAGATGGAGAAAAAGTGGCAACACCTATAGGTCGCGGTCGCGGATATCGGTATGGTTTACCAAATAACGAATACTACTTTAAAAGCGGCGATGAGATGAAAGCGCTTTTTAAGGATCTTCCAGAAGCCATTATAAACGTGCAGGAAGTCATTGATAAAGTAGAATCGTATGAACTTGCACGTGATGTACTCCTACCTGCCTTTGATATTCCTCAAGAGTTCATTTTTGAAGAAGATAAAATAGACGGAGGAAAACGAGGAGAAAATAAATTTTTGAGACACCTCACCTATCAAGGTGCTAAAAAACGATATGGAGAAGAGCTTTCTGATGAAGTAACAGAGCGTCTGGATTTTGAGCTTGATGTTATCGAAAAAACAGGATATCCAGGGTATTTCTTGATTGTAGAAGACTTTATACGCGAAGCGCGGAATATGGACGTGTCTGTAGGTCCAGGACGAGGATCGGCAGCGGGAAGTGTGGTCGCCTATTGCTTATGGATTACCAATATTGATCCGCTCAAGTACGATCTGCTTTTTGAGAGATTCTTAAATCCGGATCGTGTGAGTATGCCCGATATCGATATTGATTTTGATGATGAAGGACGTGGTCGTGTGATGCAATATGTGATTGATAAATATGGCGCCAACCAAGTAGCACAAATTATTACGTATGGTACGATGGCGGCAAAGTCATCGATACGAGATACCTCAAGAGCACTGGATTTGCCACTAGGGGATGCCGATCGGATTGCAAAGCTGATTCCTACGATGTCTAAGCTGAATAAGATTATTGGAAAAAGCGATCAGGAATTAAAAGGAAAGTTTAGAGCCGATGATCTTGTCAAAGTCCAAGAACTGATTAGCCTTTCAGAAGGCGATGATCTGGAAGGACGAATGTTGCGCAAAGCTAAGGAATTGGAAGGCTCTCTGCGTAATACAGGGATTCATGCCTGTGGCGTGATTATCACGCCTGATGATATTACCAAGTTTGTCCCTGTAGCCACCGCAAAAGATTCAGATCTGTATGTGACACAGTTTGATAACTCGGTGGTGGAAGAAGCAGGACTACTTAAGATGGATTTCTTAGGACTTAAAACCTTAACGCTGATTAAGGATACGGTAAAGCTCGTCAAGTATCGCCATGACGTAGATCTGGATCCAGAAAACTTTCCGCTAGATGATGAGAAAACATACGAATTATTCCAAAGAGGAGATACGGTAGGAATCTTCCAGTATGAATCTCCCGGAATGCAAAAACACATGCAGTCTTTAAAACCTACGGTTTTTGAAGATTTAATTGCAATGAATGCGTTATATCGTCCAGGACCGATGGAATATATTCCGTCGTTTGTTCGTCGTAAGCACGGTGAAGAAGAGATTGAATATGATCTTCCTGCGATGGAAGAATATTTGAAGGAAACGTATGGAATTACTGTGTATCAAGAGCAAGTGATGTTACTCTCTCAAAAGTTAGCCGATTTTACCAAAGGTGAAGCCGATGTCCTTCGTAAGGCGATGGGTAAAAAGCAGATTGCCGTGTTGGATAAAATGAAGCCTAAATTTATTGAACAGGCTTCCGCCAAAGGACACGATCCTGAAAAGCTAGAAAAGATTTGGAAGGATTGGGAAGCTTTTGCCGCTTATGCTTTTAATAAATCACACTCTACCTGTTATGCATGGATTGCATATCAAACCGCCTATTTGAAAGCCCATTACCCCGCTGAATATTTAGCAGCGGTACTTTCTAATAACATGAATGATATCAAGCAAGTCACGTTCTTCATGGAAGAATGTAAAAGGATGGGGCTAGAAGTATTAGGACCTGATGTCAACGAATCTTTTAGAAAGTTTACAGTAAATGACAATGGGGCGATTCGTTTTGGAATGGGCGCTGTGAAAGGCGTAGGAACAGGTGCTGTAGCTACGATCGTAGAAAATAGACAAGAAAGTAAATACAAATCGGTGTTTGATTTTGCACGTCGTGTTGATTTACGTGCGGCAAATAAAAAAGCCTTTGAAAGTTTAGCTCTTGCAGGTGGTTTTGATGAACTAGGAGATTCCCATCGCGCGCAGTTTTTTCACGATGAAGGCGACGGAATCACCTTTTTAGAAAAGGCTGTAAAATATGGAGCGCGTTTTCAAGAAAATGAAAATAGTGCGCAAGTAAGTTTATTTGGTGAATCCAGCGAAGTGCAAATTCCAGAACCTATAGTTCCACCTTGTGAAGAATGGGGAACCATGGAAAAACTACGTAGAGAAAAAGAAGTCGTTGGTGTTTATATTTCAGGACATCCACTCGATGATTTTAAAACAGAAATGCAAACCTTTTGTAATGCGACCGTAACTCATTTTAATACGATGGAAGCGTATGTAAATCGCGAACTCACTTTTGGTGGGGTCATTACAGATGTGCAACACCGTGTCTCCAAAAATGGAAAAGGATGGGCAGCTTTTCACGTAGAGGATTTTACAGATTCTTTTGAGTTTAGAATGTTTGGCGAAGAGTATTTAAAACTACGTCATTTCTTGATTCCAAATAGTTTTATTCATGCAAAAGTATTTATACGAGAAGGATTTGTCAATAGAGAAACTGGCAGAAGAAGTGATCCGCGGACGCAATTTAATAGTATTCAGCAATTGCAAGATGTGATGGATGTCTATGCAAAAAAGTTAACGATCAATATAGACATTAACGAGATTGCCGAAGCACGTGTTCAAGAAATAAAAACAATTCTTGATGAGCATAAAGGAGATGATAAATTACATTTTCAAGTCTTTGAACCTAAAGAGAAATTGTATGTGCGAATGCCTAGTAAAAAACAAAAAGTAAAAATCTCTCAAGAATTATTAAATGCATTAGAGGAAAATGCCGTGCATTATAAGTTGAATTAATCTGCTTTCGCGAAAGCGTATATTTTTTACTTACACTTTGGAACATGATTATCTATGATAGGTTGTGTGATCTCGTGAAGTGACTCTCCATTTTCAGGATTAATCCCATAATGCGAAAAATACGTTCTTACGTTATTTGTCTTATCATACCAAATTCTTGCTTTCCCATTTTTAAAGAAAACAGTATCTCTACATACCATGATTTTTCTTAATTTTTTTAAACGAATAGGATCCAATCTTTCTTCATTTTCTATTCCAGAACATCTTATTTTTTCATAGTGATCGCCTACCCAAATCATACAATTCTTCTTATAATATGTTATAGTAAAAAAAGATAATACTCCTATCAATAAAATATTAAGAACAACAGAAGCTACTATTTTTGTTTTAAAGGAATCAACCTTTGTGATAACATTTTTCTTGCTCAAAAAATCCTTATAATCAGTATAGCCTACATAGCAACTTAGAATATCAAGATTTGCTTTAGTAGGCTTTTTTCGTTCACTTTTTTTATCTAATACATATCCATCATAATACCGAGTAAGTGTTCTTTCGGCGATTGGTTCTTTTAATTTTTCACTTAAGTATTGTGATAATCCATACGCTTGTGTCTCTTTAGAATCTTTTGCTGCTTTTTCAAATACTAATTGTATTAATTCTTCAACTTCTGATATTTTATTCCCCTTTAAAATAGCCATGTTATTTATTTTAATTTATTGATAGTCATTTATTTATATAAGTGTCAAAAGATGTCAAAACGTAACAAACAGATATCAATAAGATGGCATGCTTGTGTCAATAATTAGCTCATTTTTTCTCTTTTAATTTGTTCTCAGAACGGTAAAGGTTATGTCGTGCTAACATAACCAAAGCACACATACTGTTCCTGTGGAAATCCACAATGCGGTTGTAATTAACCCACGTGAGAAGTAGTTAAAAGCTACCGCATACGGATTTCATCTTCTCAAAAACAACGGAGTACTCCAAACCTAAGAGTGGCTTTAAAAAAGATATCCGAGAAACTCTCGGACAGCCACTCTTTTTTTTAATCCGAAAAATTTTTAAAAGATGAAAACTGTATTATATATTTTGATAGTCCTAGTGATGGGCATGAGCTTTACTTCTTGTTCCATTGATCCTATAGATGAAGAAATCCCTGTGGAGGGAACTGTGGGGGAAGATGGTGAAGTAGAAAATGATCCCGAAGAGGAAGATGATGAAACTAATTAGTTTGATAGCTAGTAGTTTAGTTTTATAATTTCTAATTTAGAGGAATGAAAGTAATTTTACTATCGTTCCTCTTTTTTCTTTTATCTATTAGTTCACTTTTCGCTCAGAAAAACGAACACTATAGATATGATGATTCCATATCCGCATTAAGTAAAGAAATCAAAGAACTACTTGAAATTCAAGATTATGGGAAGGCAATTAGCACCCTTGAAAAAATTCTCGTATTCTATGAAAGAGCTAACGATAGTATTGGTGTGGCTAAGTCTAATTATAAATTAGGTTATTACAATAAGAAATTAGACAACTATGAATTAGCGTTTAAGTTTTATAACGATTCATTTAAAATTTATTCTAGTTTAAAGGATAGTGTGCAGTCTGGTAGGCGATTAATGGAAATGTCTAATATACAGAGAACCTTAGGGGATTATATAGGATCTGAAGAGATGGCGGTGGACGCATTAAAATACTTAGAAGGAACAACTGATTATAAAAACATTGCAGGCGCTTACCATTCAATAGCTGTTAGTAAAAAAGAACGAGGAGACTTTAATGGTGCTGAAGAATGGAATAAAAAAACATTAGCTCTGTTGAACGATACGATAATTAAAAAGAAGATAAATGAATCAGAAATTATCACGTTTTTAAATACAAAAGCAAATATTCAGGTTAAAAAGCAAAACTATAAAGAGGCAATTAAACAATATTCAGCTTTATTAAAGGATACAATTATTAGAGATAATAATTTACAAATAGCGAGAATCAAAGATAATTTAGGTTTTGCTAAATGGTTAAAAGACTCTTTAGATTCTGAATCTATTTTGTTAATGAAAGAAGCTCTTGTTGAAAGAAAACAAATGAATAACACTCTAGGACTCATTGCAAGTAATATACATTTAGCAAAATATTATAGCTCCTCTGATATTACAAAAGCTATTGAGTATGTAAATGTAGCTCTAGAAAACTCAAAAAAAATTAATAACCCATCATCAAATTTAGAGGCCTTAGAGATTTTATTGAATCTTAAAAATAGATTGAATCAACGTGTAAATATAGAATCCGAACTATATGTTAACTCAACAAATCAATTAAAGTCCCTACAAAATAAAAATAGAGACATCTATAAAACTACTAAATATGATTTTGATAAAACAGAAAAAGAAAATTTAAAACTAGCCACTGATAACGCTCAAAAAGATTTAAGAATCTCAGAATCTCAAAATAGAAATCTCTTATTACTATTTGGAATCGCGTTACTATTTATCATAAGCATTGTTGTCTATTATCTCCAAAGGCAAAAAGCCACACAAAAACTAAAACTTAGCCAACTCAAAGAACGCTATCAAACTGAAACCAGACTCTCTAAAAAAGTACATGATGAGGTAGGAAATGATATTTTCTATTTAATCACACAATTAGAAAATGAGCCGTCTTTATTAGAAAAAAATGGATTAAAACTTTTGGATGGGCTACAGAATATCTATTCAAAAGCACGGGATATCTCAAGAGAATATACAGATATTGATACAGGAGAAGGGTTTCCTGACGAATTATTATCCCTGTTGAATTCCTTTGGAAATAAAGAAGTAAAAATCATCACAAAACAGCTTGACCCTACATTTTGGACATCCGTAGATACAGACTTGAAATCAGAGGTTTTTAGAATTGTACAAGAACTATTAACCAATATGAAAAAGCACAGTCAGGCAAGTATTGCTGCGGTCACTTTTAAAAAAGAAGTTCAAGAGCTTATCATACAGTATTCTGACAACGGAATTGGAGTTGATGATAAGAAACTGACATTGAAGAGTGTGGAAAACCGCATACAGGTATTGAAAGGAGTACTTACTTTAGATGCGCAACCTGATGAAGGACTTCAAGTGAGTATCATCATCCCCATATAATTAAATAGTAGTTATGTACACCAAAATACTAATAGCAGAAGATCATGATAGTGACAAAAACAGCATGGTTACAAGTCTTAAAGATTTAGGAATTCCTACCGTAGATCAAGTGCAATTTTGTGATGACGCGCTATTGCGCATCCGAAAGGGAATTCACGAACAACAACCGTACGAGCTTCTAATTACCGATCTATCCTTTACGCCTGCTTTTGGAAAAAATAAAATAGTGACAGGTCAAGAATTGATACGTAGCATACGATTGCTTCAGCCAAGTATTAAAGTGATTGTATTTTCATCAAATGATAAACACTTTGTGATTAAGTCCCTTTCAGAAATGTTTCAAATCGACGGATATGTCTGTAAAGGATTGCAAGGACTTAAAGAATTAGGTGCTGCCGTTACCACTGTTTTTGAAGGAAACTCTTATTACTGCCCTGTAGCTAAAGGAGCCTTAGAGCAACGCAATGTGTTGGAAATTGGTGACTATGAATTGATCGTATTGCGATTATTAGCAGACGGTAAAAAGCAAAAAGACATCGCAGTCTATCTAAAAGAAAAAAAGATCTTACCAGATAGTGTTCGCTCTGTAGAAGATCGTATCAGTAGGCTCAAAGATCATTTTAATGCGACTACACTTCCACAATTAATATACATAGCCAATAAGCTAGGGATGATCCAAGAGTAGGTTTTTCTTTGCTATTGTGGTCTTTCACAAGGAATAGTTTTTCCATTCTTATACATTTAGATATCAATAACAAGAGACTTTGTAAGATATATAAGGGTGTATATCTGTGTGCGCTTTCGCGAAAGCGTATATACATATCTTAGATATCCCGTCTTTGAATTGAATATTTTTTAGATTAACGTGAGTTCGATATAAGTTTTTCTTCTTTTTTTCCAGTATACGACAGAATGTGAATTCTGGGCGAGATGGAGCGCTGGATTTCCGTTAAAAATTTTTGAAGCCTTGGAAACGACAAAGTGTTAGCTTTGGGCGAGGAGAAGCGATGGCAGAAACTTCTTGTGGT
>NZ_CALEMI010000066.1 GCF_937910895.1 uncultured Dokdonia sp. | reverse complement strand
CTGGTAAAATTAAATCAATATCGGAAAAAAAATGTTCTTGTTGCGACAAACTAAACAACATTATTTTTTAGTATGAAAAGTAAATTACCTATTCTTCTTTTTATATTGGTTTTGACCATAAGTTCTTGTGTGCATACAGATCCAAATAAAAAAGTAGAAACAGAAATTCAAAATGAAAATCTGGTAAGCGAAAAAAATATAAACAATACCTATCCCTATAAAGGAGAAGTGTATGTTCCTATTTATTCTAATATCTACAGTAAAAATAGAGACACACAATTGCTTTTGACTGCGACTTTAAGTATTCGTAACACCAGTAAAAAAGATTCGTTATTTATAAATGTTATAGATTATTATAACACAGAAGGAAATTTAGTTAGAAATTACATCAACGCTCCTATCTTTCTGAAACCTTTAGAAACCATAGACTATGTGATTGATGAAGATGACACAGAAGGTGGTAGTGGTGCTAATTTTTTAATTGATTGGGGTGCCAAAAATAATGCAAATCCTGTTTTTCAAGCGGTTATGGTAGGAATGATAGGACAACATGCTTTTTCTTTCACAACAGACGGTACTATCGTCGAATAAACAAATTATAATGAGTGATCCATTAAATATTAATGCAAAACCAACCTTACTATGTATTCCAGATATTAGTGGGTTTACTAAATTCATGAGTGATACCGATTATGAATTGAGTGCCGTTGTTATCCCTTCACTTTTAAATAGAATTATTTATGCAAATACACTTCATCTTCAAGTTTCAGAAATAGAAGGAGATGCTGTGTTTTTTTACAAAACGGGATCCCTTCCTAGTTTTAAAGATCTTATACTACAATGTAGAAAGTTTTATACTGAGTTTTATGAAGAAATTAAACGCCTTAAAATTCAGTATAAAGATCATGAGCACGTTCAGAAAATACCAGATATCTTAGGATTAAAAATTGTAGTACACTACGGAAAAGAAATTGGATCTGTTCAAATTGGGAAAAACATAAAATTACTCGGAGAAGATGTGATTACTGCACATCGTTTACTCAAAAATGATATCTCACAAGATGAATATCTATTGCTCTCAAAAGATATTATGGATCAATATGATGAAAATACTTTAGAGCGTAATTTTGGTTGGGGCGAGTTAAAAGATGGAGATGGTAAATACAAACATATAGGCATTGTAAATTACAGTTACATCGATCTTCAACCCCTCATAGACTAAAACGTTTTATAGCATCTTTTTTTGTACATTTAAATCAAAATTACACGTATTTAAAGTAATATTATTTTATAGGCTTTCAAGGAATAGAATGACCTAGAAGTTTATATTGAGCTTGTCAAAATACGAAAGCGTATACCATCACTATAAAATCACATATAGCCATGCGACTATACCCATACTTTTTCTTTGTAGCTTTATTAAGTGTTGTATCCTGTAAAACAGAAACCACCAAAAAAGAACCTACAACACCCGTCACCTCAAAAGAAAATGTATCAGAAGCTGCTCTAAAAAGTTCGCTAACCCTGTATGCCTCTTTTGACAATGGCATTAACGCTGATTTTGCTTTGGGAGATTCCCAATTATATTCTGTCCCTAACAGAAGAGCTAGAGACTCTGCGCAAGTAGGATTACATAAATCTGGCGTAGCCATCTCAAAAGAAGAAGGACGCTATGGAGATGCTCTTTTATTTACAGAAGACAGCAAAGGCTATATCTACTACCCTAGTAAAAATAATATTGCCTATAACCTAACAAATTGGAATGGCGCTATTTCATTTTGGTTAAGCCTTGATCCCACTACAGATCTTGATCCTGGCTATTGTGATCCGATTCAAATCACAGACGTTAGTTATAATGACGCTGCTATTTGGGTAGATTTTACAAAAGAAAACCCAAGAGATTTTAGACTCGGTGTGATTGGAGATCGTACGAGTTGGAATCCAACTCCAGAAGGCGCCGATAATGAAAATCCTATTTTTAATGAGCAATTAATACCTGTATCCAATCCACCTTTTGTAAAAGGAACTTGGACTCATATTCTTATTAACTATACAGGTTTAAATACTGATCAAGGGAAAGCTGCTTTGTATATGAATGGCGAACTAAAAGGTATAAGAAAAGAGATCAAAGATCCATTTACTTGGGAATTAGACAACTCAAATATCTATCTAGGACTCGGCTATATCGGACTTATGGATGAACTTTCTGTCTATGACAAACACCTTTCACAAGAAGAAATCACCACCTTATATACATTAGAAAAAGGCGTCCATCAACTATTAGATTAATGTTTTATACGCTTTCGCGAAACTGCCTGCCAGCTAGGCAGAAGCGTATACAGCCACCATCACGATTTAAATCATACATAACCATGCGATTATACTCACGCTTTCTCTTCATCACCTTTTTAAGTGTTCTATCCTGTAAAACCGAACCCACAAAAACAGCCGAACAAGAGCGTTGGGATTCACACGTTGAGAACACCACGATTATCAGAGATGATTTTGGAGTTCCACATATCTATGGAAAAACAGACGCCGATGCTGTTTTTGGATTACTCTACGCACAAAGTGAAGACGATTTTAATCGTGTAGAACAAAATTATATTTGGGCGACCGGTCGTCTTGCCGAAGTAGAAGGCGAAGATGCCATCTATAGTGATGTGCGCGCACGTTTATTTATGACACAAGAAGAAGCGATTGCTAATTATGAGAGTAGCCCAGAATGGCTTAAAAAACTATGTATTGCTTTTGCAGATGGGATTAATTATTATCTAAAAACACATCCAGAAGTTACCCCTAGATTATTAACCCATTTTGAACCGTGGATGCCTATGTATTTTAGTGAAGGCTCTATAGGTGGTGATATAGAACGTGTCTCTGCTAGAAAATTAAAAGCGATGTATGAAGAAGGGATGGAAATTCCACACACACAGGAAGTCGCCATGCAATTTGAACAGGAAATGCAAGAACCACAAGGCTCTAACGGAATTGCGATCTCTGGAGACCTTACCGCTTCTGGAAATCCGTTATTGCTGATTAATCCGCATACGTCTTTTTATTTCAGAGGCGAAGTTCACGTCGTAAGTGAAGAAGGATTAAATGCCTATGGTGCTGTTACTTGGGGACAATTTTTTGTGTACCAAGGATTTAATGAAAAAACAGGTTGGATGCATACGTCCACCTATACAGATGTGATTGATGAGTTTGTAGAAACCATTGAAAAAGATCCTAATGGAAATCTTGTATATAGATATGGAGATCAGACAAAACCTGTGACACAGTATGAGATGACCATCCGCTATAAGGATGGAGATAGCATCAAAGAAAAAACACTTCCCGCCTATCGTACACATCACGGACCTATTACTCATCTTAAGGACGGTAAATGGGTGGCTTCTGCCCTTATGTGGGAACCTGTAAAAGCACTAGAACAATCCTACATTCGCACAAAACAAGAGGGTTACAAAGGCTTTAGAGAGATGATGGATATCCGCACCAACTCTTCAAACAATACGGTATATGCAGATGCAGAAGGGAATATCGCCTATTTCCATGGGAATTATATTCCGATACGCGACCCGTCTATTGATTATACACAGCCTGTAGATGGAAGTGATCCAAATACAGACTGGCAAGGATTGCATCCTGTAGACGAAACGATTATGCTTTTAAATCCTCAAAATGGATGGTTACAAAATTGTAATTCCACGCCTTTTACAGCCGCATTAGAATTCAGTCCAAAAAAAGAAGACTATCCTAATTATATGTCAATTGACAGAGAGAATTTTAGAGGTGTACACGCGATCGATCTTTTGAAGAAGGGAGAAAACTATACCTTAGATAGCCTTATCGCTTTAGGATATGATTCCTATTTACCCGCTTTTGAGGCCTTAATTCCTGGGCTTGTCGAAGCTTATGATAAAATAGATCGTACGAAGGAAACAGGCGCTGTTATAGAAAAGCTCAGAAACTGGGATTATAGAACATCTACAACGTCGATGGCGATGACGCTTGCTCATTACTATGGAACGGAATATTTAAAAAACGGGAAGCGTCCTGATGAATCATTAACACCTATGCAACTCCTTACCTACTTTGGTAGTGAATCTCCATTAGAAGAGCGGATGGAAATCTTTAAAACTGTCATAGACCGTTTAGAAACTGATTTTGGAACAGCATTGATCGCTTGGGGAGACGTGAATCGTTTTCAGCGTATTAATGGAGACATTAGACAACCTTTTAATGATGACCTTCCAAGTACGCCCGTAGGTCTTGCTTCTGGTCGTTGGGGAGCCTTGGCTGCTTATGGGGAACGTTATACCAATAACACAAAGAAGATCTATGGAACTCGTGGGAATAGCTTTGTGGCTGTTGTGGAGTTTGGTGATACTGTAAAAGCAAAAACAAGTCTAGCGGGTGGACAAAGTGGTGATCCAGATTCCCCTCATTTTGACGATCAAATAAAACCGTATGTAAACGGTGAGTTTAAAGAGGTCGCTTTTTATAAAGAAGATGTTTTAAAACGAGCTGAGAAGACGTATCATCCGGGACAAGAGCACTAAAATATGAAACTATTGAACGCTTTGGGGTTTCAGGTTTGAAGCAGTTAAATTTTAAACACCTCACATTATACAACATAAAGGAGTTGATGGTTAGAATTAATACGCTACTTCAACTAAGCTCAGCACAGCTTTCGCGAAAGCGCAATTCACAACAAAGCCGTAGCGTTCGTTTTTTATGAACTCTTAGAGTCTTTCCTCCTAGTTTATAAAACAATTACCCGCCGCGTTTAATTAAAGAAAAATGCCCCGTGTAGGTACGTCCATCTGCAAATTTGATGAGATACCAATAATCATTAGAAGGCATGATATCTCCTTGATATACTCCATCCCATCCGTTGCCCATTCGGCGTCTGGAGAATAGTATCTTTCCAAACCGATCAAAAATTACAAATTGTTCGGTGGGATTTAAGGTATTTGTGACGCCCTCTAATTTCCACGTATCATGGATTCCGTCGCCATTAGGTGTAAAATACCTAGGAAAACCTATAACAGCGACTTCGCCAGTGGTGATCCCACAGCCATTTCGGTCTCTCACATATACGATATGAAATCCAGAGGAAACATTTGTAAATACAGGAGATTCCACATAAGGACCAAAAATATTATCAAGTGCATATTCATACACTCCTTCCCCAGAAACAGTCACGGTGACGGTACTCTCTTCTACCAAGATGGTATCAATTGTAGCCGTATTTGAAGGTTGTACAGAAATACTTCGCGTAGCACTACAGCCATTCGGCGCTGTGACTGTCACCATATAATTGCCTGGCTCATTAATCGCGATAGAAGGCGTAGTGAATCCCAAAGCACTATTATTAAACGTCCAACTGTAGGTAAATCCATTGGTATTTCCTTGCACGCCACTATCTATTTGTAGCGTGTTTGGAAAATCATTTAAACAATAAGTAAGCAATGCTCCATCCCCTACTACTGGTATTTCAAGCACTTCTAAAGGAACTATTCCCACTGCAATACAGCTGGTTTCACTGAAAACCCGTACAAAAATATCTTGTGCATTAGCGACCGAATTTACAAAGGGGGTGTTGAGTCGATTTACATCCAATGAAGCATCAGTTGCAGACTCGTAATACCTCACAATAGCATCGGCTGGCAACTGACTATTTAAGGACGCTGTAATATCTGAGAGATCAAAACTTGTAAATCCGTCAGCAGGAGCATCATCACAAATACGTACAGGATCAATCTGTAATTGTGTGACCGTTGTATTGATACTAATGGTGACTGCTGCAATTTCAAAACAACCTGCTTGATTTTCTACTCTTGCATAAAGCGTTTGATTAGGTAACGTTACTTCATACGCTGTAGGCGAAGGAATTGGATTTTCAGAAAGCATCGCATCTGTAGGATTCAAGAAGAAATCTGCAACAAAATTAGCATTGTTATTATTGGTAACTGCATCATTGGTATTGAATAGATTAAAAACAATACTTCCGTCTTGATCTGTATCACAGACTTCTACCGTAGTATTTGAAACGATAGGGGTTTCTCCAAACTCAATGATAATTTCTCCAAAGGATTCACATCCATTTTGAAGGGTGACGGTTACTTCATAGACACCAGGCATATCTACTGATAAGGTTGCATCCATTTCGGCAGGAAGTAGAACGTCATCTCTAAACCACATATATCCAGTCGCATCTGCTTCGGTAGCATCTAGCAATAATGTTTCATTCTCACATAACGCATTTCCTGTACTTAATAATCGGTTTGGACCCAATTGTGTTGCCAATTCAAAACTGCCCGCTTCTAAGAATACAGCTGAGTCAAATCTAAAGTTTTGCTCGTCGGCAATCACAAGTTTTACTTCATAAATCGTATTCGGTATTAATTGTGCCGTGGCTTCTATAACTTTGGTCTGACCGTTAAAGTTGATGGGGACATTAGGCCCATTAAAGCTTTGAAAGTAGAATTCATTTTCTGCCTCACATCCATTAGGGATTTCTGGGTGTACGGTGGTTACTTTTACAGGGGTTTGCGTATCGGGTACCAATGCAATATTTTCATATTGTTGTTCTCCCAAAGGGCGAATTAAAAAGCCAAAAAGATCTGAAAACTGACACGTATTCGGATTTCCTTCTTGATATTCTTCTGAGGCGAAAATGTATCGAAAGCTTATTTCTGACGCCGAAGAACTAAACTGAAATTCTAAGATTGTCGCATTGGTGGTATTCGTCTCATTTAATATCGTTTCTAAATCTGAATCGCCTCCCCATCCTGGTGCATCATCATCACTTAAATTGGTATTAGGACCTTGTACATTTTGTAAACGCCCCGTAGTAAGTACAATACCTTCTTCAAACGGAAACGTAGTCCCCGTGGCATCAAAATATCCATAGCTCCGTTCGTTCTCTCCAAAATTCCCACCTACCACATTGGTAACTGTTACCATATTAATACAGTTACTATCAATAAGGATATCTTCAATCAATTCTTGAGGAGAAAAGGTTTGACTATCCACTTGTATATTTTGACTAAAAGCAAAAAATGGAAATAGAAAACATAAAAATAAAAAAGGGTGTTTCATTCTTTTGTATAGCCTTGCAAAAATAAGCAATCAACTGGCTTTAAAAATAACAAAATATATATTTTCTATGTTAAGATCTGATGAAGTGAAATATGTATTTGAAAGTCTCTTTATACGCTTTCGCGAAAGCGTACTTTACCTTTTTACAATAAAAAAATAGAGACTAATTTAAGAAATGATATACGCTACTCCTAATCTGATTAAAAATCATAGAGGATCAAAACTATATAAAGCCTATAATTTATAAGGATAGTGATATCTTGCAGCTCTAAATATATATATTTTGCATCCCAACAATCTCCACCAAAAATCGTATGATTTTGATCTCCTACAAGCGTGTCATCCTGCATTAAGTGAGCACACGTTTGTCAATGAATATCAAACAAAGACCATTGATTTTTCTAATGCCGAAGCGGTAAAAGCACTTAATAAAGCGTTATTACATCAGTATTATGATATTAAGCATTGGGATCTTCCAGAAAATCACCTCTGCCCTCCTATTCCTAATAGAGCAGATTATATACATCATATCGCAGATCTGATGGCTCCTAAAAAAGAGTGTAAAGGACTGGATGTGGGTGTGGGGGCTAATTGTATTTATCCCTTACTAGGATCACAGATTTATGGATGGACGATGGTTGGGGCAGATATTAGTGAGGTTTCGGTAACGGCTGCAAGAAAAAATGCAAAAGAAGCAAAAACACCTATTGACATCCGATTACAAACTAATCCCGCAAACATCTTTGAAGGAATTATACAAGAGGGAGCTTATTTTGATTTTACGATGTGTAATCCTCCTTTTTACGCTTCTGAAGAAGAAGCAAAAAAGGCAAATATGCAAAAGAACAGGCGATTACATCTAGGTAAAGATACCCGTCGGAATTTTGGCGGAATTTCTAATGAGTTGTGGTGCAATGGTGGGGAAGCCTTATTTGTGAAACGAATGATCAAACAAAGTGTCGGTTTTAAAGAACAAGTAGGTTTTTTTACGTCATTGATTTCTAAGAGCGAAAATCTTCCTAAGCTTTTAAAACAATTAGACAAACTAAAAGCATTTCATAAAATAGTGGATATGCAACAAGGGAATAAAAAGAGTCGGATGCTGGTTTGGAGTTTTAAGGCTAAAAATTAATCGTTACCTACTACGCGATGTCAGCTACTAATCATTCTCATTTCAAGCTTTATAAACCGTATGGCTATATCAGTCAGATGCTTAGTAACGATGAGCGACAAGCTCGTAAAAAAAAGTTTTTGAGCTCTTTATATGATTTCCCGAAAGGGGTTATGGCTATAGGACGTCTTGACGAAAAATCTGAAGGTTTATTACTCTTGACAACCGATGGAAAATTAAGCGATACGATTAATCGGTCGGGAATAGAAAAAGAATATTATGCACAGGTAGATGGGGCTATCACTCACGATGCCATTGCAAACTTATGTAAAGGGGTAGAAATAGGGCTTCACGGAAAAAAGTATATGACTCAACCTTGTATGGTATCAATACTAGATACAGTTCCTGTATTGCCTGAACGTTCTAAAAAACTACGTGATGATCGCCACGGTCCTACTTCTTGGATACGTGTAGTACTGAGAGAAGGTAAATTTAGACAGGTACGTAAAATGACATCTGCTGTGGGATTTCCTACACTACGTCTTGTGCGAGTGCGTATAGGTGATATACAATTAGAACACTTACAACCCTCTGAAGTTCATCCCGTAGAAGCATCTATCATCACTTCTCAGATTATAGAAATTAATGTCCCGTAAGGACTTGATCTTCTAGTGCAGTGATTTCACCACTGTACCGTATTCCATCTCGCTTAGTACTGTTTATAAAAATAGATGCATGACCAGAACTAGAAACCGTCATTGTAATATCATATCGCTCTAAAGATCCATCTGCTGTAAAAGAAATAGTGGAGACACCTTTTGCATCGTCGTGATCTATCTTATAAGAGACTGTGTTACCCTTATGTTGTATGGCCGCGGGTTGATTTAAACCACCTCCTATTCGAACGATACCCACGTATGGAAGATACATATCAATGTCTTCATTGGATATAAATTTAATAAATCCAGGATTATTGATTAAATTGATTTGAGTGCCACTACGAGGATACATCCATACAGCATTAAAGAAAAAAGAGCCATTATCTAGTAATGTCTTTGTTTGTTGGTAGGCTTTTGCTTCTTTCTCTTTTTTGAGTGTTTTTCGTTCAGATCGGGACTGCGAGAAAGCTATTTGCGAAAAACTAAAAAGAAGGAAACAAATAAGAATACGCGTTTTCATAGCATTTAATTTTTCAAAAATTATATCAAAAATCATTCCTTACTCTTTTTCTTTATTATACGCTTTCGCGAAAGCGTATAATAACACTTTTTCATTAAAACTGTAACAGTTGTCTTTATACACGGTCTCTATATCAAATCAACACCAAACATCCATCTAAAAATCAACCGTTATGAAGTCTAAATCCATCATCTTTTTTATTCTTGCTATTTTTATAGGAACCAATGTAATCGCTCAACAAGTAAAACTCTCAAGTGATACGACCACAAAATCCTTTGACTTTTCCGACTACAGTAAACTAGATGTTGCTAGTGATTTTAAGGTTAATGTGACGTTGTCATCAAAAAAAGAAGCCATCACTGTCACAACCAATAGCAATCTTATGGATTATGTGACTGTCTATAAAGAAGGTAATACGCTCTTTTTAAGACTTAAAAAGAATACATGGTTTAAAGGCAGAATGGTTCTTGATGTAGCTATATCTACAGCAATGATCACTGACTTCACAGCGTCTTCTGATGCTATTATCACGTTAAATACTGCACTTACTACAGATACGGTTCGTATAGATTGTAAAGGAGATGCCGTATTTAAAGGCATTGTGACTGCAAAGACCTTATTCATTAATGGAAAATCGGATGCAAAAATCACGCTTTCTGGCGCAGCAAACACAATGACGATGAATCTGAAATCTGATAGTGAGTTTATCAATAAAGATTTTACAGTACAAAACCTTACGGTTTCCTTAGCTGGAGATAGTAAAGCGACCCTTACCGTTACTAATATGCTAGATGCTACCGCAAGCGGCGATAGCGAATTACGTTATGCGGGGAATCCTTCAAAAGTGAAACAAAGCTCACGTGGTGATTCTGATATCAGAGCGATAAAATAGTTTGAATAACAATCAAGAAAACAGCAGTATATCTATTGGGTATGCTGCTTTCGTTTTAGGTAGTTTCCTGCCGAAGGTATAACCTTTAAAATAATAAGGCTATATCATTTCTTCGCCAAAACGAGGGTTAGCAAGCCAAGGTTAAAGCGATCAAACAATCTTAAAAAGGTAGCTTCTGATTAATTTCTAGTTTCAAAAAGTCCCGAATACAACATCTCTACACCTGCGCCACTTTTGATTTTTAATGTTGGTTTTTCATCAAATGCGATGACAACTGTAAATGAATAACGCTCACCGTTTGTAAGACCTTGAAACGAAGCTTTCATTTTCTGACCGTTTTCTAAAGCAACCACAGTATAGTTTTCTATTTGAAAGTCTGCATTGAGTTGTGTTTTTTCTCCAACAGCTTTATACCAAGAAACATCACTTAATTCGCCTTCTTCTCCGCGAACATAAAAAATTCCAAATACATGATCAGCAGCATTTATATTTGAAGAAACAAGATCCCTGATACCGAAACCGAATTGTCCTATTTCCATTGCCTTTTTAGAAGCCTCAAATTTTGCTTCTTTTTTTGCTCTTTTCTTTTCAAGTTTAATTTCTTTCTTAGATTTCTTTTCTTGAGCCACACCAGTACTCATAAGAAAAGTAGCCATGCATAATAAGAGTATATATTTCTTCATTGGTAAAAGTTAATAATTAGCAAGATAAAACTATAAATTTTGTAAACAAATATGGTAATTCCTTATAAAAGATTACTTGTGCTTAGATAAGAATCTATACTGAATACGAAATTAAACCATTGTTTAAATGGAGTTAAAAGATTACATAGTATAAGTCAATAGCAATCAACTATTCTGGAACAGTATATAATACAGGCTCGGTAACTCCTAGTTTTTTAAAAAGTTCTTTATTTACCTCAAAATGAAATAAAGTAGCTTCATTAAGATATTCTTCTAAAGTTTCCATCCCCAATGCTGCTCTACGCTCATTTACGTGTGCTCTATCTTCTAAATCTTTGATATATGCTTGTTGAAGTTCGTTAAAGTGACGTTGTGTACCATATAGCTGAGGACGTCCTGTATTGACACGTACACGGTCTGTTAATAGTCCTACATGGGCGGGAGCTGCATTGTTTGCTTTTACTTGCGGTTTCAAAAGTTCTAAAACTTCTTCTTGCCAAACTGGATCAAAATCTGAATGTTGTACCATGACCCAAAAATCAGATTCTCCGCCTTTCCCTACCCTATCAAAACCTGGATATCCAGAAGAGTCTATCACCTCTTTAAGAAATTTTTGATGTGCTCTATTCACACTATCGCGTAGTACCATCCAAGCATCCCAATCGCCTTCATGCTTTCCTTGCGGAACACCAGCATACAGTTGATCTACTTCTGTCATTTTTTCGAGTTTTGTCACTAATTCTTGATCAAATTGAACTGTCTCTTCTGTTTGTTCTTTCTGAACCGTTTCTGTTCCCCCTTCTTTACAGGCGACTAGCAACAAAAAGATGAACACACCTACTATATATTTTATACTTAATCGTTTTCTCATCGTAAAGGTTTTTAGTTATCACAAAAATATCTCTAACAGTATTGTTTTCCTATTCATACTACCATACGTAAGCTTCAAGCATTTGTTAAGTAAAATCTTTTTAGTTTTAAGCTATTGGTAGTAAGCTATCCATACGACTAATTTACGAATAGAAAACACTTAACATTTCTTTGGCGTAAGAAATGATGGATTTTAAGTACTTTTAAGATAAAACCAACATGATGAAAAAGATACTATTAACTATTGTATTAGGGCTGTTCCTAAGTCCTCTATTTGCAAATACATCGATCACAGATGGGTTTGTCACTGGAAATCCAGAAATAAATTCTATAAATGCGATGACTTTTGGTCCAGAAAGCATCTTATTTATAGGGGATAGTCAGGGAGCTCAAATTATCGCTATAGATATGAGTACTGCTCCAAAAGCGAATAATGAAAAAGTAAGTATTCCTGATATGGAATTACTTTTAAGTGAGCTTCTCGGGGCTGATAGCGATCAATTACAGATTATAGATATGGCTGTAAATCCAGCCAATCAAAACATATACATTGGCGCACAGCATAGTTCTGGAAAATCATTTCTCTTTTTAGTCAATAATGATACCCTAGAAATGGTGCCTTTAAGTTCTGTTTCATACACAAAAACAGCTGTTTCGAACGCGATTGCTGCAGAGGCAAAAGATAGACGAGGAAGACCTTTACGTAAATGGGCAATTTCTGACATAGCGTTTTCAGATGGGCAGGTCATGTTATCTGGATTAAGTAATGCTGAGTTTGCCTCTACATTTAGATCAATTCCTTTCCCTTTTACTCAAAAACAACAAGAAAGCTCTCTAGAAATCTACCATGCCGCACATGGACAATATGAGACAGCTTCTCCTATCAAAGCATTTACTACCGTTCAAATAAATAATAAACCACATCTTATTGCGAGTTATACGTGTACCCCATTGGTGGTTTTTCCTATAAGCGAATTAAAACCAGGAACACATACCAAAGGTCGTACGGTAGCTGAATTAGGAAACTCGAACACACCGCTAGATATTATCGAGATGGAAAAAGAAGGTACCCGTTATATCTTAATGGCAAACACCAATAGAGCTTTAATGAAAATCAAAGTAGCAGATATCGAATCTTTTAATGACTCTCTAACGACTCCTGTAACTGAGCGTTCTGATACTGCAGGTGTCGATTTTATCAATTTACCTTTTGTCAACGTGCAACAATTGGATAAATTAAATGAAACTGAGTTTGTATTTATACAACGAGAAGCAGACGGCAAATTAGCCTTAAAGACAAGTAATAACCGTTGGTTATAATCATAAGTATTTTTAAATGTATCTCACTTTCGTGAAAAGAATCATATTCTGCATACTACTTATATTAAAAACCTTGGAGGGTGTCGCACAATCTCCAAGGTTTTCTTTTACGAGTGATGCAGTAACATTAGAAATCTCCAAAAATCAAAATACTCCTACTTTTAAGGTCTATAAAGGCGTACTTACGGCTATAGATCAAACTGATGGTAAAAAAGCGGTCTTAGGAAACCTTACTGAAAGTGATACTAGCATTCGGTTTGTGCCATTGTTACCTTTTCAAAAAAATAGTGACTATACCGTTGTATGTGAAAATGAAATGTATCCCTTTAAAATAGGTCTTGACACTTCTTACGAATATTTGCACGTAGAAACTATCTATCCCAATACGACGACACTACCATCCAACTTTTTAAAATGGTATATACGATTTTCAAAACCAGTAAACCCTTCAAAAATCTATGACCATATACATCTTATAGATAACAATAATACAGAAGTAGATAGAGCCTTACTGCCACTAGAATCCCCTTTACTATCTGATGATGGTACGCTATTGACTTTATGGATTGAACCTGGTCGACAAAAAAGAGACCTCGGTCCCAATAAGCTTCTTGGGGAAGTTCTTGTCCCAAACACATCGTATACTTTGGTCATTGATAAAGCGCTAAAAGATCATCAGGGAATTCCTATGAATATAGACTATACACATTCATTTACGGTAACAACATCAGACAGAATCAAACCCACGATTACTTCTTGGGAACTTCGGCTTCCTGAAGCAAAAACAAAAGATGTTTTACATATAAATTTTCAGGAAATTTTGGATTATGGAAGCCTTCAAAATACGATACAGGTCTTAGACGGATCTGGCAATGAATTTGAAGGAATATTTACTTTACATACAAATCAAAAAAGTATTTATTTCACACCTTCAAACTATTGGAATAAAGAATCTTATAAAATATCATGTAAACCTGTTATTGAAGATATTTCTGGTAATAATTTAGAACGTTTATTTGATCGAGATATTACCTTAAAAACCACACCTCCTCTACTAGAACGCTCGTTTGGAATTGAGTAATGTATTCTCTATTTTTCTTTGATTTTCCCTATTTGCTTTCTACGGAATTTTCAAAAAGCACCCTATACTAATGAGCGTATTTGCCCTAAAAAAAACAGGATTATAACCTATTTAAAATTAGATTTTTGACTTAGAGTTATTTATAATAAATAAATAAACTTTACACTAAAAGTTATTGATAAATAACTACTCACACAAAAATCAAACAATAAGTACTCATCTTTAAAATAGTAATTATGGCAAATTGTAACGAACAACGATGTAAAGAATTACGCAAGAAACTCGCTCGATCCAATACTAGAGTTAAGAGACGTCGCGAAAGACTAGACGCAGCTGGATGGACATTAGGCATTAGTGCTGGAGCATCTATAGCTGTCATTAGTGTTTGGCTAGCAGAAGCTTTAGCCGTAAATGCAGGTGTTACTGTAGCATTTCCAGGAATAGGTTGGATAATTGGTGGTGTTGCGGTTACAGTCTTAGCTACGTATGCTCTGCTTTTTAGGCAATATGTAGCAGAAGTAAATAAAAGAACTGAGTTATGTCAGCGAGCACATGATGTATGTGATCATGAGTGTTTACCAGGGTATTGCAGGTAATTATAAATAAATCTTATTAAATTATAAATGTTGAGTATTGCTTATACGCTTTCGCGAAAGCGTTTAAAACATAATTATACCATTAGATCTTCGCCTGATACGTATACAAATCAAAGTATCTTCCCTCTAAAGCAATCAATTCTTCATGAGTTCCCTGCTCTGCGATACGACCTGATTCTATCACTAAAATCTGATCGGCTTTTTTGATAGTACTTAAACGGTGTGCAATCACGATGGTGGTTCTGTCCTTGACCAGTTCAGCAAGTGATTTCTGAATCAAGGCTTCGCTCTCTGTATCTAGATTTGAGGTCGCTTCATCTAGGATAATAATTTTAGGATCGGCTAGAATGGCTCTTGCAATCGCAATACGTTGGCGTTGCCCCCCAGAAAGTTTTACACCGCGCTCCCCTATCAATGTGTCAAGACCATTTTCAAAACGATCTGTAAACTCATTGACATATCCTGCTTTTACAGCACGCTGTAATCGTTCTTCACTAGCGTCTGGTCTAGGAAATAAGATATTCTCTCTAATGGTGCCTTCAAATAAAAACTCATCTTGTAATACTACGCCCAAATGTTTTCTAAAGCTACTCAGCTTGACTTTGGAAATGTCCTGACCATCTATCGTAATCGTCCCTGAATCTGGATTTAAAAACGTGGCACTGAGCCCCGCAATCGTAGATTTTCCTGAACCAGAACTTCCTACAAGTGCTATAACGGAGCCAGCAGAAGCTTTAAAACTTACATTATGAATCACTTCTTTCCCTTCTTCATAGGCAAAGGAAACATCATCAAAGACTAGGTTTCCTTTAAAGTCATCTAGTATAACTGAGCGATCTCCTAATTCATCTTCAGGCGTCATATTCATTAACTCTTCTGTACGATCTAGACCTGCCAATGCTTCTGTAAGTTGGCTTCCAATATTACTCATCTGTACGATAGGCGCAATCATAAAACCAAGCAATAGGGTGAATAAAAGAAAATCTCCTGTAGTCATTTCTCCTTGAATCATATAGTACCCTCCTATTCCCATAATCCCAACTGAGGCAAGACCCAATAAAAAAGTAGAAGAACTCGTCATAATAGCGGTGGCGGTTAAACTCTTTTTTACGTTCTGAAACAATAGATCTACTCCTTTCTCAAAAGACTTATTTTCTTGAGCTTCGGCATTGAATCCTTTGATGACACGAACGCCTGAAAGTGTTTCTGTCAATCTTCCTTTTACATCAGCATTGATTTTACCTCGATTTCTAAAAATAGGACGGATGTATTTAAATGCTTTCAATGCGACAAAACCGAAAATAGCGACAGGAAGAAATACAAATAAAGTCATCCAAGGATTAATACGTATTAGTAACACAAGAGAAATGACAGCTGTAATCGTACCACCAACCAATTGTACCAATCCTGTACCTATGAGATTACGTACGCCCTCAACATCACTCATAATGCGAGAAACTAGCGCCCCTGACTTTGTGTTATCAAAAAAACTGATTGGTAGTGATAATACTTTCTTCTGTACCTGTGCTCGTAATTCAGATATTAAATATTGAGCTTGAACACTTAAGACAATCGTTAATAAAAAAGAAGTAATAGCTTGTACTAACAAAGCCAGTCCTACAATCCAGAGTAAGTTATATAAACCCGACATGTCACTGTTGGGAACAATTTCATCAAGTAATTCTTTTGATTTTAACGGTAATACAAATCCAGCTAATCTGCTTATAAGAATTAAAAACAGTCCTATGAAAACCAACTTGCGACGAGGCCAGATAATGGTTTTAAAGGCACTACCCATAGTAACTTTGCTTTTTGAGTCAGTTGTCTTTTTGGGAGGAGATTGGGCAAATTCTTTCATGAAATATCTAAGCTAGTAAGATTCAAAGATACTTGAAAATGATGTTTTATATACTCTTAAAGAGAGACTACTCTCCTTTTAATTTTAAGAATACAAAACAAAATAAGCAACCAAAAAGTTGCGTTTATAATTATTTCATGTAATTTAGCAACTCATTAGTTGCATTAATTAAAACATCCATCATGAAAGACATCATTTCAAAAGAACAGCTATTTAATCATCCTATACAGAAAGTATGGGAAGCGATTACACATCAAGATCAAATCTCGACTTGGTTTATTTCTGCTAATTTTAAAGCAGAAAAAGGATATCAATATACCTTCAATACTTCTGGTGATGATTGTTCGCCTATACATGGCGAAGTACTCGAGGCAACTCCTTACACACTTATCTACTCTTGGATTGTTACAGAAAACCCTATACATACTATTTTAAAATGGGTATTGGAAGAGGTAGATGGAGGTACAAAACTATACTTAGAGCATTCTGGCATTTCAAAATATGAAGGAGAAACCGCTGTAGAGATGTTTGAAAGTTTTTATGGTGGTTGGGATAACTGCTTAAAAGGACTTACAGATTATTTAAAAGAAGTCATACATGCAGGATAATATCACAAAAATCTTAAAAGCGATTTCTGATCCCACAAGGCGTGAATTATTTCACGCTTTAGTAATCGCTGCAACAGCATTGCCTATTACACAAGTTTCAGCTCAGTTTAATATGTCTAGACAAGGAATCACAAAACATCTTAAAACACTAGAGAGTGCTGGCTTGATATGTATTGAAACTTCTGGTAGAGAGCGTTTTTGCAAAGCAAATACAAAGCCATTACAAGAAGTAAAGGATTGGCTGCGTTTTTATGAGCAATTCTGGGATACGAAATTAGATCAACTAGGAACATTCTTAGATCAAAAAGAGTCCTAAACAAATCATATTGCTCTGATACACATATACACCCTATTGGTAGGGACTTCGTCATCTTTCTTATCTGTGAGAGTAAATTTATGACGCTCTAATAATGTTCTGGAGGGTATATTACCCCTATGTGTATAGGCTTCTATAGTATGTAGATCAAGGATATGAAAACCAAATTCTAGAACGGTAGCTAATGCTTCGCTCATATATCCCTTTCCTTGATAATCAGGATGGAGATCATACCCTACCTCGGCAGTTTTTCTGTCTTTAGAAAATTGCCAAAGCGATATCGCTCCTATACATTGATCTGGACATTCTTTTAACGTAAGTACCCAATAGATGCTAATTCCTTTTTGTCTATCTCTTAATCGATCATTGATAAAAAGATCAATATCTTGTAATGTCTTAGGAGGCGTACGTTTAATATAGGTATTTACCTCTTGAGCAGTGCGCATAAAAAATAGCATTTCTCTATCTTTCATACGTGGTTCACGTAGGAGTAAACGTGTAGTTTCTATAACTTCAAATTCAGAAAAGTCATTAGGATGCTTCATAAGAACTAATATATCATTAAAATTAGAAAACAAATACTTGTATAAAATTAATTCACTTATACAACAACCATATTTCAAGTTATATAAAATAGGGGTTTAACCCTTAAAAAACAGTCATTTGACTGTATGTATTAAGTTGTCATTAACATAGTTTTGTCTTGAATTATTATATAACTATAAAACCTAATATGATGAAAACGAGACAGGAAAGATATGTTTTAGTGTGGGTACTATTTTTTGGAATACTATCAGGTTGTTCAAAGCCAATCTTAACAACTGTACAGCCTTCTACCGCATATCCAAGACAAATTTTAAGTACAGATGGGAGTGGTTTATTTACAGCTCGTGCTGTATGGGATCACGACTTGCCAAGTGAAACTGATCTAAATACATCTTTCTTATCAGGACGGTATTTTCAATTACCAGATGTGGCAAGTACAGGAAATCATCCGCTGGCAATGCGAACAAGTGAAGGAACTTCAGACAATGTAGTTATGGTGAATGTATTGGCTCCTTCTGGAAGTTGGCCTAATCCAAGAATTCAAGAAATAATGATTAATAATGTATTTAATGATAATGGCACTGATGCTGATTATTATCTGGCAATCGCAGTAGCTAATGGAGATGCAGATGCTGTTGTAACCATTAATGGCACTGATGTTCCTACAATTCTCACATCTGCTATTTCTACAGATTACTTTAATATGCATATTCCTGCTACGTATGGGTATCCAATCTATCATTATAGTTTACATGTAGCATTTTTGGAGAATCAAAACTGGGGAAGTACGGTACAAGTAGCTTTACGTAATCATGATGGTAGCGTAAGTCCGCAAATGTCTTATACGTTTCCAAGTAGTATTGCTACTGTAGATAGTGACAACGATGGTCTGTTAGATCAATGGGAAGAAAATGGATACACTGCGGCTAGCGGTACTGTAATTGACCTCAAAGCTTTAGGATGCGATCCTAAACGTAAAGATCTTCTTGTTGAAGTAGATTGGATTACAGCAGCAACTCCAGATCCGAGTATATGGACTACCATAGAGGCTGTTTTTGATCAAGCACCTATTCTTAATCCTAATGGTAGTAGTGGTATTGAAATGCATTTAGACAGAGGTCAAGGTGGCGTTTTTACTGGTGGAGGTACTGTACTTTCAGATCATACTAGTATGGATTTTGGACCGAATCCCATGTCTCCTGGATATACTGATTTTTACACCTATAAGAATTCGAGCTTTAATACAGATCGACTTGATCTGTTTCATTATGGTATATTTGGAAGAGCAAGACCTAATGGATCTTCAGGAAGAGGAGAAGTATTTGGAAATGATTTTATGGTCACATTTGCAAATTTCACAGGTTTACAAGCCTTTGCTACACCAAGAAATCAAATAGGAACTTTTATACACGAACTAGGACATAATTTAGATTTATGTCATGCGGGTTCTTGTGATAATCCTGATCGAAATGAAACATTGAAGGTAAATCAACCCTCTAGTATGAATTATTTATATCAATTTCCAGCTGTATCATTAGACTGTGATTTAATCTCTGATAATGCTTTTGGGTATTCACAAGGTATGCTAGCAACTCTTGATGAAACAAACGTAACAGAAGCAAATGGGATATGTGATAATCTTGGTTTAGATTTTAATAGCAATGGATCTACTAATAATACAGGAGTAATAAATCTAAATGGAGATAGCAATTCTACAGATATATCTATAGACTATAATGAGTGGGGAGCTATACGGTTAGATTATAGAGCTGCTGGTAGTAGTTGGAATAATAATTGATTTATTAACTTTAATATTTAAAATACCATGAAATTATTTACATATATACTCATTGTAAGTTCTTTGATCAGTACAATGACCGCACAACAAACTCAAAATAACAATGATATTTTTGAAGGGAATGTGAGCGTAGGACCATTAAATCCAGTACTACGCCCTGTCACTATAAAAGATACGCCAGATATAAAGCCAAATAGCAACCAAGCCTTTGCGCTGGATTATAATATCATAGATGTAGAAAAACAAGTTCTGGAAGAAGGGAAATTTTTTCCTGTAACAATCTCTATAGGAAAAGAGAGAGGTATGCTAGATGTTGCGTTAGAAAATCGCACCCTTACTATTCAATATGCATTACCAGAAGGCCTTGCCTATTCTTCTAATTACACATTGGAAGAAGCTCGATTAAATTTTACTACTCTAAATGGTCCAAGCGGAATCCAAAAAGAGATAGAAATCATAGATCAAAATACGCTAGATACTGCTTTCTTTTGGGGAACCAGAGCAATTCCATTTTCGTATCAAACAGAAAACAAACTACGTGTTGTACAAAAACAAGTTTCTACCAATTCTGTAGAATCTGGATATATTCCAGTGCCGCTATACATTATTGCAGATGAGAAAGAGATACAGGTCACTCTAGGAAAATCTACACCATTTTCATATCAAGGAAAAAAATATATAGCGTATGCCTTAGAAAGTTCTTTTCTAATTGATCCAAATAATGGAGGTTGTACAAATGGAGGATATATTATACGATGTGTCATAAGCAAAGCTTTTTCAAAATAGTAAATCATACTCATATCTATATAAAGGGCAAGTGTTTAGATATTTGCCCTTATATTATAAACGAATCTTATATATAACCCTCATAATAATGCTACTTTTGCATAAATTGTTAGCTGTTTTATGAAAAATATAAGTCACCTACTGTATGAATTTTTAATAGACAAAGGACTTTCTGATACGATAGCTGCCTATATTAATGTCATTATATCATTCCTGTTACTTGTAATTGCACTATTAATTATAGATTTTATTTCACGAAAAGTTTTACGTAAAGTTTCTAATAGTATTGCTGCCGCTTCCAAAACCAAACTTGATGATTTATTTATCGACAACAAAGTGCCGAGACGCGTTGGTCATTTGATCCCTCTTGTGATTGCGTATTATACAACTCCCTACATCTTTCAGGATTTCCCGAAACTAGAAAATCTAGCAATCCTATTTTTACAATTATTAGCCATTGTAATTGTACTGCGTATTTCAAGGGCATTACTAAATACATTGAAAAGTTATTTTAAAACTTTCCCAAAACTACAAGACAAGCCTATAGATAGTTATGTTCAAGTCTTTATGATTTTTGCATGGTTTGTGGGAATCTTTCTAGCGCTTGCAGTTATCACTAAAATTAATCTATGGAGTTTCCTTGCTGGACTAGGAACAATTTCGGCTATTATTATATTAGTTTTTAAAGACACTATTTTAGGTTTTGTTGCCAGTATTCAAGTCGCTACAAACGATATTGTACGTATAGGTGATTGGATTACTTTTGATAAATACGGTGCCGATGGCTATGTGATCGAAATCAACCTCGCTACGGTAAAAGTTCAAAATTTTGATAATACCATTACAACGATACCTACTTATGCCCTCATCTCAGATAGTTTTAAAAACTGGCGGGGAATGAGTGATTCTGATGGGAGACGTATCAAAAGGGCTTTGTACATCAAGCAAGAAAGTGTCAAATTCTTACTTCCTGAGGATGTACAAAAGCTCAAAAAAATTCAGTTAATTACTACTTATCTTTCTAATCGCCAAAAAAAAATAGATGCTTCCAACAGGTCATTGGGAATCAATAGAGAACTTTTAGTCAATGGCCGCAATTTGACCAATATTGGTGTATTTAGGAAGTATATGGAAACGTATATTTTACAACACTCTGGCATCAATAAAGAAATGCTACTTATGGTAAGGCAATTGGCGCCTACTACGCAAGGAATTCCCATAGAAGTCTATTGCTTTAGTAGTGATAAAAGATGGGAGAACTATGAATATATCATGGCCGATCTATTTGACCACTTTCTCGCTTCTGTGTCTTATTTTGATTTAGAATTATTTGAGTTGCCGAGCTCTAGGAGTTATATCCCAACTGAATAGTAGCTGAATCTTATACATAATTTAGGGAGTATGGTAAAGTACGCTTTCGCGAAAGCGTATAAGAGAAATTAAAGAACAAAATGATTAATCTTTTACAATGATGACCGTCGCTTTTACTCCGGTAGCTAGATTCCAAATATTTGAAGAAATCACTTCCCTATTGTCATCATACATCACAAACTGAGCCGTATTAGGACCTGAAGTCCCTTGATTTAAAGCGGTAATATCAATCTTATTAAATCCCGTTTTAAGGTCTATATAAAATCCTTGAAACTCTCCAGCAAGATGGATATTAGGGTGAATGATCGTATCGTTTACGGCGACGCTTACTCGATCTCCATCTACATACTCATGATCTCGATATAAAAACCGTACAAACTTAGAACCACTATTGAATTCACCAAAGAATTGATCATTATAATACTCAGGTTTAAGCCCTGCATCTTTAGTATAATTTAAATCTTTATTCAATTTATTTTCAAGTGCCGTGTAATCCTTTTTTGCAAACTCATCGCCTTCCATAAAACGTACTTCCCGCTTTTTTGTGCCGCTTTCTGGTGTTCCTAAACGGACTTTACTTTTTACAGACACTGTACTTGATGAAACACTAGACGACGCATTTTCTGGAGAAACTAAAATAGGTTTTGGTGCTTCATTATCTTGTTTACCATCTATTTTAATAGATTTACGAGGAGCATCTATTTGTGCATAACCAATAGCTGTGCAAAGCAACGCAACGCATAGAATGACACTTCTTAAAATGGATGTAGTTTGTGTGGTTTTCAAAATAACTAATTGATAGGTAAAGATAGTAAATGTGTGTTAATAATAGATTGGACTTAACATATTCATTAACAAGTTTTATACCAAAAATACTTAGAAATAAATATGATCTTTTGCTTAGGTCGTAAAATTATACTTGTGTTAACATATAGTGTTTAAAATAAATATCGAATAATGATCGTTATGGTAGCATCAATCTAATCGATTATTTATGAAAATCAACATTTTTTATATTCTAGCATTTCTTGTATTCTTAACAACAGCGTGTAGCACACGAGATGATGATGGCAATTCAACTAGTGGTATAGAGTGTCTCAATCTAGGAGCCCAAGAATTAACACTTACAATAGAGGACTCCTTTACGACACTTCCATCAAAGGTTTCTGTGTTTTTTAGAGTGACAGATATAGATGGTCAAGGGGTTCCAGGACTAAACCCTTCTAATTTTAGAATTTTTGAACAAGGACGAAATGATGCTTGCTTTAATGAAATATCAAGCTCAGAATCTTCTGCCGAGATATCCACCAACTCTCAAATATTTGCAAACAATACCATTCTCGTATTGGATTTAAGTAATAGTGTGTTAAGTTCAAGTTTACAAGAGTTAAAAGATGCTTCCATCAGTTTTATTACCAATGTGGTTCCTGCAATTCCTACAGATTCTTTTCGAATGGGGATTTATTGGTTTGATGGTCAAGATGAGTTGCACGAATTACAGCCACCTACCTCAAGTGCCACTGTACTGCAAGATGCTATCAATAGTATCACAACAGATATCAGTAATGATCCTTCTACAGATTTGTATGGAGCTGTGATAAAATCAACACAAGTCGCAGAAGATTTAATTGTAAATGCGCAAGTACAAGATAGTTTTGCAGCAGCGTCTATTGTTATTTTTACTGATGGTACAGATCAAGCGGCTCGTTTTACACGGCAGGAAGCACTTGCTGCTGTAAATAATGCGAACGATAATATTTCCTTTTTTACGATTGGACTTGGTGATGAGATAGATGAAAACACGCTTTCTCAGATAGGGATTTCTGGAAGTGTTTTTGCTACGGATAGCTCTGAATTAGAAACTGTATTTAATCAGGTGTCAAACAATGTATCAAATCAAGCGAATAGTTTTTACTTATTTGAATACTGTAGTCCAAAACGTGATGGTAGTGGAGTGAATAATCTTGTCATACAAGCCATATCAAATACAAGAACGGGGGTTATAGAGACTTCTTTTGACGCGACAGGTTTTGGTAGTGGGTGCCAATAAATAACTTCTTATCTGTGTATTTTATCGATTAATTAATGTATTTCATCTTTTTTAACCTGAAAAAAGGTATTTTCAGAGTATCTAACCGATAACATCTGTAGATTTAAAATATGTTAGTTGCTGAATCAAATTTAAAATACGAACTAGAAGATGTATACATCCTGTCTACAGGTGTGTTTTACTTTTTTGAAGATTTCATTATCTCAGAGATCAATGAAGGTGTTCATTTTAATTGGGAAGCAGCACAAGATGTTATTGAATTAGCATTAAATCATTATGGTAGGGAATCTAAAATATCCTATATCTCCAATAGAATTTACTCCTACTCTATTGAACCACAAGATTGGTTAAAGTTTTTTAAATCTAGACATACGCTCAGAGCTTTTGCAGTGGTTACCTACTCAAGAAGTGGATTGATAAATGTGATGATGGAGAAATTATTTTTTAAATCAAAAATTAAGACTTTTAAAGACTTATATGATGCTACAGATTGGGTAAGCAAATACCAACCTACGATTAGAAAAAAATCTATGATGGTATACTAAATTTAGTAGATCAAATAGACACATTCTCTAATATCATTTAATTTCATTATTCTAAAAGTGGAGATTGATAATAATTTACTTTTCTGATTTTTAGTCGATTTTGATGACTTTTAAGTCGCTTTAGGTATGATTCCCAACTTCTGTTTTTTTCTTGTGTCCAACCAAGTTCTGCATGACCTATAAGTCTCGGAAATGCCAAATACTCTATCGCTTCCATATCAACTACCGTTTCTGTCCATAATGGCGATTCTATTCCTATGATTTGCGAAGCAGGTACATCTTTAAGCAAGGATGCTGGATTCCAAGCATAAGCATTATCAATAGGTGTTACTCCTGCCCATGTGAGTCCAATCTTAGTGTCTTTGGAATACTTCATATCAAGGTACGTCTTTGGCGCTGGAGAGAGTACAACAGAAGCGCCTTGTTTAGCCCCTAAGGTCGCAATATCTGCATTCGTCCAATGCTGAATAATGGTTTCATCAGAAATCCCAGCGCTTTGAATATCTTCCCATCCCATCACATTTTTACCATATTTTTTAACAATCGCTTGTGCTTTTGTCAAAAACACATTGTAGTCTTGTTTAGATGTAACGTGTGACTCATCACCTCCTAAATGAATGTAATCCCCATCGGTAAGTGAGGCAAGCTCTCTAATAACATCATCTAGAAATTTATAGGTAAGTTCTTTATCTACGCACAGCGTACTAAAACCTACTTTCATTCCTGTATATAAAGGTCTTGCTATCCCATCACAATTTAATGCTGGATAAGATGCTAATGCTGCATTGGTATGACCTGGCATATCAATCTCTGGAATAATGGTTATATGGTGTAGTTTTGCATAGGCTACAATGTCTCTATATTCTGCTTGTGTATAAAATCCACCTTGGTCTCCTCCTACAGCACTTGTGCCTCCTATTTCAGTAAGTTTTGGCCATGATTTAATTTCAATACGCCATCCTTGATCGTCTGTGAGGTGTAGGTGTAATTTATTAATCTTATAGCTGGCAATTAAATCAATATATCTTTTGACATCCTTTACAGAAAAAAAATGTCTTGCTACATCTAGCATCGCTCCTCTGTATGCGTATTGTGGAGCATCATTAATTGTGACTCCAGGAACTCCCCATACGATATCTGTATGCATTGCGTCTGGCTCAATTTCATCTGGCAATAATTGAAATAACGTTTGCAATCCCATATACAAACCTGGCATCGCTTTAGCTCTTACAATCATACGATCTGGAGTGATTTTAAGCAGGTATCCTTCATCATTTGTAATTTCTTTTGCAGCACTGTCCAATACAAAATGAATACTGTTTGTAGCTAATTTACTTTCGTTTACAGACACCAATGTTATACCACTAGCTTTTGTAAAACGAGAGGAAAACTGCTGTGCAATTGCTTGACTTTCTAAATTTGTTCCAGCATAAATCGTGGTATTAGCATCTATAAGAAATCCTTGGTCTGCGGGAATCACTTCATTGGGATATGGAATCAAAGAACGCGCTGCAACTGGAATAGATATTTGTGCTTTTTCAGGTGTACAACCTACACACAGATATAGAAGTATAACGATGTAAGAGATATGATTTTTCATGAATGAAAAGATACTAAATTATGAATCTAAACGATAATAACCACATTTAAGATAGGCGCCTTCTGGAAAGCCTATCGGGTGATCACTGTCGTGAAATGTTTTATCAATGAGTTTAAATTTTCGTTGTGCTTTTACAATACCCTGTTCTGATATATCAAAAAATTGTTGTTCCGTAACCCTTGAGGAACAAGAAGCTAATACCAAAATACCCTTTTTAGCTACTAATTGTGCCCCTAAAGTTGCTAATCTATGATAGCTATGTTTCGCGCTTTCAATCTCTCTAGCACTTTTAGCAAAACTAGGAGGGTCAATGACCACAATATCAAACTTCTTATGGTCATCTATAAATTGTTGTAAACCTACAAAAGCATCAATTGCTAGGATCGTATGTTTACCTTTACTAGGATTGAGTTTGCCATTTTGAAGTGCTACTTCTAGAGCTTGCGCACTAATATCCAAACTCAATACTTCGCTAGCGCCTCCAGCAAGGGCATGTACAGAAAAACCGCCAGCGTAACTAAATACATCTAGTATTTTTTTATTTTTAGACAACTCTCCTACTCGCTTTCTGTTATGTCTGTGATCTAGAAAATAGCCTGTTTTATGACCATGAATCACATTTGCAGAAAATCGAATACCATGTTCTTTAAAATATACAACTTCAGAAGTTAACTCCCCATGAATCACCTGCCCATCTTTAAAACCATGTTTTGTAGACTTCTGTAAATTACGACTCAATCGGACGACAACGGTTTGTGCGTTAGATATGCGAACTAATTCTGGTAAAATCATCGCTAGATACGGAAACCAGATGCCTGTATAAAATTTGACAACAAGCACATCATGATACACATCTACAATAAGCCCTGGAAAACCGTCATTTTCTCCAAAAATCAAACGATAACTATCCGTATCTGTTTTTAGCAAAGAAGCTCTTTTTGAAAATGCGATTTGTATTTTTCCTTCAAAAAATGCACTATCAAGTGTAGCCGGAGTCGCATGGATGACCTTAATTCTGATAGGCGATGCTACATCATATAATCCGATAGCAAATACTTTGTCTTTACGTTGATCAAATAAAATGGCTATATCTCCTGTATTCCCTGGTTTATTTTGTTTGGCAATACTATCTTCAAACACCCAAGGATGACCTTGTTTAACAAGTTTTTCGGCAGTTGATTTTAATTTGACTGCTAGACGTTGTGTCTTGATATGTGGAAATTCAATCATATATTGATGTAATGGCTATGCGGTTGCTTCTTCAGATATTCTCTCTAAAGGAGCCAATACATCAGCGGTGAGTTTAAATATAATTCGATTATAATGAAATATAATAGAATCTATGGTATTTAAAAATGTATTAAAATCTCCGTTTTTAAACGATCTATCCGTAATAGGAGTTAGTGTATTAGCAGTGACCAAAATGTGTATCAACTCTTCTTTGGTTTCTATATTAGGTAAAGATACAAAGGGAGCTTCTTCTAAATGCTTTTGAGACGCCTCAAAAATATTTTTTATACCGTTAGAGCGAACTACATAGGCTGAGATATCCCCTTCTGTGACGTCTCCTGCGTCTGCCAATCTCTGGTACTCTGAAATGATCGTTATATTTTTGGTTACAAAACTCTTTAAATTGTGTTGCAATACTTCTATCAATTTGAAACGATCTAATTGCTTCTTTCGTTCTTCCTGTGGGGTTGCCACATAACTTAGGTGAAATAACGCTTTATCCCATTCTTTAAAAGAATCTTTAAAATACGCTTGCTTTTCATTTTCAATCCGATCACCCGCTAGTTGAAAATTTTTCTTTTTATAAACGGTACCTTCGTATTCAAAGACTTTTGCTTTTATAACACCCGTGCTTATGTCTACTAGTTTTTTATAATTTTCCTGATACTCCTTTACAGGTACCATAAGCGCAACAAGCTGTTCTTTTATGAGTTTGGTAAACTTTAGATGTATGTGTGGTACATCTAAATTCATAAAAAGATTTTCATGTTGTAGCTCTTCAGCATCGGGTACTATGAAATAACGTTGTTCAAAATTACCCAAATACTCCTCTCCAAAAATTTGTTCTGTTTGTTTTTCTTCTGCGATAAAACTTGTCATCTTATCTAATGAAGGGGTATACTCCTCTTCTTTTAATCCCATGGCATGGACATACAAGTTTTTTGTAAGTGTACTTTGTATTTGTTTAGGATTTTTAAAAAGATTCCAAGGACTTGAAGTATCTAAAATTCCTGTAATATAAGGACTTTTAGCGTTTTGCTCCCTATCTTTATTAGACGGGTGACTAGCATACATATTCAAAGAAGAAAAGGTCTCCTCTTCTTTAAATACAATAGGATGACCTGAAGTATCTGTCTCTCTTTCCTGAATGCTTTTCTCTATATCTTCTTGCAATGTATCAAGTGTTTCTTGTTGATGTACAAATAAATTAGATGTGTACACTTTTTGTTGAGAGGCTGTTGCTGTATAGCTTAAAGTTTTATTCCAAGACTCGTATGCTTTTTCGAGTTTCCATAAAGCATTGACAATAGCTTCACTTCCTGTAAGGCTTACAGCCACTTTATCTGCATGAAATTCCATCTCTCGTGATAAGGACGCATGAAGAATATTTAAGAGTTTATATAATAAAAAAAGTAATTGTCGTATTAACCATACAAAAGGAGTAATTATCCAAGCAATAAAAGAAAGACGTATATCGATGCTTCGCCATATTTCAAGTGCTCGATCCCAATAATCACGTTCAAAAATCATATTATGAATGATGGAATTTGTCATATATACATAACTCCCTACCCTCATGCTAGACTGTGAAAAATGACCAAATTCATGTGCCATCACTGCCTTAAACTCGGTTAAGTTAAGTCCATTAACAAGTGCTAATCCTATACGTAAGTTTTTCTTCCCTGGATAAAACAGACTTAAAAAAGTACTGTGAAACGATACCGATGCATTCACATCATGATCAATAATGATTTTATTAGGTTTAGGTGCCTTTGCATCTTCGGCAATGCGATGAATAAAATCGTAAAGTTCAGGCTCGTCTTCTGGTTTTACAACCACACTAATCTTGTCTTTGTATTTATTCCATCTAAAAATAAATTTGAGGGTAAATAAAAATAGCATAAAAGCGCCGACTGCAAATGCCAGATTAAATAGGTCTCCTTCTGGTTTTTTAAACTCCGTAAACTGCCAGTAAGCAAGCATTCCAAAACCTATAACCATCCCAAAATAGAGTATGAAGAACAACAGTAATCCAGAAATTGCTAATAAAACTTTTTGAATGTAACTATTTTGAACACGTGTAAAATCATTTGGCAAATCGGTAGGATTCTCAGGATATTGCATAGATAAGATCTTTTTAAAAACAAAAACAAAAACAAGAATAAGAAATTTTACGCTTTCGCGAAAGCGTATACCACCACATTCTCATTTTTTGTACTTTAACCCCATGAATTTATATCATTATTTAATCGGCTTTTTACTACTTGCACACATAGGAAATGCGCAAGAATCACCACTAGTCAATATTGAAACTTACGGCGGAACGTATGCGTATGACGTCAAATATGCTACCGATGATAATTTTTTAAAAACGACAGTTTATGATTGTGTACAGTGTTTGCTGTTGCCAGAAGTCGCTGAAGCCATCGCAGCAGCCAATCATGACTTTTGTGAATTGGGATATAAAATTCAGTTCTTTGATTGCTACAGACCTCTTTCTGTACAAAAGAAAATGTGGGCAATTTACCCGAATCCTTCGTATGTAGGAAATCCATATAAAAGTGGTTCCATTCACAATAGAGGTGCTGCTATAGATATGACCATTGTAAAACTAGATGGCACACCACTGGATATGGGAAGTGATTATGATCATTTTGGGAAAGAAGCACATATAGATCACCCTCATAACGAAACTGTAAAAGCTAATCGTACGATTTTATGGAAAGTCATGAAGCAGAATGGATTCTCCCCTATTAGAACTGAGTGGTGGCATTTTAATTACGATGCCAAAAACTATGGATTAGAAGTCCTCGACATTGATTTTGATTGTTCAGAATAATAAGGTATTAAACCCAAGGAAAGCCCTAGCCCTTAAAAATCGACCTAAGGGTCAAGTATTAAACCATAGGTCCCGCTGAAAAAAGCGGGATTAGTTCAACTAACTTTTTATAGGCGTCTTTCAGACTTTACAAAACAGTGTTTCACTAATAAACATTTTTACTACGTAATTGTAAAAACAAAAAGCTCTTAACAAATCCTTTGTTAAGAGCTTTTTTACTAGTGAAGCTATTGGTTATTTAGGGTCTAATAAAGCTTCTATTCTTGCGATTACATCTTGGTAATGGTATTTTGTAATCGTATTGATATTTCCATTTTTTGCGGTTCTTAACATAGAACGTAAAGTAGTTAACTCGCCTCGAATTAATGATTGGATATCCGACGTACTTGTATTATACACAAATGTGCCTTCAAACCCAGGTCTTCCACGTCTTCTTTCAGGACCTTTGTCTGTCATTAAATAAGTGAGTCTATCTACATACGATTTTTGTAAATTTCTTCTATAAATACCTACACTTTGCCCTCTTGAAGCTTCTGACCATAACCCTTTACGTAATTGAGATAACATATCATACGCACTGTAATAATCTTCATTGATCGTTTCGGCATCCATTAATCTTCCTATGCGATCAAAGCTTAAAAGACTATTAAGATAACGTGCTTGTACCCCTCGCATACGCTCAAAATAGCCTGCATGGTCTATGTTTTGTAAGATTTCTTTATCTGCTAACCAATTTTGTGTTTTAAATAGATTTTCCTGAAGCCAATTCATAGAGGCTTGTTGTGCGTTTTTATCTAAATGTGTGTACACAACGCCTTCTTGATCTGGGTTTTTAATATTTTCATAAACGCCACCTATATTGGTAACTACATGACCAACATATCTACTATAAGTTCCTAATAACTCTCCATATAATTCCTCTAGGTCTTGATAATCATTAGTCTGGTCAGATGTCCATTCAGGAAGATGCTCGGCAACATATTTTAGGTTTTTTATTCCGTAGGTACTCGCTTTAATAGGATCATCGCCTATACCTTCTGTTTGCGATTGTGGGTCAAAACGACTTGACTGACGTCCAAATTTATAGATAGGATCATCTGCTTTTTCTAAAACCCATTTATTTAACGTAGGAAGCTCAGCTTCTGGAGACGTTGCTGTTGGTAACCATCTGTATCCCCAATTGACAGCATAATGATCATAAGGTCCCATCTGACGTACAAATCGTATGTTCTGATCTCCAGGTTGTGCTATGTAATTGTATCTCGCATAATCCATTAAACTGGCTGCAATTCCATTTTTTTGTGTGAAGTTACCATCTCGATAGGATTCTACATCATAAGCATAACTAGCTGCCATATTATGAGGAAAACCTAGTGCGTGACCGACTTCGTGCGCAATCACCATACGCATCATCTCTCCTATTTCTTCATCAGGTGTATTTAATGTACGAGCACTTGGATTTGCGGCTCCAGTTTCTAGTAAGTATCGATTTCTATAACTCCGTAAGTGATTATGGTACCAAATAATATCACTTTCTATAATCTCACCACTCCGAGGATCTGACACACTTGGTCCTACTGCATTACGTGTCGTACTTGCCACATAACGCACTACAGAGTAGCGAATATCTTCTGGGCTAAACTCAGGATCTTCTTCTGGTGTTGGTGCATCTTTGGCAATGATTGCATTTTTAAAACCAGCCGTTTCAAAAGGCTTCTGCCAGTCTTCAATTCCTTGTTTTATGTATTTCTGTAATTTTTCTGGTGTTCCTGGATCCAAATAATATACTATAGGCTTTACGGGTTCTACCAATTCTCCTCTTGCATACGCCTCTGGATCTTTTGGTTCTAATTTCCAACGTCGGATATATGTTTTTTCATCTGCTTTTAAAGCCTCACTTCCGTAATCATATTGACTTACTGTAAAAAAACCAACGCGAGGATCTGCAATTCTAGGTTGCATAGGTTCTTCTGGTAAAAGAATCATAGATTGATTCATTTGAAGACTAATAGATTCTGAACTAGCTGCTGTTGGTGGTTCAGAAGCATCATACGTAAAGTTTTGTTTGACCTCTATATTGAACGGAAAACTCTTCACACTATGTATAAAACTACGAGAATCATCTAGCTTTTTTACTTTGTAATCCTTACGTAATCGTGCTGGTAAACCACTTATCGCTTTGACGTCTGTAGAAAAAAGTTTGGTGACATCTATCACAACTGCTGTAGAATCTGCATTGAATGCCTGTATATCAAATGCATACAACGTAGGTTCATAGTTGTTTACACGTACAGAGTTACTAATGGCTTTGGTGCTATCTGCAATATTTTCATAGGATTTTATTTTAAGTAAAATCTTATCTTGATAGCGTTGCCAGTGGACTACTTGCTCATTTGTTTTTGAACCTGCATTAAAAAAACCACCACCTAATCCTGAAGGAATTTGGGCAATACGACTTACCCAAAGCATATCTTTTTCTAGTACAGAAAAAGGAATTTCATATAAATATGACTTTTTAACACGATGTACTTGAAAAAGACCACTATCTGTTACAGCTTCTTTTGTAACAACATCTTTATAATCTTTTATCGCATCTTTATCTTTTTTCTTATCTGGAATTGCGGCTACTTCTGAAGTGTTTTTCTTTTTCTTTTTATTTCTTTTTTGGGCGTGTATGTTTGTTGTAAAACAAAAACTTAGCAATAAGCTAAGGAGTAAAATTTTTTTCATTGATAAAACTATTGATTTGATGATTCTAAGTACCTATACAAGGTATGAATTACAAAATACTTAACAATAGTTTACATAAATATTAACATTTAAACCTACAATATACTTGCTATTGCTTTGAAAAGCGAAATTTCACTGTTTCTGGAGTATCAAAATTAGCGGTTCCTCCCCATCCTTCATAACTAAAAACCAAATCTAATTCAAAAACGGTATCATCAATGAGGTCAATTTGGCCAAAGCTTTGTTCGTCGGGTCCTGTAAGAACATGAAAGGCAGAGTCTCTACAAAAGAGATTAAAGGATTGATATATTTTAGCATAGACATTTGTGCCTGCAATGGTAAATTCTAGCCCTTCTGCTATGATACTTGTTCTCCTAACATTAGGAGTAGGACCCGCTGTAATAGAAACAACTCCATTATTTCCAACACCAAAAAAGGATGATAATTCTCCTTCGACAATTTCATAGTTATAAATTCCTGTAAATAAATCAGCATCAATTTCATCAATGACATTGATTACATATCGATACGGAGATTTAAAAAAGCAAGCATCCGTAAGAATGGAGGCGCTTCCATTCTCTGTACTAAACGTACGTCCATCGGTAAGATGTATTTCTGCACGTAATTCAAATTGATCGCCCGCCTGAATTGTTTCAGAATTTAACAAAAGTGCATCTATAGCTTCTTGATATACTACTTCTATAGTGCCCACTGGCAATCCGTTACTTCCTGTTTGAAAATCAGTACTTGGAATGTCTTTTAATATGATTTCTAATTGACTATTATCTCCGTTGGTTGGAGTTCTATCTTTAAATTGAAGATATAATCTTACAAAATCAAAAATCCCACCTTCTTCCAGATCTTGTTCTTCTAATACAACAATAAATGCACTTTGAAGATCTGTGCGATCAAAATTAGGGGATACTCGATCTATATTACGGAGTATAGCGCCACGTTCTATCTCTTGAAATACCGTGTCTATAGCTTTGTCATCTTCACTACAAGAAATGAACAAAATAAGGCTAAGGACACTAAAAATGATTTTTTTCATAGGATACAAGTTTGATAGTTTATTATTGTTTTAATACCCTTATACTTGCAAGAATAGCTCTTGATAATACTTTATTAGAAATATGATTCAAAACAATTTTATATGTTTTTATCCGCTTTCGCGAAAGCGTACTATTGTTTAGAAAACCTAATTTTAGAAGGCGTATTTGCAAAGTTACACATTGCATCAAATCCTTCAAATGCTTCTAAGATATGTAATTCAAAAACAGTGTCATCATTTGGATCTGCTGTCACAGCAATTGCATCTGGTCCGATTAAAATTCTATTAGATTGATCAAGCGTACAGCCAAAACCAATCCTTTGGTATCTCGTCACAATCGTTGCATCACATACCACGCTAAACTCAATTTCCAATGTAGAACTTGATGCACCTATATCTATAATCCTAACGTTATTAGAATGTCCGTTGCGTATAGTGACCAATCCCTCTTCTCCATACGTAGGCCCAAAAAAACCGTCTTGAACACTTGTATACTCATATATACCAGTAAATTGGTCTAAAGGAATAGGTTCTACAATATTAATTAAATATGTAAAAGGAGATTTAAAAAATCCGTTCGCATTTACAACTGTTCCTGAAGAATTATTAAGATTAAACGTGAGACCATCAGACAAATTAAGATCCAAATCCAAACGAAATTGATCTTTACAATTAGTTTGATCTATCGTCAAACCTGTCGCGTCCAAAAGCGCTGCAAAACTATATTCTAAAGTAATGTTAGGGAGTCCAAATCCGTTGGAAGTAAAATTATCTGGTGTCAATGTTTCGAGTAATACTCGCTGTGTTGAAACCAAATTTCCCGAAGGGGTATTATCTATAAAGGATACAAAAACATCAACCGTACTTAAAAGCCCACCTTCTTCTATATCTTGCTCTTCTATATCTAAGCTAAAAGTACTCTCTGGGCTATTTACTTCAAATTCGCCATTATTAAAACGTAAAGTACGAAGTACAGCGCCTCTATCTACTTCTTCTAGAACAATTTCGATTGCTTTTTCTTCGTCATTACAAGAAATACATAAAACAACACTAAGGATAATAAATGTAATTTTTTTCATAGGATATACGTTTAGTTGGTTAATTATTGTTTGACATCGTTATATCTTCAAGCATATCTTTTAGAGATAATTTCTATGGAATATGGACAAAAAGCAATTGTATATATTCTTTATACGCTTTCGCGAAAGTGTACTATTGTTTAGAAAATCGATACGTTACTGTAATAGGATCACCCGATAAATCTCCTCCTGTCCAACCATCATATCCGATGACAAAATCAGCCTCAAAAACAGAATCATCCAGCGGATCTAAAAGCCCGAAATTAGTTTCCTGAGGTCCCCAAAAAACAATCCCTCCTCCAAAACGACATACGCCGCCACGTTCCTGATAAATATCTGGTAATATAAAGTCACCAGCTACCGTAAAATCTAAAAAATTAGAACGTCTTTGATTGGCGTGATCTCCATTAATAATAGTGGTAACACCAGATGGTGGCACTGCCTCCATACTAGATGACGTAATAACTTCATAATTGTAAGTTCCTGTGTATAAAAAATCTTGAATAGGATTGATGACATTAATTTGATAATAAAAAGGAGAGTATTCACAAAAATCAGCTATGATACTTGGACTTCTATTAGCATATCCTATAATTCGTCCGTCCTTTAAGTGCATATCTGGACGAATATAAAATTGATCACCTGGAGCAACATCACCTATAGTTAGTCCAAACGCATCAAGTGCTTCTTGGAAACTATAATTTAATAATGTGCGGGGTCTACCAAACTCACCAGTATAAAATTCTGATCTTGGGATATCTCTTAAAAGAACCTCATCCCTATTATTTAATCCGTTGGAAGTATTACTCTTAAAGCTGATATACACTCTAACGAAATCAAAGAAATTCCCCTTTTCTTGGTCATTTGCTCTGACCTCTACAGAAAATTCACTTTCTAAATCTGTCATTATAAAATTGTCATTGCCAATTTCTGTATTTATAAGCAAGGCGCCTTTAGGTGCATTTAAAAAAACATCTATAGGTTTTTCATCGGAACTACATCCTAATAAGGTGAATAGCACAATCGTGAGGGTTATTATATTTCTTTTCATCTTTTTCAATTTTTATTAGTCTATACACTTAACTATCTATAATTACCCAAAAGGTTGCGTTTTAAAAGCAGAAAATATTCTTTTACGCTCAGTATAATAGGTCTCTATTTATAGATTATTGTTTAGAAAATCGATATCTAGAAGGTGCGGTTCCATAATTACAACTACCGTCAAATCCTAAATACCCCTCAACAAACCATAATTCAAAAACAGTATCATCATTTGGATCTGCTATTCCAGGTACGACATCTGGACCTAGTAAAGTGGGTGCTGCATTACGTGTACACCACCCTTCTGGAGAGGAGAGTTGATTCTTCCCCATAACGATACGGTTGTCTACCACTGTAAACTCCCAACGTCTGGGAGCTTCAAGACCTATATGATGCAAATTATGATATGCTCTAAATTCTCTTGTATTGGTAGAATGCCCTTTAATAACTTCTACAATAGTTCCGTTGGGAAAGGGTTGTCCAAATTCATTTACAAAGGTCTGTCCATTAGGACCATCTAGTGTAGATTCCATAAGATACATTCCTGTAAAAAAATCTTCTGGGATAGGTGCTATCATATTAATCGTATAACAAAATGGAGAACTAAAGAAGGTGTTAAAGGCGAGTATAATAGAACTCGCATTGGACGCATTAAAGACACGACCATCTGTCAATTTTAAATTGAGATTAACTAGAAATTGATCTTTCACGGCAACTTCTGCTACTGTTAATCCGCTAGCGGTTAAAAGCTCTTCATAGGTGTATATAAGAGATGTTTTAGGGAGCCCATTTGATCCCGTAATCCATACTGACGCAGGAATTATTTCTATTAAAGTATTGGAAACTATTGTATTTCCATTATCGGGCGTATTATCTTTGAACTGCACGAAGACTTCTACTTCTTCTAACAAACCGCCATCTTCAATATCCATTTCCTCCACATCAATACTAAACGTACTTTGTAGATCATTGATATCAAAATCCATATTATGGATCGCTAAAGTTCTAATAACAGCACCTCTTTCTACCTCTTCGGTAACAACTTCAATCGCTTTTTCATCATTGCTACAAGAGAGCAATCCTCCCATAAATAGGAGTAGCAAGTATTTATTTTTCATTGGGTTGGTTATTTTATTAAATATATTAATATCACTACTCATAAACGTACGTACCGATAAAATTTAACTTATCCATAGTGTCATCTCGATCCTTTATTGTTTAGAAAGTTTAATTCTAGAAGGTGCTGTTCCAAAACCACAATTACCATCAAAACCAAGATATCCTTCTACAAACCATAACTCAAATACCGTATCATCATTTGAATCTATAGCGGCATTTTCTGTATCGGGTCCTAACAATATAGCGGGATCCATATCACAAAAACCTATTTTACTGGACAATAAATCTTTACTAAAAACAACTTCATCACAAACGATTGTAAATCTGAAAATTCGAGGTTGTTCCTGTTCAATAGATAACCGATGGCGCAATCGCATCTCACGTACATTAGTAGAATGACCTTTATATACTTCCACCAATTGAGGCTCTCCAAAAGTGGGACCTAAAGGCCCATCTAGAACACTTTCTAGCAAATAAAAACCTGTAAACATATCTTCTGCAATAGGATCTATCACATTAATTGTGTAGCAAAACGGCGAACTCCAAAAATCATCTGCTGCAAGAATTTTAGAGCTTGATTGCCCTGTCGTAAAAGAACGACCATCTGTCAACTTTTGGTTAATCCTAACCTCAAATTGATCTTTACAGGACATATCTGCCATAGTAAGATTAAAAGCACTTAAAGCCTCTTCGAAAGAAACTGTAAGCGGACTTATTGGTTTTCCGAATTGCCCGATGACAAAAACATCGCTAGTAAGTGTTTTTAATAACACCTCATTTGAAGGTAATGCTCCCGTTTTTTTGTAGGTAAGATATACTTCTATTGCTTCTAATAACGCTCCATTTTGCTCATCGTGTACTTCTAATTCTACCCTAAAAATATCGGCTGGATTATGAATAGAGAAATCGGCATTCACTGTTTCTGTAGTTCGCACATAAGCACCTATCTCTCTATCTTCGGCATTAGTAAGCGCTACTTTATCGTCGTTAGAACAGGAAATTATAAAAAAACAGCAGAGGAAAGTCACAAGTACTGATTTAGACATGGTATGGTTCGTTTAGTTATGTCTAAATGTAAAACGATATGTTAAAAAATAAGGTATTCCCGATCATAGTTACCTGTCTATACCTAAAGATAACTACTCTTATTTTTTGGAGTCTACTATACGATCCTTTACATATTCGACCTCTGTTTTACCATGAGGTTTTGCCTTCCCTTCTTCATCAAGTCCTACCATCACAATACGTTCTATGGTAATGATTACCTCCCGTGTCATCTTGTTACGCACCTCACATTGCAAGGTTAGAGAAGCGCTACCAAAGGCTACAATCTCAATACCAATCTCTATAATATCTCCTTTTTTTGCGCTTGCGCGAAAATCAATCTCACTCATATACTTCGTAACTGTACGCGGATTTTCAAGTTGAATAATCGCATACAAAGCCGCCTCTTCATCTATCCATTCTAATAATCTACCGCCAAAGAGTGTTCCGTTAGGATTCAAATCTTCAGGTTTTATCCATTTACGTGTGTGAAAGTTCATGCTGTTTTTATATTTTCGAGAAGTCGGAAATCGCATCCAACATCCATTATTAATTTATTTCTAGTACATAAAAGTACATACTGTTATTGATTTTCTAGCAACGATTCTGATAGTTTACGCTTTCGCACTTCGATACATTTAATATGTGCTTTCGCATTTCGACAAATCCAATATACGCTTTCGCGAAAGCATACCTACACCAAATACCATAATAGCGTAGAAACCACAAGACCAACAATCGCTATCAGCGTTGTCATCATCGTCCAAGATCGAAACGTCTCTTTTTCTGTAAGTCCGAGATATTGTTTGACCAACCAAAAACCACTATCATTTACATGCGAAAATACAGTTGCCCCAGAAGCAATAGCAATGACAAGTACTGCTAATTGTGGTTGCGTAAAAAGTAAGACTTCGTCACCATTACTTATTTGATGTAACAACGGAGCCGTAATTCCCGCAGCCGTAATCATCGCCACCGTCGCCGACCCTTGCAAAACGCGTATAATAGCCGCGACGAGAAATCCAAATACAACGGGTGGGAAGAAGTCGCCACTTAATGATGCTGCGATCATTTCGCCTGCGCCTGTATCAATCAAAATTTGTTTAAACGCGCCACCTGCTCCCGTAAGTAATATGATCACACCCGCAGGATACAGTGACTTTGTAGAGATCTCTAATAGCTGTTGCTTTGAAAACCCTTTGTTAATTCCTAACACATACCAAGCGACCAAATTTGCAATAATAAGGGCTACAAATGGATGCCCTAATAGTCCAGCAGCATAGCTGAGCCACACTGGTAAGGTGTCCTGATCAAAAAGCGGACTTCCCAATACCGTATTACAAACAATTAGAAGAATGGGAATCGCTATAATAAGTAGTATTGTCACTGCCGAAGGCGCATTCTCAGGAATCGCTGTCGTAGTCACCATATCCTCTGGAGTCTCAATATGCATCGTTTTTGACAAACGTTTCGCGAGTAGTGGTCCCGCAATGATCGCAGCTGGTAAGCCTGCTATAAATCCAAAAATAATGACATAGCCTAGATCTGCTCCCAAAATATCTGCAACAGCAATAGGTCCTGGCGTGGGTGGAATAAACGTATGCGTAATGGCAAGTCCAGCTAATAAGGGAATCGCATATAAAAGCAATGACTTCTTCGTTTGTTTTTGCAACGCATAAATCAGCGGAACTAGAATAATAAACGCTACATCAAAAAATACAGGGATTGCTACTAAAAACCCAGTAAGCATAACTGCCCAATGCGCATTCTTCACGCCAAAAAGTTTTAGCATAGCGAGTGCTAATTGTTGTGCGCCACCTGATCGTTCTAATATAGCTCCAAAAAGTGCTCCAAGACCTACCACCGTCGCTACAAAACCAAGCGTTCCTCCCATTCCGTTCTTTACACTATCCAGAATGGTTTTGGGTTCCATACCAGCAATGACCCCCACCACAATACACGTAATCAATAATGCTATAAATGCCTGAAATTTTAATCGGAGTATTAAAAATAGCAGGACACTAATGCCTATGAGTACTGCTGTTAGTAATTGTATATCCATAGTTCGTGTTGGGTTTGTGAGTGGTGAGTTTATGATTGATGAGCCTGTGAGTCGTAAATTTGTTATAAAGGGCTACTGTTCATTTTTTCAAATGTTTTCTGAGTGATGATATCATCTTTCCAATTTCTGTTAATTGTTGCCTATTCAATTCGTCAGTATCAACATCAATATACCCTCTTAATCTTGCTTTGGTTGATGCAGCTACACATTCGGGAGAACTATCCCAAGCCATCTTTAAATATCTATTAAAGTTTGCATCTGTACTTCCTGACCCTTCTGCTATATTAAAAGCGATAGAGTCTGCTGCTCTAATAAATTGAGAAGATAGCCTGTATATTTCTTTTTGTGGGAAAGTATCTATTTGAGTATTTACGGCTTCACAAAACTGAATAGCCTTCTGATACACATTCAAATCTTCAAACCGAAAATGGTATTTACTCTTCATACACTCTATAAATTCTTAATCATTTTAATTTCCTAATATCTCAAAGACTCACCACTCACAGACTCATAGCTATGCATCCCAAACCGTATGAAATGATCCTTCTCTATCTTTTCGTTCGTAGGTGTGCGCGCCAAAAAAGTCCCGTTGTGCTTGAATCATACTCGCTGATGAATCGCCTTGAATCATCGCATTAAAATAGGAAAGTGACGCACTAAAAACAGGAATAGCAGCTCCTGCTCCTACGGCTTTTGGTACTACTTGTTTTAACGCAGATTGTCCTTTTGTGATTTGCGGAATCACACTTTCGTGAAATAATATACTGTCATCAAATCCGTCTAGAACACCAATTAATTGTTGCATCAGTTTGGAACGTATAATACAGCCATTGGTCCATATACGTGCAATCTCTGAAAGATGTAATTCCCATTTGTAATGAATCGAAGCTTTACGTAAGGTTTCAAAACCTATCGCGTGATTAATGATACGTGCTGTTTGATAGGCACTTTTTATGGTAGCAATCTCAAGGTGTTTAATTTCTTCTCTTTTGATTTTATAGCGTTGTTGTCCTTTAACACGTTGTACTTTTTCTGACGATATAATTCGTGCAAGTACTGCTTGTGCAATTGTATCAAAAGGAGTTCCTATTTGCAAGGCTGCCGTAGTACTCCAACTTCCAGTTCCTTTTTGTTGGGCTTTGTCTAGTATTACATCTATAAGTGGTTGCCCATTTTCTGTTTTACGTAAGATCTTTGATGATATTTCTAATAAATAACTATTTTCTTCTCCAGCATTCCAAGTGTCAAAGGTGTGTGCAATATCTTCTAGTGAAACCATACAATGGTAATGTAAGATATCATACACTTCGGCGATAAGTTGCATTTCGGCATATTCAATACCATTGTGAATCATTTTTATAAAATGACCAGAACCTCCAGCGCCTACTCTGGCACAACAAGCATTATTCTGTGCATCTCTAGCGGCTATGGTTTCTAAAAAAATCCCAACTTGTTTGTAGGCTTCGGCGGTACCGCTTGGCATGATTGAAGGTCCTTTTAGAGCGCCTTCTTCTCCTCCTGAAACACCTACTCCCATAAAGTGAATTCCTTTTTCTTGCAAAGTTTCTACACGTCTTTCGGTATCTAAATAATGGCTATTTCCTCCATCCATAATAATATCTCCTTTAGATAAATAGGGTTCTAGTGAGGCTATTACAGCATCGACTGCAGGACCGGAATTGACCATCAGGAATATTTTTCGCGGAAGCGCAAGAGAGTTTACAAAAGCTTCTATATCATCAAAGCCTTTACTATGTTGTAATTCTGGATATGAACGTACAAACTGCATAGCGACGTTTTCTTCTACATCAGCTAAGTGTCTGTTGTATAAGGACAAGGTTATATCGTGATTTGCAAAATTTCGCGAAAGCGATTTCCCCATCACCCCTAACCCAATGAGTCCTAACTGTGATAAAGTTTGTTGTTGTATTGTATTCATAATATGTTTTACTAATGCCTCTTTAGGCATGGTAGCATCACAAATAATACCTGCTCGTGGTGCTTCTAAAGCATCAAATTGTGATTGTAATAAGTCGGGATTGAAAAAGTGATCTGTACGCGCTGCTAAGCGTTCTTTGACAAGCGTACAACTAGCCGAAAGATATATAGTCTTAACGTGTAGTTGGTCAACTTCGAGACGTTTGCGATATTTTTCTTTAAGCGCAGAACAAGCTAAAACAGCACCCTTGGTTTTCCACTGAGGATACTGAGCTACAATAGCATCTAGCCAAGGCCAACGATCTTCATCTTGTAAGGCAACACCCGAAGCCATTTTGTCTTTATTTTTTTGAGGATGGAAATCATCGGCATCATAAAAAGGAACTTGTAGCTGTTTTGCAATCGCTTTTCCTATGGTCGTCTTTCCTACGCCAGAAACGCCCATTACTACATATATCGTTCCCATTAAAATAAGGTTGGTGTGTTTGTATTATTCTGTGAAAGTGTTTGAGGTATTTTTAAATCTAAAGACAATTCACTATTCAACTTTTTAATAAAATAAGCGGTTAGTAATGGTGACTCCACCTCTACATTCTGATGAATGAAAAAATGAATGTTCTTTAATCCCTGAGCGATCCATTTTTGTAATCTCACTATCCAATCGTCTAAGCGTGTATAATCACTCTCATGGTTGGCTCCTACAAAGCGTATAAAAGCTTCATTATTTGTTAATCGCATGTGCATAATATCACGTCTGCCTGCCGTATCCACCAATACATTTGCCATATTATGTTCTTCGAGGGTATGATATAATCGTTCTGCTACCTGAGGATCATTAAACCAATCAGTGTGTCTAAACTCCAATGCTATGGGAACATGCGAAGGCCAATGATTTATAAAATTATCAACGCGGTCAAAATTTTTAGGTTGGAAGTTATTGTGCATCTGTAAAAAGATAGTACCTAACTTTTCTTTGAGTGCTAAGGTGTGATCTAGGTATTCAGGAATATACTGTTCTGCATCAATAAGTCGTTTTAAGTGGCTAATATTATTGGTAATTTTAGGGAAGAACTTAAATCCTTCAGGCGTTTTATCATACCATTTCTCATATTGCTCTTTAGGAAAAAGTCTGTAAAAGGTCGCATTGAGTTCTATACAGTTAAACTGACTAGAGTAATAGCCCAATTCATCTTTGGTGCCTCGTGGATAAAAGTTTTTCAAATCTTGTTTATTCCATTTAGCACAACCTACATAGACTTGCAAAGGAGCTGAAGTAGTAGTACTTAAGACTTTTTCTGTATCTATATGATCTTGAGGGAGTGTAAAATCTATCGTTTCTGGGTGATCTACTTTTCCAAATTTCATCTTTCTGTGGTCTAAGATCATAAAGATAAAATAAATAGATTTTACCTCCTTTATTTGCAATACAAATCAACGATAACGTTAGCGTAAAACAGAAATTCATTAATAATGATCTATACATAGTATTATAACTATTCTTATCTTGTTCTCTTTTTGATAAAGAAAACCTTATATTAATTACAGAACACTGATTTTGTTACCAATAAAAAAGTACTAAAAAAAATTAAAAAACGTGTAACAAAAAAAAGAGTTCATAGTCTTATGGCTAGACATCAAACATTAATTATACACAAATTAGACTTTTATGAAAACGATTAAATTATTAATTGCAGTAGTATTGATAGCTGTTGCGATCCCTACGCAAGCACAAACCGCAGATGAGATCATTGCAAATTACTTTGAAAATACTGGTGGTGAAGAAGCTTGGGGCAAACTCGAAGGACTTCAAATTAATGCTGTTGTAAATCAAGGAATGGAAATTCCTGTTACAATTATTGAAATGAAAGACGGACGTCAAATGATTAAAATTAACTTACAAGGACAAGAAATTACACAATTAGCTTTTGACGGTGACGTGGCTTGGACAACAAACTTCCAGTCTATGAAATCAGAAAAAGTAGATTCTGAAACCTTAGAGAATTTTAAAATACTATCAGGTAAAACGTTCCCTAGCCCATTCTTAAATTACAAAGACAAAGGGTTTACAGTTGAACTTTTAGGAGAAGAGATCATAGATGGAACGAACACGTATAAAGTTGAAGTTACTATGGATCCTGTGAAAGCTGACGGAGAGATGGTAGATAATAAAGTAACATATTACTTTGAAACAGAAAATTTTGTCCCTATTCAAACCGCTTCAGAAATACAAGCAGGACCTGCAAAAGGACAAATTTCTAAAGATACTTATAGTGACTATACAGAAGTAGATGGCTTATATTTTGCGTTTGCTAGAACTGTTTTTGGCGGACAAGCATTAGAAATTAAAAGTATCGTAGTGAACCCAGAAGTAACAGACGAGATGTTTGCCTTCCCAGTTCAAGAATAATACTTGATCATATACAAAACCTCAATCGTTTCTGATTGAGGTTTTTTATTTCGCTTTAAGCGAAAAAATATACAAACAACAATCAATCATAATTCTCATGAAAACTAAAAACATTTTTTTAGGGTGTCTCTTTGCATCCTTTACTTTAGTAGGTAGTGCTCAAGAAATCGTTCTTAAGGGAAAAGAACTTTTTGGTGACATTACTGCTAGACAAATTGGTCCAGCCCTAATGAGTGGACGTATCATCGATATGGAAGTTCACCCAACCAATCCACAAATCATCTATACTGGTACCGCTGGTGGTGGTGTATGGAAGTCTAGCAATGGAGGTGCATCCTACTCGCCTATTTTTGAAGAACACATCCAATCTATAGGACAAGTTGCTATAGACCCTAATGATCCAGATAAAACGGTTTGGGTAGGTACAGGTGAAATATGGACGCGTAACTCTGTCTCTGTCGGAGATGGTTTATACAGATCAAAAGACGGTGGTGTCAATTGGGATAAAATGGGGTTTGAAAACTCAGAACGTATTTCTGGTATCGAAATTCATCCTGAAAATAGTGATGTCGTGTATGTTTCTGTATTAGGTGCGCTTTGGAGCCCAAGCACGGAACGCGGAATTTATAAAACAACAGACGGTGGTACAACGTGGAAGAACATTCTATACGTAGATGAGAACACTGGAGCTGCTGATTTTATGATGGACCCAAATAATCCAGATGTACTCTATGCTGCGATGTGGGAACACAGACGTACGGGATGGGACTTTAATTCTGGAGGAAACGGTAGTGCATTATACAAATCTACAGATGGTGGTGCCACGTGGAATAAAATACACAATGGTTTTCCGGAAGGAATCTTAGGACGTATCGGAATTGCCGTAGCACCTTCTGATTCTAACCGTGTATATGCTGTAATCGAATCTGAAAAAGACAAAGGATTATACCGTTCTAACGATGCAGGTGCTACTTGGGAACTGACCAATAGTGATTTTGCATTAACCGTTCGTCCTTTTTACTTTTCAAGAATTGTGGTAGATCCTAAAAATCCAGATGTGGTTGTAAAAGGAGGTTTAAGCGGATCTATCTCTAAAGATGGAGGAGAAACCTTTGTACCGCTAGGGAATATGCACTCAGACATTCATGATATTGTATTTGATATCAATAATTCTGATATGATGCACGTAGGTACCGATGGTGGTGTATATCGTTCTTGGAATCAAGGAACGACGATGGAAATTGTAAGTAATTTACCTTTATCACAGTTTTATCATATTAGCGTAGATGATGCTGAGCCTTATCGAATTTATGGAGGTTTACAAGACAATGGTTCTTGGTATGGCCCTTCTTCTTCACCGGGAGGTGTAGAAGCTCGTGATTGGGTACGCGTGGGTGTTGGTGATGGTTTTAGAGTGTTAAAACATCCAACCAAAGAAATTCTATATTCAGAAATGCAAGGCGCAGATAATGTATGGCGCTATGATATGGAGCGTAACTATACTAAAAATGTAAAACCACTTCCTGTTACTGGGTATGACGATTTACGTTTTAACTGGAATGCACCTATGGCAGTAAGTACACATCAACCTGATCGTTTTTATATGGGTAGTCAGTATTTGCACGTAAGTGATAATATGGGAGATACATGGCGAATTATTTCTCCAGATTTAACCACAAATGATCCTGCAAAGCAGCCTACTAAATCAGGGGGACTTTCTAACGATACCTCTGGAGCAGAAAAGCATACGACTATTTTTACTATTGCAGAATCTCCTCTGGATGAAAAAGTGATCTGGGTAGGTACCGACGATGGAAATGTGCAAATCACTAAAGATGGTGGTAAGAACTGGACAAACGTAACGGCAAATATCTCAGGATTACCTGCTACCACGTGGGTATATCATATCGAAGCTAGTGTTCATGGAAAAGGAACTGCCTATGCCGTTTTTGATGGTCATGCACGAGGAGATATGAAACCTTATGTATATAAGACAAAGGATTATGGTGCTACGTGGACAAGTATCGTAACAGATGACATTCCTATTTTTGCTCGTAATATTCAAGAAGATTATGTAAACGAAGATTTATTATTCTTAGGCGCAGAAAACGGATTATACATTACGGTAAACGGAGGTAAAAACTGGTCACATTTTACAAATAACTTCCCGCACACAGCGGTACACTTTCTTGATCTTCAAAAAAAGACCAATGATTTAGTCGCTGGAACACACGGCCGTGGTGTTATTATTATAGATGACATAAGTACCTTACGTGAAGTAACACAGGATGTATTAGCAAAAAATGTGCATTTCTTTGATACCAAGAAAGGAACTATGGTAGAAGAAGGTGGCTTTGGTGGTGGTAGTACCGAATTGGAATTTGTAGGACCAAATCCAGGTACTGCATTACAATTAAAATACTATTTACAAAAACGACATACGTTTGGAAAAATGTCTTTAGAAATTCAGGACATGGAAGGTAATGAGATCACTACATTAACGCCCGGAAAGTCAAAAGGGATTAATATAGTACGTTGGGATTACAACACAAAAGCACCTAAAAATGCTGCTGGAAAAACATTAAGTTTTGGAGCTTTCCAACCTATGAGAGCAAAAGCGGGTACGTATAAAGCAGTTCTTACAAAAGGAAAGGATACCTATGAAACTACCTTTGAGATTCAAAACGATCCTAAATCTTTTATTACAGCAAAAGAAAGAGAAGCACAACACGCTACCTCTCAAAAATTGTTTGATATACAAGAAGACTTAGCGTATATGGTGTATAAAATGGATGAGATGATCCAAACAGGAGAAAAAGCAATAGCGGCTGATGCAAAAGCAAAAAAAGTAGCACAACCACTTATTGACGAACTTAATGCCTTGAAAAATACATTGGTAATCACATCTGGTGATAACTATGTAGATTCTGCGCCTCCTCAGTTAAGAGAAAAGCTAGGACAATTGTATAGTGATGTTGCAGCTAACTATGAAGCGCCAAGTCAGGCACAATTGGAGAACCTTTCCTTACTTTCTGATCGATATGCAAAAGCAGAAGCAGATTTAGAAAAAATCTTAAGTAAGCGCTTATCTAAGTTCACAAAGTATATAGAAAAAACAGATACTCTTGCTATGGAATTAAAAAGCAAAGAAGATTTCTTGAAGTAATCATTTATATAACATACACTCTTAAAAGGTCGTCTGAAAGTAATTTTAGACGACCTTTTTATTAGTTAATAACTGGTTGATAACCTATGAGTACGCTTTCGCGAAAGCGTACCACCTATTCGTACTTTTATTAAAACTCAAAATTATGAATGACAGGCCCAATGACATCAAACGCATACGCCCAGAAATTCCTTCGGCAAGGGTGCACGATCAAATGAGTAGTGAAGAACGTTTTCAAAACGAAACAATTCGTCCTATTCTCAAGCTACAGGATCCATTACTTATAGAAATTTTCCGAAACTACATTACAAAGCATAAAAACGTTTTCTATGACTTATCAATTCAAAAGCGAACCGATTATATAGAAAATGCCATTCATAAGGATATGAAGTTTCGCAATGGTATTAAAGGAATTATTATTGGTCAATTTACGGTAGATGAATATCTCAGATATGCTGAAAATTCGTCTGCATTAAATAAGCGAATGATGAATATCGCAAAAGAACGCCTTCTTAGTCATATTCAATTATTTGAACGCCCCATGGTATTGACAAAAGTGAGTTAATGCAAATTCCTGAAAATCAGAATAATTCACCTATAGATCTATCATCTCCTTTGGAGTTAATTATTTTTATAGTAGTACCGATACTACTGATTGTCGTGTATTTTGTTGCCAGACGACGACGCAAAAAATAAAGAGGTTTAATCTAATAAAGAAACGCCGTTTAAGTCGGTGGTGAGTACATCACTCATCAAATCAAAAAACGGACGTAAGAGTTGGTAATGGTGTACTACTTGTTTTCCAAAATCAGGTGCGAGTACCTCTGCGTCTGTAAATGTATGGGAGACAAAAAAACTTTTGAGTCGGATGAGATCAATATTGGGATCGTCTTTACTAAATCCTTTAGGAGCTGTTTTTACAGGATCCCAAGCTTCAAAATGTCCTCCATACGCTTTCGCGAAAGCGGGCTCAGCAAGAATCGCACGAATCTCTGTACTATCCATCTGAAATTCGTTGCGTATCCGTAATAAGTCTTTAGGCTCAGGATTAAAGAAACCACCCGCCACCACCGATTTATTTCCTGGTTCTATACGCAGATAATAACCACCTCTGCGGTGTGCTCCTGCCCTACTAAAACTGGCACTCCGATGTACATTATACGGTGTCTTATCTTTACTAAAACGAATATCTCGATTGATCCGAAATACCTTTAATTTCTCTATTTCGTCATGTTCATTAAGTCCCTTTTGAATGTCCGCATAAAAAGCTTTTAACGCTTTTTCACTTGCTTGGTATTCTTTCTTATGTTCTGTCATCCAGTCCCGATGATTGTTCTCTTTAAGTGCTTTTAAAAAGGAAAATGAAGAAGCTGGTACTGTATTCATAATGATATTGTTTAAGGAATTAAAGATACTATTTTGTTGATTACAGACGTACATTGTGAAGCATCAATCCGCTAGGCTGTGCGATGTGTTCTAGTTTGATTCCATTATCAGGAACTAAGGTTTGTTTGATAAACTCAAAATCTATTTTGCCTTGTCCAAGATCAAATAAAGCACCCATCATTAAGCGAACTTGATGTCGCTTAAATCCTTTCCCGCATACGCGAAATATAAAACTCTCATCAGGGAAAAAACTAGCTGTATACAGATCGTTAGTAACAATCTCACTGATTTCTAAGGTATTTATGGTTCTAGTTTCTGGGTTGGGTTTATATGCGTATGTTCTAAAATCGTGGGTTCCTACAAATAATTGAGCCGCTTCTTTCATCAAGTCAATATCTAATGTTGCTGTGATATTAACCATATAGGGTGCTGCAAACGGATGGTTTTTTTCGCCATGTGAAAAGAGATAGATATACTCTTTTCCTATAGGTGCATCCATAACATTAAATGTCTTATCGACTTCTGTGATTTCTAAACAACGAATGTCTTGAGGTAAATTTTCATTAAAAAGTGTTAAGAAATCATCTTCTGGCAACGGTGTATCTTTTAAGAACAGCTCCACATAAGCCACATTTGCAGAAACCTTGGCATCCGTTCGACCAGAGGCTAATAGCTTAAAATTTTTATGTCCCAACACATACGAAAATGTGCGTTCTACCATACGCTCTACCGTAAGCACATCAGGTTGCTTTTGCCACCCATGATATCTAAATCCTAAGTATTGAATCTTTAATAAGTAATAGAATCGCTTGTCAAACATAGCTGCGAATTTAGCTTTGAAATTGGTATTATAAATACTAAAAATTAAAAAAATCGTACATTGTTAAAACAAACAACCAAAAACCAACACACCATGACAACACTTGGCAAACCAAATGCGCTCTTGGGGATCGTCGCTATTATTGCACTTTTGTGGAATTTAGCGGGGCTCTCAGAATTTATTAAAACCGTATTTTTTGTAGAAATGTATGCGGAAACCTATACGGAGGTTCAAATGGAATCTATTCGTAATGCGCCTATATGGATCAATGCATTATTTGGCATTTCCACTATTACTGGCGTTTTAGCATCTATCATGCTCTTGGTTAGAAAAAAAGTAGCCATTCGATTATTTGCTATTTCAGTACTAGCGGTGATCGCACAAACGTTAGGAGGTATCTTAGCTTTAGATACTATAGACCTTTTTGGAATGGGTCAAGGATTACTATTTCCGTTAGTAGTTATTGTATTGGATATTTTCTTTTATTGGTTCAGCACCTATTCTTATAAAAAAGGATGGATTCATTAAGATCATTATTCTGTTACAGGTTATTTGTGAACCGTTAACTTTTCACTTTTCACTTTTCACTTTTCACTTTTCACTATGAGCATCTAAATGAGCTATTTTAAAATTTGTAACTTTCTACTCACTATTTAATTAAAGCAATCCCTTCGTTATGAAAGAACTAAAAAAAGAAGACATCAATCAAGAGATTTTTGACCTGTATGATGATTATGCTCACAACAAACTTAACAGAAGGCAATTTGCAGAAAAACTTGGTATTTATGCGGTTGGAGGTCTCACTGTATCATCCTTACTTAGTTTTATGTCACCGAACTACATTGATTCGCTATTGGTAAAACCCGACGACCCAACCTTAGATTCGGAGTATATTAGTTATAACTCACCAAAAGGAGGAGGCATCATAAAAGGCTTATTGTCAAAACCTAAAGATGCAAAAAAACTCCCAGGAGTCATTGTTGTTCACGAAAACAGAGGACTTAATCCATATATTGAAGATGTAGGAAGACGCACCGCAAAGGCAGGTTTTATAAGTCTGGCACCAGATGCTTTATCACCTTTAGGAGGTTATCCAGGAAATGACGATGATGGTAGAACCATGCAAAAGAAACTTGACCGAAATGAAATGCTTGAGGATTTTATTGCGGGGTATCATTATCTAAAAACCCACGAAAATTGTACTGGAAAAGTTGGTGTAGTTGGTTTTTGTTTTGGTGGCTGGATTTCAAATATGATGGCCGTACGCCTACCCGATTTAGGAGCAGCCGTACCCTATTATGGTAGACAACCAGAAGCCGAAGATGCTAAAAAAATTAAAACACCCTTATTGCTACAATATGGAGAATTAGATACCCGTGTGAATGAAGGTTGGCCAGCTTTTGAGGAAATCCTTAAAGAAAATAACATTGAGCATACGGCGTATATCTATCCTCAAGTGAATCATGGATTTCATAATAATACAACACCACGTTATGACAAAGAAGCAGCTAAACTATCTTGGGAACGCACCATTGCATTCTTTAATAAACATTTAAAATAAAATAATCATTTTCTTTATCTGCATGTCCTTTTACTTTACTATTATGCATAACACCTTACAATATCTTGTGTATCAAATAAACACATAAAAAAAGATAACAAAATGCATACAAAATAGGGCTAATCCTAGGGATTCTTGGAGTCCTTGCCGGTATCGGATTGATCTTGAGTAAAAGGTATCTCATAGGTATCTTTGAGTCTGTTGCGTGTGCTGGGATCATTCTAAAGGGATATAAGAACAAGAAGGAAGTTTAAAAATAAGTAAATAACCAGGAATAGTTTTTAGTCACAAAACCTTAAAAACAGCTTTTATGATCGTGGTTGTATTTTTAACTAGATATAAAAATACCCTCCAACCTTCCTCATAAATTTTTCTCCCATATTCCATAAATAATACCTAGTTTTGACCTAGATTCCTAACATACTTAGTCATACCTACTGTTATTCAAATATGCACCCCCATGAAAAAAGTGATTTCTATTTTTCCTATTGTTCTATTGCTTCTGTTTGCTTCTTGTAAAAAAGACACCTCCAACACTGTTGAAAAAGAAACAAATCTGACCGCTGCTTTGGACAGTATGGATCAAGACCATGCACGAAGTATACGTACCTCTGGAGATTTCGTTTCTAAGGCATATATTATAGATAGTATGCTCTATCTGGATGCGAACATGAGAAAGGATCATAGAATATTTGGCTACGCACAGCCAGATACCTTATCAGAGCGTTTGTTCTTATTATCTATTTATACCAACGATATTGAAAAAAATCCCTTTGATCTGCCTCTAGGAGCATATTATGAATTAGATAGGTATCATCCACTCCGCATCCAATACAAAGGACATGATGAAGAATTTATAGAAGCTATCGCTACAGATAGCTTGGGCAAGAGAACTACGCTCTATTTTGAACGAAAGTGGGTACAACTAGAAGATGAAGTATATACCGAAGACGAGGTGCTTCAAGAATATGGACAAATAGAAAACATAGAAGACGGAGCTTATCCTTTTTTTATCGTCACAGTAAATTTTATAGGAAGTAGAGCCAAAATAGATTTGGATTTAAACATTGAGTCGATGTCGCTGGATGTGGAAGGCCTCAACAAACTCGAAGGCAAATATGCGACCATCTATTATACCTCAGAGTTACGAAACAACCTGCAAGATCTTCACTATAACGGCACTTCTGTTTTTGGAGAATATGCCGCTGACTATAATAAGAGCTGGGATCAAATTACAGGAACACTTAAAGGTGCTGGTACCGTCACTGCTGGTGATCTCCCTAGTTTTATTTCCATTGCCGGAAATGAAGGGGAGAACTTAGATTTTGAGGTGTTTATTGATGATGAAATGGTTAAAGCAAATGGCAAAACCGTTACGGTCTTTTATGTCACAGACGTGGTTAATATCATTACCGACATCCTTCCTTCGGAAGAGTAATATATGTTCAAATAATCCTCGGAAACAAGCTTGAAATATATCAAATACTAGATCTCGCTCTAAAGCGGGATTAGTTCAACTAGCCACTTTAAATGTGTTGCTTCGCAACTTTTTAAAGCGTAGTTTCACTAATAAGCCTATCCAAGGTCTCACGGACTTCAGCACTATTCCAATTGGCGGCGCCTTTTTCTTTGATGATGATTTTTCCTGTTTTATCAATGATATAATTGGTAGGAATACTACGTTCAAAAAGTAACTCAGGGGTTTGCATTTTTGGAAAAACGGCTGGAATGTTAAGCTTTTTTCGCTCTAAAAATCGTTTAACAACTGTAGGCTCTTCTTGGGTAATCAATACAAAATCAATTTTGTTTCCGTAGTCTGCATAGAGTTTTTCTATACTTGGTAACTCAGCGATACAAGGCGGACACCAGGTCGCCCAATAGCTGATAAAGGTTACTTTCCCTTGTCCTACTTCGGCATCACGAGAAAGCCCATCTATAGAAGCAAGTTGATAGGTAAAGGGTTGGAGTTGGGTTTGGTCTGCTTTCGCGAAAGCGGAAGGAGAAAATAGCTTTACTTTGATCTTATTGAACGCTACCTGAATCGGTGTTCTGGTTTGCGGAATAAGAAGCAATGCAATCACGATGATGAAAAGGATATTTTTTAAGTTGATTTTTTTCATAAGTGAGCTGTTGTATAAGACAAGGTAGGAATTCAACCTATTTTTTGAACCAATAGAAATAGTCGGTATTGCCAAGTATTTCTTACAAAAAAAGAGCCATCGGTTAGGATAGCTCTTTTCTATATATCATATTCATAAGCTTATGCAGCATTTTCCTTTTTGATCAGGTTTAAAGCACTTCCTTCGTTATACCAATCAATTTGAGGTTGGTTATAGGTATGGTTTACTTTAATCACGTCTTTACTTCCATCGGCATGAACAACCTCTATCGTTAATGGCTTATCTGGAGCAAACTCGTTTAAGTCTAAGAAGTTGAACGTATCATCTTCTTGGATAAGATCGTAATCTGCTTCATTAGCAAAAGTTAATCCGAGCATCCCTTGTTTTTTAAGATTAGTCTCATGGATACGTGCAAAACTTTTTACAATCACCGCAGCCACTCCTAAGTGACGTGGTTGCATGGCAGCATGCTCACGAGAGGATCCTTCACCATAGTTATGATCTCCTACTACTATTGTTTTAATCCCTGCGGCTTTGTATGCACGTTGTGTATCTGGTACACCTCCATATTCCCCAGTTAATTGATTCTTAACAAAGTTTGTTTTTTTATTAAAAGCGTTTACGGCTCCTATCAACGTATTGTTTGCAATATTATCTAGATGACCTCTGAAACGTAACCAAGGACCTGCCATTGAAATATGATCGGTGGTACATTTTCCAAATGCCTTTATCAATAATTTAGCTCCTGTAATAGCATTTCCTAAAGGTTCAAATGGTGTTAATAATTGTAAACGTTCTGAATCTTCATTAACAACAACAATAATGTGTCTTCCATCTTCTTCTGGTGCTAAGTATCCATTATCTTTTACTTCAAATCCTTTTGGAGGTAATTCCCATCCTGTAGGCTCATCAAACATCACTTCTTGTCCATCTTCATTAATTAATGAATCTGTAAGCGGATTAAAGTCCAAACGACCTGCAATTGCGATTGCTGCTGTGATTTCCGGAGAAGCTACAAAGGCATGCGTATTAGGATTTCCATCTGCACGCTTTGCAAAGTTTCTATTAAAAGAATGTACGATACTATTCTTGGGTGCATTTTTAGGATCACTATAACGTGCCCACTGCCCGATACAAGGGCCACATGCATTGGTAAAAATCTTAGCATCTAAGTTTTCAAAAACTTGTAAGATTCCGTCTCGTTCTGCAGTGTAGCGTACTTGTTCAGAACCTGGGTTAATCCCTAATTCTGACTTCATCTTCAACCCTTTATCAATCGCTTGTTGTGCAATTGAAGAGGCTCTTGATAAATCTTCGTAAGATGAATTGGTACAAGATCCGATTAATCCCCATTCTACTTGTAAAGGCCATTCATTTGCTGTTGCCTTTTTGGTCATTTCAGTACCTACTGTTGTAGATAAATCTGGGGTAAATGGACCATTTAATAACGGCCCTAATTCTGAAAGATTAATTTCTATCACCTGATCAAAATACTGCTCAGGATTTGCATATACTTCTGGATCTGCAGTAAGGTGTTCTTTTACTTTATTTGCGGCATCGGCTACATCTTCTCTATCGGTTGCTCTTAAGTAACGCTCCATCGACTCATCATATCCAAACGTAGACGTGGTTGCTCCTATTTCGGCTCCCATATTACAGATAGTTCCCTTTCCTGTACAAGACATTGCAGTCGCACCAGGTCCAAAATATTCAACAATAGCTCCAGTTCCTCCTTTTACGGTAAGAATTTCAGCTACTTTAAGAATCACATCTTTAGGTGCTGTCCATCCACTTAATTTACCTGTAAGTTTAACTCCGATAAGTTTAGGGAATTTAAGCTCCCACGCCATTCCTGCCATTACATCTACAGCATCTGCTCCACCAACACCAATAGCGACCATACCTAGACCACCTGCGTTTACGGTATGCGAATCAGTACCAATCATCATTCCGCCTGGAAAGGCATAATTTTCTAAAACTACTTGATGAATAATTCCTGCACCAGGCTTCCAGAAACCAATACCATATTTATTTGATACAGACTCCAAGAAATTAAATACCTCACTACTTACGTCATTTGCATGCTTTAAATCTTTTGCAGCTCCTTCTTTTGCTTGGATTAAGTGATCACAATGTACAGTGGTGGGAACTGCTACTTTATCTTTACCGGCTTGCATAAACTGTAATAAAGCCATTTGTGCAGTAGCATCTTGACAAGCTATTCTATCTGGAGCAAAATCTACATAATGTTTGCCTCTTTCAAAAGCTTTTGTAGGTGTTCCTTCCCATAAATGGGAATATAAAATCTTTTCAGAAAGGGTTAATGGTTTTCCTACAAGGTCACGAGCTGTATCTACACGCTCTGCCATTTTTTTGTAGACTCCCTTGATCATTTCTATATCAAATGCCATATACTTTTTGGTTTATTAAAGTTGTTTATTGGTAGTACGAGCTACCTTATTTATCAATCTAGCGAAATTACGAAAACGAAGCGACAAAGACAATAGCAACGCCAACGATTCCCTATATCACATCTTATAAATGAGATATGCGAAAAAACACCCTATAATAATATCATAATCATAAAAAAAGGGACTAGAAATTGTAAAATGTATAATTTCTAGTCCCTTTGAGGGTTTCTAACTGGATACGCTTTCGCGAAAGCGTAAATCTGCTTTATATAATGCTCCAGATATGAATATTATAATGTTAAATTATAAAATATAATTTTAGACTTTAAAAAAAAAAGTATATTTAAAGTATTATAATCATATAAAATACGAAAATTATGCAAAAAAAAAATGTAAAGAAGTTGTCATTGAAAAAGAAAGAAATTTCTAAGTTAGGAGCAAAAATCACTTTAGGAGGAGCAGGTGGACCATCTAATGGATCCCCTTGTCCGTCTGTACAAACACTAGAGACTTGTGAGTCTATAGGTACTCAGTGTGGAGGTTTAACCTATGATTTTAATTGTAGACCATCAGAGATTGTTAGATGTCCACAACAATAATATATTATTATTATTTTTCAAAAAGAGGATTTAATTAAATCCTCTTTTTGCTTTTAAACTAAAACTTACTCTAAAATTAGTTTAAAAAAATCAACTTCATTTAATACAATTTACTGCATGCTATCTTACAATGTTAAAGAACCTATACATTATTCTCCTGTATTTGACGTATTGATATATAATATGATACAAATTAGATTAAACACTTTTTTCTTGGTAGGAAGGCTAAGTACTAGTCAATTAGATTATAGTAATGAGTACTATACTAATAGTATTGGAAGCTTATTACTACATATAAATTTTTTACAATTTGAGTTTTTGATTACACATCTTGAAAAAAGATTTATGACAAATGAAGAGATTGTAAGATATACTCCTGCATTCCAAGAAAATCTCGTAAAAAAAATGATAAAAAATCATCCTATTAATTACTATACTGGTCTAATGCTTGAAACTAGAGATCTAATCATTAAACATTTTATGAAAAAAGATGATGATTGGTTATTAAATGATAAAAAAGGAAAAGATAACATCTATTCTATATATAGACATCTTCTTGATGATGAGCTTAGTCACCAAGGTCAAATAAAGTTGATCAAAAAGCAAATTATTAAAAGAAAGGTTCAATGAGCCTTTTAAAAAAAATTAAATAAACAAATATCAAGTTACGCCAGATATAGAAACAAATTATAACAAAAAAATGTATTCATATTTTGATGATTTTTTAATACGCACACCATCTTTTACGTTTGAAGAGCTAAAACAATATCTATTTCAAAAAGAATTTAAAGATGAAGATTATGAAGATTTATGTAAAAATAAATTTTTTATGGATGCTATATACATAGCATCCCCTGTTTTATATAATCGAATACAAAAAATGTTGTTAGGCGAACTTGATCTTAAGAAAAAAGAGAAAGTACAATCATCAATTATTAAGTATTTTATTAGAATATCTAGTAGATGTACACCTTATGGCCTTATGGCTGGAATTGGGATAGGAAAAATTACCAACACCACGAATCTTTCTATTAATGATTGTAGCTATTACTCAAGATTAGATATGGGTATATTACAATCTATTGTCTCTATGCTTGTATCCCAAGAACCCATTAGAGAACAACTCTCATATATACCTAATAACTCCATTTATACTATTGGGAATAATATTAGATATATAGAAAAATATATAGTCGCTGGAAACTATAAGTTTAAGGTAAGTGAAATAGAACATACTAGTTATCTAGAAAATCTATTACTTTTTTCAAAAGATATTTGCAGTTTTAAAGAACTCACAGATTTTATAGTAGATCATGTAGAGGTTGATCCTGACGAAGCTAAGGAATACATTCATGAATTAATTGATAATCAAGTCTTAGTAGATGAACTACAGCTAGGCGTTACAGGTGATGACAACTTTGATTTTCTTATTAAAAAATTGAAATTTATTTCTTTATCACCAGAATTATATGAATTTGTTTTCAATCTTGAAAAATCTATACAAACAATAAAAGAGGAACCTGAAAATTTGATAGCCAATATCAATGAGCTCAAACAGAATTTAAAGAAATATTTTGAACATCAAAATCTTAATAACCTTATTCAAATTGATTTAAAATCTTCTGCATCTAATATTACAATAGAAAGCAATCTTATTAATAAAATAAAAAATGGAATTTATGTTATTAATAAATTAAGACCAAATAATAAAACTGATACAATGAAAGATTTTAAAGAATCTTTTAGAAGCCGCTATGAGGATAGGGATATTTTGCTATCAAAAGTATTAGATATTGAAACTGGTATTGGATATTATAATAATAGCACTGAAAGTGGCTTATCCCCTTTATTAGAAGGCTTACCGTTTTTTATAAATATAGAACAAAGTGATTCTTTACCATGGAATGCAATTAATAAATTTTTGTATGAAAAAATTCAAAAAGCAATTAAGCAAGGAGAAGCTGTAGTACAAATCACAAAGAAAGAAATCAATATTTTTCCTGAAAACACAGAACAGTTACCCTCAACAATTTCAGTAATGTCTGAATTATTGCTTGAAAACGGGCAAGAAAAAATTAAAATCCTTCCTTTTGGTGGCTCCAGTGCTACAAATCTTATTGCTCGTTTTTCTCACTTAGATAAAGAAATAGAGAATTTTGTATTAAAAATAGCTGATTTTGAAAAGAATTTTGATGAAAATTCAATCATTGCTGAAATTGCTCATCTTCCTGAACCTAGAGCTGGCAATATTCTTGCAAGACCTACAATAAGAGAATATGAAATTCCATATATAGCAAAATCAAGTGTAGACAAAATGCACACTATAGATATAAATGATATTTATGTATCTGTAAATGCATATGGGAAAATATACTTAAAATCTAAACAGTTAAATAAAGAAATAAAACCACAACTTTCTACCGCACATAACTATCATGATAGCAGTCTACCTATATATAAATTCTTGTGTGATTATCAGAATGAAAATACAACTAATGAGTTTTATTTGGATATTGGACCTTTAACTTCACTTTTTGACTATATCCCAAGAATTGAGCATGATAGCGTTATCCTACGATATGCGACATGGTACATACAAAATGAAGAGCTTAAGGATATTAGAAATTCTTTTCATAGTGATGAACTACTAAGGTCTAAAATCTTAGAGTTTAAGGAAAAAAGAAAAATTCCAGATATTTTTATTTTATCAGAAGGAGATCTTGAAATTACAATCAGTTTATTAAATATTGATTTAATAAAAATTTTCTTGAATCTGACCAAAAACAAAGCTATAATTTCTATCAGAGAATTTTTATTTCTAAACCAAAGAATAGTCAAAAAAGAAAAAAGTTCAAACTCATATACAAATCAACTTATATTTAGTTTTTTTAAAGAAAAGTAAATTTTATAAAACTAGATTTTCATCGAGATTAATAAAAGATTAAAGCTACAATAATGCATAAAGAGCAGATTAAAAAAATTATAATAGAATTTGAACATTTTTTTTCTCAAGATCTCTCGACTCATATTAACGAAGGAAATGTAGGTCTCCTTTCTGGTCGATGTTCTCTACTTTTTTCAAATGCCATTTTATGTTTAAATAATGAAACATTAGATCGTTCTATATATATCGATGAGCATATTGAATACATTATTGAAACTCTTGATGAAAATTCAAATCTATTTGTTTCTTTAAGTAATGGTATAGCTGGCGTAGGTTTCTGTCTACATTATATCCAAGAAAATAATTTAAGTGAATATGATCTAGAAGACACATTGGAAGAGATTGATGAAATTCTAGAGGATACTATGTATGAAACTGGTCAAAATGAAAATAACTTTGACCCCCTTCATGGATCAATTGGAATTGCCTTGTACCTTATAAAGCGCAAAAAATATTTTTCTTCTATAGCAATTTTAGTTCAAAAAATATATGATAAAATTATTAAAGATGAACATGAATTTAAATGGCAAACATACGACCAATTTAGAACTAAAAAGATGGTATATGATTTTGGGCTTGCCCATGGAAATGCAAGTTTATTATTTTTCCTCTCCAAATGCTATAACCACAATATAAACTCAGATTTATCAAAAGATATGATGTATAATATCATTTCCTTTTATAATAGAAATGAGCAAAAAATTGAAGAAACAGGGTCTATATATCCTTCTTCTATAAGTGTTGAGAGTTACTCTTCAAATAAACAATCATTCTCTAGATTAGCATGGTGTTATGGAGATTTGGGAGCTTTACATGCTTTGTTTTTTGCAGCAACATCATTGGAAGATAAACTGTTAATTAAGCATTTTAAAGACTTAATAATTCAAACTACTTCGAGAAAAGAGCCGGCTGAAACAATCATAAAAGATGCTTGTTTTTGTCATGGAAGTGCTGGTCTAGCTCATATTTATTCAAAATTATCTAAAAAAATTGATGATTACAGAGTTAAGGAAGCTGCAACATATTGGTTAAAAGAAACTCTTGGTTATAAAAAATCAGACGATGTATTTTTTAGTTTAAGAGATGATGTAGAAAACATAAATTATATGTCTTTACTTGATGGAGTCACTGGTGTTTCTTCTGTATTATGCTCTATAGACAATATAAAAATTAAAGAATGGGATTCTTTTTTATTATTATCATAAACTATTTTCTTCTTGCCTTTAATGATTGATAATATCTAAATAAGAAATCATAAATCACTAATTCATTAGCTCTATTTTTTACTAAAAATAACCTATTACATAACATATGAATATGACTACAGATCAAACTATTTATAGATACATCTAATGTCCCCTGGGCTTCACTATCTATAATATCTAAACAAGGACCTTTGATGTTTTCTTCTTTAGTATTAATAAGATTACTTAAAAAATCATAATTTTTATCATTACAATAAGATTTAGTCAAAAAGAATTCTATTTCTTTTTTATTGGCTCTATATTTCTTGCTAAGTTCTTGTCTAAAAATCTTAGATACACCAAACTCTTTATAATAGCTTTCTTTTAAAAAGTTAGAAATAAAAATTTTAGTATCTAAATCACATTTAAAAGAATCTAATAAACTATCTATAGCAGATAACCCAGAAAGCCATCTCAAATTTTCATTACTATCATTCTCTTTATAATATTTCAAAAAAGAAAGGATAAACATAGAATCAAAATAGAATATATCCTCGCTAAAATCTATGGTATTACTTCCATATCTTTCTAGTTCACGTTTATAAGTGTCTATTTGATAATTCCAGATTAAGCCATGATCAACATAAAGTTTAATACTTGGAAGTATTTTCTGTATTAAAACACCTATGTCTTCTTGTTTTTTTAAGCGAAGTCGTATTCTTAAATGATAATCAGGGTCAGCATATCTTATAAAGAACCATTCAGTAATAATATTATTTTTAAGAAGGTGATTTACAATATTATAAAATTCTTCAGTTAAAAACACTTCCGATGTTTCTGGACCCAAATAAATTTTAAAAAAAAACCATTCCTCTCCTAATAGAAATATCCTTTTAGCTTTATAATTCATGCTTATAGAATAATTTTAAAATAAGCTTTTAATAATATCTTCTATGCTGAGACCTTCTGCTTCTGCTTTATAATTTTTAATTAATCTATGACGTAAAATTCCCGTAGCAACGGCTTGTACATCTTCAATATCTGGAGAATATTTACCGTTGACAGCTGCATGCGTTTTTGCGCCTAATATTAAGTTTTGAGAGGCTCTTGGTCCTGCTCCCCAATCTACATAATCATTAATAATTTGTGTGGCTGTTTTGGTCTTGGGCCTTGTTTTGCTTACAAGTTGTACCGCATATTCTATCACATTGTCTGCGACAGGAATACGACGAATTAACTGCTGAAAATCAATAATTTCTTGATCAGAAAAAAGCGAATTTACGACAGGCTTATGATCTGAAGTGGTTGCTTTTACAACATCTACTTCTTCCTGAAATGAAGGATAATCTAGGTTAATTGCAAACATAAAACGGTCTAATTGCGCTTCTGGTAAAGGATACGTTCCTTCTTGCTCAATTGGATTTTGGGTTGCCAACACAAAATAAGGCAAACTAAGTGGGTACCTATTTCCAGCAACAGTCACAATACGTTCTTGCATCGCTTCTAATAATGCTGCTTGTGTTTTTGGAGGTGTGCGGTTGATCTCATCGGCCAAGATGATATTTGAAAATACAGGTCCTTTTATAAACTTAAACTGACGCGATTCATCAAGGATCTCTGATCCCAAAATATCACTCGGCATTAAATCAGGTGTAAACTGAATACGTTTAAAATCCAGCCCTAATGCAGTCGCAATGGTATTTACCATTAATGTTTTTGCGAGACCAGGGACTCCTATTAATAAGGCGTGACCTCCAGAAAATATAGAAATAAGAATCTCATCTATGACTCTTTCCTGTCCTACAATTACTTTTGCAATTTCAGCTTTAAGTTGTTTATGTTTTTCTACTAATTGATTTATAGCAGCTACGTCTGACATATTTTTTAATTTTTCAACCAGTTACTTACATATTCACAGTTACGGTTTTCACCATTCACTTTTATGTATGTCTCTTCTATTTTTTCTTTTTGCCAATCTGAGATTGTCTGAATTTGCTTTTCTCTAAGCGCTAAATCTTTAATCTTAATGTAATCTTTAGAATAATCGGCTTTATGCTCTTCTAATCTATTTTTTACAGTCATGATTTTAAAACGTGTCTTTCCAGTACGGCTAGGATCATTGAATACAAGTGATACTTCTCCGTCATTTAAGTCATTAACTTTCGTATATAAAGTAGGGTCTAATTTGTTTAATTCAAAACGCTTATCTAACGTTACTGGATTTACTAATACGCCACCGTCAAACTTAGTTTCCTTTTCATCAGAAAATTCACGAGCTGCTTCGTCAAAGGTAAGTTCTCCAGACTCGATACGTTTTTTGATACGTTCAATCTTATCTTTTGCTTCTTCTTCTTGTTCTTTATCTACGTCTGGAATTAATAAGATATGTCTGATTTCAAGTTTATCTCCTCTAATTTTTTCAAGAGTCGCAATATGGAATCCATATTCTGTTTCAAAAGGCTCACTTACCTCTCCTTCCTGTAATCCAAAAACAACATCTCTAAATTCTTTTACTAAAGGTGTTTTTCTGTCTATCATCATAAATCCTCCTTCACCTCTAGAAGCTAGATCGTCTGTATATAGTACTGCTTTGGTAGCAAAACTACTTCCATTATCAAGGATGTCTGATCTAAAGCTATTCAAACGATCAATGATTTTTTGTCGTTCTTCTTCGGTGGCTTTCGGTTCAATAACAATTTGTGCAATTTCAAGTTCTACACCAAAGGTAGGGAGCTCATCTTTTGGAATTCTTTCAAAGAAAGATTTTACCTCATCAGGAGTAACGTCTACCTCTGAAATGATTTTTTCATTCATACTTTCAGAAAGACGAATGTCTTTTCGGATAGAAAATAACTCAACTCTTAAATCAGCTATGTTATCTTTTTTATAAAATTCTAATACTTTTTGCTCAGATCCGCGTATTTGAATAAATCTATCAATCAATTGATCTACCTCTGAGTTGACTTGTGCATCATTCACAACGATACTGTCCTGAATGGCATGATGTGCGAGTAACTTATCTTCTAATAATTTACCCATTACTTGACAAGGGGTAATATCTACTGTAGACTGTCCTTGGCTTTTTATATCAAATAAAAATTTATCAATATCACTTTCTAAAATCAAATATTCACCTACAACACCTGCAACACCGTCTACTTTAAACTTAGTGAAAGAATTTGTAATACTATCTTGCGCCAATAAGGGTTGACATACAAATAGTATGATAAGGGTTCTAATTATATATTTCAAATTTTTTGTTTTTAATGGCATCATCTTTAATCTCCTTTTCAAGTTGCTTTGTGAGGGTTAACTTCCGTTTGTTTCTTATAATTTGGTTAATGGTTGGCCGCACATACGTTAAGGGTGCAATATCATTGCGTGATAGCGTTTCCTTGACAGCGATCAAATATAATCCTAATGAATCTCGTAGTTGTAAGAAATTTGTTTTTTTTAACAAATTATCAGCATTTGTGGCATCAATAGGTTGGATACTGTTTTGGACGACACTTCGTTTTACCCAAATGGAATCATTTAAAAAATAATTTTTAAACTGTAATCGTATAGAATCTAGCACCACTTTGTCTTCTTCTTTAAAATTGATAAAGAGTTTTGCTAGATTATTAGTATCATTATAGTCTGGTGCTAGATGAATATATCTAAGCTTCACTAATTCTTCATTAAGTCGGAAGTTTTCCTTATTCTGCTCATAAAACTCCTGCGCTTCTTGATCTGACACCACACTATCTAATCGTTGTTGAATCAATCTGTCTTTGTATAGCTTTATGTATAGGTCAGTACGATAATCTTGAACGAGTTGCTCAAATTGATCTTGCTCATCTTTAGATAAGTTAAGTAAAGCACCATCAAGTAGTAATCTATTTGTTGCCCAATCGTTGATATAACTATTTACAACCGTAGTGCTATCTAAAGAAAATGTAGCTGCATTAAAAATAGTTTCAATATCTGATTTGTATAAATACGTATCATTTACTCTAGCAACAGCATCTTGATCTGCTTTGGTCTTATTAAAGAAATCACAGGAAATGAGTGATAAGCATCCTGCAAAAAGTACTATGTACTGTGGTAATTTCATTTATTTTAATGTACTAATAAAACGATCTAAAACGGCTTCGTTTACTTTTATTGTAGCGCTATCCTTTAGGCTTTGTAACCAAACACTTTCTATATGTTTTTGATAATCATTTATAACAGCCCCTCTGGTTTCTTCCAGTGTTGGTAATTTGGAAGGTTGAATCTCTTCAACATCATACAATACATAATCCGTACGTAATTCGTATATTTTACTAATTTCTTTTTCTGGTGTAAAACTAGGTGCTATATAAGTCGAATCATTTGAAGCCACTTCCCGCTGTGTAAACAAAACGTTTACTTGATCATTTATATTGAATCTTTTTTCAATTTCTTCCTTTGAAGTTCCTTTTTGTAGCAGCTTTCTTGCCGTTGAAAGCGTCTTTTTATCCGATGCTGTAACCATCGTCATTTTTAGCATCTCAGGCAATCTGTACCTCTCTTTGTTTTTTACAAAGTATTCTTGAAGACCTGTGGTGTCTGTTTTTGCTACGTTCCACACCTTTGATTCCAATAACTCAAAAAGCAACAATCCTTCTCTATATTCTCTAATCAGCGCATTGAATGCTGAATCCATCTCTTCCAAATGATTCTCATGGTACTTTCTAATCATCTTATTGGTCCAAACAAATGCCTGCGTCTTTATAAGGTCTTCTTTATTTACATAAGCTCCTCCTCTTTGGAAACGCTCTAAATGCTCTCCGAAAGTATTGTATGTAAATGTGGTATCTTTAAGTGTAAATGCTACTTTTTGCTTATCAGATTCACTTGGAACATATTTCCATTTTCTGTTCGTAAAATCAGCATCAGACAGGCGAGACATAAAATACGATTGAAGTTCTTTATTTTCCTTTACCTTATATAAGAAGCGTAATTTTGAGTCTAACGAGTCTGATATTTGCTTTGCTCTAATATCTCTTTTTAATTTTTCTTCTATAACTCCACGCTCTTCTTTATAAGAACCTACAGGAAATCGCTGGATTAATTTAGCGATATGCCAGCCAAATTCAGATCTAAAAGGGGTTGTGTATGTCCCTTTTTCTTTGATGCTAAATACCTGTTCTTCAAAAATTTTACTACTTAATTGCCCAGATTCAAAACGATCTAACATCCCTCCTTTTACCGAAGAACGTTTATCATCACTATGAGTCTGTGCTAGTTTTTCAAAAGACTCTCCTTGCTCTAACAATGCATAGATCTCTTTAATCCGTTTTTCTGGATCTAATGCTGTATCTTTTTGTTTTAGCGTAAGCATAATATGCGCTACTTGAATACCACCTCGTGCTGGACGCTTATCAGTAGGCTGCACAATGTGATAGCCAAATCGTGTCTTAAATGGTTTGGAAACACTTCCCGTTTCTGTAGCATAAGCAGCGGTTTCAAATGGGTACACCATTTTAAAAGCTTTAAACCAGCCTAATTCTCCTCCGTTTGATTTTGCCGAAGGATCTTCACTGTATTGCTTTGCGATCACTTCAAAGTTTTCGCCTGCCAGAATCCGATCACGTGCTTCATTAATTTTAGCGAAAGCTTTCAAAGTATCTTCAGGAGAAGCATCTGGTGCCGTTTTTACAAGAATATGACGTGCATTTACTTCTGTCACCGTACGATTGTATGCCTCTTTAACTAAAGATTCAGTAACATCTACATCTGTAAGGTAATTTTTAAGAAGTTGCTCTCTGTATCCTTTGAGTTCTTTTATGTACGCGGGGTTTTTATCTAAGCCCTGGGCATAGGCTTCTTGTACTTTGAGCTTGTATTCTTTAAAAAGTTCTAAATAAGCTCTAGGATCTTTTTGGGAATCATCTTGAACTAAACTAATATTCTTAAGATACACGGCTTTAAATTCTTCAACAGAGATGTCTTGTCCGTTTATTGTTAAAAGGGTAGCATCATTACTTTGTGCATAGCACAGAGAAATACTAAAGAATACTAAAAAGGAATATAAGTACTTTATCATAACGTATGTAAGGATTTGCAAAAATAACAAATCTAACGCGCTATACAAGGCACAAACAGATGGTGAGAATTATTTTTTTTTTGAAAAAACAACACACTGCCCATTTTTCTGTATTTTAACGCAAATTATGCAGTAATGTCTTACGCTCAATTTATAAAAAAACTACGCCTTAGCTCCTTTAGAACCAAGGCTATTTTATCCTTTTTAGCATTTCTAGCTTCCCTTATCGTTTGGGTCGCTTCCTATTTTTATATTCATAGAAAAGATGCGATTTCTGAAAACTTAGCGATTGAAATTCTTGACGTATCTAAACAGTTTAATGCCAATATAGATAATTACAACACCTTCTTTTATACAGGATACAGAGATGCCGCTTTTTATAACAAATCAGAGGCAAGTTCTTTATACACTTATCTTGCAAATTTACGTTCTATACCTGATCAATTAGAAGTCATAGAACAGGATGCTTTAGAAATTCAAATTCCTATTGATATACAAAAAGTCAAAAATCAGTATAAAAATCTTCGTAAAGATGTGATTACGCTTGTCGCGAAAATGGAGCGTAGAGGCTATAAAGATTTTGGAATAGAAGGCGAAATGCATGAAAAAGCAAAGATATTAACTGAAAGTGACGATGTCGATAAAGCAACAATCCTACAATTACGGACCCTTGAAAAAGATTATCTAATGAAAGGGGAACCAGAATATATCCAAGATTTTGAAACTATATCAGGTCAATTATTAACCGACCGGACGCTAGGCGATAGCACACGTATTTTATTACGAGGGTATATTCAAGATGTGCGTAGTATAATCAACTTAAATAATGAAATAGGGATTTTTTCAGAAACTGGATTACATAAAAATATCAAAGAATTACATCGAATTATCCAAAAAGAACTTGCTGATATAAGTATCACAACAAGCAAAGCAATAGAATCTAAAAAACTATCACAGATAACAGCCATTTCTATTATAAGTATTCTCATAGCCTTTGTCCTTGTGCTTCTTATTTTATACCTATCAAAAAATCTTACTAAAGGAGTTCAGGCACTTAATGATAATATCCTTCAATTTATAGAAAGTGATTTTGAAGACACCCAAGAAATACACTCTGATCACAGCATTCTGGAGATAGATTCTCTTTTTGCAAGTTATCAAAAACTTAAAGAAACACTCGTTCAAAATATAGATGAGTTAGAAATAGCTGCAAAAAAGGCTACAGATAATGCGCATTACAAAACACAGTTTTTATCAAAAATGAGTCATGAGATGCGTACACCATTAAATGGTATTCAAGGAATGTTGCATCTTTTAAAATCAGCAGATGATTCGCCAGAAAAACAAGAAGAATATATTTCTATAGTAGATCGTTCTGTACATCAGTTATCAGATTTGATCACAATGGTACTTGACCATTCCAAATTGGAAACTGGCAATTTAGAAATACAAGAAAAATCTGTAAATCTAGAAAGAGATATCGCACAGTTAATGCGCATTTTTGAATACCAAGCAAAAGAGAAGAATTTAGACTTTGAATATCACAATCATAGTGACACTACATATAAAGTCTTTGTAGATTCTCTTCGCGTACAACAGGTACTTATTCACCTGATGAAAAATGCGATTAAGTTTACACAACAAGGTAAAATCACCATCACGATTGATGAATATGAGTCATCACCAGAATATCAACAACTTCGTTTTAGTGTGGGAGATACAGGAATTGGCATGGATGAAGATGACTTTGATAAATTACTAGAATCTTTTGAACAAGGAGATAATTCTAAAACACGAAAATTTGACGGTGCCGGTTTAGGAATGTCACTCTCAAATGATCTACTAAAATTAATGAATAGTAAACTAGAAGTACGCAGTACGCTAGGAAAAGGGACTATTTTCTATTTTGATTTATTACTTAAAAAAACGGAGCATAAAAGTAGAAAAGATGTTTCTAAAAAAATTAAAGTAGCGCTATCCAATAATCCTGAAAACACGCATGTACTCATTGTAGAAGATAATAAAATTAATCAAAAAGTAATTGAACGTTTGCTCTCAAAACTTCAGATCACTTGCGACATTGCGACCAATGGAAAAGAAGGTGTCGCATTATTTAAAAAAAATACCTATGATTTAATACTTATGGATATTAATATGCCCGTTATGGGAGGGCTTGAAGCGGCAAAACTTATTAAATCTTTAGAAAAATACAATACCCAAGCACCTCCAATCATTGCTATTACGGCTGCCAAAGCTGATCTTGATGATGATACACTAACCACAGAAAATAGTCTTGATGAATTTTTAGGAAAGCCTATCGATTTTGATACCTTAAAAACAATTATAAAAAAATACCTGAATATTAGCGAATTGGAAGACTCGTAATGGATTCAAATACGAGTGTGGTAATACCGACTCGCAGCTGTAAACTAACTTAACAACTCATAAGGGATCCCAAAGCGAGTTTGGTAATACCTAATACCCGACTCGTAGCTATAAACTAACATAACAACTCATAAGGGATCCCGAAACGCTACGCTTTCGGGATAAGCGATTCACAAACTTTAAAGAGCGCCCATTCGGTCGCTCTTTATAGTTGTTCTCTGCTTACATATTTCTTCTATACTGTCCTCCTACTTCAAACAGCGCGCTGGTGATTTGCCCTAAAGAACACACTTTGGTAGCTTCCATCAGATGTTCAAAGATATTCTCATTTTTAATCGCCGCTTCCTGAATTTTTGAAAGTTCCGCATCAATCTTATCTGCTTTTTCTTTTTGTAAATGCTCAAGCATAGTAATTTGATATTGCTTTTCTTCTTCGGTAGCTCTAATGACTTCAGCTGGGCGTACGGTTGGGCTTCCTTTACTGCTTAAGAATGTATTTACACCTATGATTGGAAACTCTCCCGTATGCTTTAAGGTTTCATAATATAAACTCTCTTCTTGAATCTTACTACGTTGATACATGGTTTCCATAGCGCCTAACACACCTCCACGTTCTGTAATACGATCAAATTCTAAAAGCACGGCTTCTTCAACTAGGTCTGTCAATTCTTCTATAATAAATGATCCTTGAATTGGGTTCTCATTCTGAGTCAACCCTAATTCTTTATTAATAATCAACTGTATCGCCATTGCACGACGTACGCTCTCTTCTGTAGGCGTTGTAATCGCCTCATCATACGCATTGGTATGCAATGAATTACAATTATCATAAATCGCATACAACGCTTGTAAGGTCGTACGAATATCATTAAAATCAATTTCCTGTGCGTGCAAACTACGTCCAGACGTCTGAATATGGTATTTAAGCATCTGAGCACGCGGATTGGCGTTGTACTTATTCTTCATCGCTTTTGCCCAAATCTTCCGAGCTACACGCCCTATCACGGCATATTCTGGATCGATTCCGTTGGAGAAAAAGAACGAGAGATTAGGTCCAAACTTATTGATATCCATTCCACGACTTAAGTAATACTCTACATACGTAAATCCGTTGGTGAGTGTTAATGCAAGTTGTGTAATAGGATTGGCGCCTGCTTCTGCGATATGATACCCAGAAATAGAAACCGAGTAAAAATTACGCACTTTTTGTTCTATAAAATATTGTTGTACATCCCCCATGAGTCGCAATGCAAACTCTGTAGAAAAAATACAGGTGTTTTGTGCTTGGTCCTCTTTAAGAATATCTGCTTGCACCGTTCCGCGAACTTGGGCAAGGGTTTCTGCTTTAATCTTCGCATACACATCTTCTGGTAATACTTGATCTCCAGTAACACCCAGAAGCATTAATCCAAGACCATCGTTTCCTTCTGGTAACTCGCCTTGATAAGCTGGACGGGTTTTCCCTTTATAGATGGCTGCTATCTTTGCTTCTACTTCTGCTTCTAGGCTATGTTCTTTTATATATTTCTCACAATTCTGATCGATCGCAGCATTCATAAAGAATCCTAATAACATAGGTGCTGGCCCATTAATGGTCATACTTACCGAGGTCATCGGGTGACTTAAATCAAATCCAGAATACAGTTTTTTAGCATCATCAAGACAACAGATACTTACCCCAGCATTTCCAATCTTTCCGTAGATATCTGGTCGACGTCCTGGATCATTTCCGTAAAGCGTGACACTATCAAAAGCGGTGCTTAAACGCTTTGCTGGCAAGCCAAGGCTTACATAATGGAAACGTTTATTTGTTCGCTCTGGTCCTCCTTCTCCTGCAAACATACGTGTAGGGTCTTCTCCTGTTCGCTTAAAAGGATACAAGCCCGCCGTGTATGGGAATTCACCTGGCACATTTTCTTGCAATACCCAATGCAATATATCTCCCCAAGCCTCATATTTAGGCAAGGCGACTTTAGGAATCTGTGTATGGGATAAGGATTCGGTATGTGTATCAATCTTAATTTCTTTGTCCCTTACTTTAAAGGTATAGACAGGTGTTTTATAACGATTTACTTTCTCGTCCCATCCTGTAATCACTTCCCAGTTATACGGATCTAAATCTAGTTTTACACGATCAAATTGTGCTACGAGAAGTTTAATTAGATCTTTGTTTTCTTCGGTTGCGTTATCGACTGCGCTCGAACTCACATCCAATCCTGCTTTATCTAATGCGGGTTTGCTGCCCACAATGCTCTCTATAGTTTTATAAATTCCGTATAAGGTTTGTGCGGTTTCTTTTTGCGCTTTCGCGAAAGCGTCATATCCCCTATTACTCTCGGAAATCTCGCTCAGATAACGCGTACGTGCTGGTGGAATGACAAAAATCTTTTCACTCATCTCCTTACTGATCTCAAACGTAGATGCCAGATCTGCCTCATTCACAGCGTTGACTTTCTCCATAATCTTCTTATAGAGCGTATTCATACCGGGATCATTAAATTGAGAGGCGATGGTTCCAAAAACAGGTAAATCATCTTGATGCGTATCCCAAAGGTTGTGGTTACGCATATATTGTTTTTTGACGTCACGCAATGCATCTAGCGAACCACGTTTATCAAACTTATTGATCGCCACCAAATCTGCAAAATCTAGCATATCGATTTTTTCCAATTGTGTGGCTGCACCAAACTCTGGGGTCATCACATACAAAGAGACATCAGAATGTTCTAAAATCTCTGTATCTGATTGACCAATTCCTGAGGTTTCCAGAATGATCAAATCATAGGCTGCCGCTTTCAGCACTTGAATAGCTTCGGCGACATATTTTGAAAGCGCAAGATTACTCTGGCGTGTGGCTAACGAACGCATATACACTCGTGGAGAATTAATCGCATTCATACGAATCCGATCTCCTAATAAGGCTCCTCCTGTTTTACGTTTGGATGGGTCTACAGAAATAAGACCAATCGTTTTTTCTGGGAAATCCACAAGAAAACGACGTACGAGTTCGTCAACCAACGATGATTTTCCTGATCCGCCGGTTCCTGTAATTCCTAATACAGGAGTTAAAGACGTTTTATTTTTTTCATGAATCGCTTTTAAAGCTTCGGCAGCAACTTCTGGAAAGTTTTCTGCTGCAGAAATGACTCTTGCAATTGCTCTAGGATTTTTCTCAACTAAGTGATCTACTTCGCCGTTTAATTGATCGCCTATAGGATAATCGGATTGTTGTACCAGATCATTGATCATTCCTTGTAATCCCATCTCACGCCCATCATCTGGAGAATAAATACGAGTAATCCCATACTCCATGAGTTCTTTGATCTCTTCTGGAAGAATCACACCTCCTCCACCTCCGAAGATTTTAATATGTCCCGCTCCTTTTTCTTTGAGGAGATCATACATATATTTAAAATACTCGTTATGTCCTCCTTGATATGATGTTAAGGCTATCGAATTTGCATCTTCCTGAATGGCGGTATTGACCACCTCTTCTACACTACGATCGTGCCCTAAATGAATCACCTCTACTCCCGTACTTTGTATGATCCGACGCATAATATTAATGGCAGCATCATGCCCATCAAAAAGAGAGGCTGCAGTAACGATACGAACTTTATTTTTTGGAGTATAAGGTGTGGCTTGTTTCATAATTTAGATATAGTACTATTTTAAGAGTGCAAAGGTATTAAAAAGAGCAACGAAATCGTTGTAAAAAGGAATTCATATTCCTTAAAACATCTAATAATTGTAACTAATTTATGTGTTCGATATCTGAATGACCCATACCATTTTTATCGCTTATAAGATACGATCATCACGTATCAATGAGTGCTATGACCAAGTATTGTTGAATATTATAAAAAGAATTATTGAGAATCGGTAAGTTAGTTTATAGCTCTTGACTGTGCTCGGTTCTCGACTGTGCTCGAACAGACCGAATCGTAGGCTATAGTTTTTATAAGCCATACATCTCCCCTTGCCTCGCAAAGCGATAGCCTTCTTTTTCTAAAGCAAGTCGTTTTGGATGCTGTTCATTCAATGCAGGATTAGAATGATTAAAGTGGATAAAAATTACTTTTGATTTTACAGCGCTTGTTTCGTTTTTAAAAAGCGCAGTAGTCTCATCTATAAAAGGATGCGGGACTTCACTCATAGGTCTTGGGATTTCGCCTTCAGAGAAAAAAGTCGCATCTATAAACGCATAATCTACGTTCTTCACTTCGGCTACAATAGACCTTTCCCATTTGAACCACTTATCAATATCAGGAATAAGCAAGGCTATTTTTTCTGGCCCTTCGATTCGGTAGCCTACAGTTTCAGAAAACTCATCTCTATGTGGCACTAGGAATGGTGTGATCTTTAGCTTTCGCGAAAGCGTAATTATACTATCTGCCTGCATAGGACGAATGTTTATATTTTCTAAATCCACCAACTGACTCCACGGACCATTGGTTTCTAGAAAGGTTTTCATTCTTGGCATGGCATACACCGGAATCGCTTTGCTTCCCATTGCCTCTCGTCCAAAGTGCATTAAGCCTGTATAATGCCCTATATGTGCATGGGTTAAGAAAACACCGTCTACAATAGTGTTTGAAGCTATCTCCTGATGTAAAAAATAGAGCTGTTCTGGCAGATCTGGCGTTGCTTCAAAAAGATATTTCTTTTGAGCATCTGTATCTATAAGTCCTAAACTGACCACACGCTCTTGAATTAGTTTTCCTTGACTCACTGCTTCAAACTCTTTCGAATTGTTAATATGTGGCATTCCGCCATCTTGTGCAATTCCTAACACCTTTATATATACCCCGTCCGTTTCTTGCGGATCGACTGTTTTTTGTGAAGTCTTTGAGGATTGTGAGCACCCAAAAATGAATAGGGATACCGCTATTATTGAAAATCTTAAATTCATATCTTTACCAAAATAATATCAAAGATACCCAAATGAAAAAGTTTATCGTTCTATGCTTAGCCATCAGTTTAAGTTCTTGTGCAGAATTACAACAGGTTGTAAATAATCTTCCGCAAGATGGAAACTTTGGTCTTTCTCAAGATCAGATAGGTGCAGGTTTAAGAGATGCATTACAATTAGGAATTGATAAACAAGTATCAAAACTTACGACAAAGGATGGTTTTTATAAAAACCAATTGACAAAAATCTTACTTCCTGAAGAGCTTCAAAAAGTAGATAAAACATTAAGAGATATTGGTCTTGGTAAATTAGCCGACGAAGGTCTTAAAGTATTGAATAGAGCTGCCGAAGACGCTGTAAAAGAAGCGACTCCTATATTTGTAGATGCTGTAAAAGGAATTACTTTTGCTGACGCGAAAACTATATTATTAGGAAGTGATGATGCTGCTACACAATATCTGACTTCAAAAACGCAACAAGCTTTATACAATAAGTTCAATCCCGTTATACAAAATTCTTTTAGTAAAGTAGGTGCTGATCAAATATGGGAAAATCTTATTAATCGCTATAATAGCATCCCGTTAACCAACAATGTTAATCCTGATCTTACAGATTACGTTACCCAAGAAGCTTTAAAAGGAGTATATACCATGATTGCGGTAGAAGAAAAACAAATCCGCACAAAGTACACTTCTAGAACCACAGATCTTTTAAAGAAGGTTTTTGCATTGCAAGATTAAGTTTTTAGTATACTGAAATTACTTCTCTAATACTTGCTTCAAAAGATTTTAAAAAATCGCTTTTGAATCAATTCTCTACAGATATGTAAGAACAGCTTGCACATTAAAAACAGGTATAGTTATATGTTTTTTAGATAGTTACTTTCATCGTAATTACTAATTAAAATTCTTATAATTATGAAAAAAATCTTGTTTTTAACGTGTGTTCTTTTAGCAACATCAAATCTATTTTCTCAAACAGCTACACAAAGTGCCGCAAATGGGCCCGTGCCAATACCAGACTCCCAATGGTTAGGAAGTGATACAAATACTGCAAATACTTGGAGAAATGGAAATGTCTCTATTGGCACCTCTTCTACCACAGATGGACTCATCACTTACAAACTCTCTGTAAATGGAAAAATACGTGCTACCTCTGTAAAAGTCTATACTGGCTGGGCAGATTATGTTTTTGAAAAAGAATACAAACTTCCTACACTTAAAGAAGTAGAAAAATTTATTAAAGAAAACGGACATTTAAAGGACATTCCATCTGCTGCAACTGTGGCTGAAGATGGAATTGACTTAGGAGAGATGAATAAATTACTCCTACAAAAAATTGAAGAGCTTACCCTCTATGTAATAGAATTAAATAAAGAAATCGAAACCTTAAAAGATGAATAGATCTATGCGTTATAATACTCTTATAAAAAGCATAGGAATACTTATTTTCTTAAGCTTTTACCATGCTGGGTTTGGACAACAGTCTTTAGCTACAGACGCTTTGAGTCTATTTGACGTTTCGTCAAATAGAACCGTTGCTAGTCAGTACTTAAAAACCGAACATGATGGATATATCCTTCAGCTAGATGTGTTGAAGTTTGAAAAGTTTATGCGTTCTAATGTACAAGAATTTACCTTGTTATTACCTGCGTATGGCAAACGTGACCAGCCTATGGAAATTCAGCTTATGCAATCTCAGATTATTAATCCTGGAGCTTTGGGTATGACGAGTGATGGTAAGCAAGTGATTGATCTTGAAACTCAAGGAACTCATTATTGGGGACGTGTTGCTGGGGAACAAACACAAGTAGCTATCTCATTTTTTAATGATGAAATTTATGGCTATTTCTCAGGTAGTAAAGGAAGTTTCAATCTTATTCCTTTAAAAAATGCTGGAAAAGGAATATATGCGTTTTATAAAGATGCTTTAGTGTCGGAAGATTTAGAATGTGGTATGACTGATGCAGAAAATGAAAATGTACCACCCTATAGTTCTCAGAATGAAAGTTCAGGGATACGTATACAGAGACATCCCATTACGATATCCCTAGAAGCAAATTATCCTGTATTTTTAAACCCTGCTATAGGAAATGGTTCTGTGACTCAAACTATCAATATGATGCTTTCGCACTTTAATCAAAGTGCCATGATTTTTGCTAATGAAGAGATTACGATGTGGGTTTCTGAGGCAAAAGTAGAATCCTTTGACACCCCATCTGGCACTGTGTTCCCAGGACCAGGTATGACAAATCAAGTCATTTACAATGGTCAAATATATTGTGAGGGTGCAACTTCTAATTATATGACTCAATTCCAAAATGAACGCGGAAATACATATAATGGAGATTACGCATATCTATTTGTGAACTCTACCTGTTTTGCCGCTGGGAGAGCAGCTACTATAGGTGGTTTTTGTGATAACCCAAATACATCACGAATGGGTGTTGGTTTGATACCTTCTGTATTACCAACAAATTATGAGTTACCTAGCGTGCATCCCCGTTTAAAAATTTTTATACACGAAATGGGACATCTATTTGGTTCTTCACATACGCGTTCTTGTATTTGGAACGGTAATGGAACAGCTCTAGACGCAGGTCCTAATGGAGATGCAAACAATTGCTATACAGGACCAGATCCTGCCTATTTCACATTCATGTCTTCTGGAGGAGGTGCAAATGATTGGCAAGATTATGACTACAGACGTGGTTTTGGTGTACAACCTGGACAACGTATAAGAGATCGTATTCTTGAGCATATAGAGTGTTTTGGCGAACTCACATTTTGTCAAGCAAATCGATATATTTTTCATCGTATTTCTGATGAAACACCTGTAGATTATAATGGCTTTTATCAAGCATTAAACATTAAAGCAGATAATAAAATTGTAAATAATTCAAAAGCAATCTATGTGGCGCAACATTATATTGAGTTACTTCCTGGTTTTGATGTAGCTACAAACTCTGAATTTAATGCCATAATTGTAGAAGACTGTCTTAACTATGAAGATGTAGATGCAAACACCGAATCTGGATTTGCTCCTGCTGATATTCCTACGTTTTCTGTACAGGTTATTCCAAACCCATCCAACGGACAATTTAAAGTATATCTGGATAAAGAACTAAAGCAATTAGAATATCAGCTTTTAGACATAAGTGGTATGCCACTTTATCAAGAAACACTTCGAGAAAAGGAATTATTTGATGTGAATTATAACACATTAAAATCTGGTATTTATTTATTAAGAATTATTTCTGAAGGTACTACGGTTGTCAAAAAAATTATTATTAAATAGTATAATACTAAAGTTTATGTAATGCCATGCTTATTTGATAAGCATGGCATTTTTTATATACATTTAGTGTAAGCTAGAAACTTAATGATTTTTCATATTTAAAATAATAGATTTATTAAAATATGTTATTATCTTAAAAGACTAATAAAAACACACTGATTAAACATCTATCTGACGTTTTTTAGAAGAAATCTTCTATATCCAAACATTCATACAAATAGATTGTGTGGCTGCTTTTTATTGTTTTTGCATCAAAAATAAGTGATAAGACACTTAAAATTAGTTATAGCATTCAAAATGCTTAAAAATATACAAGTACTTAATTTATTACATTTTAAACATCTAACTATCAATTTTTTACGTAAATTTAATAAGAACCAAATAGTAACCCCTATTACCCAATCAATGAAAACCATTTCTAAACATATTCAATTTAAAGAATATTTGGAACGAAAGCACAAACGGCTTATTGAAGAAGCATACAATCTAGAGTATACAGATGCTAGCTTAAGTGATGTACTTACGTATGAAGCATTACAACTGGACCAGAAATTAAAATTTTTACAATTTTAGTTGTTTCTGTAGGATTTTAAAGTAATCAAATGCGCCCAATAATCGGCTTCCATACCAAGAAAAATATTCCCCATCTACCAACATAATCTTTGCACGGGTGTGAAGCATGAGTTCTTGTATATGCTTTTCAGCGAAAGGAAAAGGCTCTGAGGACAAAAAGATATAATCTACTTCCTGAAGTTGATCTAACGATACCTCTGGATATCTTCCTTCCTTTGTTTTAAATACATTTTCATAGCCACATTCTCCTAGCAAGTAATCAATAAAGGTGTCATTTCCCGCGACCATCCAAGGATCTTTCCATATAAAATAAGCAACCTTTTTACACGGAACTGATGCATCTAGACCTTTTGAGAAATCCCTGTGTTTCTTCTGAATTTTATCGACTAAACGATGTGCTTTGTCTTGAATTTGAAAAATAGCACCATACATCCTGATCAACGAAAGGGTATCTTCTATATTTTTAATATCAGATATATGTACAGGCGCAATCGCTTCCAAGTCATCTACGATCTGTTCTGTATTCTCTTCTTTATTACACAGAATGATATCAGGTTGTAGTGCTTTGACCCTATCTATATGCACTTGCTTGGTACCTCCTACAATTATTTTTTCTTTGATCAATCCGTTGGGATGCACACAAAACTTGGTCAGACCCATAATATGATCTCTCAACCCTAAATCAACAAGTAATTCGGTTAGACTAGGAACTAAAGAAACAATACGTGTAGGAGTTGTAGAAAATTGAAGGAGACGTCCTAATTGATCTTTATACTCCATAAAGACAAGATTTATAAGGTGTCTTCTAATATCGTTTGCATAGCTTGCTGCATTTCTTTTGCGGCGATACGCGCAGCTTCAGCGAAATCTTCTCCTTGCGATTTATAGATGATTCCGCGAGACGAATTAATCAACAGCCCTACATCTTTGGTCATTCCGTATTTACAGACATCTTCAAGACTTCCGCCTTGAGCGCCCACCCCAGGAACTAATAAAAATGCTTCTGGAATAATCGCACGGATATCGGTTAAATACTCCGCTTTTGTAGCGCCCACCACATACATCAAACGATCACTATTTTTGTATGTTTTTGAAGTCTCAAGTACTTTCTTGTAGAGCTCTGTGCCTTCTATCTGTTGGGTTTGAAAATCAAAAGCGCCTTGGTTAGACGTCAATGCTAATATAATGGTGTGCTTATCTTCAAAAGCTAAGAAAGGCTCTACAGAATCACGCCCCATATACGGAGCGATTGTTACTGAATCAAAATTAAGGGATTCAAAAAATGCCTTGGCATATCGTGTCGACGTATTTCCTATATCCCCCCGTTTTGCATCAGCAATTGTAAATTGCGCTGGATAGTTCTTGTTGAGATAATTGATGGTTTTCTCTAGTGACTTCCACCCTGCGATCCCATAGGCTTCATAAAAAGCGATATTAGGTTTATACCCTACACAGAGATCATGTGTCGCATCTATAATGGCTTTATTAAACGCAAAAATGGGATCTTCTTCATTCAAAAGATGTTGCGGAATCTTTTCCAGATCGGTGTCTAATCCAACCACAAGAAAGGATTTCTTTTTATGAATCTGAGCAACAAGTTCTTGCGTAGTCATTATAATTCTCCTTCGTTTGCTCTTAGTTTTTCTGTATTAGAAACGAGTTGTAATTCATCTAATATTTTCTGAATATCACCATTCACAATATTTTGAAGATCGTATAAGGTCAATCCAATACGGTGATCTGTGACACGTCCTTGCGAATAATTGTAAGTTCTAATTTTTGCACTACGGTCTCCACTACTTACTTGCGAATTACGTTTTGCAGCATCTGCCTCTTGCTTTTTGGCAAGCTCCATATCGTACAATCGAGAGCGAAGGACTTTAAATGCTTTTTCTTTATTCTTATGTTGTGATTTCTGATCTTGACATTGTGCCACCAATCCCGTAGGAATGTGTGTTAAACGTACTGCAGAATAGGTCGTATTTACCGATTGTCCTCCAGGTCCTGACGAACAGAAAAAATCAACACGAACATCTTTAGGATCTATTTGTACATCAAACTCTTCGGCCTCTGGAAGTACCATGACTGTAGCAGCACTGGTGTGTACACGTCCTTGTGTTTCGGTTTGTGGGACTCGTTGTACACGGTGTACTCCCGCTTCAAACTTTAAGGTTCCGTAGACATCTTCTCCCGTGATTTCAAATTGAATCTCTTTAAATCCACCCGAAGTTCCTTCTGAGAAATCGACTGTACTATGACTCCACCCTTGCTTACTATCTACATACTTTGTGTACATACGGTACAAATCTCCAGCAAAAATACTGGCTTCATCTCCTCCCGTTCCTGCACGAATCTCGACGACAACATTTTTAGCATCTTCAGGATCTTTAGGAATCAGCATCATTCTGATCTTTTCTTCCAGTTCAGGAATTGCAGTTTTTGCTTCGTCCATTTGCATTTTAGCCATTTCGACCATCTCTGCATCACTCCCATCAGAAATAATTTCTTCTGCTTCTGATATATTGTTGGTATATTCAATATATTTCTCACGCTCATCCATAAGCGCTCTCAAATCTTTGTATTCCTTATTGAGTTCTATATATCGTTTTTGATCTGTGATAATATCAGGTTGAATGATCAAATCACTCACTTCATCAAAACGTTGTTTTACGATCTGTAATTTTTCTAACATAATTGCCTTCTACTTACCGCGAATTTACAATTTTCAATTGATATTTTCTTTGCGAATCATCGCTTTTGATCTTATATTTTGAATTAAATTTTAAGGGATTTCTCTTTTTAAGGATAACTTTGATTTAACGTATGAACTATAAAAACCCATTAGTCCTATAAAAATTAAATATACAGCATCAATTAGTTTAAAATATTAAGGCTTTATTGTTGTATTTCATATAAATACATATATTTCTTAACTTTGTATTAAATAATGTATCAACTTTTTTTTAATTACTATTTTCTAGATCAATACTGTCTAAATACTTATGTTCAATCTGAAAGAAAATACTCCTATAGATATGCTACGTCAATTTGCTGTGTATCTCAACGCAGATTTGATTGAGAATCTAGGAGCTGCTAAGTTGGTTTTAGATAATGAAAAAGGGAAAGGTACGATTTCTATCTATGAAGTTTTCCCTGGCTTAACTGCATGGGTTTATAAAATAACATATACAGAGAATTTTAAAATTGAATTTGATTTTTCAACGAGTACGCAGTATTATTTTGGGTATCATCAATCTGGCTATCAATTACAAAAATTTTCTAACGAAAAAGAATTAAAAAAAATCCACGAGGGTCAAAATTTTATTTTATCAGGAGAAACTGGACAAAATTCAGAATTTACGATACCATCAAATATTAATTATGAAAGCTGTTATCTCATTATAAACCCTTCCTTGTTTAAGAAATATAAAACAAACCTAAGAGTTCAATTAGTTTCAAATCTAAAACAACTATTTAAAAAAAGTTCTAAAGAAGAATCGTATCGATATTTTGGAAATATTAATCTTCATACAGGTGAGTTTGTAAAAATGATTATTAGCAATTCGAGAATAGACTTAGTAGGAAGACTAACTGTAGAAGGAGCTATCTTGAATATGTTGGCATCACAAATTGAATCTTTTCAAAATGATAAAAATAATTCTGTAAGTCCTACAGACTTTTCACAAGAAGATATATCTGCCATTATAAAATTGGGAGATTATATCAGAAAAAATATCTCAAATACTATAGATATTTCAACACTATGTAAATATTTAGGGTTTAACGAAAAAAAAATACAAAAAGGTGTACGCTACGTATATGGTACCACCGTCAACGAATATATTACAAGCATACGCATGGAATTGGCAAAGGAGTTCATTCAATCTACAGATATGACAATCTCCCAAGTATGCTATAGTATAGGTTATTCTAGTCGTAGTTATTTTTCTAATGTTTTCAGAAAAAGATTTGGAATATTGCCAAGAGACTATAAAAATTCTTTTTCTAAAGGAGAGTTTCTATTTGAAGTAAGCTACAGATCTTTAGCCGTATTAGAATTAAAAGAAGAAGATGTTGTAAACATTATTGATGTTTCTAAGATTCAAAACAAAAACAATAATATTACAGGAAGTCTTATATTCCATAATAATATCTTTTTTCAGTTAATAGAGGGTCCCAAAAAGGAAGTCCTACAACTTTATAAAAACATAAAAAAAGACAATAGACATCATAGCATTGTTACCCTGTGGCAAGGTCCTAAACCAAAACTTGAATTTGAAGATTGGAGTATGGCAATGATATCCAACAATCCAATGATTGATTCCTCTACCAATTTTGATATAAATGAATTAAACTTAAGCCATCTAGTGTCTGATCTAAATGATAAAGCTATTTTATCAGATAAACTATGGAGAAGAGTCCGTAATAAATTAAAAATATCCCGTTAATTTTTTGTGCTTCATCTCAATACCAACATCATTAAATATTCATATTTTTTAACACTGAACTCTCATTCAAACGACAGATAAAATAGCCTTTGGAGGTGGTTGTCATTGGTGTACCGAAGCCGTATTTCAAACTATTAAGGGCGTCTACGATGTTGAACAAGGTTTTATTGCTTCAACTGCGCCTTATGATTCGTTTTCGGAAGGAGTAATCGTACATTTTGATTCGCATATAGTTAGTATAAAACAGCTTATTGAAATACACTTGCATACGCATCAGTCAACGAGTGATCATCGTTTTAGGACGAAATATCGATCAGCAATGTATTGGTTTAGGGAAGAGCAAGAGTCCGCTTTCGCGAAAGCGATCTCAACATTACAACCAAACTTTTCAAAACCAATTATAACCAAAGCCTTACCATTTGAAAGGTTTAAACTGAATGATGAAACCTTTTTAGCGTATTACAAAAGAAATCCTGAAGCACCGTTTTGTAGACGATATATTGACCCAAAAATGAAACTTCTAGAAAGAGATTTTAAAGAGATCTTCGATCCATTTTTAAAATAATTTGTGTGCAACACATTACACGCGGCAGTATATTATTGCTCATCTTTATGACGAGTGTATGTAAGTAAAGACGCTTTTGTTTCAGATATAGAGCTTGCTTTAGGATGTGATAGAGAAGTATCTGATTGACTGTTTTCCAACAGTTCCAATTGCTCCTTCTCTTCTCTTTCTAGTTCATAGTTAAGGCCGTAATTAACTAGAAATACAAACCCTAAAAGATAGCTTATACGGTCTATGTAATAGCAAAAATCAATCTTATAATAATAGGCTAATAGAGAAGAAATATCTGAGGTTACAAAACTGAATACCAGCAATGTAAATATAAAAGAGCGTGTACTATTGTATAAATTATTATAAGCTACGGCTGTAATCGCCATAAGCATCATAAAGGCACCATAGGTATAAAATAATATTACTTGAAACGGATTTTGAAAACTATAGTCTATCATATCCAGAATGATATAAAGCGTATATGTATTTGCCGAGACTAATAGTACAGATACAAAAATCAAACTGCTACTAATTTTTATAGTTCTGAGTTTCTGAAGACGTTCTGCGATGAGTGCCCCGTATGCTAGGATTCCGAAAAGTAAATAGAATATGTTTCCTACATACGTTTCGTATCCTTGAATAGCGATATCTTTTCCTAAAAAAAACAATAATGCACCAAGTACAAATAGGTTTCGTTTTTTACTTGACACTACATAAAATAGTAAGAAGCAAACTGTAGAGACGAATCGTATTTGCCTACTGTGATCTAAATTTGTGGTGAATATTACACAAATATTCACCACCAATAGTACGATAGCAAAGACTAAGAAACGATGACGTTTCCAAAGAAAATTCAAATAATTCATGATTGGGGCGGGTAATGTTATTGTATGCGTAATTGATTTATATGTATGTATGTACGTATCTTTTTGGAATTTGGTTTTTAAAAATTTATTTTTAAATAAATGATAAGTGTTTGTTTATAAATGATTTAAGACCTATAATCACAACAATATACAGATACTATTTTAAAAACTAAAGTACAAACAACTTTTTTCGTTGAATGGTCAATTTCTTTCCGTTGGTAAATTCCCATTCAAAATCGCTTTTCTCGTCTGACAATTGTCTTTGAAATTTATCAAGTTCACAAAAATCTGTGAATACATTGCCATTAAAGGTTTTAATTTCATCTCCCTGACGAATACCTTGTTCCCAAGCGTCACTTCCTTCTCTAATTCTGTAAACAGTCATTTTACCATTTTTGAGTACGGCTGCACCATCATAACTCCAAGCCTCATTTTTAATCGTGGCATCAGAGACAAACAATTGATCGTTTTTTAAACTCAGAAACAAGCGTCTGTCTTTCCATAAACTATTCCCTATTTTGGTCGATTGCGTGCTATAATCTACATCTGGAGCAATGGTCACAGTTCCAGATTTGATTTCAGGAAGTTGTAACGTTTTTGAGTATGTTTTGGTTAAGGTGCCATTCACATCATAAAAACCACTGTAAAATGTAGCTTTAGGGTATTCATCCATACTTAAAAGCGTGTAAGCATCTTTATTGATATCCGAATCTCTAGCGCCTGTGTCTAATAGAAATTTGATTTTCTTTCCGTTCATTTCCATAAAAACCGATGGACGGTTTTTTGCAAAGTCAAAATCCAAGGCGTGCATTTCTTTGACGTCTTCAGGATAAAAATCGGGCGGAGACATGATGAGTATTTTTTTCTCAAAGTCAATGATCCAATTAAAATGTTGTGTAATATCAACACCCAATACACCGTCTACTTGATAGCAAGAGAAAATATCGCTATCGGTAGTTTTTAAGATTCTGTGTTTGGTAATTTTCCGACTTCCTAGTTGAATGTTGCCACTTTTGTAATAACGCATTCTCGTTTTAGAGCCGTTGGATGAATTTACTGTTACCGTTTTTGAAGTTGGCTTTAAATCCCGATCTACCCAAGAAAACCCAACAGTTACCTGCGCACCTGTATCAAAGGCGAATTGTTTTTCTACTCCATTAAACGTCATCGGGATGATAATAATCCCTAGATCATTTCTAAACGGAATGGTGTCTTGAAAGGCTGGAGGTTGTTGTGCTTGAAGGGTGATGGAGATAAAACATATAACTAAGAAGAGGATTGCTTTTTTCATAGGTTTTGATAGTCAACGATAGGTTAGACTAGAATAGTAGATCAGTCTTTTCTAGTTTTGCAATTTCTTGTCAATTTCAAATTTCAATCTTTCCAGTTCTTTTAAGTGTTTATTTTCACTACTAAAATATTCATTAAATTGTTTTTCTACATCTTTAGCATAGTGAACGGAGTTAAATTCTGTTTCCCAAATATCTTTTCTTATATCAGAAGAAGACACTAGTAGTTTTCTACAAATAGGTTTTTCATAACCAGGCATATTCCTTAATTCGATTGCTGCTTTTAAAAAAGGTTCTAAAAAATTATCCGAAATATACCTTAGATTTGATAGTCTATCATTTAGCTTATAATCCTCCAAATAAGCATAATACTGTATTGTAAATTCATTTGCTAATTTTACCCAAGAATATGACATATAATCATCAGGAAACTCAACTCTATACTTATCTACTAGAATTGAACATTGACTTAATAGATTACGAATCTCAAAATTAATTTTTCTTTGCTCTTTTACTTTAAAATTAATGTGAGATGTATATTTTTCTTTTAATTCTTTTAATGCTCCTGAATAAAAGTCAAATATGCTATAAATATTTAGAAAAATTTTTTCCCAATCTTCGTCTTTATGAAAATTTGTGCGAATAGCTTTATAAATTGAAAGAGGTTTCATATCAATTATTCTACTAAAATTTTTATTAGTAGTAAAGTACATCATATTCATTTCGGAAGGTGAATCTTGTTCCTTTTGAGAGTACTCGGCTAAAATTTCTCCTTGATTAAGTATATCATTGATTGTTGATTTAAAATAACTACTTAATAATTTCAGTTGGTCTAAAAGTTCTTGTTTATTTTCTTCTTCCTTTTCTTTTCTTTCATTTAAAGTCTGTTGTCTTTGTTCTAGAAGTCCATAAAAAACAAAAAGTATTGATAAAAATGCTAGAATTCCACCAATTAAAGCTCCATAAGCAGAAACAATGTTGTTTTTATTTTCAAAATCAATGTTCAAAAAAGACTTATTAGGTGTTTCACTAATAACGTCAATTGTAAAAATGATTATTAATAAAACTATAACTATAGTTATTCCAACTAGTATTTTTTTATAAAGTTTTATTTTATTCATCTATTAAGTCTTCTTATTAAGTAAAGTGTATTACAGTAAGAACAACTAATACTTAAACTTCCCCTTAGTACTCTTTATCGTTAGCTTTTTCCCTTTCGAGCTTGCTTCTACGCGACCCACAATCTTTGCTGCTACATCAAAAGACTTGGAGATGGCTATCAACTCTTTAGCAATGGTTTCACTACAATAGATCTCCATACGATGTCCCATATTAAAGACTTGGTACATCTCTTTCCAATCGGTATCACTTTCTTTTTGAATCAAATCAAACAGCGGTGGTACTTCAAAAAGGTTGTCTTTAATAATATGTAAGTCTTCTACAAAGTGTAGAATTTTTGTCTGCGCACCTCCACTACAATGTACCATTCCGTGAATGTCGGAAGCGTCATAGTTGGAAAGGATTTCTTTGATAATCGGTGCGTAGGTACGTGTGGGTGAAAGCACTAACTTCCCTGCATCTATTGGGCTATTTTTAACGGTATCCGTTAGTTTTTTGGAGCCGCTATACACCAGGTTATCAGGAACTGCCGCATCAAAACTCTCTGGAAACTTTTTAGCTAAGTATTTATGAAAAACATCGTGTCGCGCCGAGGTCAGTCCGTTGCTTCCCATTCCGCCGTTATATTCAGTTTCGTAGGTCGCTTGTCCAAAAGAAGCAAGTCCTACAATCACATCGCCAGGTTTAATATTGGCATTATCAATCACATCGCTCCGCTTCATACGTGCCGTCACGGTAGAGTCTACAATAATAGTTCGCACCAAATCACCCACATCTGCCGTCTCTCCTCCTGTCGAATGAATCGTTACGCCAAAAGATTTTAAATCCTTTAGCAACGCTTCGGTGCCATTGATGATCGCCGAAATCACCTCGCCAGGAATCAAATTTTTATTTCGCCCTATCGTGGAGGATAAAATAATATTATCGGTCGCACCTACACAAAGCAAGTCGTCTACATTCATAATCAGCGCATCTTGTGCAATGCCTTTCCATACCGAGATATCTCCTGTTTCCTTCCAATACATATACGCCAATGCCGATTTGGTGCCCGCCCCATCGGCATGCATAATCAAACAATAGTCATCATCGCCCGTAAGGTGATCGGGTACGATTTTACAAAAAGCTTTTGGAAATAGCCCTTTATCTACATTTTTGATGGCATTGTGTACATCTTCTTTTCCGGCAGATACGCCTCTTAGCGCATAACGTTTTGAAATATCTTGGCTCATAGGTTGTTTTCGAAGTCACAAAAATAGGTATAATTCATTAGATTTTTGATGTATACGCTTTCGCGAAAGCGCACAAAACCTTAAAAAATGACTGAAAATTCTTACGTCTATTTATTAACCCGATGTGTTATAAACTTATAATCCATAATTACGTCTAAAAATATATTTTAAAACCTTCTTTTTCCGTATTTTAGAATGGTGTATATATTCCCCCGTATACAAAAAAATAGATATCCAATTGAAATCAACTAATGCATCTAAGGTAGTTTTTATACTGCTTTTAATTTTTTTTATAGGGAATATGTATAGCCAAACACAAGATGTTCTTGGGCATGGTTTTGATATCCGTTATGTAGATCCGTTAGATTGGAATAGTTCTTCCAAAGGAAAAGCACTTTTACAAGGAAATCCCGAACGCACAGCCAACACGCAAAGCTTTCCTGAAACACATCTTTTTGTGACCAATTCGTACGAATATGAAAAGAAGGTGTTAGAAACCGACACTGTTGACTATCCGTATGTCGCTCATAATAGCAAAGCACATTATAAACTATTTGATACGGCTGAAAACCCTGATGCGTTGATGGTGTACACCAAAAAGAAAGTAGGCACTGAAACGGCGTTGCTTCGGCTAAAAGGAAGTGTGTTGGATAGTGCGCTTGTAGAGGACTTTAACAGACTGGGTCGTGATATAACTCCTAGTGGTTTTATTGCTCGCTATGGTACGCACATCGCCCAAGCAGTTGCGTATGGTGGTGTATTTTTACTTCAAAATTCGATTGCCAAAAATGATTATGTCTACTCTCCTTATGATGAGAACGCTTTTAAAGAGAAGGTCATAAAAGATATAGAACAACAGCAACTCAATCGTGAAGATATAGATCCTTATATCAATGCAAAAAAAGGAAGACCATATACGGTAGGTGGTGATAAAAATCAGTTGTGGTTTACTGCTTGGGAAAACACCGTTTCTAAAAACACTCAATCGCCCATTGAAGTACGAATGACTCCCATTGTAGACATTTTACGTTCCATACCTTTACCAGATGTAAAAAACAAGGCTGAAAAAATAAAACACTTAGACAGTATCACTACGATCGCCATGCAAACAGCCCGTGATCAAGTCAGCAGAAAAGAATCTAGTACGTTCTTTAAAAAATACTCCCTTAGATTCAAACAAGAGATCGTAAGCTTTGTTAAAAAAAGTATGGGGCCTGTAAAAACAGATGAAAACGATTATACAGGGGATATCTTTTTCGGAGGCTTTTCGAAAGACGAAGCCTTATTAGAAACAAAACCGCTTATAGAAAGAGGTGGTCTTCGTTTGGAGACATTAATAACAGATGAAGAAGTCACCCTCGACAAAAACGTGATTGTTACGATCAAACCAGAAGATATCGAATATGGATATATGAGTGTTTGGGATGATACCAAAAAACTATTTAAAAGTAAAGAGAGAAAACGATTACGAGTTGCGGGCTCCGAAGAAGCAAAAACCTATTATAAAGATGCCCTTTTAAAAAATGTGCAGAAAACCATTACACTTACTTCTATAGATGATCATATTTACGAAGTGGTCTACACAATGGAACTCGTCAGAGAAACCGATCTTCTTAAAAACACAAATACACAGTATAACTATGTCATAGATTCTGAATTGGTCGCTGCAGCTGCTACAGGAAATAGGGAAAGACTTGAAGAATTGTTTTTGAGAAACGCTAACGCAAATGCACAAGGTCTTATCAAGGCAGTGATTATCAACAAACAGCCTATAGACATTCTTAATTACATCTTAGATAAAGGAGTTGTGGCAACGACAGAGGATTTGGATATTTTATTTGAACGCCAACATTTTAATCCTGAATATGCGCTTATCCTACTAGAGCGAGGTGCTGTTCCTAAAAATAATATGATCTATAAAGCTGTCGCTTATAAGAGTGCGCCAGTGGTGTATGCGCTTTTTAGAGAAGGCGCACAACCGCGTAATAATGATCTTTCATTCGCCCTCCAACTCCGCTACTACCCTACTGTAAAAGCATTAATGAGCGAAGAATATGATGTCTTTGAAGCAGGAAAAGATGAATTACTTCTAGCGATCGAAAATGATGATCATGAGCTTGCTCAAAAGTTTATCACTATGGGAGCAACCGCAGATGCATATATGCTGGAAAAAGCGATTAAAACTGATAATATAGATCTTAAAAATACCATTATTCCTGTCACAGAAGCTACTAATCAATCGCTAGAAGTCGCTGCTGCTATAGATGACGATGCGCTTTTTGAATATTTTATCGATAAAGATGCGAAGATCAATACCAATGTGGCGGTAGAAATGGCGATAGACAATAAAAACACCCATATCCTTGACATGGGATTAAAAAATGGTGGAGAACCATCTCAAGCGTTGGAATATGCAATTACAAAAGATAATAAGCCTGCGATTGAAGTGGCTTTAAAAAACAAAGCAATCCCTGAACCTGTATTTGCGTATGCAATCAAAAGCGAAGACTTACAACTTTTTGAAGACACCTTACTTACCTATGGAGGTTCTTTTGAAGAGGCATTAACAGCATCAGTAAAAGGAGATCAATTAGAATTTGCGCAATTAGTTTTGGCTCAAAATAATGAGTCACTAGATACCAGCAAAGTCATCCCTATGGCTGTAGAAAATGAAAATTTAGAAATGGTCACGCTTTTAGTGAACAATAGCGGAAATCCAAGTGAAGGAATGGCATCTGCTGTACACGTAGAAAATATCCCTATTGTACAATACTTAATCTCTGAAGGTGCAGAAACGCTCAGTCCTGAATTTATTATAAGTGCTGTAAAAGGCGAAAATCTTGAATTATCAAAAGTACTTATCGAAGAAGGAAATTCCAATGTAAATGATGCGATTCAAACAGCTTCAGAAACTGCCAATATTGATATTACATCCTACCTTTTAGGAAAAGGAGCAACTGCCGATGAAGCACTGAAAGATGCTATGGAAACCACCAATGAAGAGATTATTCTCTTGCTTATGAAAAAGAGTAATTCGATCAGTGAAAATGCGTTGTCGATAGCCTGTAGAAAAGGAAATCTAATGGTTGTCAAATACCTTTCGGAGAAAAAAGATTTTGGCCTACAAGAAGGTTTATTAGATGCTATCTACTACAAACAAAACGATATACTCAACTATTTGTTAAATGCAGGCGCACAACCATCTCCTGAATTATTGAGAGAAGCTATTTCAGTAAATTATATTTATGGAATTAAAACGCTTATTACTAATGGCGTTGATGTAAATCATACTTATGACACCAATGAAAGCCCACTATTGTTATATTTAAAAGAAATCGCTATTGAAGATGTTCAACTCGTAAGCTTCTTACTAGAAAAAGGCGCTGATATCAATGCTACCAATGGATATGGGGAAACGGCGACACATATAGCTGCACAGCGAGGTGTTTCGTTCATGGAAGTAATAAAATTGTTAATCGCGAGCAATGCAGATTTAAAACTCAAAACGATCAAAGGAAAAACGCCTTTGGATTATGCAGATGATCGAGACATAAAATCACTCATCAAAAAAGGGTTGAGAGATTAAATCTTAATTATCATTAGCTATCTCATATTCTGAAGAAATACTACGAACTAAATAATAGAACCTATTTTAGTTTTTCGCTTAAAGCGAAAAAATATAAAAGAGAAATAAAGATTTGTAAGCACTTCTGTTTTAAAATAGAACTACACCTTGTTGCAATAGATAATTACCTAATCAAAAAAGCTCTAAGATTTATAAATTAAAACTTAGAGCTTTTATTTGTATGAATTTAAAGAGACTTACTCCCAATCAGGCATATTAGCGCTTGTAAATAACTCATCGTCTTCAGGGTTATTTCCGCCTAATTCAAATAAAAATATAGATGGAATTGCTCCTGTATTACTATCAACTCTGGTAAATATAATATTTCCTTCAGAAGGAGAAAACCTAGGGTCTAAATCATTTTTCCCAGTAATAACATCGGTAACAAGCTCGACACTCGTAGCACTTGCCGCTTCATAAATAAACAATCTGCTTGCAAAAATTCTATATTGAGGATTCTGAGAGTTTGAAGTATCTCTTGAATACAAAATACGATCTCCATTGGCACTTATTTGTACACCTCCAGCAGCGCCTGGTAGTCCTTCTAAAACAACAGTTTCTTCTAGTCCTGTAGTTAGTCGTAATGTAAAAATCCTAACGTCATACCCATTGACATTATTAGTTTTTAATAGTAATAAATCAGCATCAAATTCCTGAATATCAACCTCAGAGATAAAAGAACCATCAGTTGTTTGATATATAAGATCTAGATCTGAGCCATCTGGATTGATACTATATAATCTATCAAAAGATGGATATATAATACGACCTCCGTTGGGTGACCATGTAAAATCAAGTTCATCCTGCCTGAACCCAGATACAGGTATTGTAGAGGTAACTTGCTGTACATTTTCACCTGTTAAATCCATCGTGAATATATGTGTGCTTCCTCCTACTGTCCTCAAGAAAGCAATACGTTGTGCCTCGTTGCTTTTTCTAGGTCTAAAGCTATTGGTAGCATCATCTGTTAATTGAAACAAATTGACATCTACTTGAGAGTTTCCTGTATCTCCTGCTCCGTCTCCAGAATAAATCACACTATTACCTCCTTCTTTCTTTACAAATAAGAAAGGATTTGACGGAAATGCCAAGGTTGAGAATTCACTTATCGTTGAAGAAACAGGTGAGTTATCATCATCAGATACCGTTACTTGCCAAAAATAGGTAGCCCCTAGGTCTAGATTATTTACTGTAAATGTGGTATCCTGTTCAACCGTATAGTTCTCTATTTCATTTGTAAAAGCATTTCGTAATTCTAAATCATAGGTAAGTGATTCTGCATTTGATTCTGAACGGCTCCAAACAAACATGACTTCACTTTCTAAATCATCTGCTCCATCTGCAGGCAGTACTAATATGGGCGCTGATGGAGGGTCATTTGTAATAGAAGATCTATCTAATTCAAAAGCGACTGTAGCTATTTCATCAGGAATAACAGCAACACCTTCAAAAGCAGTGTCAAAATCTTCAAGTTCTGCCATCACAGAATAATCATCTACGGCTATGTTCAATAATGAAAAGAACCCATTAGCATCTGTAAAAACAGTACTTGATGATGGATTAGTTGTGATTTTAACATTGCTTAATGGCATATTATCTTCACTAGAAATCACAGTCCCTGTTAAACCTCCTGTCAGTTCATCCTGTATTGTATCCTCACTACAACTAATCGTAAAAGCGAATAGCACTAAAAGAAACCTATAAATAAAATTATTAATTCTCATCCTCAATATCTTCTATATTTTCTTTTTTGGATTTATTTCTCCAATTGAAATTATAATTAACACCTATACCAAAGTTAAAATAAAAATCATCTCTTTTACCATTAACTCTAAAATCTAACTCATCACTTAGAACAACATTATGTTCTCCAAAAACCTTTATTCCAACTCTTGGATTTAGTTTGTATTGAACTCCAGCTCCATATTGGAATTTAAAAAATGCTTTTCCAAATCGTGTTTGCGTATCGGTTACTTCTCGAACATCTACAACGAGTCCAGGTCCTGCATAAATAAAAGGGGCTAGGTCGTCTTTAGGTAATAAATTAAAAATACCATTAAGACCTATACTTCCAAATATATTTGAATACTGTTCCCCATTATTTAATTCGAAAACGGCTCCATCAATACCAAAATCAAAAAAACGATTCAGGTTACGTTGGTAAGAAGCTGCTCCATAAAAACCTAATCTTTTTGTTGCATAATCCCCATCTATGAGATTGGCTCCACCTGATAAACTAATCGTATTTTTATATTCTCTGTCAACAAATAATCTGTTATACAAAGCTTTAGACTCTTCAAATTCTTTATCTTTTAGATAATCTGTGACCAATTGATCATTCACTGCTTTTCCTTCTTTACTGCTCCACAATTGATCTTTAACACCTTCAACAATTAAATCATGTACTGCTTTTTCAATAGCATCTTTTACTGCTATTTGAATAGGTTCGCTCTGCGTAATACCCGTTTCTACCTCTAACAATCGTTGAAATTTTACAAATCTAAAAAAGTTACCACTTAACGATTGTGATAATATCGTTTTAGAAACATATATAGTTTTAAGAATCTCGCCACTGGTTGTGGATACAGCTCTTAAATAAACAGTTATCCTGTCTTGTCGATATTGAGAAGAGGCGCCTAATCCAAAGTATCTAGCTCCCATACCACCAGTAACAATGTTGGTATCATAGGATATAATACCGCCTTCTAATATAAGTCCAGCGTATAATAAAGGAGGCAAAGGAGGGGTATTAGGATCTAAATTTTTAATATATTCCTGCTTGGTATTTCTTATAATATTACGCTCAGTAGTCAGGTTACCAAGATTTTCTCGCTCAATAGGCTTGAACCAACCAGAATCTTCTAATGCTTTTATTAAAATGGTCGTTCCTCCCTGAGTAACAGCAGTACTAAACGTACTTCCATTTTCGACTGGTTTAAATTGACCTGTTTGATCACTAAAATTATAAACAGCCACTTCTAGTTTTTGGGCTGCATCAGGAAGGTCTAATAATTTGTCTGTAGATCTAGAAAACTCGCCTACTCTCGAAGGCTCTTGAAATAAAGGTTGGTTAAAATAAGACCCGCAGGAATTAAATACAACTAGTAAAAGTACTAGTATAAACTTTTTAAAATGGTGCATATTATAATACTAATTGCGCTTACTAATTAGGAACTATTACTTGTGTTTCCTCTCCGTTTGTAGTATCTAAAATATTAATAACGAGTCCCTCTGAGCTTTCAAAGACTTCTACAGCCAATGTACCAAATGTAAATGTGCCAGGTTCTGTTAAATCTCCTATAGAATCTAATTGTTGTTGTGTTAACGTACGAGAAATCTGACTTAAAATTTGATTGTTTAAATTATCGCCAAATCGCTCTAAATCTGATTGCTGATCTGCCGCATTTTGTGGAGCTGTAAATCCATTTTGAGCTTGTGCAGAACTTAATAATTGCTGGTAATTAAACGTGTCCCCTCCAAAAAAAGGATTTATAGGTCTATACACAAATTGTTGTGCACTCATTGAGGTCACAACAAAAGAAATTAATAGTGTAATGATTGTAGTTTTCATATCGCTAATACCTTATAAATTGTTCATTCTGTTTTTCTAATCTATTCAGGAAAGATAATACTCTTTGAAGAGAAATTCTAACCATATCGGTAAGAAATTCTTTTCTAGGTTGCGCAAAAAATTGCCATACTAGTTTTCCGTCTACCTCCACACTAATTAATGTGTTTCTCCTTCTACCAGGAACTTCTTTAATTAATATATTTACTGGAGATTGTATTTGGTTATTGTAATACTCACTATAAAACATTCTGAAAAAATCTCTCCCAGATTTTGTTAATGTTTTTTGTAGCACTAATCCTTCTATTTTATAGCCATCTTGTGCTACGGCTTGATCTCCTGAAGTTTTTTTAGGGGTATCTCTATTTAAATCTATGATTGTTTTACCTCCTTGTTCTAAAACAATACGGTCTTTCCCTATAGGTTTATCGTCAGTATCGTAGACCAATAGAAGCAATATAATTTTATCTTCAACATTATAGTTCACAGTTAATGTTGATAATATTTTTGTCTCATTTCCTTTTAAAAAAAACAAGCCTGATTGATTTGACTTTGCAACATTACCGTCTTTATCAGTTCTGAAAACTGAATAATCATATTTTAAATTAAAATCGGTAGCTGTTTTATTTCGCGCCCCAGCGTGAAAAGTATAGAATTCGCTATTACGTTCTATTAAAATTTTGGCTTGGATATCTTTGTTAAAAAACTGAGCAAAACTTGTGAAAACACTTGTTGTAAGAAAAACAAGACAAAGAAGATATTTCTTTGATATATGAGCAAATATTACATTAAGTAGTCTCATATAAAACGAGTAAGTAATAAAAAGAAAACGTAGAGATTACTGGTAGCTTCTTATAATAATTGTTGGTGAGGCTTCTGTTTGTACAAATCTCATTGATCTTGTTAAAGTATTAGTCCCAAAGCGTTCAAAAGTTAGATTATCCCCTTGTTGAAGTAAATCTAGAGAAACATCTACAGTAGGGTTATTTACAAAATCTCGTATTAAATTAAAATTACCATCTTGAGTTATAGTAGTCACTACGGTGTTAGCACGATAATCTAAGGCTGTAAAATTAGAATTGCCTCTTTGGGTTAGTTGTATCTCACTAGAAGTCGTATTTGAATTAATAGATACTATATTCAAATCTCCTATTTGTGTTAAAAATATGCTATTCCCAGTAATTTGTTGATTTCTTGGATTAACAGAGGTGTCAAAACCTAAATTTAAAAATATATCAGAACTTACGGTTTGATTATCTACAACAATTTCATTTCCATTTACCTCTTGCTCTTCTGTATCTTTCTCATAAGTTTGAGCCAAAAGAGTTGCACTATAAAGTAATGTTAAGCAACTAGCAATGACTATATGTTTAAAATTTTTCATAACTCTAATTTAAAATAAAAAAAGTATATAAACTGTTAATTACTAATAGAATTTAAAATTGTTGAGAAATATTAAAAAGTAATGTGTATAATGAGTTTTATACACATTACTTTTTATAAACTCTCTATTAGTTGATAGGTGCCAATGTAAATGATGAAACTGAAGTTGGTGCAGTTACACCTTGAGGAGTCACTTGGATAAATCCATTTTGATTTCCAGTTCCTAATGGTCCTTCTTGGAGGATATCAGCTTGATTTCCACCTATTCCAAATTGACCTTCGTTTTGACGGATAGTGTAACTTTGTCCATCACGTTGTGTAAGAAGTGCTACGTTAAATTCACCGTGTTGTAACGTCTGACCGTAACTACCTACTCCTTCTTGGAATACATTGAGATTATTATTTGTTCCTCTTTGACTAGAAATAGCGCTATTATTATTCCCAGTTTGTACCTGAAGAGCACGGTGATCGCTTCCAGTTTGCAATACCCCAGTAGCGTTTCCATCTCCTATTTGCTCTTGTCTTCCTATATTTCCACTTCCATCTGAACTTCCAAAGGCATTCTGACTCATGTATGCTGCATTATTATCACCGTCTTGAAGTTGAGCTCCATTATTGGAATCAGCTGTTGAAGCATATTGACCTAAAAATGCTTGATTTCCATCACCGTTTTGTTGTTGAAAAGCAACACCATTATCAGAATCACCAATATTATTCCCACCACCAGTTACACTTGAATCGAAAGCAAAAGTATTAAACCAAACTTGCTCAGATGCCGGAGCTTGAAATAATTGATTTCCTTGACCTTGAGCAATAACTGCTATATTTCCTGTAGACCCCTCAGCACTCTGAATTTGCTCTGCACTGTTATTGCTCCCTGTTTGTGCAGTATAAGCTACATTACGGGCATCACTTCCAGCAGCATTGTCTTGCTCCACACGAGATTCGTTATTGCTTCCTATCTGGCTTACAATAGCAAATTGTCCTTGACTATCTTCTGGACCTGCATTTTGATCAATTTCAGAGATGTTACTTTCCCCTGTTTGAGAAGTCGCCGCATCACTGTTATCATACGTTTGTTTTGTGTATGCCGAGTTGTCTTGACCATCTTGAGTAATGTTGGCATCATTATTTTCAGCTTGGTCTGCAACTCCTTGTTGAATTAATGCACGGTTTCCTATCGTACCACCACCTGCTTCGTTTCGTTGCTCTGTCATCGCGTTGTTAAAGTCTCCTTCTTGGTAGCTAGTGGATTCGTTACCAAAACCTAACTGATCTACCTCTGCAAGGTTTAACTGACCACTAAGGGCTTGATTCCCATTAACGTCACCAGTCTGCATGATTCTAGCTTGATTTTCTTCTCCATTCTGAAGAGTCAATGCTGAATTCATGGTACCTGCTTGACGCACTTGTACTGCATTTGCTACACCGTTTTGAACACTTTCCCCTGTATTTGCAGTTGCTACAGATCCTGGTATTTGTGCTACCTGAACTGCTTTACGAGCCCCTGTGTCCTGAGCCATTGCGACACTTGCGATAGCTAGCGCGACAACGCTTAAAATTACTTTTTTCATAATTTTGTTGAATTTTAGTAAAAATTGAGTGATAACGAGGGATTGTTATTTTATAAAATACCTCATCACCAGAAACGAATCAGGTGATGAGGTATTAGTATTAGTTAA